>JBEIOV010000027.1:0-30949 GCA_040377375.1 Hylemonella sp.
CGCTGCAACGCGCCCAAATTCATCCTGCACGACGGCCCGCCGTACGCCAACGGCCAGATCCACATGGGCCACGCCGTCAACAAGATCCTCAAGGACATGATCGTCAAGGCACGCCAGCTCAAGGGCATGGATGCCATCTATGTCCCCGGCTGGGACTGCCACGGCCTGCCGATCGAGAACGCGATTGAAAAACTGCATGGCCGCAAACTGAGTCGTGACGACATGCAAGCCAAGAGCCGCGCCTTTGCCAACGAGCAAATTGCGCTGCAGATGGCCGGCTTCAAGCGCCTGGGCGTGCTGGGCGACTGGGACCACCCGTATAAAACCATGGATTTCGCCAACGAAGCCGGCGAGTTGCGCGTGTTCAAGCGCGTCATGGAACGCGGTTTTGTGTACCGTGGCTTGAAGCCCGTGTACTGGTGCTTCGACTGCGGGTCATCGCTCGCCGAATTCGAGATCGAATACCAGGACAAGAAAAGCAGCACGCTGGACGTGGGCTTTGAATGCGCGGAACCGGAAAAACTGGCGCAAGCCTTTGGTTTACCGAAGCTGGACCAGCCGGCCTTCGCCGTGATCTGGACCACCACCGCCTGGACCATCCCCGCCAACCAGGCGCTCAACCTGAATCCCGAACTGGACTACGCGTTGGTGCAGACCGAGCGCGGTCTCTTGGTACTGGCCGCCGTGCTGGTGGACAAGTGCATGGAGCGCTACCAGCTCACCGGCAAGGTATTGGCCACCACCCAGGGCAAGAACCTGGGGCTGATCAACTTCAAGCATCCGCTGCATGACGTGGATGCGGGCTACCGCCGCTTCTCCCCCATCTACCTGGCCGACTACGCCACCGCCGAGGACGGCACCGGCCTGGTCCACTCCTCGCCCGCCTACGGCGTGGACGACTTCAACAGCTGCGTGGCCCATGGCATGGCTTACGACGACATCCTCAACCCGGTGCAGGGCGACGGTCGTTATGCACCGGATTTCCCGCTGTTCGGCGGCCTCAACATCTGGAAGGCCGTGCCCGTCGTCATCGAAGCGCTGAAAAACGCCGGCCGACTGTTTGCCACGCAGGACATCAGCCACAGCTACCCGCATTGCTGGCGCCACAAGACGCCGGTGATCTACCGCGCCGCCGCCCAGTGGTTCATCCGCATGGACGAAGGCGAGGGCGTGTTCACCAAGGACAAAGCCCCACAAACATTGCGCCAGACCGCGCTGGCCGCCATCGAGCAAACCAGCTTCTACCCCGAAAACGGCAAGGCCCGCTTGCGCGACATGATCGCCGGCCGGCCCGACTGGTGCATCAGCCGCCAGCGCAGCTGGGGCGTGCCTCTGCCCTTTTTCCTGCACAAGGACAGCGGCGAGCTGCACCCCGACACCATGGCCATCATCGACAAGGCCGTCAAGCTCATCGAGCAAGGCGGCATCGAGGCCTGGAGCCGTGTGAGCGCCGAAGACATCCTCGGGCCGGTCGATGCGCCTTCCTACACCAAGAGCACCGACATTCTTGAGGTGTGGTTCGACTCCGGCTCCACCTTCTCGCATGTGCTGCGCGGCACCCACCCGCAAGCGCACCACGAGACCGGCCCCGAGGCCGACCTCTACCTTGAAGGCCACGACCAGCACCGCGGCTGGTTCCACTCCTCGCTGCTGCTGGCCTGCGCGCTCGAGGGCCGCGCGCCCTACAGGGGTTTGCTCACCCACGGCATGACCATCGACAGCCAGGGCCGCAAGATGAGCAAGTCGCTGGGCAATGGCATTGAGCCCGATGACGTCAGCAAGAAGATGGGGGCTGAGATCATCCGCCTGTGGGTCGCCGCCAGCGACTACTCGGGCGACATCGCCGGCGACGACAAGGTGCTGGCGCGCGTGGTGGACACCTACCGCCGCATCCGCAACACCTTGAAGTTTTTGCTGGCCAACGTCAGCGACTTCGACCCGGCCAGGGACGCCGTGCCGCCGGACCAGATGCTGGAGATCGACCGCTACGCGCTGAGCCGCGCGGCCCAGTTGCAGGCCGACATCCTGGCGCACTACGAGGTCTACGAGTTCCACCCGGTGGTGGCCAAGCTGCAGGTCTACTGTTCGGAAGACCTCGGCGCCTTCTACCTCGACATCCTCAAGGACCGGCTCTACACCACGGCGCCGAAGTCGCTGGCCCGGCGCAGCGCGCAGACCGCGCTGCACCAGATCACCCAGGCCATGCTGCGCTGGATGGCGCCGTTCCTCAGCTTCACGGCCGAGGAAGCCTGGCAGGTGGCCGGTTCCTCCGAATCCATCTTCCTGGAAACCTATTCGGACCTAGGCCAGCCCGATGCCGCACTGCTGGCCAAGTGGAGCCGCATCCGCGAAATCCGCGACGCCGTCAACAAGGACATCGAGGTCCTGCGTGCCGAAGGCAAGATCGGCGCCTCGTTGCAGGCCACCGTGACACTCACCGTGGGCGCGGACGATCACGCGCTGCTGGCCAGCCTGGGCGAGGACCTGAAATTCGTCTTCATCACATCCGCTATTGATTTGATAGCTGGCTCCACCCTTTCCGCAAGGGTTGACGGCAGTTCCGCCGTCAAATGCGAGCGCTGCTGGCACTACCGCGACGACGTCGGCGCTGATCCGGCCCATCCCACCATTTGCGGCCGCTGCACCAGCAACCTGTTCGGTGCCGGCGAGAACCGGAGCTTTGCATAATGGCCAAGTCCTCTTCCGGCGGCATGCTGCACTGGCTGGGCCTGGCCTTCATCATCCTGATCGCCGACCAGTTCACCAAGGTGCTGATCCTGGGCTACTACCAGCTGGGCGACAGCACGCACGTCACGAGCTTCTTCAACATCGTGCGCGTGCACAACAGCGGCGCGGCCTTCTCCTTTCTGGCCGGCGCCTCGGGCTGGCAGCGCTGGTTCTTCACCGCCATCGGCGCGGCCGCCGTGCTGTTCATCCTGTGGATGCTCAAGTCCCACCCCGGCCAGAAGCTGTTTTGCCTTGCCATGGCCTGCCTGCTGGGCGGCGCCATCGGCAATGTGATCGACCGCCTGCTGTACGGCCATGTGATCGACTTCCTCGACTTTCATTACGGCAGCTGGCACTTTCCGGCCTTTAATGTGGCCGACAGCGCCATCACCATGGGCGCGGCCGGCCTGATCCTCGACGAGTTGATCCGGGTACGAAAAAACAGGTAATCGACAGCACATCCAAAGGAGGAAGCTCATGCCAACGTCCAGCACCGCAGAGACAGGCGCCTTGCTCAACCGCATGAGATACCAGGCCGATCCACTGGCCGACGCCACGGTCAGCCACATTCTCGGCCCCTGGAATCCGGTGCCGGACTCGGCGGATGCCGATGCGTTGCTCCTTGCCAATGCCGCGCATTGGCAACGGCTCGCGGTCGTCAGCCGCCTGTTTGAAAAATGGCAGGACAACCGCAGCCTGAACGGGTGGAAAGCCGGGGGCAAGAACACGGAGCCGGAGGTGGCCGAACTGCTTGAGGCCTATGTCCAGACCGCCCAAAGCCTGCCGGCCTGGGCGTGCCAGGCCAAGATCGAGCGGGCCGAGACCTTGTTCATGGATTACGGCGTGCTGTCTTGCACGCTGTTGTTCTGCTCCAGCCTGCCGGAGTGCTACATGGTCCCGGACCTCGCATCGGTCCTGCATGTCAGCGGACAGCTGGAGGCGCATACCGAGCACCGGATCCGCACCACCGCGGCCATGATTTTTCCGGTGATGATGAAGGGCGGGCTGACGGCGCCGGACGGCAGCGGCATTGCCCAGATTCTCAAGGTGCGGCTGATCCATGCCACCATACGCAACCTGATTTTGCATGGCAACCCCGAAGAACTCCTGCGTTTCCTCGACGCCGGGCCGCGGGTCGAGGGCGCGGGCTTGGTGCCGGCGCTGGCCGGCATGCGGGCATCGGCCAACATGCACCAGGCCTTGTATGCCCACGGCTGGGATCTCGCCAAGAACGGCGTGCCCTGCAATCAGGAAGAACTGGCCTATACCCTGCTGACCTTTGGTTATGTATTCCTGCGCAGCCTGCGCAGGCTGGGACTGGGGCTCGACAGCGCCGATGAGCAGGCTTACCTGCATACCTGGAATGTGGTGGGCCATGTTCTGGGCATTCGGCGTGAACTGATGGCCGACACGATGGAGCAGGCGGCCGCCCTGTTTGCGCAGATGCAGGCACGCGGCTGCGAGCGGCAGGTCGAGCCCGACCCGCGCCCCCGGCTGGCGCAGGCATTGATGCAAACCATGGAGCAGGTTCTCCCCATGCGGGTCCTGAAGCCCTTCCCCGTGCTGCTGACCCGTCACCTGTGCGGCCGCGCCACGACGAAAAATCTGGGTCTGGGGCGGCGCGTGTCATGGCCCTCCGGCCTGCTGTTTGCACTGTGCATGCGCGTGGCCCGGGGGATTGACGGGCTGTTTCGCCTGGTGTCACCCGGATTTTCCATCGCAGGCCTCATCACGCGGGCCGTGGGCCGCCGGTTCATGGCAGAGATACTGATGAACCAGACCCGGCCACTCAAGCTGCCGCAGACCCTGCTTCACCAAGTCAACACCATGATGGAGACCTGGCGCAAGAAGCCCAAGGCCGCGCGCTGAGCGGGCAATGCGCGCAGCAGCCTTGACGCCGGAAGACACCGACCCCGGGAAAGGCGTTCACGAACGCAACAGGTTGAAAATCAGGGCACGCAGCTTGGCCGCCGACAGCGGCTTGTGCAGCAGGGGAAAGCCCGAGGCCTTGGCCTCGATCAGCCGCTCCGGTGCCGTGTCGCCGGTAATGATGGCGGCCGGCACGGGGTGCCCACAATGGTCGTGGATCGCGCTGATGACTTCAACCCCCGTGCGGCCTTCCCGCAAGCGGTAGTCGACCAGGACAACATCGGGCCGGAATCCCGTGGCGCGCAGCAGCTGCAGCGCTTCGGCGGCGGACTCCGCCGCCACCACGTCATAACCCCAGGTTTGCAGCAGTTTCGTCGCGGCATGGCGAATGGTCGGATCATCGTCCACCAGCAGGATCGACGCATCCGGCATGTTGTCATGGACCGGCAGCGGGGCCGCGGCCGGCATGGCATGGGGCACCCCCAAGGGCACGCTCACGGCAAACATGGAGCCCCGCAGCGGCTGGGACCGCAAGGTCAGCGGATGCCCCAGTAGCCGCGCCAGGCCATCGACAATCGCCAGTCCGAGGCCCAGGCCTTTTTGCCGGTCGCGCTCGGGATTGTCGAGCTGAAAAAATTCGTTGAAGATATTCTCGTGCTGGTGCGGCGGGATGCCGATGCCGGTGTCATGAACCTCGATCCGCAGGCCTCCTTGAACACGCCGGCAACCCACCAGGATTTTCCCTGTTCGCGTGTACTTGATCGCATTGCTCATGAAGTTGCGCACGATGCGCTCCAGCATCACCGGGTCGCTGCGGACCCATGCCGCGCTGCCCACCACCCGGCAGCGCAGCCCGTGCGCGACGGCTTGCGGCCCAAAATCTTCCGCCATGCGCTTGAGCAGGTCGGCCACCGGAAAATCACGCACCACCGGCTGCACCACGGCGGCATCGATTTTCGAAAAATCCAGCAGCGCATTGAGCAGCTCGCTCAACTCGCGGCCCGCGCTGCGAATGTTCTCCACCAGATGAAGGCTTGGCAGGCCCCGCAAGTCAAGCGCGAGCGCGGCGGTAAAGAGTTCGAGTGCCTGCACGGGTTGCCGCAGGTCATGGCTGGCGGCTGCAAAAAAACGCTTCCTGGCGGCATTGGCCTGTTCAGCTTGCGCCTGCGCTTTTTCAGCGAGTTCCTTTTGCCGGGTCAGCTCATGGATGAGCGCCAGATTGCGGAACCGCAGATCGATCGACTCGATCAGCCCGCCCTGGATTTTCCTGGCCAGATAAAGGTTGGCCGGCAGGAACAGCAAAACGATCCCGCCCACGGTCAGGTGGACGATGTCCAGCTCCAGCAGACAGCGCAGGGCAAACGGCACAATCACGGGCAGCACATAGGCAATGTGCGCGGGCGAATAGGCCGCATGCAACATGATCGAGCCGATGGACATGACGCCCAGCACGATGGCCAGCGCCGACAGCGTGAACAGCTGGTTCTGAAAGAACAGGACGCCGGCGGCCCCCATCAGGCCGCCGGACATCAGGGCCATGACGGTATAGAGCCGGGCCCAGCCCACGGAGCCGGACGAATCATCCCGCCGGTGCCGGTAGCTCCGCAGCAGCACCCAGCGTGCCAGTCCCAGCACGACCACCGCGATCAGCCAGCCCAGCAGCAGATCCCGTTGTCCACTGCCCCAGAGCATGGCCACCAGGCCGCACGAGATGGCGAAATTGCTGATGAGGGCAAAAGGCAGTTGCTCGAACAAGAGGCGAACGCGCTCCCGCAAGACATCAGGTGCCCGATGAGGGTCAAAACCAGCCGTGGCCGCGGTCACGCTCAGAGCAGGCCTTTCTTGCGGGCCAGGAAAGCCGCTTCGGTCCTGGAGCGGGCGCCAAGCGCGCGAAAGATGGCCGCGAGATGGGTACTCACCGTGTTGTCGCTCATGCCCAGGTCCCGGCCAATTTCCTTGTTGGAATGGCCCTCGCACAGGCGCGCGAGGACGTCAATCTGGCGCGGCGTGAAATGCAGGGCGGATTTCGCCAGCGTCTGCGTGGCCGCAACCGACCCGTCATGCGGACCTTGCCCCGGGAAGCAGGACTCGCCCGCAAGCACCCGGCGCAGGTCATTGAGCATGGACTCGGCGCTCACTGATTTTGAAATAAACCCTTGCGCACCCTGTCTGAGCGCCACCGCCACGATCGCCTCGTCGTCAACGCCTGACAGCACCACCAGCGGGCTGCCCGGAAAACGCTGCCGGAAAGCCTTCAGGCCATCGAGGCCGTTCAAGCCCGGCAAGTTGAGGTCGAGCAGGATGAGGGAGAGTTCCTTGTGCTGCAGATTCAAGGCCAGGCCGGCTTCGACGCTGCCCGCCTCATGGATGATCACCCCGTCCGCGAAACAAGCCAGAAGCGACTTGAGTCCTTCGCGAAACAGAACGTGATCGTCGACTATCAGAATTTCCAAAATCGCCTCTCCCACAGCCCTTCTGTCCAGGTAGGATGGCAAAGGCCCGAAAGCTTAACATGGAGAATCTGGAAAAACTGATGCGTCTGGCATTGAAGCGCCTGCTTCATCCCAATGCGATTTTCCAATGCCGGTTCGCTCACCATCGCCGCCATCATGACCGTCTTTGCGGGCGATCACATCAGGGGAAAACCCCCGTTGCCCGGTCCGGCAGGCCGGGCAAAAAACCGCAAAAGTTTCCCATCCACTTTCCGAAAACACTGAAACAGTCGTACTGCTTCAGGCAGCTTACGTTTTCGGGCCGTGCCCTGACCATTGGCGCATCGATCAGAAAGGAGGAGCGAAATGGCGTTGAGCATCAATACCAATGTCGCTTCCCTCAATGCCCAGCGTCAGCTTGCCGGCCAGCAAGCGCTATTTGCCACGGCCACGCAACGGCTGTCGACCAGCTTGCGCATCAACAGCGCCAAGGACGATGCGGCGGGCCTGGTCATTGCAGAGCGTTTTAGCACCCAGATTCGCGGCAGCAACCAGGCGGTTCGCAATACCAATGACGGCATTTCGATGCTGCAGACCGCCGAGAGCAATCTCGCCAGCGTGATCGGCAACCTGCAGCGCATTCGCGAACTGGCGGTGCAGGCCAACCAGATGCCCACCGGCGTGCTGGCGCTGCTGCGTCTTTGATGCAAGCCCGGTCGCGTTCGGCGGGACTCAGCCCAGCCCCAGCGCCGCCACCAGCACCAGCGCGGCCTCGGTGGTGAATTCATCGCGCTGCATTTTGGCCAGCAGCTCGCGCCGCTCCAGCAGGGCGAACTGCGCCACTTCGCCATCCTGATTGAGCGGTGCCATCCCCTCGGGCACGCTGCAGCGGAACCAGTCGATGTGCTCCACCATGTAGCCCGCGCCACCCATCGCATGCCTGGCATCCTGCGTGGGCCGCCGCAGGCTGACACGCCCGCCGTAGCGCACATCGCCCAGCGCCGGCAGCCGCAATCCCGCCTCCTCCCAGGTTTCGCGCGCCAGCGCGGCGGGCAGCGCGTCGGCCGCCGACACCATGCCGCCCATCAGCGTGTCCCACAGCCCGGGGTCGGTGGCCTTGTCCAGCGCGCGTTGCTGTAGCCACATGTGGCTGTCGGGCCCGTGGCGCGAGGCAAAACCCACCAGATGCACGGCACGGGTCGTGATGCCCAGCGGCCGCACGGCGGCGCGCTCGATCGTGCCCAGCACCTGCCCGGCGGCATCCTCCACCGCGAGCTGCTCGTTGCGCCAGGCGCCGCTCAAGCCGGCCGCGCGCAGGGCTTGCGCCACCTGGGCCAAGCTGGCACTGGGATCGCCCCGCACGCACCACGCCGGGCCTTCGGTTTGCTCCTTTTTTTGGAGCACCTCACGCCCGTCCGGCAAGGGCTGGAGCTCGATTTTTCTTAAAAAATCGGGCTCAACCGAACCGATCACGCGCGCCTCGGCCAGCAGGGGCACGCGCGGCCGCAAGGGTGGCCGGCTGGCCGAGGCGCGCAGCGCGGCGAGCCAGGCCGGGTTCAACACGGCCACGCTCACAGGGTGAGAATGGTGCAGCCGGTGGTCTGGCGCGCTTCCAGCGAACGGTGCGCCTGCTGCACCTGGTCCAGCGGGAAACGCTGGTCGATGCGAATGGCCACCTTGCCGCTGCTGACCATGGCAAACAGGTCGTCCGCCATCTCCTGCGTGGTCTCGCGGGTGGCGATGTGGGTGAACAGCGTGGGGCGCGACACATACAGCGAGCCCTTGGCGGCCAGCACACCGATGTCCAGCGGCTCGACCTTGCCCGATGCGTTGCCGAAATTGGCCAGCAGCCCAAAGGGGCGCAGGCAGTCCAGCGACTTGGTGAAGGTGTCCTTGCCGACCGAGTCGTACACCACCTTCACGCCCTGGCCGCCGGTGATGTCCTTGACGCGGGCGACAAAGTCCTCCTTGGCGTAATTGATGACAAAGGCCGCGCCATGCGCCTTGGCCAGGGCGCATTTTTCATCGGAGCCCGCCGTGCCGATGAGCTGCAGGCCCATGGCCTTGGCCCACTGGCAGGCAATCAGGCCGACACCGCCGGCGGCGGCGTGGAACAGCACGAAGTCGCCGGCCTGCAGCCCGCCTTGCGGCTGGGTGCGGCGCAACAGGTACTGCACGGTCAGGCCCTTGAGCATCATGGCCGCGCCCGTTTCGAAGGAAATGTCGTCGGGCAGCTGGCACACGCATTTGGCCGGCATCACGCGCACCTCGCAATAGCTGCCCGGGGGCTGGCTGGCATAGGCGGCGCGGTCGCCCGCCTTCAGATGGGTCACGCCCGCGCCCACGGCGTCCACCACACCCGCCGCTTCCATGCCCAGCTGCAAGGGCATGGGCAGCTTGTACAAGCCGCTGCGCTGGTAGACGTCAATGAAATTCAAGCCGACCGCCTGGTGGCGGATGCGGATTTCGCCCGGACCGGGCTCGCCCACCGCCACTTCGGCGATCTTGAGCTCCTCGGGCCCGCCGTTCTTCTCGATGCGCACCGCCCTGCTTGTGATCTGGGTCATTCGTGTCTCCTTCAATGTTTCATGGCCAATTCGCTTTCGGGCCGCCATCGTGCCATGAATCGGATGCCCCCGTGGTCCGCCCGGCATCCTGCTTGGTACAGTCCATGCATGAATCAACGCCTCTCGCCCACCACCGCCCTGCTGCTGACCCTGCCCCCGCTGTTGTGGGCCGGCAATGCCGTGGTGGGCCGCATGGTGCACGAGCTGGTGCCCCCCATCACGCTGAACCTGCTGCGCTGGGCGCTGGCCTTTGTGCTGCTGCTGCCGCTGGCCGCCGGGGTGCTGCGCCCGGGCAGCGGCCTGTGGACGCACTGGCGGCGTTTTTCGCTGCTGGGCCTGCTCAGCGTGGGCTGCTACAACGCGCTGCAGTACCTGGCCCTGCAAACCTCCACCCCCATCAACGTCACGCTGGTGGCGGCCAGCATGCCGGTGTGGATGCTGGGCCTGGGCTGGCTGCTTCATGGCGTGCGGGTGTCGCGCCGGCAGATGCTCGGCGCCGTGCTGTCCATCATGGGCGTGCTGCTGGTCCTGAGCCGGGGCGAGTGGTCGGTCCTGCTGCATGTGCGGCTGGTGTCCGGCGACATTTATGTGCTGCTGGCCACCGTGGCCTGGGCCTATTACAGCTGGATGCTGGCCAAGCCGAAGGAGCCGGCCCGCATCCGAGACGACTGGGCCGCTTTCCTGATGGCGCAAATCGTGTTCGGGCTGGGCTGGTCCGGCCTGTTCGCCGCGGCCGAGTGGTCGCTGACGGACGCCCACATCCGCTGGGGCTGGCCGCTGGCCGCGGCCCTGCTCTATATCGCGATCGGTCCGGCCATCCTGGCCTACCGCTCGTGGGGCGCGGGCATCCAGCGTGCCGGCCCGGCGCTGGCGGGATTTTTCTCCAACCTCACCCCTTTGTTTGCCGCCGTGATGTCGTCGGCGTTTCTGGGAGAGCCGCCACGGGCCTATCACGCCGCGGCCTTCGTGCTGATCGTGGGCGGCATCGTGGTATCTTCGCGCCGATGACATCCGACCCTGTCGCCCCTCAAGCCACCGACGTCACAACCGAGTTGTACCAGGCCGTCATCGGCCCTCGCAGCCAGGACTATTACCTGCGCCAGTTCGCCCGCTTCGACACGCGCACCAGGGCACGCCCGACCTGGCACTGGCCGGCGCTTCTCACGACATTCAACTGGCTCGTCTTTCGCAAAATGTGGAGCTGGGCCCTGGGCTACGCGGTTGCCTTGCTCGGGCTGGCCCTTGGCGTGTTTGGCATCGGCAAGCTGGTGTTCAACTATTCCGGCGAGACGGCCCAGTGGGCATTCGGGCTGATTTTCCTCGGCATGTCCGTGCTGAGCGCGCTGTATGGCAATGCGGTCTATTACCGGTCTTGCATCAAAAGGATCGAAAAGGCCGTGGCGTCCAGCGCCGGCATCCAGCAAGCCCGCGACTTGCTGGCCAGCCAGGCCAGCACCCGGCGGCGCTGGTTCGCTCTTGCCCTGCTCAACGCCCTGTTCTTCGCGCTCCTGGGCAGCCTGTTCATCCTTGTTCCCGCGTTTCTTGAGCGCGAACAGACACAAATCCTCGCCGCGCGGGCCCGGCCGGCCCCGGCCCCAGTCGACGTGCCGCGCCGCGCCCGGCCCGCGGCTCCCCCGGCGAGCGCGGCCCAAGCGCCCGCGTCAGCGCCTGTGCTGGCGGCCTCGGCCCCTCAAGCGGCAGCCTCGGCCCCGGTGCCGCCGGCCTCGGCCGCCATGCCACCGTCTGCGGCGCCCGTTGCAACGGCACCCGTGGCGACCGCGTCAAAACCGAAGCCGGCGGACACGGCGCAAGCCGCCGTGGCACCCAAGGCGGCAGCCAAGCCGGCCCGTCCAGCCTCGGCCGCCGCAACCGATATCGCCAGCCAGGCCAAAACCGCCCCAGCCGCTGTCCCGGCCCGCGCACCGGCACCTGCGGCGACCGCATCAAAACCGAAACCGGCAGACAAGGCGCAAGCGGCCGTGGCGCCCAAGGCGGCGGCCAAGCCGGCCCGTCCGGCCTCGGCTGCCGCAACCGATGCCGCCAGCCAGGCCAGGGCTGCCCCAGCCGCGGTTTCTGCCAGCGCACCAGCCCCACCGGGAACCCATCAAGCCGAGCGGCGATTCTTCATCCAGGTCGGCGCATTTGCCCATGACAGCAACGTGCGCAAGGCCCAAGCGACGCTTGAAGCGGCCGGCTTGAGCAGCTTCACCCAGCCGGTGGAGACCAGGGACGGACGGCTGACCCGCGTCAAGCTGGGGCCGTTTGACAAGCGGGCCGAGGCCACCGCGGTGGCGGCGCGAATCAAAGCGCTTGATCTGCCCGCACTGCTCGTCAGGCTGTAAGCGCTTCCCTGTCGGGAATGGGGAACGCAACAACCGTTGCGAGGCGAATTGAGGCTGGGCTTGCGCGGCTACGGCCATGCGGCCCTGAGCGCCGCCCCTCATCCGTCACCGGGCAGACTGCAGGCGCAGGCGGCGCGCCGCCTCTTCGGCGTGGGCGTCATCGATCTCGCGCATCACGCCGCCCACATCCACCGCCCCCTTTTTGTGTTCGAAGCGGCCGCTGAGCACCACGTCGGGGTGCAGCACGCCGCGTTGATACAGGTCCCAGATCTCGTGCCCGTAGTCGGTGCGCAACAGCTCCGCAGCGAAGCGGCCGAAGAAGGCGCGCAGGTTGGCCACGTCGCGCAGCAGCATGCGGCTGGCGTGGTTGTTGCCGGCAGCGTCCACCGCCTGGGGCAGATCGATGATCACCGGGCCATTGGCCCCCAGCAGGATGTTGAACTCCGACAGATCCCCGTGCACGACGCCGGCGCACAGCATGCGCACCACCTCCCGCAACAGCGTGGCGTGGTGCAAGCGCGCCTGCTCGGGCGTGAACGCCACATCGTTCAGGCGCGGGGCCGCGTCGCCGTGCTCGTCGGTCACCAGCTCCATCAGCAGCACGCCCTCGAAAAAGTTATACGGCGTGGGCACACGCACGCCGACGCCGGCCAAGCGGTACAGCGCATCGACCTCGGCGCTCTGCCAGGCCGCCTCCTGCGCCTGCCGGCCAAAGCGCGTGCCCTTGGCCATGGCGCGCGCCTGGCGCGTGTTCTTGACCTTGCGGTTCTCGGTGTAGTCCACCGCCTGGCGAAAGCTGCGCTGCGTGGCCTCCTTGTAAACCTTGGCGCAGCGTGTCTCCTCGCCGCAGCGCACCACGAAGACCATCGCTTCCTTGCCGCTCATGAGCTGGCGCACGACCGTGTCGATCAGGCCTTCCTCGATCAACGATTGCAATCTCTTGGGTGGTTTCATGGGTCCTATTTTGCTCCGCGCCGGCATGGCTCGGCACGGGCCGGCACGCGACCCGGTCCGGCGGGACGGCGCAGAACCGGGAAATGGCCCGAAACACTCAGTCGACGGGCTCGCCAGTGGCCGTGCGCTGGACTTGCCGCATGCCGACGCCGGGGCGCGCCGCATCGAGCTGCAACTGGCAATCTCCTCTTTCACGCGGACTGCTCAAGACCTTGCAGCGCCAGGTAGCCTCGGCATGCGTGGCGGCGGCCAGGCGTTGCAGCTCGCCCTGCTGCACGGCCCCCCGCACGACATCGTGAAAGGCCAGCAGCATGCCGAGAACCGTCAGCATCGCCAGGATGCCCAGCCAGTACGAGGAGTGCGCCCAGGCGGGCAAGCCGTTCCACCACAGCCGCAACTTGCGCTGCAGCGAGGTGAGGCCGCCAAGCTCGTCCTCTTGCAACTCCAGGTTCGCAAAATTATTGTTCACGGAATGACTCCTGTATCAACCGGCGATGCGCAGGCACGGTCTTCGAGGCGCTGTGGCATGCATCCATATTTTCATTGGAGCACCCGCTGCAGCTGCCGTCTGTACTCCAGCCAACATAGCGGGCAACCCAGGGCTTGTTCGTCACTTATGGGGCGTCGCATCGGCAGGCCAGGGACCGCAGATGCCGCAATGGCCTGCGGCACGGGAGGGCACGGCCCCGGTAACGCCGCACCACTTGCGGTGAGAATCCGCAGCTTGACTGGGGCCCATCGCGCATGGAGCGAGAATAGACTAAGGCCCCGTTCAAAAGTGTTGAATCCCATGAAGCCAGATGCGCGCATCCACCGTTGTGAAGAAATCGAGCTCAAGCTGGCGCTGCCAGCGTCCGATCCATCGAGCCTGGCAAAGCAATTGGCCCGCACGCCCGCCTTGGCGCGTCGCAAGGCGACGCAGCTGCATGTGCATAACATCTACTACGACACGCCCGGACAGCGCTTGCGCCAGGAGCGTGCCGTCTTGCGGCTGCGGCGCATGGACAGCGGCGCGAAGCCGCAGTGGCTGCAGACCCTCAAGCTGGGCGACCGTGGCGACTCGGCGCTGAGCCAGCGCGCCGAATGGGAAGCGCCCGCGCCCGCCGCGGCCTTGTCCCTGGAGGCCCTCCAGGCGACGCCGTGGTCGGGTATCGATCCCGATGGCGCCGTGTTTGAGGCGCTCGCTCCCTGCTTTGTGACCCGCTTTGACCGGACCCGCTGGCTGGTGCGCAGGCGCGATGGCAGCGTCGTCGAGGTGGCGCTGGACATCGGGCAGATCGTGGTCGGCGACAAGAGTGCGCCCATTTGCGAGCTGGAGCTCGAATTGCTGGCGGGCCAGCCGCAAGCGCTGTTCGACATCGCCCGGCAGATTGCCTCCACCATCGCGGTGCTACCGATGAACATGAGCAAGGCCCAGCGTGGCTACATCCTGGCGCAGGATGGAGCGGACATGCCGCTGCGGGCCCAGCCGCCGCCGCTGGCATGCGACCTGCCCTTGTCCGAGGCCGCGCGGCGCGTGCTGCGTGAGATGTTCTGCCAGTTCACCGCCAACCTCAATGCGCTGCGCACCTCGGACGACCCTGAAGTGGCTCACCAGGCCCGGGTGGGCTGGCGACGCTTGCGAAGTGCCTGGCGGCTTTTCAAGCCCGCTCTTGCGGCCGACGCGGTGCCGCCCTGGCAGGCACTGCAGCCGCTCCTGACTTGCCTGGGCGAACTGCGGGACCTCGATGCGGCCCGCACCGATACGCTGCCACCGCTCGCTGACGCTTATGCGGCAGGCAACGCCCGGCGCGCGCAAGCATGGCAGGCCATGATGCAGGCGCTGGCACAGGCCGCCGATCTCCAGCGCAAGGCCGTGCGCTACGCGCTTAAAGAGCCGGCGGTCGGCGCGGCCTTGCTTGCGACCACACAATGGCTCGAAGGCCTGTCCGTGCTGAATGAGCCGGACGAGGCAGGGGGCGACCTGGCAATGCCGCTGCGCCGCTGGGCCAGACACCGCATGGTCCGCCTGCATGCGCAATTGAAGGACGCCCTGAAGGACACCGGCAGCCCCGCCAGCCAGCACCGTGCGCGCATCCTCGCCAAGCGCATGCGCTACGGCATCGAGGCGCTGCGCCCCCTTTTGCCCAAAAAGCATACGCAGCGCTGGTACCTGAAAGCGACAAGCCTGCAGACAAGCATCGGGGCCACCCGTGATCTCATGCACGCGGGCGAACTTGTCGCCCGGCTGGAAACGGACCCTGGACTGGTGGAATTCCTGCGTGGCGTGTCCGTTGGGCAGACAAGGCCGGGATAGCGCCGTGCGGGCCTGCTTTTCAGCCTTGCGCGTGAAGCAGCGCGGCAGCCGCCTGCGCCGCGACGCGGCCTTCGTCCGTGGGAATCATCCATACCTCGACCGGGCTGCCCGAAGCATGCAGGCTCACCGCTTGCGATCCAGTGTCCCGGCTGTTTTTCTCCTGATCGAGCGTGACGCCCAGGAACGCCAGCTGCTCGCAAACCTCGGCTCGCAGGGCGCGGTCATGTTCGCCTATCCCGCCAGTGAATGCCAGCACGTCGAGTCCCCCCAGACAAGCGGCCATCGCACCTGTTTCGCGAATCACCCGGTAGGTGAACATGCGGATGGCCAGTCGGGCTTGCGCCTGGTCACTGGCACGCAGACTGCGCATGTCGGCAGAGATGCCGGAAACGCCGAGCAAACCGCTTTGCCGGTACAACAAGTCCTGCAATCGCGCGTGATCCCATCCCAGCGACAGCAAGTGCAGCACGACCCCGGCATCGAGCGAGCCGCTGCGCGTTCCCATCATGAGGCCATCCAGCGCGGAGAACCCCATGGTGGTCGCGCGGCTTTTGCCCTGCAACGTGGCGCACAGGCTGGCGCCGTTGCCAAGATGCGCCATGACCACACGGCCCTGCGCGCGGGCAGACAACTGGCTCAGCGTCTGCGTGACGTATTGATAGGACAGTCCATGAAAGCCGTAGCGCCGTATGCCTTGCCGTCCCAAGGCCTGTGGCAATGCAAAGAGATGCTCCACTTCCGGCAGGTCGGCATGGAATGCCGTGTCGAAGCAGGCGATCTGCGGCACCTCTGGAAAGACCCGGCCGAATGCAAGGATGCCCTCGATGTTGTGGGGCTGGTGCAGGGGCGCCAGTGCGGACAGGCTGTCCAGGGTTTTCAAGACGCCCGCATTCACCATCACCGCATCGCGAAACGCTTGCCCACCGTGCACGACACGATGCGCGACCGCCCGCAGCTCGCGTCCTGCCGATTCCTGCTGCAGCACCCGCTGTAGCGCCTCCAGCGCTTGTCCAAACGGATCCGCGGCGACGACACCCAGCTGCTCCTGGTACGTTTGCCCCGCCATGCGCCATGACAGCATCAACTGGCCACCCGACTCCAGCCCTTCGATGGCCCCCAGCAGCGTGGCGGGTTTCGCGACGGCATCCTCGAGGGGATGGAGCGCAAACTTGAGCGTCGAGGATCCCGCGTTGACGGCAAGAATGGTCATGACGGCACCCCGCGCAGCCGACTCGACCGAATCAAGGCTGAACCATCCGGTTGTGGTGAGCGATCAGCTTGGCGAGCAGGGCCGAGGCCATCCGTGCCGCAACGCCATCGGCACGACTGGTCAAGGCAATCGGCACGCGCGCGCCCAGCACGATTCCTGCAGCGGTTGCGCCAGCGAGGTACTCCAATTGCTTGCCCAGCATGTTGCCTGACTCCAGATCAGGCACCACCAGGATGTCGGCATCGCCGGCCACCTCGGAGTCAATATGCTTGCTGCGTGCTGCGTGCGCCGAGATCGCCGTGTCGAACGCCAGCGGGCCATCCAGCAGGCCGCCAGAAATCTGGCCCCGCTGCGCCATCTTGCACAGGGCCGCCGCATCCAGCGTCGAAGGGATGCCGGGGTTGACCGTTTCAACGGCAGACAGGAGGGCCACCTTGGGCAGGGCGGTGCCCAGCAAGCGCGCAAACCAGATCGCGTTCTGCACAATGTCGGCCTTGTCGGCCAGGGTCGGATTGATATTCAATGCGGCATCTGTCAACAGCAGCGGCTTGTAATAGGTCGGCACATCGAACCGGAAGACATGCGACATTCTTCTGCCGGTGCGCAAGGCCGGGTTGGAGACGACGGCGTGGATGAGTTCGTCGGTATGCAAGCTGCCCTTCATGAGGGCTTCCACCTGCCTGGCAGCCGCCATCTCAGCCGCCTTGCTGGCGGCAGCATGGCTGTGGGGGACTGATTCAATTTCGACGCCCGCGAGATCGATACCGGCCTCTTCCGCCAGTTCGCGCAGCCTGGCTTCAGGACCGATCAGCACGGGTTCGATCAGGCCTTGGCGTGCCGACTCCATCGCGCCACGCAGCGCGTCGGCATCACATGGGTGAACGATGCCGCACCGTATGGCGGAAAGACCGTCCCCCATCGCCAGCAAGGCCCTCAGGCGTGCCTCCGGATCAAACAACTGGATGTGAGGCACATTGATGCGAGGACGGCGGACTTTCTGGGTCGGCGCCAGCACCCGCGCAAGACCGTGGAGTACACGCTCCCCTCGCTGGTTCAGGACCTGGCAGTCCAGCTCGACGCGTTTTTTCTCGTCATCCTTAGCGGTAACTGTCACCGTCACGGTCAGTGTATCGCCCACGCGCACCGGTTTGCTGAAATGCAGGACTTGCTCCAGGTAAATGGTGCCCGGCCCGGGGAACACTGTGCCCAGCAAGGCGGAAATCAATGCGCCGCCCCACATTCCGTGGGCAATGACGCCGTGAAACAGGGTGGCGTCTGCATAGGCCGCATCCAGGTGGGCCGGGTTCGTGTCGCCAGAAACAGCAGCAAAGGCATTGATGTCGTCGAGCGTGAGCGTGCGCACGGTCCGGGCATTCTGACCGAGCGTGATGTCGTCGTAGACAACGTTGTCGATGTAATCCTGGAGGGCGATCGGGTTCATCATTTCGGGCGGTCGGCTAGTCGGCATAACGCACCTTCACATAGTCCCCCGGGGCATCGCCCAGAACCTTGGCCGGGTTCATGGCCGGGGGCGGCACCGGTGCGCCCGAGCGTTCGTGCAGCCAGGCGTGCATGGCCTCCCACCAGGAGCCATCGAACATCGGCGTTTTGGCCAGCCATTCATCGGGCTCGGTCCAGCCATGGCCTTTTTCCACGCTGCCCATCTGGTAACTGCGGTGAGGGTGCCCCGGCTCGGACACGATGCCCGCGTTGTGACCGCCCGCGGCCAGAATGAACGTGGTGTGCGTGTCGGTGAGCAGGTGTATCTTGTAGACCGAACGCCAGGGCGAGACGTGGTCCCGCACGGTGCCCACCACCAGCAGGGGTGCCTTGATGTCCATCAGCGCCACCCCCATGCCAGCGACGCGGTAGTGGCCCGAAGCCAGCGCATTGTCGAGGAACAGCGACGACAGGTATTCCGAGTGCATGCGCTCGGGCAGGCGCGTGACGTCGGCGTTCCAGCTCATCATGTCGTTGCCCACCTCATCCTGGCCCAGCAGGTAGCGGCGCGTATTGCGCGACCAGACCAGATCGCGCGAATGCAAAAACTGGAACGAGCCGGCCATCTGCCGGCCCGACAGATAACCGGTGCGCGCCATTTGCTCGCGCAGCGTCTTGAGCTGGTCGTCGTCGATGAAAACGCCCAGCTCGCCGGGTTCGCTGAAATCGGTCTGCGCTGCCAGCAGCGTGACGGTGGCCAGTTCGGGCAGCTTGTCCAGGCCGGCCTCTTCTTTGTTCCGTCGCCGCGCCGGCTGCCCCCGCCCCTGGCTTTGAGGCTGCGGGTCGTTGCGACCCAGCGCGGCGGCCACGATGGACAGAAAGGTGCCGCCCAGGCAGTAGCCCATGGCATGAATGCGGGATGCGCCCGTGCGCGCTTTCACCACCGCCATGGCTTCCATCACACCCAGCCGCAGGTAGTCTTCCATGCCCAGGTCATGATCGGACGCATCCGGGTTGCGCCACGAGATGATGAACACCGTGTGCCCCTGCCCCACCAGATAGCGCACCATCGAGTTGGCGGGTGACAAGTCGAGGATGTAATACTTCATGATGCATGAAGTCACGATCAGCAGCGGCTCGGGGTAGACCGTTCCGGTGGTGGGCGTGTACTGGATCAGCTCGATCAGGTGGTTGCGAAACACCACCTTGCCCGGGGTCAGCGCCACGTCCTTTCCCACCTCGAAATCCAGCGGCCGCAACCTGCCGGGGTCGGAGCCGGCACGGGCATGCTGGTATTCCAGCAGATCCTTGGCATAACTCTGGTGGCCCTTGAGCCAGCTCTGGCCCAGTGACTCCCACCCCGTCTTGAGGACTTCGGGATTGGTGACGGCCCAGTTGGACGGCGACAGGGCGTCCAGCCCCTGCCGCGTGAAGAAGTTCACCATGTGATGATGGTGCTTGGACACGCCGTCCACCTCCGTGGACTCGCGCCACCAGGCATCGCAGGCCTTGAAGCCCTCCTTCAGGGCATTAAAGGGCCACTGGTTCCAGCCCGCGTCGTTGAAGCGCGGGTCCTGTTCCGGCGCGGACTTGCCATCGGCATCAGCAGCGGGTTTGTGTTGCCATGGACTGGCCAGGGCCTGCTGCGAAAGTGCCATGGCGCGCTGCGCCAGCAACATTTGCCGGCCCGGGGATGCGGCCAGGTGCATGACCCAGTCCGCGTAAGCCAGGGCCAGCGAGATCGGCGACAAGCCCAGGCTGTTTCTGGCGAGTTGCGCACGAAACGCCTCGTCGAGCAACCTGGCGAGGTCGCGCTGCGAATCGGACGGCGGCGCCGGTGAAATCAGTTTCTCCATGAGACCTCTCGCAAAACGGTTGACCGCAGCGGACTTGACCATCGATGGCGACGCAACGGGCGCCGGGCACCTGTCTGATGCCATGGAACAGGGATCATGAGAACCTTCCAGAAAAGAATTCAAGCAACAGCATGGCAGCCGGCATCGACATAAATGGTTTGCCCCGTCATGCCGGAGGAAGCATCACTGCACAGAAAGACGTTCAGCCGGGCGATTTCCTCCAGCGTCACCAGACGCCCCAAGGGCGCCTTGCGCTTGGCATGAGACATCAATTCATCGAAAAACTCGATGCCCGAGGCCGCCCGAGTCAGGATCGGGCCAGGGGACACCGCATGCACTCGAATTCCCCTGGGCCCCAGTTCCAGCGCCATGTAGCGCACCAGCGACTCCAGGGCCGCTTTCACCGGGCCCATCAGGCCGTAGTGGGGCACCGCTTCGTCAGCGCCGAGGTAGGTCATGGTCAGCAGGCTGCCGCCATCGGGCATGTGCGGCGCGCACAGCTTGGCCAGCGTGGCAAACGAATGGCACGACACCTCCATGGCGCGGCCAAAGCCGGTGCTGGAACTGTCGATCACCTGACCGTGCAGGTCTTCCAGCGGCGCCCAGGCGATCGAATGCACGACGAAATCGAGATGTCCGAGGTGCCTGACCGCCTGGTCCACCAGCGCCTGCAGTTCGCCCGGCTTCTCCACGTCGCAGATGTAGAGGGGAACGTCCAGCGCCCGTGCCAGCGGCTCCACAAACCTGGATGCTTTCTCGTTCAGACAAGAGGTCACCAGATCGGCGCCCTGCAAACGTGCCTCACGGGCACATCCGTAGGCGATGCTGTGCTCATTGGCCAAGCCCAGGATCAGGCCCTTCTTGCCACTCAACAAGGAAGCTGAAACGCAGGGCTTCATGTGCCGTGCTTGCGGTGACGCGCCGCAGTCTGTGACGCACGCAGAGCCCGCAGGCGTTCAAGCAGGGCTTCATCGGGCACCATGACCGCGGCGACCGCGCCGGGGTAGACCGCGCCGTCGTTGCCGTCGAGGGTGATGACATCCCCTTCGCTGAGCGTCATTTCTCCCAAGCGGGCGGTACGTGCCACCGGATCGATTTTCAGGCTTTCACATCCCACCAGACAGACCTTTCCCAGTTGCCGGGCGACCACTGCGGCATGGGAGGTGCGCGCGCCGCGCTGCGTCAGCAGGCCGACCGCCGACTCCAGCGCGGCGATGTCGCTGGTCTGCGCATCCTGTCGAACGAGGACGATCCTGGCGCCGTCACCGGCGCGCGCCGCGGCGCGCTGGCCATCCAGAACGATTTCGCCAGATACCACGCCTGGGCAGGCGGGCATGGCCTGGGCCAACGGGTTGACCTGGGAATCGGAGTTGCCCGGCGACGCCAGTCGCACGGTGCCGATGTCTTCCTCTCGCAGCCCCGCCGTGCGCTCCAGCGCGGTGGCGGCATCGATGATGTCTTCGTCCATGAGATCGAGCGCAATGCAGGCGGCGGCCAGTGGTGTGCGCTTGCCAGACCGCGTTTGCAGCATGTGCAGCACGCCGTCCTGAACCGTGAACTCGAAATCCTGCATGTCCTTGAATTCATGCTCAAGTGCCAGCGCCGACTCCTCCAGCTTGCGCCATGCCTGCGGCGCCACGCTGGCGAGCACTTGGTGTCCATGCGCGTTCCTGCGGCCGGAGACGACGTCTTCGCCCTGTGCATTGGCCAGGAAATCCACCCACAGCCGCCGCTCCCCGGTTGTCGGGTCCCGCGTGAATCCCACCCCGGCGCCGGAGTGGCCGCCGGTGTTGCCAAACACCATGCCTTGAATCGTCACGGCCGTTCCCATGGAGGAGTCGATCTGGTTGAGTTTGCGATACGCCTGCGCCTTCTCGGCCTGCCAGGACGCAAAGACCGCGCGAATGGCACCCGACAGCTGCTCGTTGACGTCCTGCGGGAACGCCTGCCCGGCCTGCTGCTGGTAGATTGACAGAAACCGGCGGGTCAAATCGCGCAACTCGCTGAAGTCCAGCTGCCGCTCGTCGCGGCCCTGTGAGACGCGTTCAATCTCGGCTTCAAACAATGATGCCGGCAGGCCGGCCACGACCTCGCCGTAGGCGGCGATCAGGCGCCGGTACGCGTCCCAGACCAGCCGTGGGTTGCCGGTTTGGCGCAGCAGACCCCCAATGGTCTGGTCGCACAGGCCGATATTGAGCAGCGTTTCCATCATGCCCGGCATGGACACGGGCGCGCCCGAGCGCACTGACACGATCAAGGGTTTGCGCGCATCGCCGAAAACCAGGCCCGCCGCTTCCTCCAGGGCGGGAAGGCCGACCGCGAAAACCGGGAGCATGCACTCATCCGGGGATTTCGCGTAATGCGTTCCAATCACCAGCGCGGGCGGAACGGGAAGCCCGATTTCCGCCATGCGCAGCAGATTGAAGGCCTTGGACCCCATGGTCTCCCGGCTTGCCTTGTGGTGGGGAGCCGTGTTGCCGCTGGCAATCAGGTAGAAATGCTTGGGCAAGTGGATTGCGGATTTCATGCGGACATCCCTGTTTTAGCGAAAACCATCTGCCGCAGTGAGTAGCCGGCGGCGAGCAGGCCATCCGACGCTTGCTCTATCGTGGCGGCCAGGTCGTTGGCCAGGAGCAACTCGGCCGGCAAGGCATGGAGCGACCGAACAATGGTCACGCGGGCCTGGCGCGCCAGCTCGTCACAGAGCCGCTCGGCACGCAACATGCGCCAGAGCGTCTGCAAGAACAGCTCGCTGTCGGCGGGGTCGCCCCGCTCACTGACATGGCGCGCGATCTCGATGGCCTTGACCTGATCCTGGATGGCCGCGAGCGTGGTGTCGGCCAGTCGGCCCAGCACCGCATTGACTGGCACGGGCAGTCCCGACAGGGGTTCAACCAGCGTCATGGAGTGGATGAAGATGGCTTCCTCCACGGCGTCCGCCACATCGTCCGACTTCTCAAGGAGCTCCACCACGGGCGTCCAGCGGCTTTGCCGCTCGGCGCGCTGCCGTGCGTCCATGAGAAGGTGGTCTGCCCGTCTCTCCCAATTCTTGGCGCGCACCACCAGGTCGGCAGCGCTGGCCTCGTTCAGGGTGGATCCGTTCTCAAGGGCATCGCTGAGCGATTGGGCAAGCGCGTGGCAGTATGCGGCGTGCTCGGCCAGCAGGTCGAACTCGAAGGTCCGCTGCCGCAGCACACGAGCGAGCAGCATCCGCGCCTCGTCAGCCACCAGGGCCACGGGCTGCTGCTGACGCAGCATGATGCTGGAGGTGCGCATGAGCTCCAGCAAGAACGCATTGGCCGATGCTTCGCCGAGCACGTCGTCCAGACGATCCCCGACGCGAAACGCCTCGCTGTCCACCGCCTGCATGGCATTGAAAACCAGCCGCTCTCCTCCTGCCAACAGCCATGCCATGTGCCCCCACTCTTCCTTCGCGGCACGGCGCAGCAGGGCATGGGCCTGCGGTTTTTGCACAAAATTCTGCAGGCGCTTGCGGGCACGGTTCCAATCGATGACAAATACGATGCGCGCCGCGGCGGCTTCGAGGCTGTCCATCAGCATGTTGTCCGTCTTGGCCTTGAACGTGGCCTTTCCCACCTGGTAGGGCTTGCCCGCATTGAGTCCGTCGGACGTCACCGGGTCGAACACGGTCCACTCAAAACCGATTTCTTCCAGCATCTGGCGAAAGAAATCAAAGCGCCCGGCATGCAGGTCGGAATACGTGAGGCTGATCGTGCGGCGTTCCACCTCGATCACGAGAACATGCACATCGTTGGTTCCGATGTCGTTCTGGATCAGAAGCCGCGCACCATCACGGGTCACCGCCGTGTCCAGCCCTGGGTGGGAAAACTTCAGCGGCGCCGTGCGCTGCAATCCCCGCATGAACGCCTGGATCAGCGGGCGATCGTCATCCTCGATCTGCCAGACATGCGCGCCATCCAGGTTTTCCGTCGCGATGTCGCTGGCCATGGCATTGAGCTGCTTGTGGAGATCCATCACCAGGATATGGAAACTGTCTGCCCTCTTGCGGTCTCCATGGGTCAAGTCGGCCAGCGCCTCACGGCTTAGCCCTTCGTCATCCTCCATCGCATGAAGTCTTTGAAGCCACATGTCGCGTCGGGCAACCAGATCGGGGGCGCTTTTTCGACCTCCGTCGCAGATGGGGCGCGCCATGATGGACAGATCGGCCGAAAGTGCATTGAGCAATTGACCCAGTTGCGGAAGGACCAGCGTTCGATCATCAAAATACGCGGTCTTGACCAGGTCCTGCAGCCAAACCGAGCCGTGCAAGCTTGCTTGCGCGAGCTCGCGTCCCCAGTCTGCGGGGGGGGTCTCTGGTGAGCTGGCATGCTGGGCGGCGGACTGAAGCATCGTCAAATACAGCTTGAGACGATCGTTTGCCAATAGCGCCGCCTTGACCCAAGCGGGCATCAGCAGGGTTTGTTGCCCCAGTGAGGCGACCGCTTTTTCTTTGAGCATGAGAATTCCCTGTTCGTGGCGAAATCCACAAGTTATTCTCAAAAAATGCTGTGGCGAGTTGATGACAAAGCCCGATTTGGCTTTCAAATCCGCGCTATCTTGATGCATGTCAAACTCCCGCGACGCCCTGCGAGCGTCAACCGGTTCACATCAAGGGCTGATCAGGTTCTACTTCTCCCGTGATCTCGGCACGTCCATACTTCAGGGGCGGCCACGTCGCGGTTTCACTGAAATTTGTCTTATTTTCTCAAGGGGTCATTCCATGCGCGCCATCAAGGAAGCTCGAAAGTTCATTGAACAGGAGCCAACCAATCCGTCAGCTCAAATGCTCTCCAGGCTCGTGCTTGCCTTGGAGTCCGAGGCAGACTTTCCGATCTCGGATATCTACAAGCTCGATTTCAATCGTTTCAATTTGGCGCTGGAGATTCTTCATGAATGGCGACTTGACCGCTTCTATGCGGGGAAGGCGCGCCTGTTCGACATTTCCCTCCAGATGGCAGAGTTGCATCCCCAGCCCTAGGCCAGCTTGCATGCCGGTGCGCGGTGGGCGCACGGCATCGCCTTGGTTGAATGGCGGCCATTGAACATCCAGCCAGTCGGATGGGGACGAAAACCAGCCGCGTCCCCGCGCGGCCACGACAAATGGCCGCGAATGCGAATCAGAAGCTGCCCGGGTAGGCGCCGCCGTCGGTCAGCACGTTCTGGCCGTTGATGTAGCCGGCGTGCTGGCTGCACAAAAACGCGCAGACCGCGCCAAACTCCTCGGGCGTGCCGAAGCGCAGGGCCGGGATCGTTTTCTTGCGGGCCTCCATGACGGTCTCGATCGGCTGGCCGGTCTTCTGGGCCGCGCCGGCCATCGTGCCCTTGAGCCGGTCGGTGTCAAACGCGCCGGGCAGCAGGTTGTTGATGGTCACGCCCTGCGCGGCGATCTTGCTGCGCGCCACCCCCGCCACAAAGCCGGTCAGGCCGCTGCGCGCGCCGTTCGAGAGGCCCAGGATGTCGATCGGCGCCTTCACGGCGCTGGAGGTGATGTTGACGATGCGGCCAAAGCCGCGCGCGGCCATGCCGTCCACCGTGGCCTTGATGAGCTCGATGGGGGTGAGCATGTTGGCGTCCACCGCCTTGATCCAGGTCTCACGGTCCCAGTTGCGAAAGTCGCCGGGCGGCGGACCGCCGGCGTTGGTGACCACGATGTCGAAGTCGCGGCGCAGCGCAAACACCGCGGCGCGGCCTTCCGCCGTCGTGATGTCGGCCGCCACCTGCTTGACCTCGGCCCCTTTCGGACGCGCCGGGTCGGCCTGCAAGGTGCTGGCCGCCGCCTGCAACGCCTCGGCGCCGCGCGCCACGATCAGCACATTGACGCCTTCGCGCACCAGCGCCTGCGCGCAGCCAAAACCCAGCCCCTTGCTGGCGCCGCACACCAACGCCCACTTGCCTGCAATACCCAAATCCATGACGATGTCCTGTTAAAAATTCAAACCATGGCGGCGATGATACGTGGAGAATCCCGGCCACCGCCAGACGCGATTCACAGCGCGCCCGCCTGGGGGGTTCGGCTGAAGACAAAAATCCCGGCAATCACCAGCAGCGTGCCGGCCGCCACCCAGGCACTAAAGGGTTCGCCCAGAAGCAGCACGCCCATGAGGATGGTGGACATCGGCCCCACCATGCCGGTCTGGGCCGCGGCGCTGGCGCCGATGCGCTCGATCGCCATCATCACCAGCAGCACCGGCACCGCTGTGCACACGGTGGCGTTGAGCAGCGACAGCCAGATCACCTGCGGCGCCACGCTGGCCGCGCTCAAGGGGCGCAGCAGCACGAACTGCAGCAGGCACAGCAGGCATGCCACGGACGTGGCCAGCCCCACCAGCCGCAGCGAGCCCAGCCGCTGCACCAGCTCGCCGCTGTAGCTCAGGTACACCGCGTAGCTCACCGCGCTCAGGAAGACCAGCACCGCGCCCAGAGCGGCATTGCCGCCGTCGAGCTGGACCTCATGGCCAAACACCAGCAGCACGCCGGCGTAGCTGATGGCCATGCCCAGCGCCTGCATCCGCGCCACCGGCCGCTTGTAGAGCAGCAGGCCCAGCAGCAGCACCAGGGTCGGGTTGAGGTACAGGATGAGCCGCTCCAGCGAGGCCGTGACGTACTGCAGCCCCACAAAATCCAGAAAACTGGCCAGGTAGTAGCCCGTCAAGCCCAGCCACAGCACACCCAGCCAGTCCCGGCGCGTGAGCGGCGCCTTGCCGCGGCTGGCCCACCAGGCCATCAGCGCGAAGATCGGCAGCGCAAACAGCATGCGGTACATGATGAGCGTGACCGCGTCGACGCCGTAGCGATAGGCGAGCTTGACGATGATGGCCTTGCCGCTGAAGGCGATGGCGCCAATGATGGCCAGCAGCAGACCGAGCGTGCGCTTTTTTTTATCAACCGTAGCCAGAACGAGACCCCATCTGTCAAAAATCAGAAACCAGCGGCCAGCCCGTCGCGGCGGGCATCGCTGGCCGCCACATAACCCTCGACCTTGGGATCGCCGGCGCGCCAGATGAACTGGCCCGCGCCAAAGTCCTGGTAGGAGTCGTTGATCACGTCCATGCGGTGACCGCGCTGGGCCAGACCTTGCACGGTGGCCGGGTTCATCGCCGCCTCGACGTTGATCTCCAGCCCGGCGTTGAATCGCCAGCGCGGCGCATCGCACGCCGCCTGCGGGTTCTGGCCGTAGTCGAGCATGCGCACCAGCGTCTGCATGTGGCCCTGGGGCTGCATGTTGGCGCCCATCACGCCGTAGCTCATCACGGGCTGGCCGTCACGGGTGAGGAAAGCCGGAATGATGGTATGGAACGGCCGCTTGCCCGGCGCCACCAAGTTGGCCGGGTTGTGGCCCTTGGCGTCGAGGCTGAAGGCGTGTCCCCGGTTTTGCAGGCTCACGCCAAAGCTCGGCTCGACACAGCCCGAGCCAAAGCCCATGTAGTTGCTCTGGATGAAGCTGACCATCATGCCGTTCTCGTCGGCCGCGGTGAGGTAGATGGTGCCGCCCTTGACCGGGTTGCCGGCGCCAAAATCCTGGGCTTTTTTCATATCGATGAGTTTGGCACGGGAACTCAGGTAGGCGTCATCGAGCATTTGATCGACGGTCACCGCCATCGACGATGGCTCGGCCACGTATTTGTAGATATCGGCAAAGGCCAGCTTCATGGCCTCGATCTGCAGATGCTGCGAATCGACGCCGTCCACCGCCATGCCCGCCAGATCGAACTTGTCCAGAATGCCCAGGGCGATCAGGGCCGAAATACCCTGGCCGTTGGGCGGGATTTCGTGCAGCGTATAACCCCGGTAGTTCTTGCCGATGGGCTTGACCCACTCCGGCTGGTAGGTCGCGAAATCGCGCGCCGTGAGGCTGCCGTTGTTGGCCGCGGAAAACTTTTCAATGGCCTGCGCGATCTCGCCGCCATAGAAGGCGTCTCCCTTGGTCGCGCCGATCGCGCGCAGGGCCCGGGCCGCGGCCTTGAACTGGAACAGCTCGCCGACCGCGGGCGCGCGGCCCCTGGGCAAAAATGATTGCGCAAAACCGGGCAGGGATTTGAGCTCCTCGGTGGCGGCGGCCCACTTCTGCTGCACCACGGGCGGCAGCAGATAACCGCGCTCGGCGATTTCAATCGCGGGCTCCATCAGGTCGGAAAAGGGCAGCTTGCCGAAGCGCTCGCTCAACTGCACCCAGCTGCTCACGGCGCCGGGCACGGTGACAGCATCAAAACCGCGCTTCGGCGGCGTGGCGGCTTCGGCGCCGTATTTGCGCTTGAAATACTCGGGCGTCCAGCTCTGCGGCGCGCGCCCCGAGGCGTTGAGGCCGTGCAACGCCTTGCCATCCCACAGAATGCAGAACGCATCGCTGCCCAGCCCGTTGCTCACCGGCTCAACGATGGTCATGGCCGCCGCCGCGGCCACGGCCGCGTCCACCGCATTGCCGCCCTTCCACAGCATGCGCAGCCCGGCCTGCGCGGCCAGCGGGTGCGAGGTGGACACCACATTGCGCGCAAAAACCGGAATGCGGGTGGAGGTGTAGGGGTTGGTGTAGTTGAAGTTCATGTCGCTTGTCAATCCAGGGGGGGAATGTTCTTAATCCGCATGATTTTGTTGCCCCACGATTTTCCGGTGCAATTTGCGCAATGACCACCAGACGGCCAAGGCCACCAGCGGTATGGCCGCGGCGGCCGTGCTCTCCGCGCTCCAGGGCCAGCCCAGTTTCTGCACGCCCTTGGCCAGATAGCTCACCAGCCCCACGATGTAATACGTGATGGCGGCGACCGACAGCCCCTCCACCGTGGACTGCAGTTTCAACTGCAAGTCCTGCCGCTGGTTCATGGTGGCCAGCAGGGCCTGGCTGCTTTGCTGCTGCTCGATCTCCACCCGGGTGCGCAGCAGGTTGCTGATGCGCGACACGCGCTGCGACAGCGCATCCTGCCGGCGCGTGGCCCATTCGCAGGTGCTGCGCGCCGGCGTCAGGCGCCGGTCCATGAACTCGCGGATGGTCTGCATGCCGGTGAGCCGGGTCTCGGTGATGTCGTTGATGCGCTTGTCCACCAGCTCGAAATAGGCCGCGCTGGCGGAAAAGCGCGAGTGGGTGGCGGCGTGCTGGCTCTCCACCTGGCCCGCCAGCTTGGTCAGGCGATCCAGCAGCAAGGGCTCGTCATTGCGGGTGGCACTGCGGATGGACTCGGCGAGCTCGGCCAGTTCACGCTCGGCATAGGCCAGCACGGCGGAAGCCTCGCGCGCGGCCGGCAGCCCCAGCAAGGCGGCCATGCGATAGGTCTCGATCTCCAGCAGCCGCTGGACCAGCCGGCCAAGCCGGCGCGGGGTCATGCCAGCCCCCGCGCTGGCCACGGCCTGTGCCGCGCCGCCCCCCGAGGCGGCGCTCATGCCACCGACAAACAGCAGCATGCGGGAGAAACCATCGGCATGGATGGCAAAGTCGGTGTAGACCTCGCCGCTGCCGTCCGCCACGGAGGAGGCGATCAGGGTGTCCTCATGCAGCACCTGCTTGACGAGCGGGCTGACGCCCGACGTGCTCTTGGGCAACACCCACAGGTGCAGGCTGGCCAGGCACTGCCCTGGCAGGGCGGCAAACCAGTCCTGCGGCACCACGTCAATCGCCAGATCGGGTTCGCGCTCGGCATGGCTGTCCGCGGGAAGCACACGGACAAAGGTCCAGGACACGAATTCGGTATGCAACTCCCAGCGCAGGCGAAACGGCCCGACTTCCATGCGCAAGTGGGTGGAACTGGCGTCCGGCAAGGGCAGATGATGGTCGCGCAGCAAAACCGCCACGTGCGCGCGGCTGGCATCGCGCTGCGCGGCATCGCACACCATCACCACATGCGATATCGCCAGCGGCGCGCTCATCGCCTCGGGCGGCCGGGCATGGATTTCATTGTGCAGCGTGGCCCGGAGGGGATGCTGCTGCGGATGATGTGTCAGTTGCATGATGTCCTTTCGCCACCATTGTGACTCAAGCAAGTTGCAAACCAGGTGCCTCCTCCATGAAAAACGGCACCCGCAGGTGCCGTTTCAGCGTGCGCGCCACGATGGGTGATCAGTCCTCCACGAAAGCCTCTTCACGCTTGTTTTTCACCGCCGGCAGCAGCACGATGATCACCATCAGCAAGGCCGCCCCGAGCAGGCCGGCCGACAGCGGACGGGTGACAAACACGCTCCACTCGCCGCGCGACAGCAGCAGGGCGCGGCGCAGGTTTTCCTCCATCATCGGCCCCAGGATGAAGCCCAGCAGCAGCGGGGCCGGCTCGGCGCCGAGCTTGACGAACATGTAGCCGATGAAACCGAAGATGGCCACCATCCAGATGTCGAAGGTGTTGTTGTTGGTGGAGTAAACGCCAATCGCGCAGAACAGCACGATCGACGGGAACAGGTAGCGGTAAGGCACGGTCAGCAGCTTGATCCACATGCCGATGAGCGGCAGGTTCAAAATGATCAGCATCGCGTTGCCGATCCACATGGAGGCAATCAGGCCCCAGAACAGCTCGGGGTTGCTGGTCATCACCTGCGGGCCGGGCTGGATGTTGTGGATGGTCATGGCGCCCACCATCAGCGCCATCACGGCATTGGGCGGAATGCCCAGCGTGAGCAGCGGGATGAACGAGGTTTGCGCGCCGGCGTTGTTGGCCGACTCGGGACCGGCCACACCGCGGATATTTCCCTTGCCGAACGGAACCTCACCCGGCTTCATCTTGATCTTCTTCTCCAGCGCATACGCCGCAAAGGCCGCCAGCAGGGCGCCGCCGCCCGGCAGGATGCCCAGCATGGAACCCAGGGTGGTGCCACGCAGCACGGCCGGCAGCATGTTCTTGAAGTCTTCCTTGGTCGGGAACAGGCCCTTGACCTCGGAGGTGAAGACCTCGCGTTCATCCTCATGGACGGACAGGTTGCTGATGATTTCGCCGTAGCCGAACACGCCCATGGCAATGGTCACGAAACCGATGCCATCGGTCAGCTCGGGGATGTCGAAGCTGAAACGCGCCACGCCCGAATTCACGTCGGTGCCGATCAGGCCCAGCAGCAGGCCCAGCACGATCATGGCAACCGCCTTGAGCAGCGAGCCCGAGGCCAGCACCACCGCGCCAATCAGACCCAGCACCATGAGCGAGAAATATTCCGCCGGGCCGAACTTGAAGGCCAGTTCGGTCAGCGGCGGCGCAAAGGCCGCCAGGATCAGCGTGCCCACGGAGCCGGCAAAAAACGAACCCAGGCCGGCCGCCGCCAGGGCCG
>JBEIOV010000039.1:0-15992 GCA_040377375.1 Hylemonella sp.
AAGTAGTTGATCAAAAAGAAGAAAATAGGGATGTCCACAGAAACGTGCTGCCCTTATCTACTACTACTAATTTGAATTAAAGAAATAAGAGGTTAAGACAGTGATTGTTCTCAAAGCCACCCAGGATAAAGTTTTGTCCGTGTTGCAGTCAGTCGCAGGCATCGTGGAGCGCAGGCATACCCTGCCCATCCTGGCCAATGTGCTGATCCGCAAGACCGGCGCGCAGTTGCAGCTCACGACGTCCGACCTCGAGATCCAGATCCGCACCACCGCCGAGCTTGACGGCGACAGCGGCAACTTCACGACCACGGTCGGCGCACGCAAGCTGATCGACATCCTGCGTTCCATGCCCAGCGACCAGACCGTGTCGCTGGAGTCGGCGCAAAACAAGCTGATCCTCAAGGGTGGCAAGAGCCGTTTCACGCTGCAGACCCTGCCGGCCGAAGACTTTCCGCTGGTGCAGGAAGCCGCCAATTTCGGCCCGAGCTTTTCGGTGCCGCAAAAGGTGCTCAAGGAGCTGCTGAACCAGGTCTCGTTCGCCATGGCCGTGCATGACATCCGCTACTACCTCAACGGCATCCTGTTCGTCGCCGAAGGCAAACAGCTGAGCCTGGTGGCCACCGATGGCCACCGCCTGGCGTTTTCATCGGCCACACTGGACGTCGAAGTGCCGCGCCAGGAAGTGATCCTGCCGCGCAAGACGGTGCTCGAGATGCAGCGCCTGCTCAGCGACAAGGAAGGCGCGATCGAGATGCAGTTTGCCGGCAACCAGGCCAAGTTCAGCTTCGAAGGCATGGAGTTCGTCACCAAGCTGGTCGAGGGCAAGTTCCCCGACTACAACCGCGTGATCCCCAAGAACCACAAAAACATCATCACCCTGGGCCGCGTGCCGCTGCTGGCCAGCCTGCAGCGCACCGCCATCCTGACCAGCGAGAAGTTCAAGGGCGTGCGCCTGAACATCGAGCCCGGCACCCTGCGTGTGGCCTCCAACAACGCCGAGCAGGAAGAAGCGGTCGACGAGCTCGACATCGATTACGGCGGTGACGCCATCGAAATCGGCTTCAACGTGACCTACCTGATCGACGCGCTGGCCAACATGGACCAGGACATGGTGAAGATCGAACTGGCCGATTCCAACAGCTCCGCGCTGCTGACCATTCCGGACAACGCCGCCTTCAAATACGTCGTGATGCCGATGCGGATTTAGTGAAGTAGGTGTCATTGCGGGCTTGTCCCGCCATCCATGCAACGCGAGCCCGAATGGTTGATGTCGCATGGATCCCGGAGCAGGTCCGGGATGACAAGTCAAGGCAGAACCCGCTTGTGAAAGCGGGTTTGGTCATTCAAGAGATTGTGAAAACGTAGTTTCACCGAAGGTAAAAGTTAGTTATGACCGAAGAAAACAAAGCCAACGGCGCCGCTCCAGACGAAGCAGGCCGTGCCAACGAGGGTGTTCATTCCGGTGAAGGCGTTGAGGGAAGCTCCAATTTCCAGCCCAAAATCGACTCCAACCAGGCCGGCGCGTCCGAAGGTTATGGCGAGGGCTCGATCCAGATCCTGGAAGGCCTGGAGGCCGTGCGCAAGCGTCCTGGCATGTACATCGGCGACACCTCCGACGGCACCGGCTTGCACCACCTGGTGTTCGAGGTGGTCGACAACTCCATCGACGAATCGCTGGCCGGCCATTGCGACGACATCATGGTCACCATCCACCTGGACAACTCCATCAGCGTGGTGGACAACGGCCGCGGCATCCCGACCGGCATCAAGATGGACGACAAGCATGAGCCCAAGCGTTCGGCGGCCGAAATCGCGCTGACCGAGTTGCATGCCGGCGGCAAGTTCAACCAGAACAGCTACAAGGTCTCGGGTGGCCTGCACGGCGTGGGCGTGAGCTGCGTGAATGCGCTGTCCAAGATGCTGCGCCTGACCATACGCCGCGAAGGCAAGGTCCATGTGATGGAGTTCTCCAAGGGTTTTGTGCAGAACCGCATCATCGAACAGGTCGGCGGCGTCGATGTCTCGCCGATGCAGATCATGGGTGACACCGACAAGCGCGGTACCGAAGTCCACTTCCTGCCCGACACCGACATCTTCCAGCAGAACAACGACTTCCATTACGAGATCCTGAGCAAGCGTCTGCGCGAGCTGAGCTTTCTGAACAACGGCGTGAAGATCCGCCTGAAGGACGAGCGCAGCGGCAAGGAAGACGACTTTGCCGGCGCCGGCGGCGTGACCGGTTTTGTCAACTTCATCAACAAGGGCAAGACCGTCCTGCACCCCAATGTGTTCCACGCCATGGGCGACCGCCAGAGCGACCAGAACACCAACATCGGAGTCGAGGTGGCAATGCAGTGGAACAGCGGCTACAACGAGCAGGTGCTGTGTTTCACCAACAACATCCCGCAGCGTGACGGTGGCACCCACCTGACCGGCCTGCGCGCCGCGATGACGCGTGTGATCAACAAGTACATCGAGGAAACCGAGCTGGCCAAAAAAGCCAAGGTCGAGGTCACCGGCGACGACATGCGTGAAGGCCTGACCTGCGTGCTGTCGGTCAAGGTGCCCGAGCCCAAGTTCTCGAGTCAGACCAAGGACAAGCTGGTCAGCTCCGAGGTGCGTGGCCCGGTCGAAGACATCGTGAGCAAGCTGCTGGCCGACTACCTGCAGGAGCGGCCCAACGATGCCAAGATCATCGTCGGCAAGATCATCGAAGCCGCACGTGCGCGTGAGGCCGCCCGCAAGGCGCGCGACATGACGCGCCGCAAGGGTGTGCTCGACGGCATGGGCCTGCCCGGCAAGCTGGCCGACTGCCAGGAGAAAGACCCCGCGCTGTGCGAAATCTACATCGTCGAGGGTGACTCCGCCGGAGGCTCCGCCAAGCAGGGCCGCGATCGCAAGTTCCAGGCGATCCTGCCGCTGCGCGGCAAGATCCTGAACGTCGAAAAAGCGCGTTATGAAAAGCTGCTCACCAGCAACGAGATCCTGACGCTGATCACCGCCCTGGGCACCGGTATCGGCAAGGCCGGCGGCACCACCGGCAACGACGACTTCAACGTCGCCAAGCTGCGTTACCACCGCATCATCATCATGACCGATGCCGACGTTGACGGCGCGCACATCCGCACGCTGCTGCTGACCTTCTTCTACCGCCAGATGCCTGAGCTGGTCGAACGCGGCCACATCTACATTGCGCAGCCGCCGCTGTACAAGGTCAAGTCCGGCAAGGAAGAGCAGTACCTCAAGGACAGCGCCGCCCTCGACAGCTTTTTGCTGAAGATCGCGCTGAAAGACGCTTCGGTGCAAACTGGCGCCGACCCGGCCAATGGCAAGGGCACGCTGCTGACCGGCGACACGCTGGCCGAGCTGGCCCGCAAGCACCAGCTGGCCGAGTCCGTGATTGCGCGCCTGCGCGGCTACATGGACGCCGAAGCGCTCAAAGCGATTGCCGACGGCGTGGCGCTGAACCTGGACACCGTGGAAGACGCCGAGCGCTCAGCCGCCGCGCTGCAGGCCCAGTTGCCCACCGCTGAAGTGGCCGGCGAGTTCGACGCCCGCAACGACAAACCGATTCTGCGCATCAGCCGCCGCCACCACGGCAACGTCAAGAGCAGCGTGCTGACCCAGGACTTCGTGCATGGCGCCGACTACGCCGCGCTGGTCGAAGCCGCAGTCACCTTCAAGGGCCTGATGAGCGAGGGCGCCAAGGTCACCCGCGGCGAAGGCGAGCGCCAGAAGGAAGAAAAAGTCGAGACCTTCCGCGATGCCATGGCCTGGCTGATCGTGCAGGCCGAAGGCGCGACCGCACGCCAGCGCTACAAGGGTCTGGGCGAGATGAACCCGGCCCAGCTGTGGGAAACGACGATGGACCCGACCGTGCGCCGCCTGCTGCGCGTACAGATCGACGACGCGATCGAAGCCGATCACGTGTTCACCATGCTGATGGGTGACGACGTCGAGCCGCGCCGTGAGTTTATTGAGACGAATGCGCTGCGGGCTGCGAATATCGACGTTTGAGCTTCCGGTTTTGAACGGCTCAATGCGGACCCGTCACAAGCATGACCCGCATCGCCGTCATCGACTTTGAAACCACTGGCCTGTCGCCCGCAATGGGGGATAGAGCCACCGAAGTGGCCATAGTGATGATGGAGGGCGACCAAGTGGTGGACCGCTTTCAAAGCCTTATGAATGCGGGCCGATACATCCCGTCGTTCATCGAAGCCCTGACCGGCATAACCAACGCCATGGTGGCCACTGCGCCGCCCGCAGAGCGAGTGATGGCAGATGCCAGTCGCTTTGTGGGTAGCGTGCCCATGGTGGCCCACAACGCCTCGTTTGACCGCCGCTTCTGGCAGGCCGAGCTGACCCGCGCAGGCCATGAAGCCAGCCAACCTTTTGCCTGCACCATGCTGGTCGCCAGAAGGCTGTATCCGCAAGCACCTAGCCACAAGCTGGGCGTGCTGGTGGACTACCACCGCTTGCCCAAAGCCGGCCGTGCGCACAGAGCGATGGCTGATGCAGAGATGGCGGCTTCTTTATTGGGGCAGATTCAGCATGATCTGCGTACTCGACACCGTTTCGCAAGAACTGATCACGCGGTGCTGATGGGCTTGCAACGTTGCGCAAAGCCCGGGGTACCAGCGTTTATTGCTCGACATGCAGCTTGAGTTGATGTGTTCGCTGTGACATGACGGGACATGCACTTGAAATGAATCTAGCCTGTGATTGGAGAACTAGAAATATGACCGACCGCGCCTTTTATTCAGATTCAATCGAGGTCTTTTATCGGCGTTCAGCAGAGGAAATTCTTGGAATACTTACCAAGGGTGGCATGGCCTTGGAGGCCACTCAGCGAGATGCTTGGCTTTCTCAAATCGCCTTATTGAGGGATTCGCTAGGAGCTTATGTGGGCCGCGGGCGGCTCTACTTTGAATACGTTGTGCCGCGTATCGGCCGCCGCATTGATGTAGTTCTGTTAATTGACCACGTTCTTTTTGTTGTTGAATTTAAAGTAGGTACCGCGGTCTTTAACACTGCTGCGATTGATCAGGTCTGGGACTATGCGCTTGACCTTAAGAATTTTCATGAGACGAGTCACGCGATCGCCATCGCTCCAATTCTCATAGCCACCAAAGCGAAAGCAGTTCTAACAGCCCTTCAGTCTACGAAGCATGCAGACGGTGTATTGCTGCCGATTTGCTTGTCACCAGATTGCTTGATTTTGGGGATTGAAGAGGTACTAGCGCACTGTCAGGGCGTAGCTTTAGTCGCCGCAGACTGGGAACACGGACGGTATCGACCCACACCAACCATCATTGAGGCGGCAGCGGCGCTCTATAGCGAGCACTCCGTGATGGAGTTGTCTCAGAGTGGTGCCGATCGAACTAATTTGACGCAGACGTCGAAGACTATCGCCGCTGTCATCCGTCAGGCACGCGAAGAATCGAGCAAGGTTATTTGCTTTGTAACCGGGGTTCCTGGTGCTGGCAAAACCTTGGTCGGTCTAGATATTGCAGCCAAAGATAGAGATGAGAGCAGCGAACTACATGCGGTGTATTTATCTGGCAATGGCCCCCTAGTGGCGATACTTCGCGAGGCACTGACGAGAGATAAGGTTCGGCGTGATTTAGAGATCGGGAAGAAAACCAAAAAGGGTGATGCTAGACGGCCCATTGAAACCTTCATACAAAACGTCCATCATTTTCGTGATGAGTGTTTGCTTGATGTCGGTCCGCCACGAGAACATGTCGCAATCTTCGATGAAGCACAGCGCGCCTGGAATAAGGAGCAAACTGTGTCATTCATGGCGCGAAAGAAAGGACGACCTGACTTTAGTCAGTCGGAACCTGAATTTCTAATTTCCTGCCTTGATCGCCATCCGGACTGGGCCGTTGTTGTTTGTCTGGTGGGCGGTGGACAAGAAATAAATACAGGCGAAGCGGGAATTAGGGAGTGGATTGAAGCAATAAGTAATTCGTTTCCGCACTGGAGAGTTTGTATATCGCCACAGCTGGAAGAAGGCGAATATTTTGCGCAGGATGTTTTGACTGCTTTAACGCACGCCAATCGCGTCTCGTTTGACGAGGGGCTCCATCTTTCGACTTCGATGCGGTCTTTCAAGGCGGAAACGGTGTCGGACTTTGTAAAAGAGCTTTTGGATTTAGAGGAAGAAAAAGCAGCGACTCTTTTAGAGAGTTTTTATGCGCGCTACCCGATAGTTCTCACACGTAGCCCAGCTCGGGCCAAGCAATGGCTACGAAGTCAGGCTAGGGGCACCGAACGATATGGGATTATGGTTTCGTCTCAGGCGCAGCGACTCAAGCCACACGCTATTGATGTTCGTTACCAAATTGACCCCATCCACTGGTTCCTCAACGGTAAAGATGATGTCCGCTCTTCTTTTTATCTTGAGGATGTTGCAACCGAGTTTCACGTGCAGGGGCTTGAGGTTCATTGGGGTTGCGTAGTTTGGGATGGCGATTTCAGATACTCTGAGGCCGGGTGGGGCCAATTTTCTTTCGTCGGTAATCGTTGGCAAAACATTCGCAAATCTGAACGGCAAAGCTATTTGAAGAATGCTTATAGAGTTCTACTGACAAGAGCGAGGCAAGGGCTCGTCATAGTTGTTCCAGAGGGAGACCCAGAAGACGTGACGCGGAGTGCTCACTTTTATGACCCTACGTACGAATACCTTCGAAGCGTTGGCCTAGCTGAAATTTAACGATTCGGTTCTTTGAGGCAAAACTCCGGCGCGATGTAGCAGATGTCCCAGTCGCCGTAGCACTTTTTGTCATACACGAGCGTTCCTTCGATTACCTCAAGCGAGTTGATTGGGATTGTCGTATCCGGAAAGAAGCGTCGCGCATCGCGACGGTTTTGAAAGCGCAAGGTGACTTGCTGAGCGTAGTGAGTTTTCACGTATAGAAGAGGCCCTAGCTTGGGGCCCGGGAACCCTCTGCCTTTCATTGCTTGTTGTGGAAAATTTCTCCCGTGTGAAAGCGACAGATACAGGCCCGGCCGTTTCGGCATCTCACCCCATTCGGGAAGGGCCTCGAGTAATTTATTCATTCGCTGCTCGCAGTCCAAAATGCACAGGTTATCTATGCGCTGTGGCGTTGTGACCCAGGGCTTTACCTGGGTGCGGCATCACAGTGGATCTGAGATGAACAATTCCAACTTACTTATCCCAACCCAGTTTCCAATTCACTCTGCTGAAGCATGCGAGCGCTCAGTCGACTGTTGAGATATTCAAACCCTTTGTTGTGTGCAAGATAGTTCTGCTGGTCCAGCACCGCTCCAAGTTCCGGGCCGGTGCGCAACACTTCGCGAATTACCCGATCTAACTTTGTCTGCTCGAAAGACGACTGATCAACGGTATCAACTGGAATCTGAAGAACTGAGTGGTTTTTCAGGTACTCATAAATTGCTTTGACTTCCAATATGCTGCGATGGAATGAGTCGTTCTTTTCCAAGAATTTGCGGTACGGAATTTCTTGAAACAGAACATCCGGCTGGATGAGCTTAAGAATGCGAGCTAGCTCACTGGCGTTGCATCTGCCGCTCTCCGCATGGACCGACCCAAGCAATACTATTTCAGGCATATCTAGCAGCGAAGTGCAAACTGACGATCGCGATCCTTCTTTCGTTGGTCCTTGATCCAGTCTTGCATTTGCCCACTGTGCGGCTGACGAGCCATTGCATCTAGATACTTGATGTGTTCATCAAGTGCCTTGCATTCATTGGCGTTGCTCGATGCCGAGCCTCCGGTTGGGTCAACGGCCGATATTGATGGCGCGGCTGGCTGTACACGATCTGCCGCAGCCATCTGCGCAGGCGTCAAGCCTGCCATCAAGTTGTGGTCTGCTTTGGTGACGACTTGCGTGCCGGCTGTGCCTTGCGGGCAGGCGTTGTCGCTGTACAGCGTTTTGCCGTTGACCACGCATTTGCTGACGATGCGGGTGCCCGGTGCTGGTGGGGCGGGCGCTGCTGACGGAGGTGGTGCCGATGTCTGTGGTGGCGGTAAGGGCTGGCTGGTTGCCGACGTTTCATGCCGGGGTTTCGGCGGAGATGCGCGATCGCTTGAGGACTCCCAGACCCGGTTGCCCGCGTACACCAGCGCAAGCAGGACCAGCACGGTCGCTATCCAGTGCGTCAAGGGTCGCTCTGGCGCTGGGCCGAAAGGCCGATCGGCCTTGTCGCGCTTCATGAAGTCCGGGTCCATCGGCTCTCCCTGCCTCATTGTTTGGGTAAGCAGCCCGGGATGACAGGGAAGGCGGTCTTCAGGCGGCCCAATCGGCCTGAATCAATACCGCGTTTCCCCCGCCACCCGCTCCACCTCGTTGATTGCGTAGGTGGTGAACTCGTCGATCTCTGTGGCTTTGTCGAAGACGGCGTCGGCGCCGGCGGCCAGGCAGCGCTGGCGCATCTGGGGGGTGGCGTAGCCGGTCAGGACGACGATCTTCTGGCGCAGCTCGCGGTTGGCGCAGCTTTTGACGACGTTCAGGCCGCTGCCCTGCAGCAGGAACAGGTCGACCACGGCCAGATCCCAGCCGTTGGGGTTTTCGGCCAGCCAGTCGATGGCGTCGTCCTGGTTGCTGGCCCAGCCCACCATGCGGGCGCCGACCAGCTCTTCCAGCGATTCGGAGAGGGCGTCGCGGATGACGGGGCTGTCTTCGACCAGGTAAATTCGCAGGCGCATCGGGTGTCACAAACTCGGCAGGGAGGCCCCAAGCATACACAAGGGGCGTGATGAAAAACGCGCGCAGTGCATCGCGGCCTGTCGCCGGCGTTTGTTGCCGCTGCGCTGCAGGCCGTTGGCAGGGCCCGGTTTTGTGCATCAAATCGGCCCTCAGCCCATGTCCGGTATGGGCTGGCAGCTATGAATTTGCTAGCATCGGAGGTATCGGATCTGGTGAGCCATGTCACGCTCATAATTGCGCTTAATTACATCGAGAGGATGCGCCATGCTGATTCTGCTGCTCGGGCTGCTGGTTTTTCTGGGGGTGCATTCGGTCCGTATCGTGGCCGACGGCTGGCGCAGCGCCACCATTGCGCGCGTCGGTGAGCTGCCGTGGAAGGCGGTGTATGCGCTGCTGTCCATCATCGGTTTTGTGCTGATCGTCTGGGGCTTCAGCCTGGCGCGGCAGCAGCCGGTGCAGCTGTGGATGCCGCCGCGCGGCATGCGCCACCTGGCGGCCCTGCTGACGCTGATTGCCTTCGTGCTGCTGGCGGCCACCTATGTGCCGCGCAACGCGATCAAGGCGCGGCTGCACCACCCCATGGTGCTGTCGGTCAAGGTCTGGGCGCTGGCGCACCTGCTGGCCAACGGCAACCTGGCGCATGTGATCCTGTTCGGCGCCTTCCTGGTCTGGGCGGCGCTGAGCTTTCGCGCGGCGCGGGCGCGCGACCGGGCGGCGGGCACGGTGTATGCCGCCGGCACCACGGCCGGCACGCTGGCCACGGTGGTGGTGGGTGTGGCGGGCTGGGCGCTGTTTGCCTTCTGGGCGCACGGCGCACTGATCGGAATCCGGCCCATCGGCTGAGTTACAGGACAAATCGGCCTCCAACCCATGTCCGGCATGGGCCAGCAGCTATTGAATCGATAGCGCTGCGGCTAGCGTCTTGTCGTGCCTGCGCACGCGGCGCTGTCTGACAAGCGCGCTGTTCGCGGGGGAAAGAATGGAAATCACACATCCCCTCTTTCCAACCGGAGCACATCATGAAAAGCAGCAATTTCCGCGATCACCCCGCACCGCAAACCGGCAAGGTCGCCAACGACCACAACAAGGTCGGCGAACAGGCCCCCACCCAGAAAAACGAGGGCCAGCGCACGCCGCAAAGCCGCAGCGACCGCGAATCCCAGGTCGGCAGCAGCAACCAGTCGCAATCGCGCCGCGGCGGCGCCGGTTCCGGGCATTGAGCCTGGCCCTCTTTTAACCATCAAATCGGGCTCCAGCCCATGCCTGGCGGGCGCAAGCCGCTATCAAACAGATAGCGATGCTGCAGCGCGCCGGCTGCGGCCATGGGGCCCGGTTTGTTTCAAGGCGCCACCCATGGCCGACACCCTGACACCCCCGGCGCCCATGGTGCCTTCGCTGCACGCCATCACGCTCACTGTCAACGGCGAGGCGCACACCCTGCAGGTCGAGGCCTGGGTCAGCCTGCTGGACCTGCTGCGCGAGCAGCTGGACCTGACCGGCACCAAGAAGGGCTGCGACCACGGCCAGTGCGGCGCCTGCACGGTGCTGGTCGACGGCAAACGCATCAATGCCTGCCTGACGCTGGCGGTGATGCGCGACGGTTGCGCCATCACCACCGTGGAAGGCCTGGCCACACGCGGCGTAGCGGGCGCGCCCGACACCCTGCACCCGCTGCAGCGCGCCTTCATGACCCACGACGCTTTCCAGTGCGGCTACTGCACGCCGGGGCAGCTGTGTTCGGCCGTGGGCCTGATCAACGAAGGCCAGGCCAAAACGCCCGATCAGGTGCGTGAACTCATGAGCGGCAACATCTGCCGCTGCGGCGCCTACCCGCAGATCGTCCAGGCGGTGTGTGAGGTGGCGCTGGGCCAGGCGCCGTCAGGCCCCACGCGCGCAGCCACCGGTCCGGTCGTGGTCGGGACGGTTCCCGCATGAACGCCTTCGACTTCCACACCGCCACGGCGGTTGACGCGGCGCTGCAGCAGCTTGGCCCCTATGCCGGCGCCGGCGGCCAGCAGGCGCAGGACCAGGGCACGGGCAAGTTCATCGCCGGCGGCACCAACCTGCTGGACCTGATGAAGGAAAACATCACGCGACCGGCGCGGCTGGTGGACATCAACCGCCTGCCGCTGGACGCGATCCGCGTCTTGCCCGACGGCGGGCTGTGGCTGGGCGCGCTGGCGCGCAATGCCGACACCGCTTACCACCCGGAGGTGCAGGCGCGTTTTCCGCTGCTGTCGGCGGCCATCCTCGCGGGCGCGTCGCCGCAGATCCGCAACATGGCCAGCAACGGCGGCAACCTGCTGCAGCGCACGCGTTGTTATTACTTCTACGACACCGGCACGCCCTGCAACAAGCGCGAGCCCGGCAGCGGCTGCCCGGCGATGCGCGGGCTGGCGCGCCAGCATGCCATCCTGGGCGCGAGTGAACACTGCATTGCCACCCACCCGTCGGACATGTGTGTGGCGCTGGCGGCGCTGGATGCCACGGTGCATGTGTTGTCGCCGCGTGGTGAGCGCGCGATCGCGTTTGCCGACTTTCACCGCCTGCCCGGCGACACGCCGCACATCGACACCACGCTGGCGCCGGACGAGCTGATCACCCACCTGACGCTGCCGGCCGCGCCGCGGCTGGTGGCGCGTTCGGCCTACCTCAAGCTGCGCGACCGCGCCTCGTATGCGTTTGCGCTGGTGTCGGTGGCGGCGGCGCTGGACATCGAAGGCGGTGTGGTCTGTGACGCACGCATTGCGCTGGGCGGGGTGGCGCACAAACCCTGGCGCCTGCCCGGGGCCGAGGCCCTGCTGGTCGGCCAGCGCGCCGGCACGGCGGCCTTCGAGCGTGCAGCGCATGTGCTGCTGCGCGACGCCCGGGCTTACGGCCTGGGCCTGGGCAGCAATGGATTCAAGCTGGCCATGGCCAGGCGCGCGGTGATACGCGCGCTCGAGACGGCGCAGCAGGGCACCGTCAGCAACAACGGCGGCAGCGCCCTCGACGAAGGCGCGTTATGAACAAGCCCACCCCAGACATCCAGCCCGTGGCCGAGGCTGGTACCGGCCATGTCGGCCTGGGCGACCCGGTATCGCGCGTGGACGGCCGCGCCAAGGTCACCGGCCAGGCGCGTTATGCGGCCGAGCAGCCGGCGGCCGACCTCGCTTACGGCGTGGTGGTCAGCAGCACGATTGCCAGGGGCAGCATCAGCGCGCTGGAGCTGGACGCGGCGCGCGCCGTGCCGGGCGTGCTGGACATCCTGTCGCACCTGCACAAACCCAGGGTGCGCAAGCTGGACCTGTTCTACAAGGACATGACGGCGCCCGCCGGCTCGCCCTTCAAGCCTTTCCACAGCGAGGGCATTTTGTACAGCGGCCAGCCGGTGGCGCTGGTGCTGGCCGGGACCTTCGAGGCGGCGCGTTATGCGGCCTCACTGGTGCGCGTGGTGTACGAGCAGGAGCCGCACGAAACCAACCTGATGGCGCATCGGGGGCGCAGCCACACGCCGAGCCGGCTCAAGGCCGGGTATTCGCCGCCGCCCAAGCCGACCGGTGATGCCGATGCGGCTTTCGAGGCGGCGCCGGTCAAGGTGGCGTCGGAGTTTTACAGCGGCGTGGAGCACCACAACCCGATGGAGATGCACGTGACCACGGTGCTGCGCGCGGACGACGGGCATCTGACGATTTACGACAAGACGCAAAGCTCGCAGAACAGCCGCTGGATGGTCTCGCACGTGTTCGGCCTGTCCAAGGACAAGGTCACGGTGAAAAACCCCTTTGTCGGCGGCGCTTTCGGCTCCGGCCTGCGGCCGCAGTACAACCTGATCCTGGCGGTCATGGGCGCGCTGCAGCTGGAGCGGTCGGTGCGGGTGGTGCTGACGCGCCAGCAGATGTTCACCTTCGGCCACCGGCCCGAGACCTGGCAGCGCATCAAGCTGGCGGCGGAGCGTGACGGCACGCTGAAGGCGGTGCTGCACGAGGCGGTGGCCGAGACCTCGCGCCTGGAAGACTACGTCGAGGTCGTCGTCAACTGGTCGGGCCAGCTCTACCACTGCGACAACGTGAAGCTGGACTACCAGCTGGTGGCGCTGGACCAGTACAGCCCCATCGACATGCGCGCGCCCGGTGCGGCGCACGGCGTGCATGCGCTGGAGGTCGCGATGGACGAGCTGTCCTATGAGCTCGGCATGGACCCGCTGGCGCTGCGCCTGAAAAACTATGCCGAGCGCGATGCGGCCAAGGACCTGCCGTATTCGACCAAGGAGCTGCGCGCCTGTTACGAGCAGGGCGCGGCGCGTTTCGGCTGGAGCGCGCGCGACCCGCAGCCGCGTGCGCGCAAGGAGGGCACGGAGTTTGTCGGCTGGGGCATGGCCACCGGCCAGTGGGACGCGCTGCAGATGTTCGCGCGGGCCCGCGCGGTGCTGCATGCCGACGGCCGGCTCGAGGTCAGCAGCGCCGCCACCGACATAGGCACCGGCACCTACACCGTGATGGCCATGATCGCGGCGGCGGCGCTGGGCCTGCCGCTCGAGAAAGTGACCTTCCAGCTCGGCGACTCGCGGCTGCCGGTGGCGCCCATCGAGGGCGGCTCCTCGCATGTGGCCACCGTCGGCTCGGCGGTGGACGGTGCCTGCGAAAAAATCCGCAAGCGCCTGCTCAAGCTGGCGCGCAGCATGGACGACTCGCCGTTTGCCAAAGCCAAACTCGAACACGTGGAATTTGTGGAGGGCCAGATGCGGCTGCTTGCCACGCCGGCCACCGCGCTGGCGCTGACCGACATCCTGGCGGCCACCGGCCACGCCAGCATCGAGGAGAAATACCTGCTGCTGCCCAACATCCTCCAGCAGAAGAAGTACATCCGCGCGACGCATTCGGCGGTGTTCTGCGAGGTGCGGGTCGATGAAACCTTCGGCACGGTGCGTGTCACACGCGTGGTCAGCGCGGTGGCGGCGGGCCGCATCATGAACCTGAAGACGGCCAGCAGCCAGGTCAGCGGCGCGGTGGTCTGGGGCATCAGCCAGGCGCTGCATGAAGAAACCCACAGCGACCATGCGCTGGGCCGCTTCATGAACCACAACCTCAGTGAATACCACGTGGCGGTGAACGCCGACATCCACGACATCGAGGTGATTTTTGCCGACGAGGACGACCGCATCGTGAGCCGCCTGGGCGCCAAGGGCGTGGGCGAGATCGGCATCGTCGGTGTGGCGGCGGCGGTCTGCAACGCGATTTACCATGCCACCGGGCGGCGTGTGTACAGCACGCCGATGACGCCGGACAAGGTCATGGCGCCGGAGCCTGGTGCCTCTGGAGATTTAAGCAAAATCGTGCTCCAGGCCACGCTGGATATGGGGCAGCAGCTATCGAAGTGATAGCGGCCTAACACAGGCTGGCCCCGCATGCAAATCGGGCGCGGCCAATTCCATGCGCTGGGGTGCGTCAAATACGCGGCTTTGACAGCAGGGGTCATGGCGCCAACAATGCGCCTTTATCCCTGTGTCCCCTGTGTTGAACCCCTGCTGAACTGGAGCGTCATGACCCGCCTGAAACACCTGCCCCTCGTCTTGTCCCTGCTGCTGTTGCCAATGCTTGCCGTGCCGGCCGCGCAGGCGCGTGAGATGGTCAGCGTGAACCGGCCGGTGGTCAACATGCGCGAAGGCGCGGGCACGCAGCACGATGCCTTGTGGGCGCTGAACCGCGGCTACCCGCTGGAGGTCACCGGCCGCAAGGGAGCCTGGCTCAAGGTGCGCGATTTCGAGGGTGACAGCGGCTGGGTGCACCGCCCGCTGGTGGGCAAGAAGCCGCACCATGTGGTCAAGTCACGCGTGGCCAACCTCCGCAGCGGCCCCAGCACCGGCAGCCGCGTGATCGGCAAGGCCGAGCAGGGCGATGTGCTGCGCACGCTGGAGCGGCGTGAGCGCTGGGTCAAGGTCCAGCAGGAGGACGGGCTCAAGGGCTGGGTGGCGCGCCGGCTGCTCTGGGGCTGGTAAGCCGGCGCCACGCAGCGGCGGCGGCGGCGATGTTCAGGGCGCGACGGCGGTCTTGATCCAGGCGATGATCTCGTCGCTGGCCACACGCGGTGTGTCGAGGTGGCCGCCCGAGACTTCCAGAAACTTGTTCTTCGGGTTGGCTGGCAGCTTGTCGACGTAATAGGCCTTGATGGTCCGGAACAGCGGGTCTTTCTCACCGATCACCGTCATGACCGGGACTTTGGCCGGGATGCGCGGTGCGGTCACCGACATCTCGGCATCCGAGGTCGGATCGAACCAGGACAAGAAGTCCTTGGCCGTGGTCACCACGGTCTGCTGGCGGCCCTGGTTGATGTCGCTGAAACGTTCACGCGAATCCCCCTTGCCGGACGCCACCAGTGCGCGCGCTTCGTTGATGCTGTCGTGCACCGGCTTGCCCCAAGGCTGGGTGTAGTAACCCACAGGTGCGTGGCCGGGTGCCAGCCCCACCAGCGCGTCGACGTCGCCGCCGCGCGCCGCGAAGGCCATGCTGGCGGGGACACCCATGCTGTGGCCCGCAATCACAATTTTGGTAGCCCCCTGATCGCGCAGGGCTTTGACATGGCCGGCGATTTCGGCCAGCGCCTTGTCCAGGCCACCGTCGAGGTAGCGGAAGCGGGACCACGGCATGTCGGGATAGGCCGCCACCCAGCCCTGGCGCTCGAAGACGCCTTTTTGCGGACCGAAGTTCGGGTCCTGGTTGCTGCCCGGGTTTTTGCCGTGCAGCATCAGCACGCCGATGCGCTCCTGCGCAGCGGCAGGGGCGGCGCTGAACACGGCGGCGAGCGCGAAGCTGCTGAGTGCGAGGAGGGAGAAGAGTCGACGAAGCATGGGCGGGTCCTGGTTGGCGCCGTTGATCGTTGGGACGACGGCGGTTGGAACGTGGGGAGACTGCAGTTTATGCAAGGCACATGCCGCGCCGCATGGGGTTAGTCCGGTTCTCCCATGTTTATGGGATGAGAGGGAATGTCATCCCGGATTTGATCCGGGATCCATGTTGGATAACTCGTACAGCTTGGCTCACCAACAAGCCGGGGGTTGCCCGGCGGCAAGTAACTTTCTTTTGTCTCGCCAAAAGAAAGTCACCAAAGAAAAGGCGACCCTGCTGTCTGCGTCCCCTCTTCGCGGCGCTCCGAGGGGCAGCCTGCGGTGCTCGGTCCAGCCGGGGTCGAGCTCGAACTCGCCTTCGGCTCAGACAATCGCTCGCCCTGGTCCGTCTGGCCCTGCGCTCCTCGGCGCATACAGAAGGGTGGTGGGGATGGAAACGGATTCGGGAACGGGATCGGGCTCCGGCGAGG
>JBEIOV010000044.1:0-12760 GCA_040377375.1 Hylemonella sp.
CAGCAGCGAGCAGAGCCAGGGCGTGGCGCAAGTGGGTGAGGCCGTGACGCAGATGGACCAGGTGACGCAGCAGAATGCCGCGCTGGTGGAGGAGATGGCGGCAGCGGCTTCCAGCCTCAAATCGCAGGCGCAGGAACTGGTCGGTACCGTGGCGGTGTTCAAGCTGGCGGGGGGAGCGTTGCCATGATGTCCACGGCCACGGCGGCAGCCCATGCCCGTCGCCGGATGGCGCAAGGCCGGATCATGCGGCACCGCTTAATTTACAATTAAAAAAGGCATTGCGCCCTTATAAAACAAGCGCGAATAGCTATTAAAACAATAGCAAATCGACGCCCGCACTAAGCCGCCATCACCTCGATGTGATACAGCCCCCACGGGCACTGGGCAAAGCGGTCGGCCAGCGGTTTGGCCGCCATGTCGGCAAAGCGGTCGGCGTCATGGATGGCCCACAGGGGCCCGAGGCCGCCCAGCGGCATGGGCTTGCCGTCGAGATGGGTGGCGACGATGAATTTGTATTTGCGCAAATCAGCCATCGTGAGCACCGGCGCATAACCATCGACGGCACGCAGCAGCAGCCGGCCGGCATCGGTGGTCACGGCGCCAGCGGCCTTGAGCACATCCGCCAGCAAAGGACCGCTCAGTGCGTGCGGCTTGGCGTCGTATTCCAGCGTGGGCCGGATGGTGATCGCGGGCAGCGCGGCGAGGGCCACGAAATCCCAGGCATGCGCCTTGTCGAAGCTGATTTTCTGCTTGCCCATCATCTGGTCGAGCACCGGATCGAACGGGCCGCGATTGCCCCGCCCGATGGCGCCCGTCACGGTCAGCAGGCTCGGACCCCGGCCCGCCTTGCAGGCACCCGGCTTTTGCGCCAGTGCAGGAAGCGCCGCGGTACCGAGTGCGGCCGCAGTCAGGAATTCTCGTTTGTTCACGGCATGGTCTCCTGTGGGTGCTGGATCACACAATGGCTGGACCTGGACCGCGCAGCCATTCCAGCCTGGCCCGCACGGCGCGCACATCGTACACCACCTCCCGCCCCACTCAAGCGCACGCTGCAGGCACACCGAAGGCTGACTCCAGGCGCGCCATGAACGGTGCCCCAAGGCGGCTCCAGGCCACCTCAAGCTTGATATATATCAACACGAGCGAGGGGTCCGTCGATACATTGAAAGAGCAACCATCAGAGGAGTTTGATCATGAACCACCTGAACCTGCGAAAAACCATGTGGATCGCGGCATTGACCGCGATGACCGTCATGAGCACGGGGGCTTGGGCTGACCCAACCCCAGGCGCTTATGGGCCGGGTTATGGGATGGGCCCGGGCATGATGGGAGCTTACGGGCAGGGCTATAGACCTGGTTATGGAATGATGGATGGCTACGGGCCAGGCTATGGCATGGGCCCCGGCATGATGGGCGGTTACGGGCAGGGTTATGGGCCGGGATATGGCATGGGGCCGGGCATGATGGGCGGCTACGGCCCAGGCTACGACTTGGACCTCAGTGCGGAGCAGCGCGGCAAGATCGCCAAGATACAGGACGAGGTGCGTCGCAAGCACTGGGATTTGATGGGGAAGATACAGGATGAGCAATCGAGGATGGCCGAGTTGTACAACGCGGAAAAACGCGACGACGCGGCGCTGAGCGCGAGCAACAAGAAAATAGCCGATCTGCAGCAGCAAATGTTCGAGCAGTCGCTCAGTGCCCAAAAGCAGATGGATGCGGTTCTGACCAGGGAACAGCGCGACAAGCTCAGTCGCGGCGGCCGGGGGCCGTCACGCTGAGATGATCTCGGTGCATGCCCGGTGCTGCACGGTGTCCTGATATCGCCGGTTGTCGCCGGTTAGTGGTGCCATCGGCGGACACGCCACCTGCTCGCTGGCCGTCAGCACGGCCTTGATTTGCGCGGCAAGAGCGCGGCATCAGATTCAAACGCTTGACATGGCGTCAAACCGGTTCAGAATGGGCCGGCTATGCTCAAAATGGAGCACAAGCAAAAAAACCAGTGTCACTAATGAATCTCCAACCCTCCAAGGAGTTCGACCATGAGACACATGAACTTTCATGCAAGCTTGTGTACTGCCGCATTGACCGGTGCAAGCATCGTGGGCACGGGTGCATGGGCCGATCAGCGGCAAACCACTTACGACCCCAACACCTGCAGCATAGGCCCGGACATGATGATGATGGGGCATGGCCTGACACGCGACCTGGGGCCCCCGAGTCCCTCTACCCAGGAGCAGCGCAGGAAGATCTTGAAAATCCAGAACGATGTTCGCCGCCAGCACGAGGCGTTGATGAACAGGATACTGGGTGCTCAATCGCAGCTGACCGGGCAACTTATTTCCGACGAACGCAATGACGCGGCCCTGAGCGTGATCCATCTGAAAATATCCGCGCTGTGGCTGCAAATATGCGATCTGTCGCTCAACACCCAGAAAGAGGTGGATGCGGCACTGTCCCAAGAATAACGCAACCGGCCCGGACGCGGCTGGCGGCACGCGGATGGGCGACGCACCGATCCGAGGGCTCAGGCAACACGGAAAACGGAAACCGCCTGAACCAAGCCCGCGGCCTGAACCCGCAAAGACTCGGCAGCCGCCGCACTCTCTTCCACCAGCGCGGCATTCTGCTGGGTGTTTCTGTCCATGTCGGATACGGTATTGTTCACCCCATGGATGGCGTCGGCCTGCTCGGCCGTGGCACGGGAAATCTCGGCCACCATGGTGCTGACCTGCTCGATTGATGTGACGATGCGGCGCATCGTCTCCCCCGCCGCATGAACCTTGCCGGTTCCGGCTTCCACCTGCTCCACGGAGGCACCGATCAGGCCACGAATCTCCTTGGCCGCTTCGGCCGAGCGTCCGGCCAGGCTACGCACCTCACTGGCCACCACCGCAAAGCCGCGGCCCTGCTCGCCCGCCCGGGCGGCTTCCACTGCGGCATTGAGCGCCAGGATATTGGTCTGAAAAGCGATGCCATCAATCGTGCCAATGATTTCACTGATGCGCTTGGCCTGCACGCTGATCGCATCCATGGTCTTTACCACTTCAGCCACATCGCTGCCCCCCTGCTGCGCCACGCGCGAAGCGTCAGAGGCGAGCCGGTTGGCCTGAATGGCGGTTTCAGCGTTGAGCTTGATCGTATTGGCCAGATCCGCGACGGATGACGCCGTCGCCTGCAACGCCGACGCCGTCTGCTCCGTGCGGGTTGCCAGGTCATTGTTGCCAATCGATATCTCGCTGGCGGCGGTATCAATTTGATCGGCCCCGCCACGAATATTGGCAATCATGGCATTCAATCGCTGCGCCACCTCGCCCAGCGCGCGAAGCACCTGCCCGGTTTCGTCACGGCCAGCGTGGACCTCACGCAAGCGCAAATTGCCGTCAGCCACTTCGCGGGCAATTTCGACCGCGGCCTGAAGCGGCCGGACAATCTGGCGCGCGATATACCAGGTCGCAACCATGCCAATCGCCAGGGCAATCACAGCCAAGGTCATGGTCGCAGCATTCCCGGTGCTCAAGCTGGCTGTCGCGCGGCCACCGCTGCGTTCCGCCAGTTGCACCTCGTGCTTGAACAATTCGCCCAACAAGCCCCGGGTCTCGCCGTAGGCAGTCTCGGCCACGCTCATCATGACAGCGGCCGTGCCGACATCCGCGTCTTTCATGTCAAGCGTATCCATGGCTGCCTTGGTGTATTTTTTGAACGCGGCGTCGAGCCGCGTCAGCCGGGACGCGGCTTCCACCTCGCCCGACAAAACCTCGCGCAACCGATCAAGGCGTTGCTGGGTTGCCTTCAGTTCGCCGTCGATCTTCTGGTCCAGCGCCTTGATCACGGCCGGTTTCAGGCCGCCCCCAGCGTATGCCAGGCTTTGCATCACCATCCCATTGACGGCAACCGTGCGCTCCTGCGCCTCGGCGACCATGGTCACACGCACCAGACTCTGCTGCGTCAAAAAGTCCAGTGTCCGGGACGTCTCCCGCGATGTCCACAGGCTGTACAAGGCGACGACGAGCAGGCACAACAACACCAGTGCGGGCGCCAATGCGACTTTGGTCATCAGCGACAGGCGGTCGAAGATCGGTTTCATGGCGTATTCTTTCGCAACCTCAATCAACCGGCGCACGCCCCGCGGCGCCCGCCGGTCAACCTCATGCCGCCAGTGAAGGACTAGCGATAAGTCCCAACTGAAACGCTACCGTCAAAGCCGGGAATGCGTTTGACGAAAGTGGACTTGCCTTCCACTTTCTTGGTAACGGGATGAGCCCAGTCGTAGTCGACCCAGCCCTCGCCCTTGCCGGCGGCCAGTGCGGTGATTTCGCGCACGAACGCCTTGCCATTCTGGTCCTTGAGTTCCATCATGTTCTTGCCAACCAGCTTGTCGTTGGCACCGTGGGCCAAGGTGACCCCCTTGCCGTCCAGGGCGAAAACATAAAGATCCTTCTTGGTCCAGCTGGCCTTGTCGGCCGTGAAATCCTTGAAGGCCTGCTCATTGCCCACCTTTTTGATGTGCGCCAACGCGGCATTCGCCAGCACCTTGGCTTCATCCTTGGTGCCGTGGTCTTGCGCCAGGGCCGAAACAGACACGACAGCGGCAAAAACCAGTGTCGACAGAGTACGGAAAAGTTTCATGAGTTACTCCAAAAAAATGTGCTGAAATGGATTGGTATCGGCACTTCCATTGATATCGGCGCTCAACGGGTCTTCTTGAGGTCCACGGGGCGGCGCATATCGCCAATTCGCGATCAATCCCGACCGACACGCCGCCGACCCAGGATGAAAACACAGCTTGGCTCCCGGCGCCGCTGTCAACAACAGGGAAAACCCGGGTAAGCCGGCCACGCAGGATGGTCCAAGCGCCGGCCAGGACCGACACCCTGCTACATATTGCGCCGGTACTGCCCGCCCACCTCGAACAGGGCATGGGTGATCTGCCCGAGCGAGCAGACGCGCACCGCGTCCATCAGCACGTCGAACACGTTTTTGTTCTCGATCACGGCCTGCTGCAGCCGCTGGAGTTGCGTCGGCGCCTGCGCCGCATGCCGCGCATGAAAGTCGGCCAGGCGCTTGAGCTGGCTTTGCTTTTCTTCCTCGGTGGAGCGCGCCAGCTCCAGCTTGTCCAGCACCGCGTCACCATGCGGGTTGCGGAAAGTGTTGACCCCGATGATGGGCAACTCGCCGGTGTGCTTGAGCATCTCGTAGCGCATGCTCTCGTCCTGGATCTTGCCGCGCTGGTAGCCGGTTTCCATGGCGCCCAACACGCCGCCGCGCTCTGCGATGCGCTCAAATTCCGTCAACACGGCTTCTTCCAGCAGTTCGGTCAGCTCCTCGATGATGAAGGCCCCTTGCGATGGATTCTCGTTCTTGGCGAGGCCCCATTCCCGATTGATGATGAGCTGGATGGCCATGGCGCGACGCACGCTGTCCTCTGTCGGCGTGGTGATGGCCTCATCGAAGGCGTTGGTGTGCAGGCTGTTGCAGTTGTCGTAAATGGCGATCAGCGCCTGTAGCGTGGTGCGGATGTCGTTGAACTGGATTTCCTGCGCGTGCAGGCTGCGGCCGCTGGTCTGGATGTGGTATTTGAGCTTCTGGCTGCGTTCGTTGGCGCCATATTTTTCCTTCATCGCCACGGCCCAGATGCGGCGCGCCACGCGGCCCATCACGGTGTACTCGGGGTCCATGCCGTTGGAGAAGAAAAAGCTCAGATTGGGCGCGAAGTCGTCGATGTGCATGCCGCGCGCCAGATACGCCTCCACCAGCGTGAAGCCATTGGACAGCGTGAAGGCGAGCTGGCTGATCGGGTTGGCGCCGGCTTCGGCGATGTGGTAGCCCGAGATCGACACGCTGTAGAAATTGCGCACGCCATGGTGCACGAAGTATTCGGCGATGTCGCCCATCACCTTGAGCGAGAACTCGGTGGAGAAGATGCAGGTGTTCTGACCCTGGTCTTCCTTCAGGATGTCGGCCTGCACGGTGCCACGCACGTTCTCCAACACCCATTCCCGTATTTTTTCGAGCTCGGTGTCGGTCGGCTCGCGGCCGTTGTCGGCCTTGAACTTGTCTATGTTCTGGTCAATGGCCGTGTTCATGAACATGGCGAGAATCGTCGGCGCGGGACCGTTGATGGTCATGCTCACGCTGGTTTGGGGTGAACACAGGTCAAAGCCGCCATACAGCACCTTCATGTCGTCCAGCGTGGCGATCGACACGCCCGAGTTGCCGACCTTGCCATAGATGTCGGGGCGCGGGTCGGGGTCGTTGCCGTAGAGCGTGACCGAATCGAAGGCGGTGGACAGTCGCTTGGCCGCCATGCCGGAGCTCAGCAGCTTGAAGCGCGTGTTGGTGCGAAACGCATCGCCCTCGCCGGCGAACATGCGCGTGGGGTCCTCGTTCTCGCGCTTGAAGGCAAAGGTGCCGGCGGTGTAGGGGTAGCTGCCGGGCACGTTGTCGAGCATGAGCCACTTGAGAATTTCCCCATGGTCCTCGTACTGCGGCAACGCCACCTTGCGGATGGTGGTGCCGGAAAGCGACTGGGTGGTGAGCGCGGTGCGGATTTCCCGGTCGCGGATTTTCACCACGTACTCGTCGCCCGCGTACGCCTTTTGCATTTCGGGCCACTGAGCCAGGAGCTTGCGCTCGGGCGCACCCATCCGGGCCTCGCGCTGTTGCGCCAGATCGGTGACGGCCAGCACGGCTTTTTCCTTGTGGGGAATGGCCTCGTGCAGCATGCGGCCGGATTCGCGCAGCTGCTGGATTTCACGCGCCAGCAGGGCCTGGGCGCGCGCGCGCTTCTTGTAAGCGCGCACGGTGTCGCTGATCTCGGCCAGATAACGGGTGCGCGCCGCCGGCACCACCGGCGTCTGGTTGGTGCTGTGGCGCACGTCCACCGCGGGCAGGCGCGACTCGCCGAGCCGCAGGCCCAGCGCCGCCAGCCGCGGCTTGAGCGCCTGGTACAGGGCCGTGACGCCATCGTCGTTGAAGCGCGCGGCCATGGTGCCAAACACCGGCATCGCTTCAGGCGGTGTGGTCCAGGCTTCCCGGTTGCGCTGCACCTGCTTGGCCACGTCGCGCAGCGCATCGCTGGCGCCCTTGCGGTCAAACTTGTTGATGGCCACGAATTCGGCAAAGTCCAGCATGTCGATTTTCTCGAGCTGGCTGGCCGCGCCGAACTCGGGCGTCATCACATACATGGGCACGTCCACATGCGGCACGATGGCCGCGTCGCCCTGACCGATGCCGGAGGTTTCCACCACGATCAAATCGAAGCCCGCGCATTTGCAGGCGGCGATGACGTCGGGCAAGGCCGCGCTGATTTCGCTACCGAAGTCGCGCGTGGCCAGGGAGCGCATGAAAACACGCTGCCCCGCATCCGTTTGGGCTAAGCCTGTCGAAGGGCTCCCAGGGGCTTCGGCAGGCTCGGGGCGAACGGTGGTATTTGTCCACGGCCCTATGGCATTCATGCGGATGCGGTCGCCCAGCAGCGCGCCGCCGCTCTTGCGCCGGGACGGGTCAATGCTGATCAGCGCCACGCGCAGACTGTCGCTCTGATCGAGCCGCAAACGGCGAATCAGCTCGTCGGTCAGGCTGGACTTGCCCGCGCCCCCGGTGCCGGTGATGCCCAGCACCGGTATCTTCCTGGTGGCGGCATGTTCGCGGATTTGCTGCACCAGCGCCGCGAACTTCGGCGAGAGCGCCTCCTTGCCCACGCCCGCGGCCTTTTCGTTTTCCAGCGCGGTGATGAGCTGCGCCAGGGCGCGCCAGTGCATCTCGCCGTGGCCCTGGATGGCGGCCAGGGTCTGGGGTGCGTAGGCCGCGAGGTCCTTGTCGCAGCGCATCACCATCTCGCCGATCATGCCGGCCAGTCCCATCCGCTGGCCATCTTCCGGGCTGTAGATGCGGGCCACGCCATAACCCTGCAGTTCACGGATTTCGGACGGCACGATCACCCCGCCGCCGCCGCCGAACACCTGGATGTGCGCGCCACCGCGTTTCTTGAGCAGATCCACCATGTACTTGAAATACTCCACATGGCCGCCCTGGTAGGAGCTGATGGCGATGCCCTGCGCGTCTTCCTGCAGCGCGGCGGTCACCACCTCGTCCACGCTGCGGTTATGCCCCAGGTGGATCACCTCCGCGCCCATGCCCTGCAGAATGCGCCGCATGATGTTGATGGCGGCGTCGTGCCCGTCAAACAGGCTGGCGGCCGTGACGAAACGCACCTTGTGCGTGGGACGGTAGTTGGCAAGCGCCTTGAATTCGGCGGACAGGTCAGTCATGGCAATACTCTTGTAATGGGTTGTCTCTTGGGTTCTGGAGGGCGGGGGATTATTCGATCTTGAGCCCGGCCAGCGCCGGGTCGTCGGGCGGGTAGCGCAGGTCCAGTCGCTTGAGCGTGTCGCGCACGAGGGTGGCGACCATCAGGTTGCGGTGCGTCTTGGAGTCGGCCGGCACCACGGTCCATGGCGCCCAGGGCGTGCTGGTCGCGCCCAGCAGCACCTCGTAGGCATCCTGGTACGCCCGCCACTGCTTGCGCACCTCCAGGTCGCCCATGCTGAACTTCCAGCGCGTGGCCGGATTGTCTACCCGCTCCTGCAGGCGCTGGCGCTGTTCCTCGAAACTGATGTGCAGCATGAACTTGAGGATCACCGTGCCGGTTTCAACGAGCAGGCGCTCGAAGTCGTTGATGTGGGCGTAGCGATGGCGCGTCTGCTCGGGCGTGATCCAGCCGTTGACCACCGGGACCAGCACGTCTTCGTAGTGGCTGCGGTTGAAGATCATCATCTCGCCCGCCCCCGGCATTTCGCGGTGAATGCGCCACAGGTAGTCGTGCGCGCGCTCGTCGTCGCTGGGCGCTTTCCAGCCCACGGTGCGCACCCCCAGCAGGCTGGCGCGGCCGAACACGGCGCGGATCGCGCCGTCCTTGCCCGCCGTGTCGGTGCCCTGCAGCAGCACGAGCAGCTTGTAGCGCTTGTCGGCGAAAAACAGGTTCTGCAGCGTGTCGATTTCGGTGGCGAGGGCGTCCACCGCCGCCTTGTCCTGCGCTTTGTCACCTTTGGAAAACGGCTTGGCCGAGGGCTTGAGATCCAGCAGAGAAAACGGCTGGCCACCCCCGTCCGTGGGCGGCTGCCAGGGGGCCCGCAGGGCCGCGCGCTTGTCGTTGCCATTGGGCATGGCGATCTCCGTGGACGTGATTGACGTTTACGTAAACGTCAATCTTACCTCGTTCCCAGAAAAAAAGGGGCGCCTGCGCGCCCCTCTCCTGCATGGCCCGTCTGGCGCCAGCTTACTTGTAGAGCAGCTGTGGCAGCCACAGGCCAATGGCCGGGAACTGGTACAGCAGGATGATGGCCAGGACCTGGATGCCCATGAAAGGCAGCATGCCAGCGAAGATCTGGTTCAGCGTCACATGCGACGGGCTCACGCCCTTGAGGTAGAACGCCGCCATGGCCACCGGCGGGCTCAGGAAGGCCGTCTGCAGATTCAGCGCCACCAGCAAGCCGAAGAACAGCGGATCGACGCCAAAGTTGTCCAGCAGGGGAATGAAGATGGGCATGAAGATCACGATGATCTCGGTCCACTCCAGGGGCCAGCCCAGGATGAAGATGATGACCTGGCTCAGGACCAGGAACTGGGTCTTGCTGAGGTTCATGCCCATCACCCAGTGCTCCACCAGCTCCTGCCCGCCCAGCAGCGCGAAGGCGGCCGAGAAGATGGCCGAGCCGACAAACAGCCAGCACACCATGGCCGAGGTTTTGGCCGTGAGGAACACGCTTTCCTTGACCACGCCAAAGGTGAGCTGACGGTAGGCGGCGGCCAGCAGGAAACCGCCGAGCGCGCCAACCGCCGCCGCCTCGGTCGGCGTGGCCAGCCCCATCACGATCGAACCCAGTACCGCCAGAATCAGCACCAGCAGCGGAAAAAAGCTGGTGAGCAGCATCTTGAAGACTTCAAGCCGGGTGAAGCTCAGCATCGCATAAAACGCGGCCAGCGCCAGCGCGCCGGCACCGACCCCGATCCAGTAACCGCGCGGTGCGGGCACCGTTTTCGCAGCTTCCGGTGCCGCCGCCGGCGCACTCGCACTCGCGCCAGCGGCCTGTGGCTCCCTGGCGGCCTCGGCACCGGCACCCGCAGGCGCCTTCACGCTGTCCGCGTCCGAGGGCTCTTTCACCCCGTCGTCAGACTCGCCAATCTCCTTGAGCTCACCTTCCGCGGACGCTTCTTCCGGCGCCACCGCCTCTGCGTCATTCATGCTCCTGAGCGTCACTTTTTCCTCAACCGCCACGCTGGTCACGCTGGAGTAGCTCCACAGGGAAACAGCAACAAACAGCAAGGCCGGCGACAGGACGATCGTGAGCTGCTTGAGCAGATAGCTTGTGGGTACGCCGTGGTTGCGTTCGCCCTTGAGGGCCTTGAGCAAAGACGGCAGGGCACGCGCCGCATGGGATGGCGCAACTTTCTCGGTCTGCGGGGGGAGCGGGACGTAGCGGTCCGCCATCGACAGCGGCGGCGCCAGCGAAGGCTTGAGCTTGGCCAGGATGATCACATAGGCGATGTACAAGCCGGCCAGCATCAGGCCGGGGAAAAAAGCACCAGCGTACAACTGCACCACCGACACACCGGCGGTGGCCCCGTAGACGATCAGCATGACCGAGGGCGGGATCAGGATGCCCAGGCAGCCGCCGGCCGTGATGGCGCCGGCGGAGAGTTGCACGCTGTAGCCGCCGCGCAGCATGGCGGGCAGGGCCAGCAGTCCCATCAGCGTGACCACCGCGCCCACGATGCCCGTGGCCGTGGCGAACACGGCACAGGTCACCAGGGTCGCCACCGCCAGCGCGCCGGGCACGCGCACCAGGGCCAGGTGCAGGCTCTTGAACAGCTTCTCGATCAGGTTGGCGCGCTCCACCAGATAGCCCATGAACACAAACAGGGGAATCGAGATGAGCACGTCGTTGCTCATGACCTTGAAGGCCGCCTGCACCATCAGGTCCAGCGTCTTGGTGGTGTCACGGTTGTAGGCCAGCCAGGTGAAGATCATGCCCATGCCCATGAGCGTGAACGCCGTGGGAAATCCCAGCATGATGGCCACCACCACGAGCGACAGCATCAACAGGCCAATGTGTCCATCGGTGATCTTGTCTACCCCCAGCAGCATGCCCAGCGCGGCGATGATGATCAGCCCCATCAGGCCGAAACCAAACCAGAGTTCTTTGCGGAGTTTCATGACTTGGCGCCTTCCTTGGCGACATACTTGTCCAGCGCCGCGATGTCTTCGTCTTTCACGTGAACCATTTCCTTGAGTTTTTCGACGTCCACCTCTTCCACATCCTCGTCACGCGAGGGCCACTCGCCCGTGCGAATGCAGATGGCGCAACGGATGATCTCCACCACGCCCTGCAGCAGCAGAATACCGCCTGACAGGGGAATGATGAACTTGAACGGGTACATCGGCAGAGCCTCGGCGGAGAAAGTCTGCTCGCGAATGGCCAACGACTCGTTGAAGAAATTCCAGCCCGCCCAAGTCAGCGCCACGATGCCGGGTATGAAAAAAACAAAATACAGAATCAGGTCCAGCGTGGCTTGCGTGCGCGGACGGAAGAATCCGTAGAGCACGTCGCCGCGCACATGGCCGTTTTTGGAGAGCGTGTAGGCACCGGCCGTCATGAACAGCGTGCCGTAGAGCATGATCTGGAAATCCAGCATCCAGGCATGGGGATGGTTCAGCACATAACGCGAGAACACCTCCCAGCTGATCGTGATCGTCAGGATGAGAGCGGTCCAGGCGAAAGCTTTGCCTATGAAAGTGGACAAGCGGTCCACCGCGAGCAGCAAATTTTGGCACCGATCTTCGCTTTTTCTGTCACCGGCTCCGGAAGCGGGAAGCTCACGTTCCGACGATTGATCCCGCACCAGACACACTCGATGCTGTTGCCGTCGGTGTAGAGTTCGAAGTACCCACTGTGGCGGCCGGGGATGGTATAGCCGATCTTCCCGGGAAGATAGTTTTCGAGTTTCGCCGGACTAAGAAAGCTCAAGGAATTCTTTCTCTCGAAGCTTGGTGCCAGCTTATCCCAGTTGGTGATGTCGACGAAGGCCGGCTTCGACTCGAAGAAATCGTTTTTCTTTATAAGGACGAGGCCGCGATAGGTTGAGGGAGAAGCTTCGATGATCCGATCGACGCCAGACTCCCAGACGATGAAGGCGCTGCCGAGGTTCGCCGTCTTCGTTTTGGCGGTGGTGTGGGAGACGAGGTCCCCGGCCAGCGTCAACGCGAGGATGTGTTCGCGGTGAATGTAGTCATCCCCGGCGTGCGTAACAGAGTCTCGCCAGGTGGTGACTTGTTTTATTTTGTTTGCGGCAATGAAATCATTGAAGTCTTGGTTGGTGGTGAAGCTCTTGTCACACACCATGCTGGAGTCCTTGAGCAAAAGGCACTCGCCGCTAGTCGTGAGTCCGACGGCGCGAGACACGTCTGCCGGAGCAAAACCCCGCGTCCTGGCCGCGATCCTCGTTTGAGCGCTGGTCTCGAGGGAGGCCAAAATCAAAATGCTAAAAATGAGAAGTTTCATCGCTTATGCTCCATCTAATTATTCAAGAGGAATTAGATCAACACCTGAGCGATGAAGTAAAACAATAGCACAGCAACAGTGTGTTGCTTGGAGGCATCTTTGGATGAGCAACGCTACTTTTCGAGTTTGAGTTTTTGGATCAGGTCTTTTTCGGCCTTCCGTCCACTCTGCTGCAATTTTTCGAAGGCGCTGACACC
>JBEIOV010000036.1:0-18296 GCA_040377375.1 Hylemonella sp.
TACACGTCGTCGGTGTCGATCAGGATGTCGCCGATGTCGTTGTTGAAGTAGTCGCGGATGGCGCGGATCACCAGGCTGGATTCCTGGTAGATCAGGTAGGCACCCTTGCCGCCCTTGGCCGCGCCGTCAATGGCGTTCCACAGCTTGAGCAGGTAGTTCAAGTCCCACTGCAATTCGGGCGCGCTGCGGCCGATGCCGGCGGTGCGCGCAATGATGCTCATGCCGTTGGGGTATTCCAGCTGGTCGAGCGCTTCCTTGAGCTCGGCCCGGTCGTCGCCCTCGATGCGGCGCGAGACACCGCCGCCGCGCGGGTTGTTGGGCATCAGCACGACATAGCGGCCGGCCAGTGACACGAAGGTGGTCAGCGCCGCGCCCTTGTTGCCGCGCTCTTCCTTTTCAACCTGGACCAACAGTTCCTGGCCTTCCCGGATGGCGTCCTGGATGCGGGCCTGGCTGACGGACACGCCCTGGGTGAAATACACCTTGGAGATTTCCTTGAACGGCAAAAAGCCGTGGCGGTCTTCACCGTAGTCCACGAAGCAGGCTTCGAGGGAGGGCTCGACGCGCGTGACGACGGCCTTGTAGATATTGCCCTTGCGCTGTTCGCGCCCTTCGATTTCGATTTCGTAGTCGAGCAGTTTCTGCCCGTCCACAATCGCCAGGCGGCGTTCCTCAGCCTGCGTGGCGTTGATCAGCATCCGTTTCATGGGTAGCACCTTCTCATCAGTTGGGGACGGCGCGAGCGGTCAACTTGCCGCGGCGATCCGTCCCTCAAAGTCTTGCGACTTCTACATGCTCATGCGAGCCAACGATGCCTGGACTGGCGCTTTGAAACGAAGGGAATTGCCGGAGAACCGCGACTCAGATGGTGAGACGAGGTGTGGGCGCGTGGATGGGGGCGAGGGGATGCTGCTGTGAAATTGCTATCGATTGAATAGCTATTTGCGCCCGTTTTGCGGGCGTCATGGGCCGATCCATGCCAAACAGCGGGGCGAAAACGCACCGCAGGCACAGGTGAATCAGGCTCATCAACACAAACATTTCGCTTTGATCCGCTTGCCAGCTCTTCGCTGGCAAACTTGGGTATTCCGTATCAGTGTTTCAATGCGTCGGCTTGACCGTTCGCTTTGCAGGCCACCCCAAGCAGCTGGCTTGCGGTTTGCGTGCAGTACGACCCGGCGGCATCGACCTTCCAGCGGGGCTGGTGGCGGTGTGTGGACTAAACTCCAGACAAATCAACCACTTACAGCGCGTCGCTAGTGAAACACATTATAGGGGGCAATCCGCCTCCCCACAGCCCTCAGGTTAAATCGGTTCTGGTGGACGAAGATTCCGCAGGGCAGCGGCTGGACAACTTTTTGATGCGGCATCTCAAAGGCGTTCCCAAAACCCATGTCTACCGCATCATCCGCAGTGGCGAAGTGAGGGTTAACAAAGGCCGGGCGTCAGCCGATACGCGGGTTGCCGCGGGCGATGTGGTGCGCCTGCCGCCGGTCCGGCTGTCCGAACGGGTGGCTGAAAAAGCCCTGGCCATGGCGCAGGGCGCCGCGCCGGCGCGCGAGTTTGCCATCCTGCTGGAAGACGAGCAGGTGCTGGCCATTGACAAGCCGGCCGGCGTGGCCGTGCATGGCGGTTCGGGGGTGAGTTTCGGCGTGATCGAGCAATTGCGCATGGCGCGCCCCGAAGCCAAGTGTCTGGAACTGGTGCACCGGCTGGACCGCGAAACCAGCGGCATTTTGCTGGTCGCCAAGAAACGCAGCGCCCTGAAAAACCTGCAGGACCAGTTCCGCGAGCGCGAAACCGGCAAGACCTATCTGGCGCTGGTGACGGGGCTGTGGCCCGCCAGCAAGAAGGTGCTGGACAAGCCGCTGCACAAATACCTGCTGGAAGGCAAGGAAGGCGCCGCTGGCGCGGGCGAACGCCGCGTCAAGGTGGTGGCCAAGGATGATCCGGATGGCATGAAGTCGGTGACCCTGGTCAAGGTGCGCGAACGTTTTTCCGTTCGCCCTGCGCTGGTCGAGGGGCTTCCAAGGGCGGCGACCCATCGACAAACCCAGGACAAACCAGGCTCAGCCCAAACGGGGCACTTTTCCCTGCTGGAGGTCACGATCAAGACCGGGCGCACGCACCAGATTCGCGTGCACCTGGCCTCCGAGGGGCATCCGATCGCGGGGGATGACAAGTATGGCGACTTCGAATTGAACAAGGCCTTGCAAAAGCCGGGGCCGGGCGTGGCGCTCAAGCGCATGTTTTTGCATGCGTGGCGGTTACAGTTCAATCATCCGGCCAGCGGCGAACGTCTGGAGCTGCTGGCGCCTTTGCCCCCCGATCTGGAACAGTTCCTGGCTTATGTCACATCCACCCAGTCCTGAGCGCCCGCCGCAGCCGGCCCGCCACCGTGCGCGCCGGCGGGAATTCGACCTGATCGCCTTCGACTGGGATGGCACGCTGTTTGATTCCACCGCCATCATCACGCGCTGCATCCAGATGGCGGTGCGCGATGTCGGCGGTACCGTGCCCAGTGACAAGGAAGCGGCCTATGTGATCGGCATGGGGCTGATGCAGGCGCTGGCCCATGCGGCCCCCGATGTTGCGCCGGACAAGTATCCCGAGCTCGGCGCCAGGTATCGCCACCACTACATCGCCCATCAGAACGACCTCAGCCTGTTCGAGGGGGTGGTGCCCATGCTGGCCGACCTGAAGGCGCGTCACCACTGGCTGGCGGTGGCCACGGGCAAGAGCCGCCACGGCCTGGACGAGGTGCTGCGCACGGTGGAACTCAAAGGCGTGTTTGACGCTTCCCGCACGGCCGACGAGACGGCGGGCAAGCCGCATCCGCGCATGCTGCAGGAATTGATGGGTGAATTCGGCGTGGAACCGCAGCGCACCCTGATGATCGGGGACACCACCCATGACCTGCAGATGGCCGTCAACGCCGGCTGCGCCAGTATCGGCGTGAGTTATGGCGCCCACGAACCCGAGGCGTTCGAGGTGCTGAACCCGCGTTTCGTGGCCCATTCGGTGCAAGAACTGCGCGACTGGCTGGCGGCCCATGCCTGAGCTGCAGATCCCGCTGTGCAATGCGGCCGACCTGCGCGATGGCGGCCTGGCCGTTCCGTTTGACGTGATCTTCCAGGGCCAGACCTGCCGCGCCTTTGCCATCCGCTTCGAGGGGCGCGTTCATGCCTACCTGAACCGCTGCGCCCATGTGGCCATGGAGATGGATTACCAGCCCAATCAATTTTTCGATCACACCGGCCGCTGGTTGATGTGCGCCACGCATGGCGCCATGTACCAGCCGGACACGGGGGCGTGCCGGGGCGGTCCCTGCCGGGGCGGCCTGATCAAGATTGACCTTGCCGAGCACGACGGTGTCGTGCACTGGCATACTGCCCATAACCTGAAACCTGTTGAGTTTTGACATGACCGACCCAAACCATCCCGACCCCCTGCTTGAAAAGCAGAATCAGCCGCAGCCCCTTGCGGAAAAAGCGCAGGCCGCTATTAAAAATGAAGCAAACGGTGGCGCCGGCGACCCGCCCGGCTGGGAGCGCATCACGCTGGAGAAGCTGGCGTTCGCGGCGCTGGCGGAGCAAAGAACGGCGCGGCGCTGGAGAAACTTCGTGCGGCTGGCCTGGCTGGTGTTCCTGATTTTCCTGGTGTGGGCGGTGATGGGGCCCAATGGTCCGGCCACGAATGTGTCAACGCCGCATACCGCCATGGTGGAGATCAAGGGCGAAATCGCCTCGGGCGCGGAAGCCAGTGCCGATCTGGTGATCTCCTCCGTGCGCAGCGCGTTCGAGGATGAAGGCGCGCAGGCCGTGGTCCTGCTCATCAACTCGCCCGGGGGCAGCCCGGTGCAGGCCGGCATCATCAACGACGAGATCAGGCGGCTCAAGGCCAAGCACAAAAAGCCAGTGTACGCGGTGGTGGAGGAGTCCTGCGCTTCGGCCGCGTACTACATTGCCGTGGCGGCCGACAGGATCTTCGTGGACAAGGCCAGCATCGTGGGCAGCATTGGCGTGCTGATGGACGGATTTGGCTTTACCGGCCTGATGGACAAGCTCGGCGTGGAACGCCGCCTCATGACGGCCGGCGAGAACAAGGGTTTTCTGGACCCCTTCAGCCCGCAGACCGAAAAGCAGCGCGCTTATGCCCAGATCATGCTGGACCAGATCCACAAGCAGTTCATCGACGTGGTCCGGGCCGGGCGCGGCAAACGCCTGAAAGAGACGCCCGAGATGTTCAGCGGCCTGTTCTGGAGCGGCCAGCAGGCCATCGATCTGGGGCTGGCCGACCAGTTGGGCAACCTCGATTTCGTGGCCCGCGAAGTGGTCAAGGCCGAGGACATCATTGACTACACCCAGCGCGACAACGTGGCCGAACGCCTGGTCAAGCGCTTTGGCGCGGCCATGGGCGAAGGGTCGGTCAAGGCATTGAAGTCCCTGCCGTCATTTCGCTAAAACAGGGCTGAACCCTAGCGCCCGATGGCGAACACCGCGGGCGTGGCGTTGTCCAGCGCCAGCGTCTTGTGTTTCCAGTGCTTGACGCTGTCGCTGAGCGACTGGGCGCCTGCCAGTGTGAGGCCGCTGCACACGGCCAGCCGGGTGTTGTGCTGTAGGGTTTGCAGCAGGGCCTGCAGCAGGGCGGCATTGCGGTAGGGCGTTTCAATGAAGATCTGCGCCTGCCCGGTTTTCAGGGCCAGCGATTCGAGCTCCTTGATGCGCTGGATGCGCTGCGTGGCGTCCTGCGGCAAGTAGCCGACAAAGGCAAAGTTCTGGCCATTGAGGCCGCTGGCCGCCAGTGCCAGTAACAGCGAGACCGGGCCGACCAGGGGCAGTACCTCGATGCCCAGATCATGGGCGGCACGCACCACCGACGAGCCGGGGTCGGCCACGGCGGGCATGCCGGCTTCGCTCACCAGCCCCATGTCGTGCCCGGCCAGGGCGGGCCCCAGCAGGGGACGGGCGTCGAAGCCGCCGCCGTGGTCGCCTTTCTTGTGGACTTCGCGCGGCAGTTCCTGAATGTGGAGCGACTGGATGGGGCAGGACAAGGGCTGGACCTCATTGACCCGCTTGAGATAGGCGCGCGCGCTCTTGGCGTTTTCGCACACCCAGTGCTGCAGCCGGGCCGCAACCGCCAGCGTGCCCAGGGGCATGACATCCTGCAGCGGGGCCTGGGCGTCGCAAGCGAAATCGAGCGGGGCCGGCACCAGGAACAGCCGGCCGCGCACGGTGACGGGCGCGGTGGCCGGGGGTGAAGCAGCAAGGGCGCCAGCGGACATCAAGCTGCCTTTAGTGAAGCGAGGAGGGGAATGCCGGCGGCCTGGATCAGCCGGCAGGTGCGGATCAGCGGCAGGCCCACCAGTGCCGTGGGGTCGTCGTTCTCGATGGATTCGAGCAGCGCGATGCCCAGTCCTTCGCTTTTGGCGCTGCCGGCGCAGTCATAGGGTGTCTCCGCCCGCAGGTAGAACTCGATGTCTGCATCGCTGAGCTGGCGGAACTTGACCCTGACCGGGGCCAGGTCCACTTGCGCGAAACCGCTGTCCCGGCACACCACGGCCACCGCGGTCTGGAAAATGACGATTTTCCCGCGCATCTGGCGCAGCTGGGCGACGGCACGCTCATGGGTGCCGGGCTTGCCCAGGGGCTGGCCATCCAGATCGGCCACCTGGTCGGAGCCGATCACCACATCGTGGGGGAATTGCCTGGCCACCGCATGGGCCTTGGCCAGCGCCAGGCGGCAGGCGAGTTCGCGCGGGCGCTCGCCGGCTTGCGGGGTTTCATCGACCTCGGGCGAGGCCGTGTCGAACGGGATGTGCAGGCGCGCGAGCAGCTCGCGCCGGTAGGGCGAGGTCGAGCCCAGAATAAGTTTGCGGGTGGCGGTATCAGGCATGCGGTGATTCTCTTACACTGCGGGCATGTCACAAGAGTTTGTTGCCTCCCGCCTGGACGTCAAGGCCTTTGCCCAGGCGGCGGCGGTCCTGTCCGGGCAGGATCCGCTATCGAAATATGAGCGCCTGATGGAGGAAACCAGCGGGCTGGGGGCTGACCGGATGCTTGAATGGCAAGCCCGGGGCGAGCTGCGGCAGGATGCCAGCGGACACGCCGAGGTCTGGCTGCACTTGAGCGCCGGTGCCAGCTTGCCGCTGGTCTGCCAGCGCTGTCTGGGGCCTGCCGACATCCCGGTGTCGGTCGACCGTTCCTTTCGCTTCGTCGCCACCGAAGCCCAGGCGCAAGCCGAGGACGACAAGTCCGAGGAGGATGTGCTGACCCTGAGCCGCGACTTCAACCTGAACGATCTGGTCGAGGATGAGCTGCTGATGGAGTTGCCCGTCGTGCCGCGCCATGCGGCCTGCCCGACTGAAGTCAAGTTGGCGGCGCAAGACCCGGATTTCGAGGCCTCCTCGGGGGAAAAAACCAATCCCTTCGCTGTGCTGGCTGGCCTGAAGGGCGGCAAAACAAGTTAAATCAACAAGTTAGGTTATAATTTGAGGCTTCGCGCGGTCCCGACTCGCGCAGACCAACCCAGATAACTAACCCCATGCCATGCGGCGTTCGCATGGCATACAGACCAGGAGCGGATCATGGCCGTCCAGCAGAACAAAAAGTCACCTTCCAAGCGCGGCATGCACCGCTCGCACAATGCCCTGAATGTGCCGGGCATTGCCGTGGAACCCACCACGGGCGAAACCCACCTGCGCCACCACATCAGCCCGACTGGCTTTTACCGTGGCCGCAAGGTGCTCAAGACCAAGTCTGAAGCCTGACCGACCCCGTCAACACAAGGCCCGATGCTACAGAGCAGGTAGCCTCGGGCCTTTGTCTTGATGCTTGTCATATCTGGTTTTCATTTGCCCGATCGCATTGATCACCCATGATCACAATTGCCGTTGACTGCATGGGGGGCGATCACGGCCCCCGTGTCACGCTGGCCGCGTGCCGGAATTTCCTGGAGCATCATCCTGAAGCCCGGCTTGTGCTGGTGGGGCTGCCCGACAGCCTGGCTGCTTTTTCCCATCCGCGTGCCAGTATGGTGGTGGCCAGCGAGGTCGTCGGCATGGACGATCCGCTCGAAATGGCGCTGCGCAAGAAGAAGGACTCTTCCATGCGCGTGGCCATTCAGCAGGTCAAGGATGGCGCCGCTCAGGCCGCGGTGTCGGCCGGTAATACCGGCGCGCTCATGGCCATCTCGCGCTACCTTCTCAAAACCCTGGACGGCATTGACCGCCCCGCGATTGCCGGGCAGATTCCCAATGCCACAGGGGGGGCCACCATCGTGCTGGATCTGGGGGCCAACGTGGATTGCGCGGCGCAGCATTTGCTCCAGTTCGCGGTGATGGGGTCGGCCCTGGTCTCGGTCCTGAAAAATGATGACAACCCGACGGTCGGCTTGCTCAATATCGGAGAGGAAGCGATTAAAGGGAATGAAATCATCAAAAAAGCCGGTGAATTGCTTCGATCTGCTGCCAACGCCGGCGATTTGAATTTCTATGGAAATGTCGAGGGAAACGACATTTTCAAGGGAACGGTTGATATTGTGGTGTGCGATGGTTTCGTGGGAAATGTCGCACTCAAGGCCAGCGAAGGCCTGGCCTCGATGATTGTCAACTTTCTTAAAATTGAGTTTTCTCGTAATATTTTTACGAAAATTGCCGCGATCATGGCTTATCCGGTCTTATCTTCTCTTAAAAAGAGAATGGACTATCGCCGGCACAATGGTGGCGCGCTACTCGGCCTGCGGGGTCTGGTGTTCAAGAGCCATGGGTCGGCCGACGAGTTTGCTTTCGAGCAGGCCATGAACCGGGCGTATGATGCGGCCCGAAACAACTTGCTCGAACGTGTCAAGGCTCGTATTGCTCATGCTGCGCCCCTGTTGGCGGCCGGAGTCGATGCAGCGGTACAGCCGGACGCCGCCGTGACAACCACAGATTAAATGAGACTTTATTCCCGCATTACAGGCACTGGCAGCTATCTGCCCTCCCGTCGTTTGACCAATGCCGATCTGGCGGCCGAGCTGGCTGTCCAGGGGGTTGAAACTTCCGATGACTGGATCGTCGAGCGCACCGGCATCCGGGCCCGGCATTTTGCCGCGCCGGATGAATGCAGCAGCGACTTGGGCGTGGCCGCGGCCAGAAACGCGCTGCAGGCGGCCGGCCTGCAAGCCAAGGACATCGACCTGATCATCGTCGCCACGTCCACGCCGGACATGGTGTTTCCCTCCGCAGCCTGCATCTTGCAGAACAAGCTGGGCGCCAACGGCTGCGCGGCGTTCGACGTGCAGGCCGTGTGCAGCGGTTTTATTTACGCGCTGACCATTGCCGACGCCATGATCAAGACCGGCACGGCCAGCAAGGCGCTCGTGATTGGCGCCGAGGTCTTTTCCCGCATTCTCGATTTCAAGGACCGCACCACCTGCGTGCTGTTTGGCGACGGCGCGGGCGCGGTGGTGCTGGAGGCATCCGACACGCCCGGCATTCTGGCCAGCGATCTGCACGCCGACGGCAAGCACGTGGGCCTTTTGTGCGTGCCGGGGCATGTGTCAGGTGGCCATGTGCTCGGAGACCCGGTTCTCAAGATGGATGGACAGGCTGTCTTCAAGCTGGCGGTCGGGGTGCTTGAAGATACGGCCCGCGCCACGCTGGCCAAGGCGGGCAAGCAGGACAGCGACATTGACTGGCTGATCCCGCACCAGGCCAATATCCGTATCATGCAAAGCACAGCCAGGAAACTCAAGCTGCCGATGGACAAGGTCATCGTGACGGTGGACCAGCACGGCAACACCTCGGCGGCGTCCATTCCCCTGGCGCTGGATGTCGCGGTGCGCAGCGGCCAGGTCAAGCCAGGCCAGCTGCTCCTGCTCGAAGGCGTGGGCGGCGGTTTCACCTGGGGTGCCGTGCTGCTGAATTTGTAGCCTTGGTGTGCCGGCCGGCGCGAGCCGGCCAGCGCTTGCTCTCACCATTCTTTCGGAACCATTTCGCATGAAGCCGTTTGCATTCGTTTTCCCGGGTCAGGGCTCGCAGTCTGTCGGCATGCTCGACGCCTGGGGCACTCACCCGGTTGTGCTTGAAACCCTCAGAGAAGCATCCGATGCCCTGGGCGAGGATGTGGGCAAGCTGATCAGCGCAGGCCCCAAGGAGGCGCTGGCCCTGACCAGCAACACCCAGCCGGCGATGCTGGTGGCGGGCGTGGCCGCGTACCGCGTCTGGATGGCCGAGACCGGGGTGGCGCCATCGGTCGTGGCCGGTCATTCGCTGGGTGAGTATTGCGCCATGGTGGCCGCGGGCGTGTTGACGCTGGCGCAGGCCACGCCGCTGGTGCGTTACCGGGCGCAGGCCATGCAGGATGCGGTGGCGGTGGGCGCGGGCGCGATGGCGGCCATTCTGGGCATGGAGGCGGCCAAGGTCATCGCGGGTTGCGCGGAAGTGACGCAGTCGTTTGGCGCGAACTCGAATGAGGTGGTGGAGGCGGTCAATTTCAACGATCCGGCGCAGACCGTGATCGCCGGCAGCAAGGCCGCGGTGGAAAAGGCCTGCGAAGTGCTCAAGGCCCATGGCGCCAAGCGGGCCTTGCCCTTGCCGGTTTCGGCCCCGTTCCATTCCAGCCTGATGAAGCCCGCGGCGCAACGGCTCAGGGAAAAACTGGAGTCGGTGGAATTCGCCGAGCCGCGGATTGCGTTGATCAACAACATCGATGTGGCGCTGGAGGTCGATGCCGACCGCATCCGTGATGCCTTGTACCGCCAGGCTTTCGGGCCGGTGCGCTGGGTCGAGTGCGTGCAGGCCATCAAGGCGCGTGGCGTGACGACGCTGGTGGAGTGCGGCCCCGGCAAGGTGCTGGCCGGTTTGGTCAAGCGCATTGATGCTGAATTGACCGGGGCTGCCCTGTTCGATCCAGCCAGTCTGGCTGAAGTGAAAGGTTTACTGGCATGAGCGAGATTAAATTTGAAGGCCAGGTGGCCCTGGTCACGGGCGCGTCGCGTGGCATTGGCGCGGCCATTGCGCTGGAGCTGGCGCACCGGGGCCTGAGGGTCATCGGCACGGCCACCACCGACGAGGGGGCGGCCAGGATCGGCGCGGCACTGGCGGCCTTCAGCGGCTGCGGCGGCAAGACCCTGGATGTGAACGATGCCGCCGCCGCCGAGGCCCTGATCGATTCGATCGTCAAGGAACACGGCGGCCTGCAGGTGCTGGTCAACAATGCCGGCATCACGCGCGACAACCTGGCCATGCGCATGAAGGACGAGGAATGGGATGCGGTGCTCGACACCAATCTCAAGGCCGTGTTCCGCATGAGCCGCGCCGTCATGCGCACCATGATGAAGCAGCGCTACGGCCGCATCCTCAGCATCACTTCCGTGGTGGGTGCCTCCGGCAATCCGGGGCAGGCCAACTATGCGGCGGCCAAGGCCGGCGTGGCGGGCATGACCCGCGCGCTGGCCCGCGAACTGGGTTCGCGCAACATCACGGTCAACTGCGTGGCGCCTGGTTTTATCGAGACCGACATGACGGCCAGTTTGCCGCCAGAGCAGCAAAAAGCCCTGCTGGGCCAAATCCCGCTGGGGCATCTTGGCAAGGCATCGGACATTGCACATGCCGTGGCCTACCTGGCCTCGCCCCAGGCCGCTTATGTGACGGGGCAGGAGCTCCACGTCAATGGCGGGATGTACATGTAAGTTCAAGCCGGTTTGTCCGTCCGGCGGCTGGATCGGGAAATGATCTCTGACCCGGCTAAAATCACGGATTCATTTACAACCCTCTGAGGGAACCGTATGAGCGATATCGAAGCACGTGTCAAAAAAATTATTGCCGAACAACTCGGTGTTGAAGAGTCACAAGTCACCAACAGCAAGGCCTTTGTCGCCGATCTGGGTGCAGACTCGCTGGATACGGTGGAGTTGGTGATGGCACTCGAAGACGAGTTCGGCATTGAAATCCCGGACGAAGATGCCGAGAAGATCACGACGGTGCAAAACGCCATCGACTACGCCAACAGCCATAAAAAAGCGTAATGCCTGCTTGGCGCGGCGCGGGGGCGATTGGCGCCGCCTTGCCGTGTTTTTGCACTGTCAGCGGCGGCACGCCTAGTCCGCGCGCCGCTCGCGACGACATCTAATCCTTTTGCAAACACAAAAATCTATGTCGCGTCGTCGTGTTGTCGTAACAGGCTTGGGTTGCATCAGCCCCGTGGGTAACACGGTCGCTGACTCCTGGGCCAACTTGCTGGCCGGGCAATCCGGCATTGACCTGATTACCCGGTTTGATGCATCGAACTTTGCCTGCAAGATTGCCGGCGAGGTCAAGGGCTTCAACCTAGAGTCCTACATCAGTGCCAAGGAAGCGCGCACGATGGATTCTTTCATCCATTACGGTCTTGCCGCCGCCATTCAGGCCGTGGCGGATGCGGATCTGCCCACGGGCGAGGCGCTGGGTGAGGAGCTGTCCACACGGATTGGCTGTGTGATCGGTTCAGGCATTGGCGGTCTGCCCATGATCGAGGCCACGCACACCGAGTTCACCAACCGGGGGCCGCGGCGCATTTCCCCGTTTTTCGTGCCGGCCTCCATCATCAACATGATCTCGGGTCATGTTTCCATGCGCTTTGGCTTCAAAGGCCCCAACATCGCCATTGTCACCGCCTGCACCACGGGTCTGCATTGCATTGGCGAAGCCGGCCGCATGATTGAATACGGTGATGCGGACGTGATGGTGGCAGGTGGCTCCGAGGCCACTGTATCGCCGCTGGGTATTGGCGGTTTTGCCGCCATGCGCGCACTGAGCACCCGCAATGATGACCCCAGGACCGCCTCCCGTCCCTGGGACAAGGACCGTGACGGTTTCGTGCTGGGCGAAGGTGCCGGCGTGATGGTGCTTGAAGAGTATGAGCACGCCATGGCACGCGGCGCAAGAATATATGCGGAGCTGGGTGGTTTTGGCATGAGTGCCGACGCCGGGCACATGACGGCACCCAACATGGACGGCCCGCGTCGCGCCATGCTCAGCGCCATGCGCAATGCCGGCGTGAACGCCGATCAGGTCGATTACCTGAACGCGCATGGCACCTCAACCCCGCTGGGTGACATCAATGAAACGCTGGCCATCAAGGCGGCCCTTGGCGAACATGCCGGGAAGACGGTGGTCAACTCCACCAAGTCCATGACCGGTCATTTGCTGGGCGGTGCGGGCGGTATCGAGTCTGTCTTCACGGTCCTGGCCGTGCACCACCAGAAGAGCCCGCCGACCATCAACATCTTCAGCCAGGATCCCGAATGCGATCTGGACTACTGCGCCAACACGGCACGGGACATGAAGATTGATGTCGCCTTGAAGAACAACTTTGGTTTTGGCGGAACAAACGGCGCGCTCGTGTTCAAGCGCGTCTGAGACGCGCAAGCTCTGACCTCCCCCATGCACAGCGCCCCAGCGGTCAGTTTCCCGGTGGGGCGTTCGCGTTTTCAGGGACTTGCCGCGGCGTCGATCTGGCTTGCGGCCGCGGTTCTTGGCGCGTTCTGGTTCGATCAGCAGGGCTTGGTGGGCTGGCGCCAAGGGGTGTTGCTTGCCGTTTTGCTGGGCACCGGTGCCGTGGCGGCGCGCGCCTGGCGCCTGGCGCCGGCCGGGGTGCTGCGCTGGGACGGCCAGGCATGGTGCTGGGAGGCGGGCGGCGCGGCGGTTGGCGGCGTACTGGCGGTCCAGCTTGATTTCCAGAAATTCCTGTTGCTGCGATTGCGGGATGACGCCGGTGCCCCGCATTGGCTCTGGCTGGAGCAGAGCAAGGAGCCGGCCCGCTGGGCCGCCTTGCGGCGCGCCGCCTGCGCGCACGCCGGCGCCGGTCCGCGGCGAGGGCAGGATTTCCCCGGGGCTGCCGGCCAGGTGAAACCATGACGGACACGTCGCCGCCGATCAGCACGGACAGCGACCTGCTGCTGGTGGAGCGGACCGTGGCGGGTGATCAGCGCGCATTCGAGCTGCTCGTCATCAAATACCAGCGGCGCATCCAGCGGCTGATTGCCCGCATGGTGCGCGATGTGGATCTGGTGGACGACATCGCCCAGGAGACCTTCATCAGGGCCTACCGGGCGCTGCACAAGTTCCGCGGGGATGCCCAGTTCTATACCTGGCTGTACCGGATTGCGGTCAACACGGCCAAAAAAGCCCTGATGGACCTCAAGCGCGATCCAACCGTTTCAGAGAGCGCGCTCAAGACTTCTGATGATGACGATGAAACTTCCTGGCATGGAAATGAACCAACCACGGATGAAACGCCGGAATCGATGCTGGCGGCCAAGGAAATTGCGGCCGCAGTGAACGCGGCCATGGACGCCTTGCCGGAGGACCTTCGGCAGGCGGTGGCGCTGCGCGAGATTGAAGGCTTGAGTTACGAGGAAATTTCGGAAGTGATGAATTGCCCGATTGGCACCGTGCGCTCGCGCATTTTTCGCGCGCGGGAAGCCATTTCGGCAAAGGTCAAGCCGCTGCTGGAAAACCAGTCGGGTAAACGTTGGTGAAAGCCGTGGAGCACTGGACGATGACACAAGACGCTTTGAAAAATCATGAATTGGTTTCAGCCCTGGCTGACGGGCAGCTGCGCGGGGAGGAGTTGGCGCGGGCGCTGGAGGTGCTGGCCACTTGCGCCGAGGCACGCGCCACCTGGCGCGCCTATCACCTGATGGGCGATGTGCTGCGCTCCGATGAATTGGCCGCATGCGGCCACGACGACGCCTTTGTGGTCAGGTTGCAGTCCCGCTTGCAGCACGAAGTCATCGGCATCTCTTCTGATGTTGCTATTGATTCGATAGCTGAGTACGCCCATTTGACGGGGGAAGAGGGCAAAAAAAGCCTGGAAATTCCAGCCGCGAACGAACCGGTTTACCGCTGGAAGCTGGCGGCTGGTTTTGCGTCACTGGCCGCTGTCTCGGCCATCGCCTGGAATGTCCTGGGCGGGGCGGGCATCGAAAACGGCTCGGCGCAGCTGGCGCGGGTGGCTGCGCCGCCCGCGGCGTCGGTGCAGCAAGTGGTCACGCTGGCGGGTGGCGAGCCGCAGGTCATGCTGCGCGATGCGCGCCTTGATGCGCTGCTGGCCGCGCACAAGCAGTTTGGCGGCACGTCCGCGTTGCAAATGCCGGCCGGCTTCCTGCGCAATGCCACCTTCGAGGGGGCCGGCCGTTGAGGCTGCGTTCCCGGTCTTGAGAACCGCAACCATGATCTCCTCCTTTCTTTGTCGTTGTGCGCTGGCGGTCTGGACGCTGGGAATGGCCCTGTCTTTGGCCCACGCCCAGGCGCCGGCGGCCGCGCCTGCAGCGTCCCTGGCGGTGGAGGGCAAGCCGGCGGATCGAAGTGCGGCCGACTGGCTCATGCGCATGCATGAGGCCTCGCGCCGGCGTGCCTATATCGGCACGTTTGTGGTGTCCTCGGGCGCCAGCATGGCCAGCGCGCGGATCTGGCATGTGTGCGATGGCGAGCAGCAGATGGAGCGCGTCGAGACTCTGACGGGCGCGCCGCGTTCCACCTTCCGGCGCAATGACCAGGTGATTACTTTTGCGCCTGATATCAAGGTGGCGGTGACCGAACGGCGCGAGTCGCTGGGGCTGTTCCCGGGCTTGCTGCGCTCGGGCGACTCCGCGATCACGCAGTTCTACGACGCCCGGCAGGTCGGCAGCGAGCGGGTGGCCGGTTTTGATTGCGATGTGGTGCTGCTTGCGCCCAAGGACAAGCTGCGTTTTGGCTATCGCGTCTGGAGCGAGAAAAAGACCGGCCTGGTCGTCAAGCTGCAGACGCTGGATGTCGATGGACGCGTCCTGGAGCAGTCGGCTTTCTCCGAATTGCAGCTGGACGTTCCGGTGAGCATGGACAAGCTGGCCCAGATGATGGGGAACACGCAAGGCTACAGGGTGGAGAAGCCCGAGATGGTGAAAACCACCGCGCTGGCCGAGGGATGGGTGTTGAAGACCCCGGTGCCCGGCTTCAAGCCCATGAGCTGCTACAAGCGTCCCCTCGCGGCGGGCGAGAGTCCGAATCAGGACAACACCATGCAGTGGATTTTTTCGGATGGGCTGGCCTCGGTGTCCCTGTTTGTCGAGGTGTTTGATCTGCGCCGCCATGCGCATGAAGGGGTGTTGGCCATGGGGGCCACCCAGACGCTCACGCGCCGGATCAATGACTGGTGGCTGACCGTGGTGGGTGAGGTGCCCGTTCAGACGCTGCAGGCCTTTGCACAGGGGCTTGAGCGCAGGAAATAAGCCCCCAGATGGGGGCGGACATGCCTTGCCGGGGGGCGAGTTTGCCGCAAGGGGCCGAAGCATGGGAACGGCCCGCGGAAGTTGTTGATGAAAGGTCGATGATGTTTCAGTTCAATTGGAAAAGACCAGGTTCCTGGTTTTGGGTGGCGGCGTATGCCACGGCAGCCTCGGTGGCGATCGCGCTGCCCGGCCCCGCTGGGGCGCAAGCCCGCGCGCTGCCGGACTTCACGGATCTGGTGGAGCAGGTCGGCCCCTCGGTGGTGAACATCCGCACGCTTGAGAAAGTGTCGCAGCGCCAGGGCGCCGGAAATGGCGTCGACGAGGACATGCTGGAATTTTTCCGCCGCTTCGGCATTCCTGTGCCACCCACTATCCCGCGCCAGGGGCCGCGTTCCAACCGCCCCCAGGAGCCGCAGGAAGAGGATGTGCCGCGCGGTGTGGGGTCGGGCTTCATCCTGACGGCCGACGGCTTCATCATGACCAATGCCCACGTGGTGGACGGCGCGGACGAGGTGCTGGTGACGCTCACCGACAAGCGGGAGTTCAAGGCCAAGATCGTGGGCGCCGACAAGCGAAGCGATGTCGCGGTTGTCAAGATCGAAGCCACCGGACTGCCGGCCGTCAAGGTCGGCGACGTGAGCCGGCTCAAGGTCGGCGAGTGGGTGATGGCGATCGGCTCGCCGTTCGGCCTGGAGAGCACGGTGACCGCGGGCATCGTGAGCGCCAAGCAGCGCGACACGGGCGATTACCTGCCCTTCATCCAGACCGACGTCGCGATCAATCCCGGCAACTCGGGCGGGCCGCTGATCAATATGCGTGGCGAAGTGGTCGGCATCAACAGCCAGATCTACTCGCGCTCGGGTGGCTACATGGGCATTGCCTTTGCCATCCCGATGGACGAGGCCATGCGCGTGAGCGAGCAGCTGCGCGCCTCGGGGCGGGTGTTGCGCGGGCGCATTGGCGTGCAGATCGATCAGGTGACCAAGGATGTGGCTGAGGCCATCGGGCTTGGAAAACCCAACGGCGCCCTGGTGCGCGGCGTGGAAAGCGGCTCGCCGGCGGAGAAGGCCGGCGTCGAGGCCGGCGACATCATCACCAGGTTTGACGGCAAGGTGATTGAGAAATCGACGGATTTGCCACGCCTGGTCGGCAGCACCAGGCCGGGAACGAAGAGCACCCTGACGGTTTTCCGCCGCGGCGGCTCCAAGGACCTGAGCGTCATCATTGGCGAGCTGGAGCCGGAAAAGCCCGTCAAGAAGGCGTCGGAGCGGGAGGACAAGTCCAAGGCCCCTGGTGCCGCGCAGCTGCTGGGGCTGACGGTCGGCGAGCTGAGCGAGGCCCAGAAGAAAGAGCTCAAGATCAAGGGCGGGGTCCGGGTGGATGCCGCGGCCGAAGGGGCTGCGCGCGCCGGCCTGCGCGAAGGCGATGTCATCGTGGCCATTGCCAATGTGGCGGTGGCCAGCATCAAGGAATTCGAGGCCGTCGTGAACAAGGTGGACAAAAACAAGCCGGTCAATGTGCTGTTTCGCCGAGGCGAGTGGGCGCAATACGCCGTGATTCGCCCGGCACGCTAAGCAGCTCCGCTAGAGCCCCCAACCCCGACTCGGGTTTGGGGTCTTTTTTTGGGGGTGGGGGCCTGGATGTGAAATTAAAAAATATTTTTTAAAATCCTTCACCCCGCAGAAATGTTTGTGAGCACCAACTTTTTTTGTTTCAATTTCTGTTTTGGTTAGAATAGAGCCAGATCACTGCGGATTACAGGCATATCGAAAGTGGTGGAGTCCACCATGCGGGATGAATGCAAGAGCTCCCCAGCCGATCCACAGATCGCCCACAAGTTGTCCAAGTGTTGCTCGTTGAAGTTGTTGATAAGCTGTGTATAAAATCCTTGTTGCTGCGTCGCAACGACCCTTGTTTACTGTTTTGGGAGCTGTACGCCCAGGCCTTTTTGCCTACAATGAAGCTCCAACTATCGCAGTTGCCATAAGATTGTTGGTTCAGGGCGCGTCACAACTTGACGCGCCCTTTTTTCTTTTCCGCTCCGTTTTAATTCAACCACTTAAGCGTCTCCGTTGATGAATCACATCAGAAATTTTTCGATCATTGCGCACATTGATCATGGCAAATCGACACTGGCTGACCGGCTGATCCAGCGCTGCGGCGGACTGGAAGAACGCGAGATGCAGGCGCAGGTGCTCGACTCGATGGATATCGAAAAAGAGCGCGGGATAACCATCAAGGCGCAGACCGCGGCGCTGCAGTACAAGGCCCTCGATGGACAGGTCTACAACCTCAATCTGATCGACACGCCGGGTCATGTGGACTTTTCCTACGAGGTGTCGCGTTCCTTGTCGGCCTGCGAGGGCGCGCTGCTGGTGGTCGATGCCAGCCAGGGGGTTGAAGCGCAAACCGTGGCCAACTGCTATACCGCCCTCGACCTGGGCGTGGAGGTGGTGCCGGTTTTGAACAAGATGGATCTGCCCAACGCCGATCCCGAGAACGCCAGGATCGAGATCGAGGATGTGATCGGCATTGACGCGTCGAACGCGATTCCCTGCTCGGCCAAGACCGGCATGGGCATCGACGAAATTCTGGAGGCGATCGTCGCGCGAATTCCCGCCCCCAAGGGCCGGCCGGACGGCCCGCTGCGCGCCATGATCATCGACAGCTGGTTTGACAGCTACGTCGGCGTGGTGATGCTGGTGCGCGTGGTGGACGGCCGTCTGGCCAAGGGCGAGCGCATCAAGATGATGGCGACGGGCACCACCTACAACGCCGACAACCTGGGCGTGTTCACGCCAGCCAACCAGCCGCGCGAGTCGCTGGAGGCGGGGGAAGTGGGCTACATCATCGCCGGCATCCGCGAGCTGCAGGCCGCCAAGGTGGGCGACACCATCACCCTGATCAAGCCGGGCAGCGGCGGCGCGGCCTTCACGGCGACCCAGGCGCTGCCCGGGTTCAAGGAGATCCAGCCGCAGGTGTTTGCCGGCCTGTACCCGACCGAGGCCAACCAGTACGAGGGGCTGCGCGACAGCCTGGAGAAGCTCAAGCTCAACGATTCA
>JBEIOV010000033.1:0-20332 GCA_040377375.1 Hylemonella sp.
AGCTGCTGGGCGCCACCGTGGTGCCGGTGGAGAGCGGCAGCAGGACGCTGAAGGACGCGCTCAACGAAGCCATGCGCGATTGGGTCGCCAACGTGGACAACACCTTCTACATCATCGGCACGGTGGCGGGCCCGCATCCCTACCCGATGATGGTGCGCGACTTCCAGAGCGTCATCGGCACCGAATGCCTGCAGCAGATGCCCGAGATGCTGGCGCGACAGGGCTGCAAGAACCCGCAGCCCGACGCCGTCGTGGCCTGCGTGGGCGGCGGCAGCAACGCCATGGGCATCTTCTACCCCTACATTGCGCATGACAAGACCCGCCTGATCGGCGTGGAAGCCGCCGGCGAAGGCATGGACAGCGGCCGCCACTCGGCCTCGCTGCAGCGCGGCAGCCCGGGCGTGCTGCACGGCAACCGCACCTATGTGCTGCAGGACGACAACGGCCAGGTCACCGAGACGCACAGCATCAGCGCCGGCCTGGACTACCCCGGCGTCGGCCCGGAGCACGCCTACCTCAAAGACATCGGCCGCGCCGAGTACGTCGGCATCACCGACCAGGAAGCCCTTGAAGCCTTCCATTACCTGTGCCGCACCGAGGGCATCATCCCCGCGCTCGAATCGAGCCATGCCGTGGCCCATGCCATGAAGCTGGCCAAGACCATGCGGCCCGACCAGTCCATCCTGGTCAGCCTCTCCGGCCGGGGCGACAAGGACATCGGCACCGTGGCCGACCTGAGCCGTGCCGACTTTTACTGCCGCCCCAGCTGCAAAGGCCAATCCGTCAAAGGGGGAGAAAGCACCCTCCTCAACGCCGCCGCGCAACAGACCGTGAAGGTGCAGAAATGAGCCGCATCGCCCCTACTTTCGCCAGCCTGAAAGCCCAAGGACGAAAGGCGCTCATCCCCTATGTGACCGCCGGCTTTCCCTACGCCGACATCACGCCCGAGCTGATGCACGGCATGGTGGCCGCTGGCGCCGACGTGATCGAGCTGGGCGTGCCCTTTTCCGACCCCAGCGCCGATGGCCCGGTGATCCAGAAGGCCGGCGACAAGGCGCTGGCCTTCGGGATAGGCCTGCGCCAGGTGCTGGACATGGTGCGCACCTTTCGCACCAGGAACACCGGCACCCCCGTGGTGCTGATGGGTTATGCCAACCCGATCGAGCGCTACAACCAGCTGCATCCGGCCCAGGACGGCGGCAACGCCTTTGTCCGCGATGCGGCCCAGGCCGGCGTGGACGGCGTGCTGGTGGTGGACTACCCGCCCGAGGAGTGCGAAGGCTTTGCCGCCGCGCTCAAGACCCAGGGCCTGGACCTGATCTTCCTGCTTGCGCCCACCAGTACCGACGCGCGCATGGCGCAAATCGCGCGCGTGGCCAGCGGCTATGTGTACTACGTGTCGCTCAAGGGTGTCACCGGGGCCGGCACGCTGGACACGCACGCCGTGCAAGCCATGCTGCCGCGCATCCGCCAGCATGTCAGCGTACCTGTCGGCGTGGGTTTCGGCATCCGGGACGCGGCGACCGCGCGCGCCATCGGCCAGGTGGCCGATGCCGTGGTGATCGGCACCCGGATCATCCAGCTGATCGACAATCAGCCCCGCGACCAGGTGGTCCGGCTGGTCGGAGATTTCCTGCGCGAAATCCGCGCCGCTTTGGATTCATAATCGCGGACTTGCGATCATGCAGAAATTGGAATCTGACCCCAATAAAAGGATGCACCCATGAGCTGGCTCGAAAAACTTCTGCCTCCCAAAATCCAGCACACCGACCCGGCGGACCGGCGCAGTGTGCCCGAGGGCCTGTGGATCAAATGTCCGAGCTGTGAAACCGTGCTCTACAAGACCGATCTGGAACAAAACCAGAACGTCTGCCCGACCTGCAGCCACCATCACCGCATCGGCGCGCGTGCCCGGCTCGATATCTTTCTGGACAATGAAGGGCGTTTTGAAGTGGGGCAGGAAGTGCTCCCGGTGGACGCGCTCAAGTTCAAGGACAGCCGCAAATACCCCGAGCGCCTGAAGGAAGCCATGGAGAACACGGGCGAGACCGACGCCCTGATCGTGATGGGCGGCGCCGTGCACGGCATCAGCGTGGTGGTCGCCTGCTTCGAGTTTGACTTCATGGGCGGCAGCATGGGTTCGGTGGTGGGCGAACGCTTTGTTCGCGGCGTGGTCACGGCCATCGAGCAAAAAGTGCCCTTCATCTGCTTTACCGCCACCGGCGGCGCGCGCATGCAGGAAGGCCTGCTCTCGCTCATGCAAATGGCCAAGACCAATGCCTCCCTCACGCGCCTGGCCAAGAAGGGCCTGCCTTACATCAGCGTGCTGACCGACCCGACCATGGGTGGCGTCAGCGCCGGTTTTGCCTTCCTGGGAGACGTCGTGATCGCCGAACCCAAGGCCCTGATTGGCTTCGCCGGCCCCCGGGTGATCGAATCCACCGTGCGCGTGACCTTGCCCGAAGGCTTCCAGCGCGCCGAGTTCCTGCAGCAAAAAGGCGCCATCGACCTCATCTGCGACCGGCGCGAGCTGCGCAAGACGATCGCCAACACCCTGGCCATGCTGCAACGGCAACCGGCTGACGCGGTGATCTAGGGCCGCACTAGAGCAGCACGGCGGCCTGCACGGCCCCCAGCACAATCGCCGCGACCTGGAGCAGCACCAGCAGCACCAGCACGGACAGATCGATGCCCCCCACCAGCGGCAGCACGCGCCGGATGGGTATCAGGGGCGGTGCGCACAGGCGTTCCATCACGTCGGACAGCACGGTGCGGGTCTGCATCCATGACAGGATGGCATGGACAATCACCAGGCCGCTCAGGCCCGAGATCGCCAGGCGCACCACGCCAAAAGCCGCCAGAATCGGGACGGTGACGTAGCCGCCCCCCATGCCCGCCAGCAGCCACAGCACGGAAAACTGGGCGAGTTCGAGCAGGAAAACCGCCACCAGACTGGCCATGTCCCAGCGCCCGGCCGAAGGCACCACGCGCCGCAAGGGCAGCACCAGCCAATCCGTGAGGGCAAACACAAAACGTCCGAGCGGATTGCCCGAGCGCGACGACATGGGAATGCGCTGATGCTGCATGTAAAGCCGCAGCAGGCAGGCCCCCCCGATCACGCCGATGACGACTTCAAGCAAGAGGGAAATGATTTGATAGAGCATGGGGTTGGATTGGAAATCTCATGGGATGATAGCGCCAGCCCATGACCGGCGCTGTCGACATGCCGGCGCGACCAGCTTCGCCGGCAGCGGCATGACATGAATTATTGGCGGCGCCCCGGCGTGCGCCCCGCCAAAAACTTAAAATGTCGTGTTTTGCTCCAAATAACCCTTTGCGGCCTCCCATCGGCGCCACCTCATGTCTGACAACCACCCTACCCCAGCCCCCCAGGACGAAAACCAGCTGATCGCCGAACGGCGCGACAAGCTCAAGGCCATCCGCCAGCGACAAACCGAGGGCAAGGGCGTGGCCTTCCCCAATGACTTCAAGCCGACCGACCATGCGGCCGACCTGTTCGCGGCCCACGCCGGGCAGACGCCGGAAGGCTTGATCGAGCAAGGCAGCGTTGCCAAAATCGCCGGGCGCATGATGCTCAAGCGCGTCATGGGCAAGGCCAGTTTCGCCACGCTGCAAGACAGCACGGGCCGCATCCAGATCTACGTCACGCGCGACGAGGTGGGCGAGGAGGTTTATGCCAGCTTCAAGCATTGGGACCTGGGCGACATCGTGGCCACGGAGGGGCGGATCTTCAAGACCAAGACCGGCGAGCTCTCGATCCATGCCACCAGCGTGCGCCTGCTCACCAAGAGCCTGCGCCCCATGCCGGACAAGTTCCATGGCATCCACGATCAGGAAGTCAAATACCGCCAGCGTTATGTCGACCTGATGACCGACGAGGATGCCCGCAAGCGCTTCGTGGCGCGCAGCAAGGCCGTGAGCGGCATCCGCGAGTTCATGGTGGCGCACAACTTCCTCGAAGTCGAGACCCCCATGCTGCACCCGATTCCGGGTGGCGCGAACGCCAAGCCCTTCATCACGCACCACAATGCGCTGGACCAGCAGATGTTCCTGCGCATCGCACCCGAGCTCTACCTCAAGCGCCTGATCGTGGGTGGTTTTGACCGCGTGTTCGAGATCAACCGCAGCTACCGCAACGAAGGCATCTCGGTGCGTCACAACCCCGAGTTCACCATGATGGAGTTCTATGCGGCCTACTGGGACTATCAGGACCTCATGACCTTCACCGAAGCGCTAGTGCGCGACGCCGCGCTCAAGGCGGTGGGCACCACATCGCTGAGCTACGACGGCAAGCCCGTCGACCTGTCGCAACCCTTCGAGCGCCTGACCATTCGCGAAGCCATTCTCAAGCACACCGAAGCGGGCACGCGCGTGGACGACAGCGCTTGGCTCGTCCATGCCCTGAAGAAGCTGGGTCTGAGCGACGGGAAAGACCGGCTCTCGACCCGTTCCCTGGCCAGCCTGCAGGTCATGTACTTCGAGGAGACCGTGGAGGAAAAACTCTGGCAGCCCACGTTCATCTGCGAACACCCGGTGGAAATCTCGCCGCTGGCGCGCGCCAGCGACACCCACCCCGAGGTGACCGAGCGCTTTGAGCTCTACATCACGGGCCGCGAGTTCGGCAACGGCTTCTCGGAACTCAACGATGCCGAGGAACAGGCCGCGCGCTTTCATGCCCAGGTCAACGCCAAGGACAGCGGCGACGAGGAAGCCATGTACTTCGACCACGACTTCGTGCGCGCGCTGGAGTACGGCATGCCGCCCACGGGCGGCTGCGGCATCGGCATCGACCGCCTGATGATGCTGTTGACCGACAGCCCCAGCATCCGCGACGTGATCCTGTTCCCGGCCCTGCGCCGGGAAGCATGAATCCCGCCGGCCCCGCGCCGGCAGGCCGCGAGACCGTGAAATACCTGGCGGGCTACCCGGAACATCTCCAGGCCCAGGTCCGCCAGCTCCTGGCCCGCAACCGCCTGGGCGAGCTGCTGCTGGCGAAATACAAGAACACGCACGGCATCCGCACCGACAAGGCCTTGTTCGGCTACGTGCAAGGCCTCAAGGCCGAGTACCTGCGCGGCGCCGAGCCCCTGAGCAAGGTCCTGTTCGACAGCAAGCTGCACATCATCCAGCACGCCCTGGGCACGCACACCAGCGTGTCACGCGTGCAGGGCAACAAGCTCAAGGCCAAGCGCGAAATCCGCATCGCGGCCCTGTTCAAGGACGTGCCGATCGAGTTCCTGAAAATGATCGCGGTGCATGAGCTGGCCCACATCAAGGAGAAAGCCCATGACAAGGCCTTCTACCAGCTGTGCAGCCACATGGAGCCCGACTACCACCAGCTCGAATTTGACCTGCGCCTGTACCTGACCCACATGGACGTGGTGGGCAAGCTGGCCTGGCCGGGCGCGTTGCAGGGCTGACCCGATTTGCTATTTTTTTGATAGCTATTTACGCCCGATTTCATTGGTCCGAGGGCGGATTTTTCACTCAAACCCAGGAGAAACCCCGGCGCTCAGGCCGGCGCGGCCGTGAAGGTCCGCCTCGGCGCGGGGCGCTTGACATGAACCGCCGCGCTGCTCACGACAAATACACGAGCGCGAGCCCGATGGCCGCCGGAACGGCCTGAATAAAGAGGATTTTGCGGCTGGCCGTGGCCGCCCCATACAAACCCGCGACGAGCACGCAGCCAAGAAAGAAAATCTTGACCCCGGTGCCGCCGGCACCCAGGCTCAGGCCCCAGAACAGGCCGGCGGCCAGGAAGCCGTTGTACAGGCCCTGGTTCGCGGCCAAGACCTTGGTGGCCGTGGCGGCGGCCTGCGTTTGGGCAAATGCCTTCAAGCCTGCCGGCTTGTCCCAAAGGAACATCTCGAGCACCAGGATGTAGACATGCAACAGACCAATCAGGCCAACGACGACGTTTGCAATTGTGGACACGGATACTCCTTCATTTCACGGTGACCGAAATCTGGATCGACGCGTACCAGGCGGCGAGGTCGTCAATCTCCTGGTCCGTCAGGGATTTTGCCATCACGCTCATCACCTCGTTCTGGCGTTTGCCGCTGCGGTAGTTTTTGAGCTGCTCCACGAGGTAGATGGCCGGTTGTCCCGCCAGATTGGGGGCGTTGGGCAACTGGCTCAGGCCCAGCGGGCCGTGACAGGTGGCACACATGCCGGCGCGCGCCTTGCCCGCCACCGGATCGCGCGCCTGCGCTGCCCCGCCCGGCAGCACCATCGCGCCAAGCAGCAGCAGCGCCCGCCAGCCTGGTCCTTGTCGACTCATCATGAACCTGTTTCCAAAAAAGCGGCGGGCCTGAACGCGCGTTCAGGCCCGCTGCATGTCAAGACGCGCCCCGCGCAAGCCACGCGGGGCATCCCTGGGCACGGCGCAAGGGGCTCACTGGCCCGTGTAGCTGATGCGATAGAGCGCACCGGCGAAGTCGTCCGACACCAGGATCGAGCCGTCCGGCAGGTTGGCCACATCCACCGGGCGGCCGCGGTACTGGCGGGTCTCGGAGTCGAGCCAGCCATCGGCAAACACCTCGGTCTTGTCGGCCGAGCCGTCGGCCTTCAGGCTGGTGAACATGATGCGCGCGCCGATCGGGTCGGTGCGGTTCCACGAGCCATGCTGCGCCGAGAAGATGCCGCCCTGGTACTTGGCCGGGAATTTCTTGCCGGTGTAGAAAGTCAGCCCCAGGTCGGCCGCGTGCGCGTCCATGTAGACCTCGGGATTCGTCACGTTCGGCGGCAGCGGGTCCTTGTCGTAGCCGTACTCGGTGATGCGGGTCTTGCCCTGGATCCAGGGGTAGCCGAAGAACTGGCCCGCCCGGGTGGCGCGGTTGATCTCGCCAGCGGGGATCAGGTCGCCCATGCCGTCGGTCTGGTTGTCGGTGAACCACAGCTCGTTGTTCTTCGGGTTGAACTCCAGGCCCACGGAATTGCGGATGCCGCGCGCATAGACCTCGCGCTTGCTGCCGTCAAACGGATTCATGCGCACGATGCCGCCAATGCCCCACTGGTCATACAGCTTGAGCTTGTCGCGCGGCGGCACATTGTGCGGCTGGCCCAGGGTGATGTAGAGCATGCCGTCCTTGCCGATGCGGCAGGTGCGGGCCCCGTGGTTGTAGCTTTCCTCCTCGGGCGGAATCAGCTTGCCCTGCGACTGCACTTCGATCACCGCCACATCCGGGCCTTCATAGAAGAACTCGGCGGCGGGGAAATTGAGCACCCGGTTGTGCTCGGCCACGATCAGGAAACCGTCCTTGGTCCAGCACACCCCGTTGGGCACGCTGAACTTGAGCGAGGGCGCGAAGGACTTCACCTCGGTGGCCATCTCGCCGCTGTTGCGGTTGGTCACGGCCCAGACCGTGGTCTTGCGCGTGCCGACAAACAGCATGTTGGTCGAGGGCGCCACCGCCATGTGACGCGCATCGGGCACCACGGCGTAGAGGGCAATCTTGAAGCCCGGCGGCAGCTTGATGCGCTTGAGGTTTTCCCGGATGGCGTCCGCATTGGGGCCCGCTTGCGGCACGAGCGGAATATTCAAATCCGTCGTCGCGACCTTCATTTGCTTGAGTTTTTCGATATTGGCAGGTGGCGCCACCTGTCCCGACGCCATGCCAGCCATGCCCAGGCCTGCGATGGCCAGCAAGAGATGTCTTGTTCTTGTATGCACAACAGTCTCCTCGATGTCAACAAGCACTGAGTCATCGCGGATGAAGATCGCCCGCGCAGCACTTGCAATGCATGCTAGTACTGCTGATTTTGTTTGACAAGCGGCCGACGCTGGTAGAAACCCTCGCCGGCCTGATGCCGGCAGCCGCCTGTCAGGCCAGCCGCAGGGGATGCCGGCTTTGCGCGCCCACCAGGAACATTCGCATGGCGTCGGCCATTCTGTCCGCCTGCTCCTTCAAGCTGGCGGAAGCGGCCGTCGCCTGCTCCACCAGAGCGGCATTTTGCTGCGTCATCTGCTCGAGCTGGCTCACCGACTGACTCACCTGTCCAATCCCGCTGGACTGTTCGCTGGAGGCCTGGGTGATCGCGCGAATCATGTCGCTCACATTCGTCACATTGCCGACAATCAGGTTCATGGCCGCGCCGGCATCGTGCACCAGCCGGGAACCCGTCGCCACTTGTCCTTCACTGGCCTCTATCAGGGTCTTGATCTCCCTGGCCGCCTCGGCTGAACGCCGGGCCAGGCTTCTGACTTCGCTGGCCACGACGGCAAAGCCACGGCCCTGCTCCCCCGCGCGCGCCGCTTCGACAGCGGCATTGAGCGCGAGGATGTTGGTCTGAAATGCAATGCCGTCGATCACGCCGGTGATGTCGGCAATTTTGCTGCTCGATGCCCGGATGCCCTCCATGCTGGACACGACCCGTGTGACCAAGCTACCCCCATGTTCGGCGGAACTGGCGGCAGCCGCCGCGATGTCGCTCGCCGCGTGGGAAGATTCAGCCGTTGTTCTCACCGTCTCGGTCAATTCGGACAAGGCCGATGCCGCCTGTTGCAGACTGGACGCAGCCTGTTCCGTGCGCGTGCTCAGATCAAAGTTGCCGCTGGCAATTTGCGAACTGGCACCGGCGATGTTGTCAGCCGCAAAGCGGACCTCGGACACCATGCCCTTGAGCGAATCGACCATGTCATTGAAACTCACGGCCATTCGCCCCAACTCGTCCTGCGATTCCACGGTCACGGCATGGGTCAGGTCCCCTGACTTCACCCGCTCGATGCCGGTCGTCAGGCCATGGAGTGGTCGGCGGATGCGCAGCACCAGAACCAGGCCCAGCACCAGGCCGCTGCTGACTGCAAACAGTGCACCCAAGCCCAGCGTCCACGACAGATTGAGCACCGCCTGATTGATGCGCCCGGCGCCCTGTATGGTCAGCTGCCTGTTATGTTCGATCGCCTTGGCAATCAACGCTTCAGCCGCCAGCGCCACCAGCGCGGGCTTTTCAATTTCCATCTCGAAAATGGCCTGATCCAGGATCTCCTGGCGTTCAATCTTCTGAATGGTGCTGCCGAGGACGGCCGTATAACCGGTTTGGTTTTTCAAGGCATCCTTCAGCCATTGCTGCTGCGCCGGATCGCTCTGCGCCTGGATGGCCGCATTCAGGAGTCCTGTCGCATCGGATGCGTGCTTTTTCCATTGGGAAATTCGTGCCGGTACCCGTTCCATCTTCATCAGGAGATCAATGGAGATGTCTTTCTCGGCCCGTCGAACACTGACCATGTTGTACTGGATGCCAGCCAGGCGAACCAGTTGCACCAGATCGGAGTCCACCGTTTGATTGGCCTGCTTCTGAATCCCGAGGACGGCATAGGCCGTGAAACCACAAACCACCAGGAACACGCCGACCAGAAGCGCAATCGTCATGGAGATGCGCTGGGCCAGCGTGAGTCGCAACATTGTCATCAAAACTCCCTCTGCGTCCGCGTAGCCCGACCCATCTCGTGCCTGGCATGCGACGAATCAAAGCCGCTTCAGAACGGCAAGGCCATTCCTCGCGTCTGCAAGAGAAAAATTTTATGGCCGCGCCATTTCAGCCTCATGACAACCGAAGGTCTGCCGTGCGAATGTGCCGTTTTCTCGGACCATCAAGCCCAGCGCCTGCATGTGCGCAGGGCGCAGCATCGGCTCATTCCAAGCCAGCGCCGGGCAGGCCGGCAGCAAGACAGGCCGTCGCAATGCACTGCTTTCATGGGCTTTCCACTGGCCACCGATTTGCACCTCGGTCAGGTATTTGCATCAAGGGGTAGACTTCGCTTGTGGTGGCTTGTCAAGATGGACGGGAGAACCGTAAAAACCGATACCTATGCGTAAATTTGGAAACCCGATTTCAAGCAACTGGCCCGCCATCGCCAAGGTGTGCTGCCTGCTCGTTCCCCTGGCGGGGTGCGGCCAGCCGGCGCCCCCCCAGCCCGATCCACCCGCCGCGGCCCCGCAGGGCGGCGCGAGCCAGCCTCATGGCCAGCCGATCCGGGTGATCGTCAAATTCAGCCAGGCGGTGCAGTACCAAAGCGATGCGTTCTTGCAGGACCTGCAAGAACGCATCAAGGCACGGGTCAGCTATGTTTCCAGCGTATCGCCAGACACCCATGTGTACCAGCTGGAGCCGCAGCCGGGACAAAGCGCCGCCCAAACGCTGCAAAGCCTGGGCGCCCTGCCTTTTGTCCAGCGCGTGGAAATCGATGCCAGGGTGCGGGCACTCTAGCCGCACCGCGCCGGATGAACTTTTTCGCGCCATGGCCGCTCATTGAGCCGCTGCCAATTCATTCACAAAAAAAGCATGAGAGAGTAATTCCGGCATGAGGCATCTGAACTTCAATCGACGTGCACGGGCGATCGCGCTGCCGCTGAGCCTGCTCGCGGCCGTTTCCGCCGCCGCCCTGGCCCAGAGCAATGCGCCCCAGAAAACCCTGGCCACCACGGCCCAGCGCACGGCCTTCGCCGGACCGCTGGCAACGGAGCGCAGCTTCAACCGCCTGATCGTCAAACTCAAGGAAGGAGCGACCACCCATGCCGGGGTGTTCGATTTCAACGCGGCACGCGATCAGGTGACCCTGCTCAGCGCCGGCGCCGGCGCGGGCGCGGGCTCGAAAACCGGCGACAGCGGGGCAATACGCCTGGACTATCTCAAATCGATCACAACGCACAGCCATGTGGCCCTGACCAGCCAGAACCTCAGCCGTGCCGAGTTGTTTGTCCTGGCCAAGCAGCTGGAACAGGACCCGCGCGTGGCCTACGCCGAAATCGATGAAATCGCGCAACCGCTGCTGACACCCACTGACCCTGACTATGCCTCGCAACAGTGGCATTACAAGGCAACCACCGATGCGGTCGGTGGCGCCAACCTGCCCGCGGCCTGGGACACCAAGACAGGCACCGGCGTAGTGGTCGCGGTGCTTGACACCGGCTACCGGCCGCATGCCGATCTGGCGGCCAATCTGGTACTGCCCGGTTATGACTTCATCGCCGATATTCCTACCGCCAATGATGGCGATGGTCGTGACGCCATCGCACTAGACCCGGGGGATGCGACAGCCACCAGCACCTGTGTGACCAGCTCCAGCTGGCACGGCACCTATATCGCGGGCATCGTGGCCGCGCTCGGCAACAACGGCGTGGGCGGCGTCGGTGTCGCCTTTGGCGCCAAGGTGTTGCCGGTGCGCGTGCTCGGGGTGTGCGGCGGGTATAGCTCCGACGTTGCCGCGGGCATGCGGTGGGCAGCAGGGCTAAGCGTGCCGGGTGTCCCAGCAAACGCCAACCCGGCCAAAATACTGAACCTGAGCCTGGGCAGCAGTGGAACTTGTGATCAAACGACCTACCAGGATGCCATCAACGCAGTGCGCGCCGCCGGCAGCGTGGTGATCGCCGCCACCGGAAACGATGGCGCGGCGACCATCGGCCAGCCCGCCAACTGCTCCGGCGTGATTGCCGTCACGGCCCACACCCGACTGGGCGACAACGCCAGTTACGCCAACATCGGTGCCGGCACCACCCTCAGCGCACCCGGCGGCGGCTTCGGCACATCCGTGCTGGGTAGCGGCGACAAGGTGTACTCCACCTACAACACTGGAACTTATGGGCCAGTCGCTTCGCCAGGGGGCGACAGCTACAAGCTCCTCCAAGGCACCAGCCTGGCGGTACCGCACGTGGCGGGGGTCGCCGCCTTGCTCGCACAATCGAACCTAAGTATCACCCCGGACACCCTGCAGTCGATTTTGGTGAATTCGACCCGGCCGCATCCGCTAGGCACTTTTTGCGCCAGCCGCTCGGACTGCGGCACGGGCCTGCTCGATGCCGCCAAGGCGGTGGTTCGCCTCACGTCGCAAGACCCCATCACCTCGGCCACGGTCAGCCCCAGCGGCATCCGGCCGACCGGCTCCACCATCACCCTGACGGGAACCGCCAGCGCGTTCAACGGCGGCAGCTCCAGCTTCAGCAGCTACCAGTGGACCCAACTGGCCGGCCCCACGGTAAGCCTGAGCGGCGCCACCTCCACCACGGCCAGCTTCGTGGCCCCGGCAACGGGGGCCAGTTTTGTCTTCAGTTTCAAGGCAACGGACGCCACCGCAAAGTTCAGCGAAAGCCAGGTGGGCCTGCGCACCAACACGGCACCGGTGCTCGACCCCATTGCGGCCCAGTCCGTGGCGGTGGGCGGCAATCTGAGCTTTACCGCCACCGCCACGGACACCGAAAACAACAGCGTGGCGTTCGTGGCGAATGGTTTGCCGGTGGGCTCCAGCCTCGGCGCTTCAAGCGGCGTTTTCACCTGGAACAACGCCAGCCCGGCCGGCAGCTATTCCTTCACCATCACGCCCAACGACGGCATCTTCAACGGCACGGCGCAAACCGTCACTGTCAGCGTCGTCGGTGGCGGCGGTGGTGGCGGCGCGATGGGCTGGCCTGATTTGCTGGCGCTGCTGGCCCTGGCTTCAGCCGCTTTGCTGCTCGGACGGCGTCGAAAAAACGCGCGCCGCCAGGACCAGTAGCACCAGGATCACCCCGCCGGCCATGCCGGCCGCATGCGCCGGCTGGTAGACCGGCACGCCCAGCCAGCTCTGCCCCGCCGGCGCGGTTGCGCCGTCCTGCAGCCAGAGTTTGAGCGCCAGCCCCGCCAGCATCGCCAGGCCCAGGCCGCGTGCCACGGCAGCAGCGCGGCCTGTCGTGACCGGCGCGTCCGCAGGCTCACTCGTCTTGCCGGCGCCCCGCAGCATGTGGACCGCATTGCCCGCCAGCAGGCCGTGCAACGCACCGGACGCGCCGGCGTAGTAGGCACAGTCGGGATCGAAGGCCAGCACCAGGGCGACCCCGATGTAGCCCCCTGCCAGGCCGATGAACTGATCGCGTGCGCCAACAAAACGGGCCCCGGCGGTCGCGATCAGCAGCAGCGCCACGGCATTGGCGACGGCATGCGGGCCGCTCAAGTGCACCCCCTGCGATGTCAGCAGCTGCCACCAGGCACCGCTTTCATAAGCCGCCCGGGAAAACCGCAACAGCGCGGCCGCGCCAGGCCACAGCTGCAGGCCCAGCGTGAGCGCAACCCATGCCAGGGCCAACCAGGCCAGCTTGCCGTCCCCGTGCATGAGCCCTGGTGCCTGTCTCATGCTCGGTCGCCACCCGTGCGAAACGTTCAGGGGATGAGCCCCATGGCCTGCACGTAAGCCGGGCTCACCATCAAGGCGTCCCAGTGCGGCGCCGGGCTGGCCGGCAGCAAGGCCCGCCGGCGCTCTTCGCCCGACTCCTGCAACTGCCACTGGCCCTTGAGCAGCGCTTCGGTCAGGCCGTCGATCAGCTCGTCCACGGCGCGGCCGCCATCAAGCGACTGGTTGCACAGCAAGACCATGTCGCAGCCCGCGCCCAGCGCCGCCACGGCCGCCTCGGCATAACTGACCTGGCGGCCATCGATCAGACGCGCCCCCGCCATGCTGAGGTCGTCGCTGAAAATCGCGCCGCCAAAGCCGAGCTGGCCGCGCAGGATGTCGTTCAGCCACTTGGAGGAAAAACCGGCGGGCCGCGCATCCACCCGGGGGTAGATCACATGCGCCGGCATGACGCTGGAAAGCGTGGTGTTGAGCCAGCCGTAGGGCGCGGCGTCGTCCGCCAGAATGGCCTTGAGGCTGCGCCGGTCCACCGGAATCTCGGTGTGCGAATCGGCCTTGACAAAACCATGGCCGGGAAAATGCTTGCCGCAGTTGGCCATGCCGCTTTGCAAGAGGCCGTGCATCAGGCTCTTGGCCAGCAAGGCCGCCACGCGCGGGTCGCGCGCGAAGGCGCGGTCGCCGATCACGCTGCTGCGGGACGCGCCGGGCCGTCCCAAGCTTTGCGCGGGGGCCTCATCCTGGTAGTCGAGATCGAGCACCGGGGTGAAGCTGAAATCCACGCCGCAGGCGCGCAGCTCGGCGCCGAGCACATAACCGCAGGCGGTGGCCGCGTTGGTCGCTTCCAGGGGTTGCGCCAGCCACATCTGGCCCAGGGCGCGCATCGGCGGCAGGTGCGTGAAGCCGTCCGTGCGAAAACGCTGCACGCGCCCGCCCTCGTGGTCCACGCAGATCAGCAAATCCTGGCGGACCTTCTTGATCTCGCGGCACAGCGCCGTGAGTTGCGCGCGGTCCTGCCAGTTGCGCGCAAACAGGATGATGCCGCCCACCAGCGGGTGCTTGAGCCGGCGGCGATCGGCCTTGCTCAGGCTCAGGGACGCGACGTCGATGATCAGGGGAGCATGTTGCTTCATGGTATTTGTCTCAATGATTTGCTATTAATTTGATAGCTTATTACGCTTGTCCAATAAGGGCTGGAGGCCTGTTTTCTCTACAACGCAGAAGCTGGCGGCATAGTCGCTCTCATCCGTCACGCTGACGTGGGCCGTCAGGCCCTGCGCCTCGAACCACGCCTTGAGCTCGCCATGCAGCACGATGACGGGCTTGCCCGCGTTGGCGGACCCCGCCGCCAGCTTGCCGATTTCGCACAGGCGCCAGCTCATGGGCAGGCGCATGCCCAGGCCGATGGCTTTGGAAAAAGCCTCCTTGGCGGAAAAGCGGGTGGCGAGGTAGCGCACGCCCCGCTCGGGCCAGCGCGCGCTGCGGGCCTGCCAGGTGGCGAACTCTTCCTCGCTGAGGATTTTGTGCGCAAAGCGCTCGCCGTGCTTGTCCAGGCTGGCGCGGATGCGGCGCACGTCGCAGATATCGGTGCCGATGCCGTAAATCATCTGTATGTTGCCCCCACGCCCGACACTGGCGCGTCCTCGCTGTCCCCCGAGGGGTCTCTCGCGCCTTGGGACGGCCCGGCGGCGCTCAGGCTGGCCCCCACGCTCTTCACTTCGTGTAATTCGCTGCCCCCCAAGGGGGCTCTCGCGCCTTGGGACGGCCCGGCGGCGCTCATCTTCGTGCCTCCAATGAGGCATCGTCGATGCAGCGCAGGTAGTCTTTCACCGTGGCGCCGTAGCCCAGCTCCAGCGCGTCGGCGATCAGGGCGTGGCCGATGGAGACTTCGCTGACACCGGGCACCCGCCTGATGAAAGCGGCCAGGTTGTCGCGGTTCAAATCGTGGCCGGCATTGACACCCAGGCCGGCATCGAGCGCCGCCTGGGCGGCCGCGGCAAAGCGCGCCAGCTGCTCATCCTGCTGCGGCCCGCCCCAGGCCGCGGCATAGGGCTCGGTGTAGAGCTCGACGCGGTCGGCGCCCACCGCCCTGGCGGCGGCCATGGCCGGCGGATCGGCATCCATGAACAGGCTCACACGCACGCCCAGCGCCTGGGCCTCGGCAATCAAGGGGCGCACACGCTGCGCATCATGGGCCAGGTTCCAGCCATGGTCGCTGGTGAACTGCCCCTCGGAATCCGGCACGAAGGTGCATTGCCGCGGACGCACGGTCCGCACAAAGTCCATCAGGTTGTGAAACGGGTTGCCTTCGATATTGAATTCGCGCTCGGGCCAGGCCTTGAGCAGCGCCGCGAGTTCATGCACGTCCTGCGCGCGGATGTGCCGCTCATCGGGCCGCGGATGCACCGTGATGCCGTGGGCGCCGGCCTGCAGGCACAGCGTAGCCGCGCGCGTCACGCTGGGGATGCCCAGATGGCGCGTGTTGCGCACCAGGGCGACCTTGTTGAGGTTGACGGAGAGGGCGGTTTTGGAAGTGAGGAGCGTGGGGGCCATGTTCATAACGATTGGATATCCATCATCATCTGCCGGGTGCGCAGCGTGGTCACGCCGCAATGGTAATTCAGTAGCGCGCGCAACTGGGGTTTGAGCTCGGCCATCACCTCGGCGCAGGCCCGCAGGGTGGCGGTGAACGGGGCGCCGTCATTCAGGGACTGCTGCAGGACCGCCCACTGGGCCCCGCTCAGGCTGGCACGGTCGCTGGCGCTGGTCTGGCGCAGCCCGCCCTCGGGCACCAGGCTATAGCGTGCCTGGCCATCGAGCAGGGCCAGGGTCATGGTCTGGGCGTCGAGCAGGGGCAGCAGGCCGATCTCGCGCAGCAGCAGCAGTTCGAACGCGCGCAGCGCGGCCTGCAGCACTTCGCCATGCTCGGACGCGATCACCTGCACCACATTGGCATAGACGTCGAACAGCCGGGGATGCGGGTCATCGCGCGCCAGCAGGGTCAGCAGCAGCTCATTGAGGTAATAGCCCGACAGCAGGGCGTCTCCCGTGGGCATGACATGCCCGCCCATCCACTCCGCGCTCTTGAGCGTGCGGATTTCCGCGTCGCCGCCAAAGGCCACCTGCAGGGGCTGCAGGGGCAGCAGAATGGGCCGAAAGCTGGAGCTGGGGCGCTTGGCCCCCTTGGCCACCAGCGCGATGCGGCCATGGTGGCGGGTGAAGACTTCCAGGATCAGGCTGGACTCGCTCCAGTCGTAGCGGTGCAGCACATAGGCCGGCTCGTCACTGATGCGCTTGGTCGCCATAACCCAATGACACTCGGATTACGGGTTGCAAGTGAGCAAAGATGTATTCGCGGGAAACGCCGTGGAACCGGCTTTGCCGGGCCACTGGCGTTGCCCCCTTGAGGGGGGAGGCGTAGCGACACGCCCTTTGCGCAGCCTGGGGGGGAGCCTATTCATACCCGAACGACTTCACCCGCGCCTCGTCATCGGCCCAGCCCGAGCGTACCTTGACCCACAGCTCGATGAACACCTTGGCGTCCATGAGTTTTTCCAGTTCAACCCGGGTCTCGGTGCCGATGCGCTTGATGCGCTCGCCCTTGTCGCCGATCACCATGGCCTTGTGGGTATCGCGCTCCACCACGATGGTGGCGGCGATCTTGAGCAGGCGCTTCTGGCCCTTGCGGCCGGCTTCCTCCTCGAACTTGTCGATCACCACGGTCGAGGTGTAGGGCAGCTCGTCGCCGGTCAGGCGGAACAGTTTTTCGCGCACCGTCTCGCTGGCGAGGAATTTTTCGCTGCGATCCGTCAGCTCGTCCTCGGCGTACCACCAGTCCTGCTCGGGCAGGTATTTTTCGCAGATGCCCAGCAGCCGCTCGATGTCCTTGGCGTTCTTGGCCGACATGGGCACGAATTCGGCGAACGGGTGGCGCTGCTGCATCTCCTGCAGCCACGGTGCGATCTCGGCGCGGCGGTTCACCTGATCGAGCTTGTTGGCCACCAGCAGGGTGGGAATGTCCTTGTTGAGCAGGGCCAGCACCTTGGCATCGGCCTGATTGAACATGCCGGCCTCCACCACGAACAGGATCAGGTCCACGTCGCCCACCGCCCCCATCACCGTCTTGTTGAGGGAACGGTTCAGCGCGTTGTTGTGGCGGGTCTGAAAACCCGGGGTGTCGACAAACACAAACTGGGTCGCGCCCTGGGTGTGCATGCCGGTGATGCGGTGCCGGGTGGTTTGGGCCTTGCGCGAGGTGATGCTGATTTTCTGGCCCACCAGCGCGTTGAGCAAGGTGGATTTGCCCACATTGGGCTTGCCCACGATGGCGACCAGGCCGCAGCGCCGGGGCGCCTGGGTGTCGGCCACGGATGCAGAGCCATTTTGGCCTGAAGCCCCTTCGGGATGGGCGTCAGCAGCTATGGAATTAATAGCAATCATCATGTGCCCTTCGCTTTGAGCGTCTGCAGCATGGCCGCGGCGGCGGCCTGCTCACCGGCGCGGCGCGAGTTGCCAATGCCGCGCTCCGTGAGGTTGAGTTCGATGATCTCGCATTCCACGTCGAAGGTCTGTTTGTGCGCCACGCCCAGCGTGCCCGCGACGCGGTAAAGCGGCAGTTTCATCTTGCGCCCCTGCAGCCATTCCTGCAACTCGGTCTTGGGGTCCTTGCCGATGGCTTCCATCTGCGGATTGATCTCCACCGCCTTGAACAGCCGGTGCACCAGCCCCTGGGCGGCCGCGAAGCCGGCGTCCAGATACACCGCGCCGATCACGGCCTCCAGCGCATCGGCCAGGATGGAGGGGCGCTTTTGGCCGCCGGAACGGACCTCTCCCTCGCCCAGGCGAACCACCTCGGACAATCCCAGCTCGATCGCGAGCTGATGCAGGGTGTCCTGCTTGACCAGATTGGCGCGTACCCTGGACAGATCTCCTTCGGGCAAGGCCCTCAGGCGCTCGTAGAGCAGATCCGACACGGCCAAGCTCAGCACCGAGTCCCCGAGGAACTCCAGGCGTTCATTGTGGTCGGCCGAAAAACTCCGGTGCGTCACGGCCTGGCTCAGCAAGGCGGGATCGGCAAATTCATGTTGCAAGCGGCGTTGCAACGCCATCAGTCCATCATTCACGTTATTTGGAGCGCCCGGCGTATTTGAGGGTCAGGTAGGCGGGGCCGGCGAGATGAATCTCGCGCTGGTAGGCAAAGCTGACCACGATCTTGTCGCCTTCCTTGCTCACCTCGATGTCCTTGCTCGAGATCGACTTGATGTCGTCGATGGAGGCGGACTTGTCAAACAGGCTGCGCACTTCGGCCACCGAGTTGCCCTCGCGTGCCTTGTTGACCGCCTTGTTGACCGCCTGGAACTCGATCAGGGTCGGGATGACCTGGGCCACCACGACACCGGTCACGGCCAGTATGCCGCCGACAAAAATCAGGCCGAGAAATGAAATGCCGCGTTGCCTGGACTTGAGTTGAATCTTCATGCCCCTCCCCTTGCTCGCAAAACTGGTTTCAATTGAACGATCCGATGCGCTTGAGACTGCCAAAATTCATCCAGACAAAAAATGCCTTGCCCACGATGTTCTTGTCCGGCACGAAACCCCAATAGCGGGAATCGAGCGAATTATCGCGGTTGTCGCCCATCATGAAGTAATGGCCCTCGGGCACCTTGCACACCACGCCCTCGACACTGTAGCGGCAATTCTGGCGGTTGGGAAAATCCATGATCTCGGATTCCGAAAAGCCGCCGCGCCGGTCATCGTCGTTGAGCAGGCGATGCTTGCCCTCGCCCAGCGACTCCTCGTACTGCTTGAAGTAGCGCATCGCGTCTTCGTCAAAGAATTCCGGCAGCGCCGTCGTGCTGACGGGCTTGCCGTTGATGGTCAGCCGCTTGTTGAGATACGCCACCTCGTCACCCGGCACGCCGACCACCCGCTTGATGTAGTCCAGGCTGGGCTGCGGCGGGTAGCGGAACACCATGACATCACCGCGCTGGGGCTTGCTGCCCTCGGTGATTTTCGTGTTGATCACCGGCAGGCGGATGCCATAGTGGAACTTGTTGACCAGGATGAGGTCGCCCACCAGCAGCGTCGGAACCATGGAGCCCGACGGAATCTTGAAGGGCTCGAACAGGAAGGAGCGCAGGAAGAACACGGCGATGATCACGGGAAAGAGCCCCGCGGTCCAGTCCAGCCACCACGGCTGCATCAGCAGGCGGTTTTTCGCCTGAGCGATGTCGCCATCGACCTGGGCGATGCCCAGCTTGTTCAGGTCCTCCCTGCGCTTGAGGTCTTGCGCCTCCAGCAGGGCGGCCGCGTGCTGGCGTTGCGGCAGGAAGTAAAAGCGCTCCGCCAGCCAGTACAACCCGGTCACGACCGTGGCCAGGAACAGCAGCAGGGCAAAGTTGCCCTCGATGACGCCGAAGTACCAGGCGCCTGCATAGCCGGCAAAAGCCGCCAGGATGATGGAGGTCAGGATCTGCATCAGTCCTCCACCTGCAAAATCGCCAAAAAGGCCTCTTGGGGAACCTCCACCGAACCGATTTGTTTCATGCGTTTTTTGCCCGCTTTTTGTTTTTCAAGGAGTTTGCGCTTGCGCGAAATATCGCCGCCGTAGCACTTGGCCAACACGTTCTTGCGCAAGGCCTTGATTGTCTCACGCGCAATGATGTTGGCCCCGATGGCGGCCTGGATGGCGACGTCGTACATCTGGCGCGAAATGATCTCGCGCATCTTGGCCACCACCGCCCGGCCGCGGTACGCCGACTGGCTGCGGTGCACGATGATGGACAGGGCATCGACCTTCTCGCCGTTGAGCAGGATGTCGACCTTCACCACGTCGGCCGCCCGGTACTCCTTGAACTCATAGTCCATCGAGGCATAACCCCGGCTGACCGACTTGAGCTTGTCAAAGAAGTCCAGCACGATTTCGCCCAGCGGCATCTCATAGGTGAGCATCACCTGGCGCCCATGGTAGGCCATGTTCATTTGCACGCCGCGCTTCTGGTTGGCCAGCGTCATGACCGCGCCCACATACTCTTGCGGCATGTACAGATGCACGGTCACGATGGGCTCGCGCACCTCCTCAAGCCGCCCCTGGTCCGGCATCTTGGAGGGATTTTCGACCATGGTCACCTCGCCGTCGGCCTTGACCACCTGGTACACCACGCTGGGCGCGGTGGTGATCAGATCCTGGTCGAACTCGCGCTCCAGCCGCTC
>JBEIOV010000049.1:0-6853 GCA_040377375.1 Hylemonella sp.
GGACGCCGGATCGCCGGCGACAGTTCCCCGGAACTGGCTGGCCACACCTTGTGAGGACCCCGGCCCGCCGAGCGTGGCGTTGTCGCCCGGGTCCATGCGCACGGAAGCGCCACCGACCGGGCTGCTCACCGTCTGCGAACCCAGAATGATGTTGTCTTCGGGCATGTGCTGAAACATCATGGAACCCGAGTCGTCCATGGTCAGCATGATGTTGGGCTTCACGCCGCCGCCATCACGGCTGAGCAGCGGCTTTTGCGAGGGCTGGGCCGCCACGAGTTGCGCACTCAGGATGGCCACAACACCCGTAGCGACAAGCAAGCGGGTGGGCGATAGGTGGTGCAAGGACAGCATGGCTTACCCCTTCAATTTAAAACGAGAGTGGACTGAAGCCAGACCACCGAGCCGCCCGTGGTGGCTCCCGTGCCTGAATCGGCGGTGTAATCAGGGCTGAACCCCCGGGCGGTGACGACGTAAGCAAGCTTCGTGTCCTCGAGCACCTGTTTCTCGACAACACACTGCGGGAGCGTCGTCGGCCGGAATGAGCTGTTGGAGGACTTGATGTGCAGCTCCGGCACGTTGGTGCGTGAGCCCGCTGCGCCACCCGAACCAATCCACGTGTCGGTCCGGTCCCATGCCGGAGCTCCCCCAAACGCGGTCTGGACGAGATTGGCCTCCTGCAGCGTCGACACCCGATCGGCATCCGCCTTGGAAAGCTCGGTTTCACAATAACGCAAGGCAGCATCGGCATATTGCTGCGCCAGGTTCTGCATGCGCACATTGTTGGTTACCCGCTCGTCCGAGGTGGCGTTCCGGATGGCGGCCGCAGACGTCAGGCCGATGACCACCAGCATGATGAGCACAATGATCAGGGAAATACCGCCCTGCCGGCCGCGGCGCGGCGCAGATGAGGAGAGGCAAGAACCGTTCATGGACATCCTAAAAGGTCATCTTGTTGCGCAAGGCCGTGGTGGTGAAATACGCACGCCGCGCAAAACCGTCGGTCGACGTCTGCGTGACAGAGTCGCAGTCACGGTAAGTCGCCGGATCTTCGCCCGTCAGGACCGGCTCGGCGCTTCGCATGAGCAGGCACACCCGGACACTCACCACATAGCCAAAGTCCACCCCGGAATCCTTGACATTGGCGGCACTGACATAACGGACGATCTGGCGCGGATCGGCAGGATTGGCTTCACCGTACAGGATCTGCATGCCTTCGACGTTGTCGACCAGCGCTCCACCGGTGGCCGCAGCCTTGTCGCTGGCGCAATGCAGTTCCGATCGCCCCAGCGTACTGGTGGCGAGATAGTAGCGGTTGTGGGTGACGTAGAAATCGGTGGGGGTTGCGGAGCCGGTACTCTGGACCGTCAGGGCCGCCCCCAGACAATCCGAGGGCACGCCCGAAGAGTGGGGTACCGTGTTCGACAAGTCGGCCTCGTACACCACTTCAATGGCAGGCGAGCTTCCGGTAGGCGCACAGGCAACTGCCCCGGTTGCGGTGGGGGACACAAATCCGGTATCACACCCGAACACTGCATGGCCGGAGTAGGTCCGCCCGAATTTGAAGGTCGCCGCATCCCAGCCGGTGGGCCTGGCATATCCTGCAAGCAAGAGGTCACGCGACAGTATTCCCAAGCCGATTTGGGCCTCTTCGTTCATCTGGGAATAGGCGGCCTGCAAGCGGTTGGTTTGGCCCGAAGTGATGTAGCTCAGCAACACGGCGCCCACCACCACCAGGCCGATCACGAGGGACACCAGAACCTCGATGATCGACAAACCCCGCTGGCGAGAGCGGGAACGCAGGATGGAGGGCTGCCTCATAAATTGATCCTGAAAAAACTGCAACGCACACTCAGGTCGGATCCCAGATTCAGGCCATCCGGACACTCCGTCGCAAGCGCAGGCGCTTCATCACTCGTGGCCACAGCAGGGTCGCGCCACGCGACCCAGACATCTGCGGCCGTCTGGCCCGCCTGCCGGGAAATCCATATCGACCCCTCGGGCAACTGGGTGCGGACCAGCAAGCGCCACTGCGCCATGTCGAGTTCGGCGATCTGCTGGGGAGTGCAGGTGGTGGCAGCGCTGTTGCACAACTGTGCAGGCATCGTGGGAGCGGTGGATTGGCCCGCAAAATCCGTGGTGCTGTAATCGTAAGCACCCGCAAAAAAACCTGTTGCAACGACCGCACCGTCGGCCGCGACACCCTTGTTGGCGCGCATTCTTTCGGCCAGATCACTGACGAGCAAAGTTGCGGTGGCGCGGTACTGGGACATTTTGGTGTAACGCACTGCCGAGGCATTGACACCTGCCAGTGCCAGCAACGCGATGGCAGAGATGACAATGGAAACCAGGACCTCAATCAGCATTCCGCCGCGGGCATGACGCCGACGCTGGAACCCAGGCCCGGTACAGCTCATGATGCGCCGTTTCGTCAGCATGATGTGGCCCCCGCCGCTTTGAGTCCAGGCCGTCCCTGGTTGGAAATGCACACCACCCGGACGGAGCCCGGGGGAACCTCGCCAGCGGGCGTAAAGATAAAGGTCTGACTGGAGCTTTTCGCCCACCCAGTCGGCTGGTACGTGAAAAACCGGCGGTCGCCTGTCGGGGTGGTGCTGGCAATCGAGGCCATGGAGCTCAGGGCCTCCTGCACCCTGACAATTTCATCACCAGAATCCACCGCCCCGTTGCCGTTGCCATCCACAAAAACAATCCAGCCACCGACCCACAAATTGCTTCCCGTGGCACAGCTGGTTCCATTGGCTGACTGGCAAACAGACACCTGCGCAGATCGTTTGACGGCCTCCGACCGGGCATAACGCATATCGGACATCAACGCATCGGCCGCGGCCTGGACTGTCCGTTTGACCAGCATCGCCCGAAAGCCAGGCACCGCCAGCGATGCCAGCACTCCAATCAGGGAGACGACAATCAACAGTTCAATCAGCGTAAAGCCCGCTTGACGTATCTTCATGAAAGTGAGCGTACTCCGGAACCTCACCCTGTCCCGCGTTTTGCCGACGTCCGGCTGACCATGCCCGCCAGACGGTAAACTTCCTCACCCCACCTCCCGATTCCCAACGTGCGGACGCCTGATGATCGAACTCGCAGTCGAAGTTGCCGGCCAGGCACAAGGCCTGTCCTCACCCAATCCTGCCGTGGGCTGCGTGTTGATCTCCACAGAGGGAGTCCTCCTGGGTCAGGGCCACACCCAGCGCGCTGGCGGCCCGCATGCCGAAATCATGGCCCTGCGCGACGCGGCGGCGCGAGGCCATTCGGTCGCCGGAGCCACCGCCTGGGTCACCCTGGAACCCTGCTCCCACCACGGGCGCACAGGCCCTTGCTGCGACGCGCTGATTGCGGCCGGCATCAAAAAGGTGGTTGCCTCCATCGCTGACCCCAACCCCCGGGTCGCGGGACAGGGCTTTGAGCGCCTGCGCGCCGCCGGCATCAAGGTCGAGGTAGGTCCGGGTGCGGCCGAATCCCGCGAGCTCAATATCGGCTTTTTCAGCCGCATGATCCGGAAAACGCCCTGGGTGCGCATGAAAGTCGCTGCTTCGCTGGACGGCAAAACCGCGCTGGACAACGGCGCCAGCCAGTGGATCACCTCCGACGCTGCCCGCGCTGACGGTCATGCCTGGCGCGCGCGCTCCTGCGCTGTGCTGACCGGCATTGGGACCGTGCTGGAAGACAACCCGCGGCTCGATGTGCGGCTGCCAGACACACCGCGCCAGCCGCACCTGGTGGTGGTGGACAGCCGGCTGGAGACGCCACTGGACGCCCGCCTGTTCACCCCCGGTCGCGTGATCTACATCTACGCTGCGGTGCCAAACCCGGAAAAGAAGGCGGCTCTGGAGGCGCGCGGCGCCACCGTCATCCATCAGCCCGGCGGCAACGGCAAGGTGGACCTTGCGGCCATGCTGCGCGATCTGGCGCAGCGTGAGGTCAATGAAGTGCATGTGGAAGCCGGCCACAAGCTCAATGGTTCACTGCTCCGCGAGGGACTGGTGGACGAGTTTGTGGTCTATCTGGCGCCCAAATGGATAGGCCAGGGCGCCGGCATGGCCAGCTTTGGCCCGATTACCGAACTGTCACAGGCGGTGGAACTCGATTTCCTGTCCACAGACCGCCTGGGGCCCGACCTGCGCATTGTCGCCAGGGTGCGCGGGCGCGACCTCTTTTAGCGCCTGACGGGGGTGCGCGCCATGCCCGGCGCCAATCTCTGCGAAAATACCCGGATGTTTACCGGAATCATCACCGGCGTGGGGCGCATCGTCGCTGTCCACCGCCTGGGCAGCTCTTTGGACCACGGCAAGCGCCTCGAGATCGAGGCGCCGGCCGGTTACCTCGACGACGTGGGTCTGGGCGACAGCATCGCGCTGAACGGTGCCTGCATGACGGTCACGGCGCTGGCCCCCGAAAACCGTCAGTTTTCCATTGAAATTTCCGCCGAATCGCTGGACAAGACCAGCGGCCTGGCCGAACCCGGACCCATCAACCTCGAAAAAGCCCTGCGCGCCCATGACCGCCTCGGTGGCCATATCGTCGCCGGGCACGTGGATGGCGTCGGGACCGTCACCCATTTTGCGCAGATCGGAGAAAGCTGGGAATTGCGGATCCTCGCCCCTCGCGAGCTGGCCAAATACCTGGCCTACAAGGGCTCCATCACCGTCAACGGTGTCAGCCTGACCGTCAACCGGGTGGCCGACCTCGATGGTGCAACTCCGGGCTGTGAAATCAGCATCAACCTGATCGCCCACACCGTGCAGAACACGGCCCTGGGCCACCTGCGCGTGCAGTCGCAGGTGAACCTCGAAATCGACCTCATTGCGCGTTATGTCGAACGCATGCTCCAAAGCGGAAAGAACAACTGAACCCATGACGATCGCCATCTCCCCTGTTGAAGACATCGTGGCCGACATGCGCGCCGGGCGCATGGTGATCCTGGTCGATGAAGAAGACCGCGAAAACGAAGGCGACCTGGTGCTGGCCGCTGACCATGTCAGCGCCGAAGCCATCAACTTCATGGCGCGTTACGGCCGCGGCCTGATTTGCCTGACGCTGACGCGCGAGCGCTGCGAGCGGCTGCAGTTGCCGCCCATGGTGGCGCGCAACGGAACCAAGATGGGCACGGCCTTCACCGTGTCCATCGAGGCTGCCGAGGGTGTAACCACCGGGATATCTGCAGCGGACCGGGCGCGCACCGTGCAGGCCGCCGTGGCCAGGGACGCCAAAGTCAGCGACCTGGTCCAGCCCGGCCACATTTTCCCCTTGCAGGCGGTGGACGGTGGCGTGCTGATGCGCGCCGGCCATACCGAAGCCGGCTGCGACCTGGCCGGCATGGCCGGCTGCTCCCCGGCCGCCGTGATCTGCGAGATCATGAAGGACGACGGCACCATGGCGCGCCTGCCGGACCTGCAGGTCTTCGCTGCCGAACACGGGCTGAAGATAGGCACGATTGCCGACCTGATCGAGCACCGCAGCCGCCATGATTCGCTGATCGAAAAAATCGGTGAGCGCACCATACAGACCGCGTTCGGCGAGTTCGCCGTCCATGCCTTCAGGGACAAGCCGAGCCAGGGCCTGCACCTGGCGCTGGTCAAGGGCCAATGGGGCACCGACGAGACCGTGGCCGCGCGCGTGCACGAGCCGCTGTCGGTGCTGGACGCGCTGGAGACCGGGCGCTCCATGCACTCCTGGAGCCTGGACCAGAGCCTGGCGCACCTGGCCAAGGCCGGCAAGGGTGTGGCGGTGCTGCTCAATTGCGGCGAAAGTGCCGCCCAGTTGCTGGCGCAGTTCGAAGGAACGGCGCGCGCCAGCCAGGCGCCCGAGCGCGGCCGCATGGACCTGCGCACCTACGGCGTGGGCGCACAAATCCTGCGCGAGTGCGGCGTCCACAAGATGGAACTGATGGGCAACCCGCGCCGCATGCCCAGCATGACCGGTTACGGCCTCGAGATCACCGGCTATATCGCCAACAAAAAGGAATAAAACGTGTTTGGTGCAGAAAAAGGCTCAGCCGATCATCTGAACGGCAAAAAACTGTCGATAGGCATTGTTCAGGCACGCTTCAACGAGAGCATCACCAATGCCCTGGCCCAGGCCTGCTGGCAGGAATTGCTGGCACTGGGCGTCGAGGAAAAAAACATCCACCACGTCAAAGTGCCGGGCGCGCTGGAGATTCCGTCGGCGCTGCAGGCCCTGGCCGAACGTGACCAGTACGATGCATTGATCGCACTGGGCTGCATCATCCGTGGCGAAACCTACCACTTCGAGCTGGTCGCGAACGAAAGCGGCGCATCGGTCAGCCGGCTGGCGCTGGACTACCAGTTGCCGATTGCCAACGCCATCCTGACCGTGGAAAACGTACCCCAGGCCGAAGCCCGCCAGGTGGACAAGGGCCGTGATGCCGCGCGGGTGGCTGTCGAGATGGCCAACCTGCTGAACGAACTCTCTTGAACACACCGCAACACATTCACCAGGCGCGCATGTCCGACACCCCTCCCACCAAACCCACACGCCCGCCGCAGACGCGCACCGGCCTGACCGACACCGGCGTCAAAAAGGCCGCCGACAAGTCGGCACGCACGCGTGCGCGCGAGTTCGCCCTGCAGGCGCTGTACCAGCACCTGGTCGGCCGCAACGAGACCAGCGAGATCGACATCTTCACCCGCGATCTTTCCGGTTTCTCCAAGGCCGATGCCGCCCACTACGACGCCCTGCTGCACGGCTGCGTGGACCAGGCCGACGCGCTGGACCGCCTGATCACCCCGCTGCTGGACCGCAAGATCGCCGAGATCTCGCCGGTCGAACACGCCGTGATGTGGATCGGAACCTACGAGTTCCAGCATTGCCTGGA
>JBEIOV010000043.1:0-13069 GCA_040377375.1 Hylemonella sp.
CGCAGGTGGGCGAGGCGGTGACGCAGATGGACCAGGCCACGCAGCAGAATGCCGCGCTGGTCGAAGAGATGGCGGCAGCGGCTTCCAGCCTCAAATCGCAGGCGCAGGAACTGGTCGGTACCGTGGCGGTGTTCAAGCTGGCGGGTGGCGCCACTTCGGGAGGGGCATTCACTGCCCCTGCGAAGCCGGTTGCCCCGGTGGGAGCGCCCAAGGCCTTGTCCCGGCCGGTAACCGCCTTGGCGGGCAGTGCCCCCGTCGGCATCAATCTTGACAATGCCATCCAGGCCCACGCCAACTGGCGCGCCAAGCTGCGCACGGCCGCGCAGCGCAAGGAGCAAGTGGATGCGGAAACGATCGCGTGTGATGACTGCTGCGAACTGGGCAAATGGCTGTATGGCGCTGGCGAGTCCCAGTACGGTGGCAAACCCTCGTTTGTGAACCTCGTGGGCGCGCACCGCGAGTTTCACCAGGAGGCCGGCAAGGTGGCACGCGCCATCAACCAGGGGGCCTATGAGGCAGCTGAGCAGCAGTTGGGAAGCGATACCGGCTTTGCCCGTGCATCGAGCAAAGTCGGAACGGCGGTCGTGCAACTGAAGAAAGACATGAAAACGGGCGGCCAGCCTGCCCGGCTTGCGGGGGCCAAGGCGCCAGCGGCGATTGAACTCAAGCGACCCGGCATGGCGGCAGTGCCCAAGGCTTCCGCGGCATCAAAGACTGCAAGCGGCAGCAGTGAAGGCGATTGGGAAAGTTTTTAAGATGGGTCCAACAGGCTTCGCGCCACGGCTTCGGCCACCTTGATGCCGTCGACGCCGGCCGAGAGAATGCCGCCCGCATAGCCGGCGCCTTCGCCGGCCGGGTACAGGCCCCGGACGTTGCTGCTTTGGTGGTCATCCCCGCGCGGAATTTTGAGCGGGGACGAGGTGCGGGTCTCCACGCCGGTGAGCACGGCGTCCGCCATGTCGAAGCCCTTGATCTTGCGCCCGAACGCGGGCAGGGCTTCGCGGATGGCCTCGATCGCGTAAGCGGGCAGGGCAGATGACAGACTGCCGAGCTTGACGCCGGGCTGGTAGGAAGGCACGACGCTGCCGAGTCGGGTGGAGGGTGTGCCGGCGATGAAGTCGCCCACCAGCTGCCCCGGTGCATCATAGGTGCCGCCGCCCAGCACATAGGCGTTCGACTCCAGTGCGCGCTGCAGCGCCATGCCCGCCATCGGGCTGACCTCGCCATTGGGCAGCCGTTCACCACCAAAATCCTCCGGCTCGATGCCCACCACGATGCCGGCATTGGCGTTGCGCTCGTTGCGCGAGTACTGGCTCATGCCGTTGGTCACCACGCGCCCGGGCTCCGAGGTGGCCGCCACCACCGTGCCGCCCGGGCACATGCAAAAGCTGTAGACCGTGCGGCCATTGCTGGCGTGGTGCACCAGCTTGTAATCGGCCGCGCCCAGCAGCGGATGTCCGGCGTGGCGGCCCCAGCGCGCGCGGTCGATCACGCTTTGCGGGTGCTCGATGCGAAAACCGATGGAAAACGGCTTGGCATGCATTTCCACGCCGCGCTCGAACAGTTGGGTGAAGGTGTCGCGCGCGCTGTGGCCCAGCGCCATCACCACGTGCGAGGCGTTCAATTCGTAGGGCGTGTTGGTGGTCAGGTCGAGCACCGTGAGGCCGCGCAGCTGGCGGCCCTTGGGCGTGTCATCGATCAATACATCGATCACGCGCTGCTGAAAGCGGATCTCGCCGCCCAGCGCGATGATCTGCTCGCGCAGGTGCTCCACCACCTTCACCAGTTTGAAGGTGCCGATGTGCGGGTGGGCCTCCACCAAAATTTCTGCCGGCGCACCCGCCTGCACGAACTCGTTCATGACCTTGCGGCCCAGATGGCGCGGGTCCTTGATCTGGCTGTAGAGCTTGCCGTCACTGAAGGTGCCGGCACCGCCCTCGCCGAATTGCACGTTCGACTCCGGGTTGAGCACGTGCTTGCGCCACAGGCCCCAGGTGTCCTTGGTGCGCTGGCGCACCGTGGTGCCGCGCTCGATCACGATCGGCTTGAAGCCCATCTGCGCCAGGATCAGCGCGGCAAAAATGCCGCAGGGGCCGAAGCCCACCACCACCGGGCGTTCTTTCAGTTCGGCCGGCGCCTGTGCCACCGGGTGGTACGCCAAGTCGGGGCTGGGGTTGATATGCGGGTTGTCGGCGTTCAGTTGCAGCAGCTTGGCCTCTTGCGCCGCGTCTGCCAGTTCCACATCGACGGTGTAGACCTGCAGCAGGTCGGCCTTGCGCGCATCGAAGCTGCGCTTGTAGAGGGTGAAGCGGGTGATCGCCTCGGGCGCAACGCCCAGCGTCTGGGTAATGAGCTTGGGCAGCGCGTCGGGCGCGTGCTCCAGCGGGAGCTTGAGTTCAGTGAGGCGGATCATGGCTTGTGTTGATCAAGCAGTTGAAGGCGGCAATGATACGCTGCCACAAGTTAAAGCAAGACTTTGGGCATGACAATCAAAAAGGAGCTTTCCACACAGTTTTCGGTTATGTCATTCATTGCTTTTGAGGCCGATAATCAGTGGGCAGCGAGGAGGTCTACAAGTGTCTGCAGTACACGCCCAGTATCACTACAGTGCAACCTTGCAAACGCAAGATGTTTCTGTCCTTCATTGCCTACGAGCGCTTTGTCAACATTGGGCCGGAGGTTCCTATCCGCAAATTGGTTGGGGCGGAACGACGCAAGGTGAGTGGAAGTCTCGCTCCGGTGAGTTTTCGGTTCGTTTCACAAGCGCTGATCGCAGGGAGTCATTTATGGCAGATGCAAAGCGGTTGTTGGGTAGCCATTGGATCGAAGTATCGAGGAGCGACGACGATCCTGCTGTTCCTCAACGCTGACGAACAAGTTGGCTATTCCCGATCAAACAGCGATTTAATCTCAAGCCGGCAAAAACCCCTCCACCGACAGATAGCGCTCCCCCGTGTCGTAGTTAAAGCCCAGCACAGTGGCACCCACCGGCAGTTCCGGCAGCTTCTGCGCAATCGCCGCCAGCGTGGCACCGGAGGAGATGCCGACCAGCATGCCTTCCTCGCGCGCACTGCGCCGGCCCATCTCGCGGGCGGCTTCGGCGTCCACGGTGATCACACCGTCCAGCAGGCTGGTGTCCAGATTCTTCGGCACGAAGCCCGCGCCGATGCCCTGAATCGGGTGCGGGGCCGGCACGCCGCCGGAGATCACCGGTGAGGCCGCCGGTTCCACGGCAAACACCTTGAGCTGGGGCCACTTGGCCTTGAGCACCTTGGCGCAACCCGTGAGGTGGCCGCCGGTGCCCACACCCGTGATGAGCACGTCGATGCCCTCGGGGAAGTCCTGGATGATTTCCTGCGCCGTGGTGCGCGCGTGCACCTCGATATTGGCCGGGTTCTCGAACTGCTGCGGCATCCAGGCGCCGGGGGTGCTGGCCACCAGTTCCTCGGCGCGGGCAATGGCGCCCTTCATGCCTTTTTCGCGCGGTGTCAGGTCGAAGCTGGCGCCGTAGGCCAGCATCAGGCGCCGGCGCTCGATCGACATGCTGTCGGGCATGACCAGCACTAATCTGTAGCCCTTCACCGCTGCCACCATGGCCAGGCCGACGCCGGTGTTGCCCGAGGTCGGTTCGATGATGGTGCCGTCGGGCTTGAGCGCGCCGCTTTTCTCGGCGGCTTCGACCATGGACAGAGCGATGCGGTCCTTGATGGAGCCGCCCGGGTTGCCGCGTTCGGACTTGATCCAGATGTTGTGGCCGGGGCCGAACAGACGCTTGATGCGCACGTGGGGCGTGTTGCCAATGGTCTGGAGGATGGTGTCGGCTTTCATGGCGGGGCTCCTGCGGTCGGTTTTATTGATTCAGTGCAGGAATTGTCGCCGCAGAGGATAATCCGCGCTGTGAAGCCCGCCAGACCGCCGCTGGTGCAATCTGGGAAACCAGGCACTGGAGGAACGTCCGGACTGCACAGGGCAGCGTAGGAGGTAATACCTCTCCACCGTGAGGTGAGGATCAGAGCAACAGAGACGAGTCACCCCGGGTGCCGCACCGGAGGCGAAAGCCGAAGGTACGAGCAAACGGGGTGGGTGAAACGGGCAATCTCTACGCGCAGCAATACCAAGTAGGCCAGCGTTGATGTGGCTCCGCAGAGCTGGCGGGTAGGTAGCATCGAGCCGGTGGGGCGACCCCCGGCCCAGAGTAATGGCGGTCACATTGGGGGCAACCTCAATGCACAGAATCCGGCTTATCGGCGGGCTTCACACTTTTTCGGATGCAGCGCATCCCTAGCCTTTGGCCAGCAATGACTGTCCGAGCGCGAACACGGAATTGGGCGCGGTGGTGCGCACCGGTTTCGGGGCCGGCTTTTTGAACACGCCGCCGTGCTTGGGTGCTTGCCGCTGCTGTTCCACCCGAATGCCTTTGGCCAGTTGTTCCAGCACCAGACTGCGCAAGCTGATGGACGCCATGTAGTCCACCATTTTCAAATCCAGGGCGTCCCACAGTTCCTGCGTCAGGTCCTGCGTTGTCGGCTTGCCCTGACGGGGTGCGTCCGGTGCACGGTGACCCGTGCCGTGTTCGACCGCGCCGATGATGTCGGCCACCGTGATGCCGTCGGCCCGGTGCCCCAGCGCGTATCCGCCGCCCGGGCCGCGCGTGCTCTCCACCAAGCCCTTCTGGCGCAGCTTGCTGAACATTTGTTCCAGGTAAGAAAGCGAGATCTGGTGGCGCAGCGCAATGTCGGCCAGCGGAACGGGACCTGAATTCTCGCGAAGCGCGATGTCAATCATCGCCGTAACGGCAAATCGGCCTTTGGTGCTTAACCGCATGTCTGTATCTCCTGTCGGCGTCACGATGGGTGTGACAGGCTCAACTATAAGGATCGAATCACTTCGCGTAAATGCGTATTTACAATAATTTAACTTCGAAAAATGCGAATAATATAGGCGGGTCTTCTGGAGAAACCTGATGAATTTCAAGCACTTGCACTACTTTTGGGTGACCGCCAAGGCCGGTGGCGTCATGCGTGCCGGCGAACAGCTGCACACCACGCCCCAAACCCTGTCCGGCCAGATCAAGCTGCTGGAAGAGTGGCTCGGCCGCAAGCTGTTTCGCAAAAGCGGGCGGCAGCTTGAGCTGACCGAAGACGGGCGGCTTGCGCTGGGCTATGCGGACCAGATATTCACCCTGGGGAGCGAGCTGGAAACCGCGCTTCGCCAGGCGCGCGGCGGGCCGCGCGTGCTGGACTTCTCGGTGGGGGTGGCCGACTCGGTGGCCAAATCAGTGGCCTACCGCCTGCTGGAGCCGGCCCTGTCCGTGCCTGAGCCGGTCCGGCTGATTTGCAGCGAGGGCAAATTTCCCGACCTGCTGGCGCAGCTGGCCTTGCACCGCCTGGACCTGGTGATCGCGGACGAACCCATGTCCAGACGCATCAGCGTCAAGGCGTTCAACCATCCGCTGGGCAGCACCGCAATGAGTTTTTTCTGCGCGCCCAGCCTCAAACCCCAGCTTCGAGGCGAGTTTCCAGCGTGCCTGAACGACATGCCCATGTTGATCCAGGGCGCATCGGCCTCCATACGGCAGCAGCTTGAGGGTTGGCTGATCCGGCATCAGATCCGCCCCCGGGTGATCGGGGAATTTGATGACGGCGCGCTGATGACGGCATTCGGACGCGAGGGGCGCGGGGTTTTCATGGCCCCCAGCGTGCTGGAAGCCGAGACGGTGTCGCAATTCGGCGTGGACGTGATAGGGCGCACCGACGAACTGGTGGAGGAGTTTTTTGCGGTGTCCGTGGAACGGCGCATCACGCACCCTTGTGTCGTGGCCATCACCGACGCGGCGCGCGGGCAGCTCTTCAGCGCCTGAATGGCCACCCCTGCGTCGGGGCTTGCACTAAAACCGCTCGTGCGGCTGCAGGTAGCGCCACTGCCCGGCTTGCAGCTGGGTCATCGATACCCGCCCAATGCGCAGGCGCTTCATGCCCACGATCTTCAAGCCCATGCGTTCGCACAGATAGGCGATCAGGCCAGGGTGGGCGCCCTTGACGGCAAAGCGCAGCTTGCTTTTGCCTTCGGCCGTGCTGTTCAGGCTGACTTTGACCGGGGGCAGGGGCCGGCCGTCGACGGCCAGCCCCTGGTTGAGTCGCTGCAGGCTGTCGGGCGGCACCTCGCCCGCCACCTCCACGATCACTTCCTGTTCCATGACGCCGGCGTCTTCCGCGAGTTTGCGCGCGACGCGCCAGTCCTGCGTGAACACCACCAGCCCGCTGGCTTGCGGCTCCAATGGCACTCCCGCGGTGAGCTTGGCAAAGTGCCGCTTGAGCACCCGGATGCCGGACGCATCATCCGGGGCGTGCGTGGCCGGCTCCAGCAACTGGCGCGCCGGTTTGACTTTTCCATGGCCCGCCACCATCTCGGCCACTGCGTCATAACCTGGCGGCTTGTGCAGCAGCAGGGTCACCGGCGTGAGTTCCATCAGGCTGGCCTGGGGATCGATGTCGATCTTCTGGTTGAGTACCCGGAACTGCGGCTCTTCCACCACCTGGCCGTCCACCCGCACCCAGCCGCCCTCGATGTACTGCTCGGCCTCGCGGCGCGAGCAGGGCCGCATTTCGGCCACGCGCTTGGCCAGCCGCGTGCCGGCGCCTTGTTCCTGATGAGGCGCAGGGCTCATGCTGTGCGCCGCGTGTTGCCCGGCTCCGGTGACTGGATGCGTTCCACATGCGCCAGCAGCGAGCGCTTGGCCACGGGCCACATGCGCGGCGGCACATCGTCGTAAACGTGGGTGACCCAGTCGTCCAGCGTGCCATCGGGGTGGGCCTGCATCACGGCGATGATCTTGGCTTCGCGCTGGAGGCGGTGCGCCTTGAGCCAGGCAATGGCCTGCCTGGCCTGGCCCAGCACATGGCCGTGCGCCGGCAGGATGAAGTCGATGCCGTGCTCGTCGCAGGCGGCGTTCAGGGCGTCAAGCGATTCCAGGTAAGCCGTCATGTCGCCGTCGGGCGGGTCGATCACCGTGGTGCTGCCGTTGAGGATGTGGTCGCCCGAGAACAGCAGGCCATCTTCCAGCAGCACCAGGCACAGGTGGTTGGCGGCGTGCCCCGGGGTGTGGATCACCTGCAAGGTATGAGTGATTTTGCCATCCGGCCCTTTTCCTGTCAGCGTCAGTTGCTCCTTGTTTTGTAGCAACTGGTCGGGCGTGAAGCGGCTGGCCGCGCGTGCGGTGGGGGCCGAGGGCAGGCCCAGGATCGGCGGCACGCTGCGGCTGCCATCGGCGGCTGCCTGGGCGCACAGCGCTTGCAGCGGCCCAGCGCCGGGCGAGTGGTCGGGGTGCGAATGGGTGCACACGATCATGCGGATGTTGCCAGCGGCGGCACGCCACAGCCGTTCGATGTGCCCGGGGTCGTCCGGCCCCGGGTCGATGACGATATAGCCGCTGCGCGGGTCGCCCACCAGGTAGCTGTTGGTGCCCGGGCCGGTCATCACGCCGGGGTTGGCGGCGGTCAGGCGCATCACGTTCTTGAGCAGGGCCACCGGCTGCTCGGTTTGCCAGTCCAGGTGGTGGAGAATCTGCCCGTCGGGGCAGACCAGCGCCAGCTCGCCATAGGGCGGGTCGCTCTCCATGTAGCGCATCTCCTTGCCCGCGAGCAGGCCCGCGCGCGGGCAACTGGTCCACAGCGGCTGCTCGGTGGCGGCGCAGGCCTGCAGCACGGCGCCCACCGTCGCATAGGCCTGCAGGTGCTGCAGCGTGCGGATGGTCGGGAAGATGATGAAGAACTGCCCGGCCGCGTGCCGCGCCAGGGCGTCGGCCGGCCGGACCCAGACCGGCTCGAACTGCTCGGTCTCGTCGGCCACGGGCGTCTGGTCTTGCGGCATGCGCGCCACCAGGAACGGCACGTCAAAGCGGCGTGCCAGGTCGCGGTCGGTGATCCAGTGGGCCAGCACAAACACGTCGTCGGCGGCCAGCGTCAGGCCGAGCCGCTGGCACTGCGCGGCAAAGGGGGCTTGCCGGTCGAGCCTGGCAATATCGCTGGCGCCGGCGTGCGAGCCGTCGGCATGGCGCGCCAGCAGGATGCCCAGTTCTTCAAAGCTTTCGCGGATGGCGGCAATGGCCTGCGTCAGGTGCAGATCGCTCTGGCTGGCGCGGCGGCGGGCCTGCGCATGGGCGGCCGCGTCGGCCGCGTCCACGCCGCCACCGGGGAAAACGTAGGCGCCGGGGGCGAAGCTGGCCGTCATGGAACGACGCGTCATGAGGACTTCCACGCCATGGGGGCCATCGCGCAGCAGCAGCACGGTGGCGGCAGGGCGGGGAGCAGCGGGTTCGCGCTGGAGGTGCAGGAGTTGGGTGGGGCGTGCCATGCGGTGGATTTTGCAGCCAAAACGGCCAGGTCATTTGGAAGGCAGCAGGGATTGGCGTAAACCCGGTCAGTAATTTCCGTAAGGCACGCAGGCGCCACAGAACGGATACTCAAACTTTTTCCCCGGAGACACAAGATGAAACGCCAGACATTTCACGCAGTTCTTGCGCTCGCCACCGCCACCTGCCTGGCCGTGCCCCTGGGCGCCCTGGCCCAGGCTTGGCCTGCCAGGCAGCCCATCAAATTCGTGGCGGTGTTCCCGCCAGGCGGCTCGGTCGACCAGGTGGCGCGCATTCTGGCGCAGCCGCTGTCGCAGCAGCTCGGGCAAAGCATCATCGTGGACAACAAGGGCGGCGCATCAGGCTCCATCGGGACGGCGATGGTGGCGGGCGCACCGGCGGACGGCTACACCTTTGCCGTGGTGTTTGACACCCACGGCGTCAATCCCAGCCTGATGCCCAACCTGGCGTTCGACACTCGAAAGGACCTGACCCCGATCACGCTGATCGGTACCTCGCCCATGGTGCTGGCCACGTTTAGCGGCTCCGAATACAAAACCTTCGCCGATGTGGTGGCCGCCGCCAAAACCAAAAAGAACGTCAATTACGGCAGCATCGGCTCCGGCAGCCTGGGCCATCTGGCCATGGCCTTGCTGGGCAAGGGCGGCGGCCTGGACTGGCAGCACATTCCCTACAAGGGCGGCGGTCCCTTGATGACCGACGCGGTGGCCGGCCACGTGCCGCTGTCGATCGCATCCGTGTTCGTGACCAAGCCCCACCTCGACAGCAAGCGCATGCGCGCGCTGGCCGTCACGTCCAGCCAGCGCGCGCCTGACCTGCCGGACGTGCCTACGGTGGCCGAGAGCGGCTTTGCCGGTTTTGAAGCGCCCGCCTGGTGGGCCATCCTGGCGCCGGCCAAAACCCCGCCCGAGATCATCAAGCGCATGAACGAAGAAATCAACAAGGCGCTGAAGCTGCCCGATATCGCCAGGAAACTCGATGCCCAGGGCATTGATGTGGTGGGGGGCACCCCCGAGAAGGCCCGCGTGTTCATCGACAAGCAGATTGACATCTGGGCCAAGGTGGTGAAGGACAACAACATCAAGCCGGATTGATATTGCCCCTACGGTCGCTCACTGACGTGTAGCTCCCTGGACGTCGCGCTGCGAGACGCAGCGCCTCTTGCGCCTGTCCCGGCCTGCGCAGGCCGGCCGAGAGCCGCAGGCGTCAGCCCCGAGGGGCCGTGTTTCGCCTTGGGGCGACCCGGCGGCGAAACCTGCTACCTTCCGGCAAGGGGCGCAGCGACACGCCCTTTGCGCAGCTTGGGGGTGTGCCTCAGTGCTCGGGCGTGACTCCCAGCGCCACCAGAAACCGCGCCACCATGTTGTAGGTGGCAATCGCGCTGGTCAGCTCGACGATCTGCGTCTCGTCGAAGTGCTCGCGCAAGGCAGCGAAGACATCGTCGCTTACTTTCACATCCAGCGTCATCTGCGCCGCGTAGCGGATCACCAGTTTTTCGACCGTGCCTAGCGCGGGGTCGACGGGAAGGCCGCGCGGGTCGATCCTGACGAAGGCGTTGAGGGCATCGAGCTGTGCCTGCGTGCCGCCGGCGGCCAGGAAGTCGGGCGCATGGTGATGGTATTCGTAGAGCGCGCCGGTGAGCAGGGCCACGGCGCAGATGCCGAGCTCGCGCAGTTTGCGGCTGGTCGGCAGCTCGGTGCGCACGGCTTTGAGGTAAGTGTTCCAGCCGCGCGCCAGCGGCTCGCTCCACAGCAGCGCCTTGTCCAGATTGAGCAGGGTGCCGCCGCGGCGCGCAAGGATGGCATCGACGAGCTCTTGCGGTTGCGGTTTGCGTTCGGGAGTCCAGTCGGGCAGTCGCATGGTTTTCTTTCCTGGATGGGATGTTGGATCTACGTGAAAGCCTCAAGGATAAGCGCATAAATGAGCGGATAATTTGCCACCATGCGAATCCGTTTCACCAAGATGCAGGGCGCGGGCAACGACTTCGTGGTGCTCGACGAGACGCGCGGGCGGCTCGGGCTGTCGGCCAGTCAGTACCGCTTGCTGGCTGACCGCCACTTTGGCGTGGGCGCTGACCAGATCCTCACGGTGCGGCCCTCGCCGGCGCCGGACATTGACTTCGAGTACGTGATCCACAACGCCGACGGCGCCGAGGTGGAGCAATGCGGCAACGGCGCGCGCTGTTTTGCGCGGTTTGTGCGCGACCAGGGCCTGACGACCAAGGACGCCATCCGGGTCAAGACCATGAGCAGTGTCATCGAACCACGGCTCAATGCTGATGGCCGGGTGACGGTGGACATGGGCGCGCCCGTTTTCGATTTGCCGCAGGTGCCGTTCGATGCCTCCGGTTTGACGATGCAGGGCCAGGGTTCATGGGGAAAATGGCCTCTGGTCCTTGTGGGTCAAGCGCAATCAGCTACAATTTTTGTAGCGGTTCTGTCGATGGGCAATCCGCATGCGGTGCAGGTGGTGGACGATGTGGATACGGCGCCGGTGCTCGAGCAGGGTCCCTTGATCGAACACCATGCGCGTTTCCCAAGGCGCGTGAATGCCGGCTTCATGCAAATCGTTGACCGCTCGCGCATCCGCTTGCGGGTGTACGAGCGCGGCGCGGGCGAGACGCTGGCCTGCGGCACCGGGGCCTGTGCGGCCGTGGTGGCCGGCATCCGCCTCGGCGTGCTGGACGCGCGGGTTGAAGTGCAGACACGCGGTGGCGGCTTGACCATTGAATGGGCTGGGGAGCAGTCCGCCGTGATGATGACGGGACCAGCAAGCACTGTTTTTCAGGGCGAAATTGACCTACCTGACGAGATATGACCAACCAATTCACCGATCCAATCACCGAAGACGACATTGCCGACTACCTGGCCAACACGCCTGATTTTTTTGAGCGCCACGCCGAATTGCTGGCCAGCGTGCACCTGACCAGTCCGCACAGCAAGCGGACCGTGAGCCTGCAGGAGAGGCAGGCCGAAATGCTGCGCGAAAAAATCCGCGCGCTGGAGCACAGGATCATGGACATGATCCGCAACGGCAATGAAAACGTCATCCTGTCCGACAAGTTGCTGCGCTGGGCCCGTGGCCTGTTTCTGACGCAGGCTCCCGGCGCCTTGCCGGAGCAGGTGGTGGATGAAATCAAGAACCAGTTCTCGGTGCCGCAGGTCGGCATCAAGGTCTGGGATGTGGCGCCGGCGTTTGCCGATGCCGCGTTTGCCCAGGGCGTGAGCGAGGATGCCAAGGTCTTTGCCTCCTCGCTCAGGGAACCCTTTTGCGGCGTGAATTCGGGCTTTGAGGCCGTCAACTGGCTGGCCGAGCCGAGCGCCGCCACGTCGGTGGCGCTGCTGCCCCTGCGCATGGGCGCCATCGACAGCATGACGCCGGCTTTCGGCCTGCTGGTGCTGGCCTCGCCCGATGCGCAGCGCTTCAACAGCGGCATGGCCACGGATTTTCTGGAGCGCATGGCCGAGCTGGCCAGTGCCGCGCTCGCGCGCCTGAGATAAGCCGCAGGGGCCGCCGCCCGCTTCAGGACCGCCATGCATCCGAAATTCAGCGGTAGCAGACGGAATCAGACGCTGGCTTCCCGCGCGCCGGATCGCGCGGCCATGCCCGGTGATGCGCTCATCGAGCGCTACCTTGAGCATGTGCGCGTTGAAAAACGCCTGGCGCAGCGCACGGTCGAGCTGTATTCACTCGATCTGCAAAAACTGGGCGCCTTCGCGGCCCAGGCCGGCGTCGAACTTCCTGGCGTGCAAAACACGCACATTCGCCGCTGGGTGGCGCAAATGCATGGCGGCGGCCGCAGCGGGCGCGGCATTGCGCTGATTCTTTCGGGCTGGCGCGGTTTTTATGCCTGGCTGGGCCGCGAGGGGCTGGTCGGCAGCAATCCGGTGCAGGATGTGCGTTCACCCAAGGCGGCCAAGCCCCTGCCCAAGGCGCTGAGCGTGGATGACTCGGTGCAGCTGGCAAGCTACCACAGTGACACCAATGATCCCTGGCTGGAGGCGCGCGACGCCGCCATGGTGGAGTTGCTTTATGGCAGCGGCTTGCGCGTGGGCGAGCTGACCGGGCTGGATGCCGTGGCCAGCGCATCGGCGCGCGGCTGGATTGACCTGCAGGCCGCCGAGGCGCACGTGCTGGGCAAGGGCTCGAAGCGGCGTACCGTGCCATTGGGTTCCAAGACGGTGAAGGCCTTGCAGCACTGGTTGGCAGTGCGGGAGCAGGGCGGTGGTGCCCAGGCGCAAGCCGCGCTTTTCATCGGGCGCCACGGCACACGCTTGAGCGCCCAGTCCATCTGGCAGCGTCTCAAGCATCGCAGCCAGCAGGCCGGGTTGGCCACGCCTGTGCACCCGCACATGCTGCGCCACTCGTTTGCCAGCCATCTGCTGCAATCCAGTGGTGACCTGCGTGCCGTGCAGGAGCTGCTGGGACACGCCAACATCACCACCACGCAGGTTTACACGCGGCTGGACTTCCAGCATCTGGCCAAAGCCTACGATGCAGCCCATCCGCGGGCCCGCATCAAGGGCCCTTCCCAAAAATGAAGCTTCCTACGAGAGCTTGAACACCGCCACGGTGGTGACCAGTTCCTGCGCCTGCGATTTGAGGCTGGAAGCCGCCGCCGCCATCTCCTCCACCAGCGCGGCATTCTGCTGGGTGGTTTGATCCATTTGCGTGATGGCCTCGCCGATTTGTCCTACA
>JBEIOV010000038.1:0-17110 GCA_040377375.1 Hylemonella sp.
TCCAGTCCACACTGTCGCCCATGCGGCGCATCTGGGTGGTGATGGTGTTGCCCGACTGTTCCTTCCACTCCCAGACGCGCGCCACGAAGTTCTTGCGGCCCAGGTCGTGCCGGCTGATCTTCTGCTCCTGCAGCTGGCGCTCCACCACGATCTGCGTGGCAATGCCGGCATGGTCGGTGCCCGGCACCCACACCGTGTTGTCGCCGCGCATGCGATGGTAGCGCGTGAGCGAGTCCATGATGGTCTGGTTGAACGCATGGCCCATGTGCAGCGTGCCGGTGACGTTGGGCGGCGGCAGCTGGATGGCGAACGAGGGGGCACCGTCCTTTGGCGCACCCATGCCGCGGTAGCCGGCCGCGGCATAGCCGCGACGCTCCCACTCGGGGCCCCACTGGGCCTCGATGGCGGCAGGTTCAAAGGATTTCGATAGGCTGTTGAGGCCGGGTTGTTGCAGTTCGTCGGTCATGGTATTCGTTGCCTGTCGCTCGCGGGCCCGGTATGGGGCCGCAGAATAGACAACGGCATCCCGCAGGATGCCGTTGTCTAGCTGGGTTCTGGGTGGCCTGATTTTATTCGACGTGCTCACCGGAGCGCGCCGGATGGCTCAATGGGGCCCAAACGCCTGGGCGGCCGCGACGCATTCGCCGAGTATTTTGGTGTCGCCGATCTGGTTGGCCAGCAGCAGGATCAGCCGGGCATTGAGCAGTTCGGACTGCTGGTGGTCCAGCCCGGCGTGGGCATCCAGCAGTTGTTCGTAAAACGTGTCGGCATCCTGGAAATGCAGTGTGGTTTTCATGGCTTGCCCTTCATGCCCATGGATTGTTCGATGGCCTGCAGCAGTCCGGCATCCACGGTTTCCCCGGTGGCAGCCAGGTAGCCATCGGGCCGGACCAGGGCCCAGGCGTGGCCGAAGACGTGGCAGGCACCCTGCAGGTGCCCCTGGGGATCCAGCACATGTTCGCGCGCCCGGGCCCGGGTGTCGGGCGCGACCACCTGGACGCAACGCACCGGCGCATGGCTGGCCAGCTGCCGCAAGCGCTGGCTGGCTGCGGCGGAGATGTCGCCAAACACCAGCACCAGCAGATCGCCGTCGGCCCAAGCCAACAGGTCATTGAGTTTGCCCTGCGCGCCATCGGCCCAGGAGAAGGCCACGTTCTGGACCGACTGTCCCCCCGTGCGCTCGCAGATGCTGGAGCGGGTGTAGCTGTTGGCCACGGCCATGCGGCCGGTGTTGATGAGCTGGCGTGCAAAGGGATGCTGTTTGGCCAGGCTGATGGCGGCCGTGCGGAACAGCCGTTCGACGCCGTCGGCCGGGCGCAGAAAGCGCGCCGTGCGGTTGGTGACCTGCACATTCTGCGCGGCCGCCTCGTGGCGTTCCTCGTTGTAGCTGTCCAGCAGGCTGGCCGGCGCGCGGCCCTTGAGCACGGCCGCGAGTTTCCAGGCCAGGTTGTCGGCATCGGCGACGCCGGTGTTGCCGCCGCGCGCGCCAAAGGGGCTGACGATCTTGGCCGTGTCGCCCATGAAGAACACGTTGCCGATGCGCAATTTGTCCAGGCACTGACTGCGGTAGGCGTAGGGGCCGACCCACACGATTTCGCAGTCGACATCCGGGCCGAACTGCTGGCGCAGGCGTTCGCGCACCACGTCTTCCCGGCTCACGTACTCGGGGTCGGCGTTGGGTTCCATCTGGTAGTCGATGCGCCAGACGTCATCAGCCATCAGGTGCTGCCAGACGGAGCGGTTGCCGTTGAAAGGCGCCTCGATCCAGGTGTGGCGCTCGGCCGGTGGGTGGGTCTTGAAGCGCACGTCGGCGATGCACCAGCGGTCGTCGCCCCGGCGCGACGTCATGGTGGCGCCGCACCAGGCATGAAAGGGGGTGTGCGAGCCGGAGGCATCGATCACATGGTCGGCCTGCATGCGGTAGCGGCCGGCCGGCGTGTCGATGAGGAGCGTGGCGAACCCGTCGTTTTGCTCAAAGCCCGCCACGCGGGACTTCCAGCGCAGGTCCACATGGCCCAGGCCGTAGATCCGCTCCACCAGGTAGCCTTCGATGTAGAACTGCTGAATGTTGATGAACGGGGGCTGGCTGGACAGCCCGAAGCTGCTCTGCTGGCGCAGGTCGAAGGAATACACCTCGTCCTTGCCGGCAAAAGTGCGGCCCACGCTCCACTGGATGCCCTTGGCGGCGATGCGCTCATACACGCCCAGGCGGTGAAAAATCTCCAGCGATTTCTGCGTGTAGCAGATGCCGCGGGACGATGCCCCCTTGACGCCGACGGTGTTGTCCTCGTCGAGCAGAACGGTTGGCACGCCCAGCTTGGCCAGTGCGCATGCCATGGTCAGACCGGTGATGCCCGCGCCCACCACCACGACTGGGTGACGGCGCACCTCGCCGCTGCGGATTTCCCCGGGTTCGGTAAAGGGATATTCCGGCAGGGTGTAGCCCGCGCCTTGCGTGAACTCGTAGCCATTGGTGAAGGCCGTGTCGCGGTAAGAGCTCGGTGTCGTCATGGCGTCTTGCCTTGCTGGCTGGCGGCCGCGCGCGCGGCGACTTCGGGGCGATCATTTTGCTGCGGCTTGAGCGCGGCGGGGGCCTTGCCGGCCGCGCGGTCCCGGCGCCATTGCGCCTTACGCGCGCTCCACTCATCCAGCCGGGCGTGGGCGGTCTTGCTCTCCTTGAGCATGAGGAACTCGTCCGCGACCTGGGCCGAGAGTTCGAGCCGCACGCCGTTGGGGTCGAAGAAGTAGATGCTCTTGAAGATATGGTGGTCGGTGATGCCGATCACCTCGATGCCGTGGGCCTGCAGGCGTGCCTTCATGGCTTCGAGCGCGGCCACGGAGTCCACCCGGAACGCGATGTGGTTGACCCACAGCGGCGTGTTGGGGCTTGGGGCTGCCGCTTCATCATCACCCAGGTCGAAGAAGGCGATGAAGGAGCCATCCTGCAGGCGGAAAAAGAAATGGGTATAGGGACAGTACTCGCCGGTGCTGGGAACGAAGTCGCTCTGGATGATGTGATAAAGCGGCAAGCCCAGGATGTCTTCGTAGAAGTGCCGGGTTTCCTCGGCGTCCCGGGCGCGGTAGGCATAGTGATGCAGCTGCTGGATGGGCGCGGGCGCGGGCAGGGGGGTGGGGTCTTTCAGAACGGCGGCCATGACATTCTCCGGCATAATTTTTTTATTCACCATTACGTAACTTGTTTACTATATCGTAATCATTGGCGGCCTGATCACGGGCAGACGGAAGGCTTGTGAGCTCACAGCCCTTATTTATTGAGAATGATTATCAAATCTATCGGGCTCATAGCCAATGGCAATGTGAAGCATTGACGCAGCCAATTAGACGCGGCACCCTATCGTCGTTACGCTCAACGCGGCTTTGACCAACACGCTTGGTTCAAGGCAAAAGTGTCTGATTTTTCAACCCAAGAAGGAGATGTCCATGGCTGCACTCAAAGGCTCCAAGACGGAAGAGAACCTGAAGGCCGCTTTCGCCGGCGAATCCCAGGCCAACCGCCGTTACCTGTATTTCGCAAACAAGGCCGACATTGAAGGCCAGAACGATGTGGCAGCGCTGTTCCGCTCCACCGCCGAAGGCGAGACCGGCCATGCGCACGGTCACCTCGAGTGGCTGGAGCAGTGCGGCGACCCGGCCACCGGGCTGCCCATCGGCCCCACCCGTGACAACCTCAAGGCCGCCGTGGCCGGCGAAACGCACGAGTACACCGACATGTACCCCGGCATGGCCAAGACCGCGCGCGCCGAAGGTCACGACGAGATCGCGGACTGGTTCGAGACGCTGGCCAAGGCCGAACGCTCGCACGCCAACCGCTATGCCAAGGCACTGACGGAGCTCGCCGACTGATCTTGTCGGCTACTGCGCGGGCCGATAGCGGCGTTGCGGGACCCGTTCAGGCAATCCTCATGCACCGCAAGTGCATTCCGGTTGCCTGACACCCGCGCCTTGCTCTCGACCCGCTCGCTACGCCGCGAGGCGTAGTGGTTTGCAAAAGAATTTTCCAACGAGAGTTCTTCTTCCAACCACAACGAGACAAAGGACTGGCCATGGCACGCGAAGGCAATCTGGAAGCCCCGACCCGACATCCGCTGGACTGGAAAAACCCCGATTTCTACAGCGAGGAGGCCGTCGTCAAGGAGATGGAGCGCATCTTCGACATCTGCCATGGTTGTCGCCGCTGCGTGAGCCTGTGCGGCTCGTTTCCCACCCTGTTCGACCTGGTCGACGGGAGCGAGAGCGGCGAGGTCGACGGCGTGGACAAGAAGGACTACTGGAAAGTGGTCGATCAGTGCTACCTGTGCGACCTGTGCTACATGACCAAGTGCCCCTATGTGCCGCCGCATGAGTGGAACCTGGATTTTCCGCACACCATGCTGCGTGCCAAGGCCATCAAGTTCAAGAAGGGCGAAGTGACATTCGGCGAGAAGTTTTTGGCGTCCACCGATGTGCACGGCCAGTTTGCCGGCATTCCCATCGTGGTGCAGGTCGTCAACGCGGTGAACAAGACCAAGGTGGCGCGCAGCCTGATGGAAAGCACCCTGGGCGTGGACCGCCATGCCTGGCTGCCCACCCTGGCCACCCGCAAATTCCGCTCCGGCACGCCGGAGTCGAAAACCCATGCGGTGCGGGACGGCGAGAAGACGCCGGGCAAGGTGGCCATCTACGCCACCTGTTATGTCAATTACAACGAGCCGGGCATAGGCCATGACCTGCTCAAGCTGCTGGATCACAACGAAGTGCCCTATGTCCTCGTGAACAAGGAAAAATGCTGCGGCATGCCCAAGCTCGAACTCGGTGACCTGGATTCGGTCAATGCCAGCAAGGAGGCCAATATCCCGGTGCTGGCGCAGTATGCGAAAGAGGGTTACGCCATCCTGAGTGCCGTACCCAGCTGCACGCTCATGTTCAAGCAGGAAATCCCCCTGATGTACCCGGACGAGGCCGACGTCCAGCGGGTCAAGCAAGCCATGTGGGACCCGTTCGAATACCTCATGGCGCGCAAGCGCGACGGCCTGCTCAAGACCGAGTTCAGGCAAGCACTGGGCAAGATCAGCTACCAGATTCCGTGCCACGGCCGGGTGCAGAACATCGGCAAGAAAACCGAGGAAATGCTCAAGATGGTGCCCGGCACCTTTGTGCAGACCAACGAGCGCTGCTCGGGCCATGCCGGCACCTTTGGCGTGAAGAAGGCCTACCATGAGCAGGCCATGAAGATCGGCAAACCCCTGTTCAAGAAAATGGCCGAGCACCCGCAGGGGGGCACGCCCGACTACATCAGCTCGGATTGCCCGCTGGGGGGCCATCACATCGCGCAGGGGTTTGAAGTGAACGGGCTGGGCACGCCCGAGCTACGGCATCCGCTGACCCTGGTGCGCATGGCCTACGGAATCAAATGACACACCCCCAGGCTGCGCGCACTGCGTGTCGCTTCGCCAGACAGGCCCGTGCCAGAGGCTGTGGCTCTTCGGCCTGTCCGGACCTGCGCAGGCATGCCCGGAGCCGCAGGCCTCAGCCCCTTGCAGGGGGCAACGCCAGTGGCCCGGCGAAGCCGGTTCCACGGCGTTTCGCGGCTAGGCCACGTCGTGCGTTGCGTTCCCTCTATTGAAGCAACTGACAGTAATGGAAATCATCATGCAGCTTACCGGCAAGATCACCCCCGACAGCCTGATGACGCTGGAGGCCTACAGCAGGTGGCGCAAGGAACACAAGCCCGAGATCATCGCGCACCGCAAGCTGCGCAGCGTGCAGCTGGGCGAGCACATCAACCTGCAGTTCGAGAGCGAGACCACCATCCGCTACCAGATCCAGGAGATGCTGCGCATCGAGAAGATCTTCGAGGAGGAAGGCATCCTGCAGGAGATCGAGGCCTACGCGCCGCTGGTGCCGGACGGCGGCAACTGGAAGGCCACCATGCTCATCGAGTACCCCGATGTCAATGAGCGCAAGCGCGAACTGGCGCGCCTCATCGGCGTGGAGGACCGCCTGTTTGTCGAGGTCGAGGGCCATGCGCGCGTGTACGCCATCGCCGACGAAGACCTGGAGCGCGAGAACGAGGAAAAAACCTCGGCCGTGCACTTTGTGCGCTTCGAGTTCACGCCCGCCATGCGCGCGTCCGTCCAGGCCGGCGCCAGCGTCAAGCTCGGCTGCGACCACACCCACTACCCGGCGCATGTGATGATCGGCGCGGAGACGCTGGCGTCGCTGGCGGGGGACCTCAAATAGGGCACGCCCCACTTTCACGATAATCAAGGCTTCGTCACGAAGCCTTTTTTCTTTTTCTGCCATGCTGTTCCTTCTGTCCCCGGCCAAATCCCTCGACTACGACACCCCGGCGGGCGACGTGCCGCACACCCGGCCGCTGTTTGTGAAGCAATCCGCCGAGCTGATTGGCTTGCTGCGGCACAAGTCGCCGCAGCAGATCGCCGAGCTGATGGACCTGAGCGATGCGCTCTCGGGCCTGAATGCGGCGCGCTACCAGGCCTGGTCTGCCAGGTTCACGGCCAGGAACTCCAAGCCGGCGGTGCTGGCCTTCAACGGCGATGTGTACGAGGGGCTGGACGCGAAAACGCTCAAGGTACAAGAGCTGGCCTGGGTGCAGGACCATGTGTGCATCCTGAGCGGCCTGTACGGCGTGCTGCGCCCGCTGGACTGGATGCAGCCCTACCGGTTGGAGATGGGCACCCAGCTGGACAACCCGCGCGGCAAGAACCTGTACCAGTTCTGGGGTCCGCGGATTGCCGACTACCTCAACGAACGGTTGCGGGCCGACAAGACGCCGGTGGTGGTCAACCTGGCCTCGCAGGAGTATTTCAAGGCGGTCGATCTCAAGACACTCAAGGCCCGCGTCGTGGAGTGCGTGTTTGAGGAGTACAAGAACGGCCAGTACAAGATCATCAGCTTCATGGCCAAGCGCGCGCGCGGCCTGATGGCGCGTTACGCGGCCCAGCATCGCCTGAGCATGCCCCAGCAGCTCGAAGGCTTCAATGCGCAGGGTTATGCGTTCGACGCGGCGGCATCCCGGGCCGACCGGCTGGTCTTTCGCCGCAAGGGCGCCGCGTCATGAACCAGCCCGAAGACTCCCTGCTCGGCAAGGCCGCGCCGTACATTGACCAGTACGACGCCAGCCTGCTGTTTGCGATGGCGCGCGCGGGCAAGCGCCAGGAAATCGGCGTGCGCGGCGCGCCGCCGTTTTTTGGCGCCGACCTGTGGACCGCGTTCGAGCTGAGCTGGCTCAACAGCCGCGGCAAGCCGCAGGTGGCGCTGGCGCACATCACCGTGCCCTGCGAGTCGCCCAACATCGTGGAGAGCAAGTCCTTCAAGCTCTACCTCAACAGCTTCAGCAACACGAAATTCGCCGACGCGGCCGAGGTGCAGGCGCGCATCCGCGCCGACATCAGCGAGGCGGTGTGGCGCGGTGCGCCGGCGCCGTCCTCGGTCGGCGTCAAGCTGCTGCTGCCCGAGATGTTCGAGCGCGAGCGCGTGCGGGAACTCGAGGGCCTGAGCCTGGACCGGCTGGATGTCGAATGCAGCCACTACACACCGGCGCCGCAGCTGCTGCGCGCCGCGCTGGGGGAGCCCCCCGTGACCGAAGTGCTCGCCAGCAGCCTGCTCAAGAGCAACTGCCTGGTGACGGGCCAGCCCGATTGGGGCAGCGTGCAGATCGGCTACACCGGCGCGCAGATCGACCAGGCCGGCCTGCTGCAGTATCTGGTGAGCTTTCGCAATCACAACGAGTTTCACGAACAATGCGTCGAGCGCATCTTCATGGACGTGTGGACGCGCTGCAAGCCCGTGAAGCTGACGGTGTACGCGCGCTACACGCGGCGCGGCGGCCTGGACATCAACCCGTTTCGCACCAGCCACCCGCAGGCGCTGCCCGCCAATATTCGCCACGCGCGGCAGTAATCTGCTATCAAATAGATAGCTTTTCACGCCCGATTTACAAGGGCTGTGGCCCTATTTAATGTTGAAACTGGAGTGACGCCCGGGCGCCGGCCGGCCGGGCGTTCCTCGCATCCAGGACCGCGGTGCTCAGGCCCTGGCACGGCGTCAAAACGGCATAAGCTACTATTCGCCGATGATGTTCTCACGCGCTTGGCCGCAACGTGTTCTTGACGCGTTGCTGGGCACTGACAAGCATCAGCGCATCCGGTCCCGGCAGGCCGGGCTGGCTGGCATGCTGATGCTGGCATGCGTGGCCGAGCTGAATTTCGCGGCAGCTTTTGGCATTGCAGATACTCGTTATGTGGGTCTGTGGTCGGTCTTTTGCGTGGCGGGGGTGCTGCTTGTTTTTGTGCTGATCCGCAGCGGTTTCTCGCTGCGCTACAAGGATCCGTCACTGGCCGTTGTGCAAATGCTCTATGCCATTGCCTGCAATGCGGCCGCCTTTGTGATCGCCGGGCAGGCCAGTGGCGTGACCCTGCCGATGCTGGCCGTGATCCTGATGTTTGGCATGTTCGGCCTGTCCATGCGCCAGGTGCTGTCGGTGGCCATTTACGCGCTCACGCTGTTCGGCGTGGCCATTTGGATCGTGCTGCGGAATCCGTCCACCCAGGAACCCGCGGCGCTGTTCGGCGCGTATTTTTTCATGGTCGGCATCGTCTTGTCAGGCACCACGTTTCTCACATGGCGGCTGCAGCAAATGCGCGAGCACATGCACACCCAAAAACGGCAGCTGACGCAGGCACTGGAGAAAATTCAGCTGACGGCCACGCGGGACGAGCTGACTTCCGTGATCAACCGCCGGCACATGCACGAACTCATGCGCCAGCAGGTGCAGCGTTCGCAGCGGTCCCGCTCGCATCTGCTGATCGCGATGCTGGACATCGATCATTTCAAGGGCATCAACGACAGCCACGGACACCAGGCGGGCGACCATGCCTTGCGGGCCTTTGCCCTGGCCTTGCAGGAGGAAATCCGCAGTTCCGACACCCTGGCGCGCTGGGGTGGCGAAGAGTTTGTCATCATGCTGGCCGACGAGACCCTGGCGCAGGGGATGATCAGCCTGGAGCGGGTGCGGAAAAAAATCGCGGCGGTCGTGGTCTCTCATCATGGGGCCACGATACGTTTCACCGTGTCGATCGGCGTGGCGCAACACCGGGTGGACGACTCCATCGAGCAAACCATCGAGCGCGCCGACCGGGCTTTGTATGCGGCCAAGGCGCAGGGGCGCAACCGCATCGTCAGCGACGAGGCCGCGAAGCTGTGAAGCGCCCGCGGATTCCCGCGATGAGGGACAGGGGCTCCTCCGTGCGAGCCGCACGCCGCATCCGGCTCGTGCGCGGATCGGCTAGCCGAGATCGCGAAAGCTGCGCAAGGCGCTGAGCGGCGCGAAATCACCCTGGCGTTTTTCCTTCATCGCCGTCACGGCTTCGCGCACCTGCGCGTTGCTCCAGATGGCCCCCTGCAGCCAGCCCATCTGCCTGAGGGCGTCGTCCACCGAATGGTCGCGCGCGTAGTGAATCGCCTGCTTGGTGCCCCAGATGGCCACCGGCGGCTTGGCCGCGATCTCTTTGGCACATTGCAGCGCGCCGGCCAGCAGGGCTTCCTGGCTGTCAAAGACCTGGTTCACCAGCCCGTAACCCAGCGCTTGCGCGGCACCCAGGCGCCGGCCGGTGTAGGCCAGCTCCTTGACCACGCCCAGCGGCATGAGCTTCGGGAGTCGCTGCAGCGTGCCCACGTCGGCCACCATGCCGATGTTGATTTCCTGGATGCAGAAAAAGGCGTCCGCCGTGGCGTAGCGCAGGCAGCAGGCGCTGACCATGTCCACCGCGCCGCCGATGCAGCCGCCGTGGATGGCCGCGATCACCGGCATGCGCAGCGTCTCCAGTTTGGTGAAGGTGGCCTGCATGTCGGTGAGCAGATCGAAGATCGCGGCCCGCCCTTGCGGGCTCTGGTCGTCCATGGTGATGGCGCCGTCAAAGGTCTCCAGCGCCATGCCGGCGCTGAAATGCTTGCCGGTGCTGCTGATGAGCAGCACCCGGGCGTCGCCGCTCTGGTGCAGCTGGGTCAGCACCTGGTCCAGCTCGCGCCAGAAAGTCGGGTGCATGGTGTTCATCGCCTCGGGGCGGTTGAGCACCAGGTGCGCGATATGGTTCGTGACGGTCAGGGAAAAGCAGTGCAGTGTGTTCATTCCTGCAATGTAAATCACCGCAGCTGGTCGAGCCAGTCGCACCTGAGACGCCGCGCCGCGTGAGCGCGGGCGCGCCATTCCACATACAGCCGGGGTGAATAGATGGCCAGGGCGCACAGCGGGTAAGCCCAGGGGGCTTCCAGCGCAAAGGCCGGCAGCCAGCCGCTCCAGCCCAGCACCCACAGCGTGAGCATGCCATCCCACAGCTGGTATTCCAGCGGATGGTCTGCCCTGTGCGCCACATGCCATTGCTTGATGCGCTGGAGTTTGTCCAGCGTCAGGTGGTGGGTCATGACAGCCTCCTTGCCTAGCGGAAGACTCAATGTAAGTTACGCGTAAGCCGTTGTCAACGCCCCAGGCAGGCACGGTAGCCGTGCCGCTGGCCAGCGGCGGCCAGCGCCGCCCGGCGGCGGTTCGATGTCAGAACAGCTGGTCTGTTTTTGCTATCAAATCAATAGCTGATTGCGCCCGTTTGGCAAGGGGCAGGGGCGTTTTTTGTTCTGAATTTTCGGTGGAGGCCGCACTGGCCAGCGTTCCCACCCGCACGCCCAGCAGGCGCAGGCGGCGGTCCAGGTCCACGCGCTTGAGGCACAGCCCGGCCGCGTGGCGTATGGTTTTGGCGTCGGCGGTGTGATGGGTCAGGGTCTGGTCGCGCGTGGCGGTCTGGAAGTCGTCGTAGCGCAATTTGATGCCGATGGTCTTGCCCACATAACCCTTGGCGTTCAGATCGGCCGCCACCTGCTCGCACAGCCGCGTGAAGATGGCACCCAACGCGGCCTTGTCGCGCACCGCATGCAGGTCGCGCTCGAAGGTGGTCTCACGGCTCATCGAGACAGGCTCGCTCTCCAGGACGATGGGGCGTTCGTCCAGCCCATGCGCGGCATTCCACATCCAGGCGCCGGTCTTCTTGCCGAAGTGCTGCACCAGCCAGGGCAACTCCCGGGCCGCGAGCTGGCCGATGGTCTCGATGCCCAGACGCTTGAGTTTTTCGTCGGCCTTGGGACCGATGCCATTGATCTTGCGGCAGGCCAGCGGCCAGATCTTGTTTTGCAGGTCTTGCTCGAACACGACCGAGATGCCCTTGGGCTTGTTGAATTCGCTGGCCATCTTGGCAATCAGCTTGTTGGGCGCGACGCCGACCGAGCAGGTCAGGCCCGTGGCATCGAAGATGCTTTTCTGGATCAGGCGGGCCAGGGTGCGGCCGCCGTCGCGCTGGCCGCCGGGCACGGCGGTGAAGTCGATATAGACCTCGTCCACGCCCCGGTCCTCCATCAGCGGCGCGATCTCGGTGATGATGTTTTTGAACTGGCGCGAATATTTGCGGTACTCGTCAAAGTCCACCGGCAGCAAAATCGCCTGCGGGCACAGCCGGGCGGCCTTCATCAGCCCCATGGCCGAGCCCACGCCGAACTGGCGCGCCGCGTAGGTGGCGGTGGTGATCACGCCGCGGCCCGTGTAGTCCGCCAGGCGCGGGAAAAAATCAAGCGGAATGTCGGCCAGGTCGCCCGGCCCCCATTCCCGCCCGGGCTGCGCCAGCCGCAGCCGGGCCAGCAAATCGTCCTCGCGCCGCCGCCCGCCGCCAATGACCACCGGCAGACCCTTGAGCTGCGGATAGCGCAGCAGCTCGACCGACGCGTAGAACGCGTCCATGTCGAGGTGAGCGATGCGGCGGATGGTCGTTTTTGAAGCTGTCACGCTCCAAGGATAGCGCGCTGGGGAGTCCTTTTGTTCTGCAAAGGGGCGGGCTGGGACTCAGACCGGATACGTCCCCGGCAGCAGAATCCCCTTGTCCACCGCGTTGATGTTGGTGTGTCCGCAAAACGCCATGGTCAGGTCCAGTTCGTTGCGGATGATCTGCAGCGCCCGGGTGACGCCGGCCTCGCCCAGGGCGCCCAGGCCGTAGAGCATGGAGCGGCCGATGTAGGTGCCGCTGGCGCCCAGGGCGCGGGCCTTGAGCACGTCCTGTCCGCTACGGATGCCGCCGTCCATGTGCACCTCGATCTGCGCGCCCACCGCGTCCACGATGGCGGGCAGGGCGTGAATGGACGACTGCGCGCCATCGAGCTGGCGCCCGCCGTGGTTGGACACGATCAGCGCATCGGCGCCGCTGGCCACGGCCAGGCGCGCGTCTTCCACGTCCTGGATGCCCTTGAGGATGAGCTTGCCGCCCCAGCGTTTCTTGATCCACTCCACATCGTCCCAGCTCAGGGCCGGGTCGAACTGCTGGTTGGTCCAGGCCGAGAGCGAGCCCATGTTTTCCACGCCCTTCACATGGCCGACGATGTTGCCGAACTGGCGCCGCGGCGTGCCCAGCATGCCCAGTGCCCAGCGCGGCTTGGTGGCGATGTTGATCATGTTGGCGATGGTCAGCTTCGGGGGCGCCGACAGGCCGTTTTTCAGGTCCTTGTGGCGCTGGCCGATGATCTGCAGGTCCAGCGTGAGCACCAGCGCCGAGCAGCGGGCGGCCTTGGCACGGTCGATCAGGCGTTCGATGAAGCCGCGGTCCTTCATGACGTAGAGCTGGAACCAGAAGGGGTGGCCGTCGGTGCCCTTGGCCACGTCCTCGATCGAGCAGATGCTCATGGTCGAGAGCGTGAAGGGAATGCCGAACTTCTTGGCGGCGCGCGCGGCCAGGATCTCGCCGTCGGCGTGCTGCATGCCGGTCAGGCCCGTGGGCGCAATCGCCACCGGCATGGCCACGTCCTGGCCGATCATGGTGCTGCGGGTGCTGCGGTTTTCCATGTTCACCGCCACGCGCTGGCGCAGCTTGATCTTCTGGAAGTCGGATTCATTGGCGCGGTAGGTGCTCTCGGTCCACGAGCCGGAATCGGCGTAGTCGTAGAACATGCGGGGCACGCGCTTCTTGGCCAGCACACGCAGGTCTTCGATGGTGGTGATCACGGATGGCATGAGGGGACTCCTGGGGTCTCGTTGGGGGTGTTGTTGTTGAAGGTCTCGGTGCCGGTGTCAAAGCCTTTTTCCGCCAGATAGCCGACCAGTCCGGCGTCCATGCTTTGCGCGTGCTGGGGGAACCATTCCACCAGCGCGTCGAGCATCTGCTCGATGAAGCCGGCTTCACCGGCCAGCGCGCGGCGTTCGACCTCCCGCATGACTTCGAGCACGCTGTTGTGCTGCGAGAAGTGGCAAAAGTCAGCCGGGATGCCGCAGGCCAGCATCCAGCGCTCTTCTTGCGCGAAGTGCTCGACGGTGTGCGCCAGCAGGGCCTGGTAGCGCGGCATTTTTTCAGCGGATTCACAGTGGGCCGTGGCGTTGAGCAGCGCGATGAATTCCTGGTGGGTGATGTCGGTGCGGGCATCGCCCAGCGCCAGTTCGGGGGACCAGGCCAGCGTTGCGGGAGTGGACAGGGCTGGGGGCTGCGTCATCATCAATGGGCCTTCAGGCGCGCGCGGTGCCGCGCGATCTGTATTCTCACCTGGGCCGGCGCGGTGCCGCCCAGGGTGTTGCGGGCGTTGAGCGAGCCGCGCAGCGAGAGCACGTCGTACACGTCCTTGCCGATCTGCGGGTTGAACTGCTGCAGCACGGTCAGCGGCAGCTCCGACAGGTCGCAGGCGTGCGTGATGGCGGCCTTGACCGCGTGGGCCACGGTCTCGTGCGCGTCGCGAAAAGGCAGGCCTTTTTTCACCAGGTAGTCGGCCAGGTCGGTGGCGGTGGCATAGCCCCTGAGCGCGGCCTGCTCCATGGCGGGGGCATTGACCGTGATGCCGCCTTCCTTCTGGCCGGTGGCGGGGTTGAGCTGGCCGCCCACCATCTCGGCAAAGATGCGCAGCGTGTCCTTCAAGGTGTCCACCGTGTCGAACAGCGGCTCCTTGTCTTCCTGGTTGTCCTTGTTATAGGCCAGGGGCTGGCCCTTCATCAGCGTGACCAGGCCCATGAGGTGGCCCACCACGCGGCCGGTCTTGCCGCGCGCCAGCTCCGGCACGTCGGGGTTTTTCTTCTGCGGCATGATGGAGCTGCCGGTGGTGAAGCGGTCGGCAATTCTGATGAAGCCGAAGTTCTGGCTCATCCACAGGATCAGTTCCTCGCTCAGGCGGCTGATGTGCACCATGGCCAGCGTGGCCGCGGCGCTGAATTCGATGGCGAAGTCGCGGTCGCTTACCGCGTCCAGGCTGTTCTGGCACACGCCGTCCATGCCCAGCGTGCGGGCCACGCGCTCGCGGTCCAGCGGATAGCTGGTGCCGGCCAGCGCGGCCGCGCCCAGCGGCAGGCGGTTGACGCGGCGGCGCACGTCAGCCATGCGCTCGGCATCGCGGCTGAACATTTCCACATAAGCCAGCATGTGGTGGCCAAAGCTCACGGGCTGCGCCACCTGCAGGTGGGTGAAGCCGGGCAGGATGACCTCGACGTTTTGCTCGGCCACGTCCAGCAGGGCCTGTTGCAGATCGGTCAGCAGGCCGCCGATGAGGTCGATCTCGCCGCGCAGCCACAGGCGCACGTCGGTGGCCACCTGGTCGTTGCGGCTGCGCCCGGTGTGCAGGCGCTTGCCGGCGTCCCCCACCAGCTGGGTCAGGCGCGCCTCGATGTTCAGGTGCACGTCCTCCAGGTCGAGCTTCCATTCAAAGGCGCCGGATTCGATCTCCGAGGCAATGGTCGCCATGCCTTTCTGGATCGAGACATGGTCTTCGGCGCTGATGATGCGCTGCGCGGCCAGCATGTCGGCATGCGCCAGCGAGCCGGCGATGTCCGCCTGCCACAGCCGCTTGTCAAAAAACACGCTGGCGGTGTAGCGCTTGACCAGGTCGCTCATGGGCTCGGAAAAGAGCGCCGACCAGGCTTCGGATTTTTTGTCGAGTTGATTTTTTGACATGGGAAGGCGTGCGGATCGTGGGGGTCAGACCCCATTATTGAATGAATAGAATTTATTATGGCTGCCACATCGCCAATAATCGGGTTCTGACCCCCATTGTCTGGCTCTCGATCATCCGAATGAACGACACCCGAATTTTATCGACCTTCCAGGAGACGGTGACCGAGCCGCAGGCGCCCGTGCCGCAGCGTGCCCTGGTGTTCGACGCCTGCCGCGTGGGCGTGGTGCTGCGGGCGGTCCTGTTCGTGGAGGCCGTGATCGGGGTGGGCGCGATGTTCGGCTCCTCCCTGTTTTTCGAGTGGCTGGGCCGGATGTCCCTGCTGACCGGCGCCGCCTTGCCGGCCACGCTGGCCTGGCTGCTGGCGGCCTGCAGCCTCAAGCGCTGGCTCGAGCGCCTGCCGATGCGGGTCCAGTACGCGGCCGGCGTGGCGCTGGGGGCGCTGGCCGGCGCGTACGGATGCGGCGTGCTGGCCGTGGCCGGCCTGCTGGAGTCGCCGCCCTGGCTGGCCAGCGCCTTTGCCGGCGCGCTGCTGTCGGCCATGCTGGTGGCCGCGCTGGTGCTGCGTGCCCGGGGGCAGACGCCGGCCGCCACCGCCGCGCGCCTGCTGGAACTGCAGGCCCGCATCCGCCCCCATTTCCTGTTCAACACGCTCAACAGTGCGATTGCCCTGGTGCGGGCCGAGCCCGCCAAGGCGGAAACCCTGCTGGAGGACCTGAGCGACCTGTTTCGCCATGCGCTGGCGGATCAGGGCGAGTCGGTCACGCTGGCCGATGAAATTGCGCTGGCCGAGCGCTATCTGGCGATCGAGCAGGTGCGCTTTGGCGAGCGGCTCAAGGTGGACTGGTCGCTCGACGCCGAGGCCAGCCAGGCCCGGTTGCCGCCCCTGCTGCTGCAGCCGCTGGTGGAAAACGCGGTCAGGCACGGCGTGGAGCCCAGCGCGGTCGGGGCGAAGATCAGGATATCGACGCAGCGCCGCGGCTCCACGGTGGTGATCAAGGTCACCAACACGGTGCCGGCCGGGCAGGGCGAGCAGGGGCACGGCGTGGCATTGGACAATGTGCGCGACCGCTTGAGCCTGCTGCACGATGTGCAGGGCCAGTTCGGCAGCATTCTGAAAGACGGGGTCTACCAGGTGCGCATCGAGGTGCCGGCATGAGCGCCGCCGGGGAGCGCGCATGACGCTCAAAGTCTTGATCGTGGACGACGAGGCGCTGGCCCGCGCCAGGCTGCGCACCCTGCTGGGCGACTGCACGGCGCCGGCCGCCAGCGTGGCCGGCGAGGCGGCCAATGCGGTGCAGGCGGTCGAGCTGCTGCAGCGGCAGGACTTCGATGCCGCTCTGCTCGACATCCGCATGCCCGGCGCCGACGGCCTGACCCTGGTCCAGACCCTGCGCGCCTTGCCCCGCCCGCCCGCCGTGGTGTTTGTCACCGCGCATGCGGAACATGCGGTGCAGGCCTTCGAGCTCGAGGCCGTGGACTACCTGACCAAGCCGGTGCGGCTGGAGCGCCTGCAGGCCGCGCTGCAAAAAGTGGAGCGCCTCAAATCGGCCCGCAACGGATCGGAGCCCGAGGGGCCGCAAGAGGTGCTGGTGATCCAGGAGCGCGGCCGCACCGAGCGCGTGCCGGTGGCGGAGGTGCTCTACCTCAAGGCCGAGCTCAAGTACATCACCGTGCGCACCGCGGCCAAAAGCTACATCCTGGATGGCTCCCTGAGCGAGCTGGAGGAAAAATACGCCGCGCAGTTCATGCGCATCCACCGCAATGCCCTGGTCGCCCGGCGCGCCGTGCGCGCGCTGGAGAAGAACTTCGACCCGGACGAGGGCGAGGGCTGGGCGGTGCGGCTCACGGGCATCGATGAGGTGCTGGCGGTGTCGCGGCGGCAACTGGCGGCGGTTCGGGAGGTGGTGGGGAATTGATGCCGGGTCTTGCTCCGGTTTGCGCGTTGGTGTCGGGATGTGCCCCCGGCCACGCAGGGTTGTTGGTTCTCGCAGGAGCCGGGTCTCGCCCCGGCGGGCGACTCACTTTCTCTTGCGTCGCTGTATAGACCGGAGACATGGGAAACGGGTGTGCGGGGACATAGGAAACACCTTGGAGTCTCAGGAACCAATTCTCAGCGCGTTCAAGTCCACCCGCA
>JBEIOV010000028.1:0-26804 GCA_040377375.1 Hylemonella sp.
CCGCCAAACTTGGCCGCCAAAACAGTGGTGATGGCCGCGGTCAAGGTCGTCTTGCCGTGATCCACGTGGCCAATGGTGCCGACGTTGACGTGCGGCTTGGTTCGTTCAAATTTCTCTTTTGCCATTTTTCTAATCTCCAAAGAGCAGTCCCGTGTACAGGTTTAACGTCTGCACGGTGTTGCTGGATCGCCCCGCACGGGAACAGGGCGGCACACCGTCGCAGACAGCTTGAAATTATTTTGCGCGCGATGCCATGATGGCTTCGGACACATTACGCGGCGCTTCGGTGTAATGCTTGAATTCCATCGTATAGGTCGCGCGACCTTGCGACATGGAACGCAGGGTCGTTGAATAACCGAACATTTCCGACAGCGGAACTTCCGCCTTGATGGCTTTGCCGCCACCAACCATGTCTTCCATGCCCTGCACCATGCCGCGGCGTGAGGACAAATCGCCCATCACGTTGCCGGCGTAGTCTTCCGGTGTTTCGACTTCCACCGCCATCATGGGCTCCAGAATCACGGGGCCGGCCTTGCGGCAGCCGTCCTTGAAACCAAAAATGGCGGCCATCTTGAACGCGTTTTCGTTCGAGTCCACATCATGGTAGGAACCGAAAGTCAGCGTGACCTTGACGTCCACCACGGGGTAACCCGCCAGCACACCGCTGTTGAGCGCCTCGATCACGCCCTTTTCCACGGCCGGGATGAATTCACGCGGCACCACGCCACCCTTGATGGCATCGACGAACTCGAAGCCCTTGCCGGCTTCGTTGGGCTCGACCGTGAACACCACGTGGCCGTACTGGCCCTTGCCGCCCGACTGGCGAACGAACTTGCCCTCGACTTCCGTGACTTTCTTGCGGATGGTTTCGCGGTAGGCCACTTGCGGCTTGCCCACGTTGGCCTCCACGCCAAACTCGCGCTTCATGCGGTCAACGATGATTTCGAGGTGCAACTCGCCCATGCCGGCGATCAGGGTCTGGCCGGACTCTTCGTCCGTTTTCACGCGGAACGAAGGATCCTCCTGCGCCAAGCGCTGCAGGGCGATACCCATTTTTTCCTGATCGGCCTTGGTCTTGGGCTCCACGGCCTGCGTAATCACAGGCTCGGGGAACACCATGCGCTCAAGCATGATGATGGAGCTGGGGTCGCACAGGGTTTCGCCCGTGGTCACATCCTTCAAACCCACGCAGGCGGCAATGTCCCCGGCACGGATTTCACTCACCTCTTCGCGGTTGTTCGCGTGCATTTGCACAATCCGCCCGATGCGCTCTTTCTTGCCGCGGATCGGGTTGTAGACGCTGTCGCCCTTGGTCAGCACGCCGGAATAGACCCGAACGAAAGTCAACTGTCCAACAAACGGATCGGTCATCAGCTTGAAGGCCAGCGCAGAAAACTTCTCGCCATCGTCGGCCTTGCGGCTGGCGGGCGCTTCGTCCTCGTCGGTGCCCTTGACCGGAGGAATGTCGATCGGCGACGGCATGAACTCAATCACGGCATCCAGCATGCGCTGCACGCCCTTGTTCTTAAAGGCCGTACCGCACAGCATCGGCTGGATTTCGCTGGCGATGGTGCGCGTGCGAAGTCCGAGCTTGATTTCGTCTTCGGTCAAGTCACCTTCTTCAAGGTACTTGTTCATGAACTCTTCGGAGGCCTCAGCCGCAGCCTCCACCATCTTTTCGCGCCACTCTTTGGCCAAGGGCAGCAAATCGGCGGGAATTTCCCGGTATTCAAACTTCATGCCCTGGGACGCCTCGTCCCAGATGATGGCCTTCATTTTGATGAGGTCCACCACGCCAGTGAAGTTTTCTTCCGCGCCAATGGGGATCACGATGGGCACGGGGCTGGCCTTCAGGCGCAGCTTCATCTGGTCCACGACCTTGAAGAAGTTAGCACCGGTGCGGTCCATCTTGTTGACAAAGGCCAGACGCGGCACCTTGTACTTGTTGGCCTGACGCCAGACGGTTTCGGACTGCGGCTGCACGCCGCCCACGGCGCAGTACACCATGCAGGCGCCATCGAGCACGCGCATGGAGCGCTCCACCTCGATGGTGAAGTCCACGTGGCCCGGGGTGTCGATGATGTTGATGCGGTGCTCGGGCAAGGACGTGTCCATGCCTTTCCAGAAACAGGTGGTGGCCGCGGAGGTGATCGTGATGCCACGCTCCTGCTCCTGCTCCATCCAGTCCATGGTGGCCGCGCCGTCGTGCACTTCACCAATCTTGTGGTTCACGCCGGTATAAAAAAGAATGCGCTCGGTCGTGGTGGTTTTACCGGCGTCGATGTGAGCCGAAATACCGATATTACGGTAGCGCTCAATAGGGGTATGGCGAGCCATGATGGATCCTTGTTGATCTATATATTTCAAATCACCACCCGCAAAGACTCATGATCTTTGCGGCGCAGTGAGCGGCTTTCAGACTAGGCGCAGCCCCGCAGGCAGTGCTTAAAGCACGACAAAGGGCTGCAACGACGCATGAAAGCCGCGCAGTAGCCGCCTTAGAAGCGGAAGTGAGAGAAGGCCTTGTTGGCCTCAGCCATGCGGTGAACTTCGTCACGCTTCTTCATGGCGCCACCACGGCCTTCCGTGGCCTCCATCAACTCGTTGGCCAGGCGCAGGGCCATGGACTTCTCGCCGCGCTTGCGGGCAGCTTCCTTGATCCAGCGCATGGACAGGGCCAGGCGGCGCACCGGACGCACTTCAACCGGCACTTGGTAGTTGGCGCCACCGACGCGGCGGGACTTCACCTCAACCATCGGCTTGACATTGTTGATGGCCATGGTGAAGGCCTCAACCGGGTCCTTGCCGGGGTTCTTCTTCTCGATCTGCTCCAGGGCACCATAAATGATGCGCTCGGCAACCGCCTTCTTGCCACCTTCCATGATCACGTTCATGAATTTGGACAGCTCGACATTGCCGAACTTGGGATCCGGCAGGATTTCACGTTTAGGGACTTCGCGACGACGTGGCATTTTTTCACCTCTTTGCTTCAGTTGGCATCTTTTCAGATGCCGCGAGAGCCATCAAGACTCTCACTTACTCGACCCACCCGGACTATTCCTGGCTTCGGGTCACTTCGCCTGAGCTCGCCTGCCAGGGCGACTCGGACACCGTCTTTTGAAAAGACCGCCTGGCCTCGTCAAATCAAGAGAGCCATCAAGCCCTCCTGGAACCAAAAGCCTTAGGCTTTCTTCGGGCGCTTGGCGCCGTACTTGGAACGCGACTGCTTGCGGTCTTTCACGCCCTGCAAGTCGAGCGAGCCACGCACGATGTGGTAACGCACACCCGGCAGATCCTTGACACGACCGCCGCGCACGAGCACCACGGAGTGCTCCTGCAGGTTGTGACCCTCACCACCGATATAGGAGATGACCTCGAACCCGTTGGTCAGGCGCACCTTGGCGACCTTGCGCAAAGCGGAGTTCGGCTTCTTGGGCGTCGTGGTGTACACGCGGGTGCACACACCGCGGCGCTGCGGGGAGTTCTGCATCGCGGGGCTCTTGGACTTGATCGTCTCGACCTCGCGCCCCTGACGCACTAGCTGGTTAATGGTTGGCATTGAAAAACGTCCCTAAACGTTTGGTAACTGAAAACGATAATTTCTCGAAAACGTGAATCCCTTCGGAATTTCCGAAAAGCCTTCTAGTGTATCAGGTCAGGACCTGCCCCGCAATCGCTTTTTGCGAGAACGCTGGTAGCCACTCACTCCGCGGCACGACGTTTGTTTACTTGATCCACAGCCTGATGGCATCCCAGGCCCGGCCCAGCACCCCGGCCTGCTCGACGGCCTCGAGCGCCAGCAAGGGCACTTCCGCCAGCGGCTGCTCGCCCACGGTGACTTTGAGCGTGGCCAGCGGCTGGTCCTTGGCAAACGGCGCCACCAGCGGGTCCGCCCGCAGCACCTGCGTCTTGATCCTGGCCGCGCTGCCCGCGGGAACGGCCACCACGATGCCGCCCGGGCGCCCCAGCTTGACAGTTGCCGCCCTGCCTTTCCAGACCCTGGGCGTCACCACGGGCTGGTTGGCGCCAAACAGCTGGACCGCCTCGAACGCGGTATAGCCCCAATTCAAGAGCTTTTGCGACTCGTTGGCCCGGGCGTTTTCGCTGACCGTGCCCAGCACGATGGACAGCAGGCGGCGGCTGCCGGTGGCGCCGGGCGTTCCCGGCGCGCCCAGATTGGGGAAGTCCCGTTTGGCCGTCGCGACCAGGCAGTAGCCCGCGGCCTCGGTGTGGCCGGTCTTGAGCCCGTCCACCGTCGGATCGCGAAACAGCAGCAGGTTGCGGTTGCTGTCGTTGGCCGCGGGGGTTCCTTCGTAGCGGTATTTCTTGATCGCGTAGTAATGCATGTACTGCGGAAAATCCTGCATCAGCCGCGTGGCCAGGATGCCGAGATCGCGCGCCGTGGTGGTGTGGCCCGCCTCGGTCAGCCCCTCGGGATTCCTGTAACTGGTGGACTTCATGCCCAGGGCCTTGGCCTGTTCGTTCATGAGCTGCACAAAACGCTCCGCCGTGCCGCCCACGCCTTCGGCCAGCGCCAGGGTGGCGTCGTTGCCCGACTGCACGATCATCCCCTTGATCAGGTCGTCCACCGGCACCTTCATCTTGGGATCGATGAACATGCGCGAGCCCGGCATCTTCCAGGCGCGCTCGCTTACCGGCAGGGTCTGCCGGATGTCGATTTTTTTCAGCCGCAGGGCATCGAACACCAGGTATTGGGTCATCAGCTTGGTCAGCGACGCGGGTTCGACCAGGGAATCAATGTCCTTGGCGGCCAGCATCTGGTTGGCCGTGACATCGAGCAGCAAATAGGAACGGGCCGCGATTTCCGGCGGCTGCGGCACCTGGGCATTTGCGTTAACACAAAGGACGGCAGCGATGGCAAATAAGAATTTTTTCATGAATCAGTGGTCAGCCAGCGCCGCGAAAACTCCCGGCACGGCGCCCGAAGTTGCTTCGCCGGAACCGGCGTGACCCATTAGGGATGGGAATTCAGGTGGCGAACCACCAGATTTTTCAAAAGAGGCAATTGTCCATGAAAGAAATGGCCGCCCCCCGGCACCACGGTGACCGGCAAGGCCTGCGGCCGCGCCCAGTCCATCACATCACTGAGCGGCACCGTGTCGTCGAGCTCGCCATGGATGACCAGGGTGCGCTCATGCGCTTCATGCGGCAACGCCGCCACCTGAAAACGGCTGGCCGCCGTGCCGACAAAGACCAGCTTCTCGATCGAACGCTCAGGCCACAGGGTCTGCACCGCCTGGCTCATGACAAAGGAGCCAAAAGAAAACCCGGCCAGCGCCAGCGGCCCGCGCGGCGCACACTGCCGCACGACCGCCAGCAAATCATCGGCCTCGCCCCGGCCCTCGTCGTGCAGCCCCTGGGTCGCGCCCACGCCGCGGAAATTGAAACGCACGGCGCGCCAGCCGCACTGCACAAAGGCGCGCGCCAGCGTCTGCACCACCTTGTTGTCCATGGTGCCGCCAAACAGGGGATGCGGGTGGCAGATGACGGCCACGCCGCGCGGTGCGGCACCCGCGGCCAGCACCGGTTCGTCGCTCAGGGCCTCGACGTCGCCGGCCGGCCCGGACAGCCTCATTTTCTGGGTTTGCGAGTTCACAGAATTGCTATGAAATTAATAGCTTGCCGCGCTTGTTCCATAAGGGCCAGGGCTCAAAAAAAGCATTGTTCCGGGATGAGGCTCAGCGCCCCAGCCCGGGCGGCGTCAGCAGGCGCTGCACCACCTTGCCGTTTTTCAGATGCGATTCGACGATTTCGTCGATGTCATGCTTGTCCACGTAGGTGTACCAGACCGCCTCGGGGTACACCACCGCCACCGGTCCGGCGGCACAGCGGTCCAGGCAACCGGCCTTGTTCACGCGCACCTTGCCCACGCCAGCCAGGCCTTGCGCCTTGACCAGGGTCTTGCAGTGGTCAAAGGCCTCCTGGGCCTGATGCTGGGCGCAGCATTCCTCGCCGTTCTTGCGCTCATTGAGGCAAAAGAAAATGTGCCGCTCGTAATAGGAAGCGGGCACCAGTTTGTTATCCGGCTTGTTTTGATTCATCTTTGGATTCTAGTTTTTCGCCTCTTGTCCCCAGGCCCGGGTCAGCACATACACCAGGACCGCGTAGGGCCACAACCAGCCCAGCCACTGGGCCAGACCGTGGAACCGGATGAAGCGCCCCTGCTCCCAGGTCTGCAGGGTCTGGGCGAAGTAGGGATTGGCCGGCGCCTGGTTGAGCAGGCTGAGGTAAACCCCCAGCGCCAGCAACACCAGCGCGGCGCTGGCCCGGCGCGGCACAAGGAGCAGCAGCAAGGCCATCCCCAACGCCAGGCCCAGCCCCACTTGCACGGGCAGGCTGAGCCAGGCCCAGGCATGGGCAGGGCCATAGCTCAAGGCCGCTGACAGCGCGGTGGCCCCAACGCCGGCGGCAAACACCCCGCCCACAAACACGGCGCGGCGCGCTTTGGCGCGAATGACGCAAAACCCGAGCAGGCACGGAATCAGCGCGCCCAGCGCCACGCAAACCAGTTCCGCCCCCGCCACCAGGGGCTGCAGTTCCACATCACGCACCGGCAGCCAGTCCAGAAACGGCGTGTCCTGCAGCACCACGGCCAGGCCCGCCTCCACGCGCTCGAGCACCTGCCCCAGACCCAAGGGCACCGCCGCCGGAAACAGCAGCGCCAGCGGCCACAGCGCCAGCAGCACCAAGGCACCGCGGGCATCGCGCGCAAACCAGCGCGCGCGAAACCGGCTCCAGCGGTCAATCGCGCCCAGCTTCTCCAGCGTCGAGGCCAGCACGGCACCCAGCCAGGCGCCCGAAAGATTGAGCGCGAAATCCACGTTGGACGGCACCCGCGCCGGCAAATAGCTCTGCAGCGTCTCCATCAGCAGCGACAGCAGGGCCACCGACAGCGTCGCGCGCAGCACCGCGTGCGAGCCCTGGCCCGTGCGCAAGCCGGCCAGGGCCAGCAAAAAACCCAAGGGGGCATAACCCAGCACATTGGCCGCCAGATCAAAGCCGGTCCAGTAGCGCGGCAACGGGCCGCTCAGGAAAGCCCAGGGCTCGATGCCCTGGTTGCGCCAGTCCGCGAACGGATACAGGCTGGCGTAAACCACCAGACCCGCATAGACCAGGGCCAGGGGCCAGGCTGAGGTCTTGTGCATCGGCACCCGTCTTTCAGAACGGCTTGACGACCACGAGAATGACCGCCGCCAGCAGCAGCAGCACGGGAACTTCGTTGAACCAGCGGTACCAGACATGGCTGCGCCGGCTCTCACCCCGGATGAACTTCCTGAGGATCCGCCCGCAGGCATGGTGGTAGCCCAGCACCAGCGCCACCACCGCCAGCTTGGCATGCAGCCAGCCATTGCCCGGCCCCATGCCAATGCCATAACCCAGCCAGAGCCAGAAACCGAATACCAATGCAGGCACGGCCAGCAGGTTGGTAAACCGCATGAGCTTGCGCGCCATCAGCAGCAAGCGCTCGCGCTCGGCCACCGACTCGGGCGCCACCATGGCCAGGTTGACGAAGATGCGCGGCAGGTAGAACAGGCCGGCAAACCAGCTGGCAACAAAGACGATGTGGAGTGATTTGATCCAGAGCATGGGCCGAGTTTAGTCGCGCTCGGGGTATGCAAAGCCGCAACCCGCATTGCAGCTTGCGCCGAAGGCTAACTTTGTCCACAGGGCAAAGTCAAGCGCAGCGGCCAAAGCCAAAAAAAACCCCGGCCCAGGGCCGGGGTGGTAAGCCTTTTTTGCTGTCACACATCAAGGCCCCGCTCAGGGAGGAAAAGCGGGAGGCGGCAAACCGCCCACGCGTAATCTAGCAAACTTGGCGCCCCATTTCAAGCCACGGGGGCAAAATAGGCCCTTGCCCCCATGGCCGACAGCCTCGGGGCCGGCGGGATTTCTCGTCCGGTCCCGGGCTCCCCGCGCGCCACGGCGCAAGGAATAAGGCACAATTTTCCCCATGACACTCCACGCACCCTTCCCCCTGGGCCGCCCGCGCCGGCTGCGCCGCGACGAATTCACCCGCAACCTGGTGCGTGAAAACGCCTTGAGCGCCCACGACCTGATCTATCCGGTGTTTGTTGTGGATGGCAAACAACGCCGCGAAGCCGTGGCCTCCATGCCCGGCGTGGAGCGCCTGAGCCTGGACCTGCTGCTCCCCGTGGCCGAGGAATGCGCCGAGCTCGGCATTCCGGCCCTGGCCCTGTTCCCGGTGATCGACCCGGCGCTGAAAACCCCGCACGGACGCGAAGCGCTCAACCCCGACGGCCTGGTGCCACGCGTGGTGCGCGCCCTCAAACAGAACTTCCCCGAGCTCGGGGTGATGACCGACGTGGCACTGGACCCCTTTACCAGCCACGGCCAGGACGGCCTGCTCGACGAGAGCGGCTACATCCTCAACGATGAAACGGTTGAAGTCCTGGTGAAGCAGGCACTCACACAGGCCCAGGCTGGTGTGGACATTGTGGCTCCAAGCGACATGATGGATGGCAGGATCGGGGCGATTCGCAACGCGCTGGAAGCACAGCGCTTGGTGCATACCCGCATCATGGCCTACAGCGCCAAGTACGCGAGCGCCTTTTACGGCCCGTTCCGCGACGCCGTGGGCTCGGCCGCCCATCTGGGCAAGAGCAACAAAAAAGTCTACCAGATGGACCCGGGCAACAGCGACGAGGCGCTGCGCGAAGTGGCGATGGACATTGCCGAGGGCGCCGACATGGTGATGGTCAAGCCCGGCATGCCCTACTTGGACATCGTGCGCCGCGTGAAGGACGAGTTCCGCATGCCGACCTTCGCCTACCAGGTGTCGGGCGAGTACGCCATGCTCAAGGCCGCCGCGCAGAACGGCTGGCTCGACCACGACGCCGTGATGATGGAAAGCCTGCTGGCCTTCAAACGCGCCGGGGCGGACGGCGTGCTGACCTACTTCGCGCTGGATGCCGCCCGCCAACTCGCGCGTTGACACCGCGCACCACTCCAGCCCCCACGGCGCAGCCCATGCAAATCGTCGAATTCAGCCCCGGCACATTGCGTTTTGTCGAGGCCATTCCGCCCCAGGTCGCCCCTGGCAGCTTTGTCTGGGTCTTTCTGGAGCGCGACCTGCTGGCCAGCCACCTGCCTGCGCTGCAGCAGGCGGCGCAATCGCTGGGAGGATCTGCCCTGCTGGAGTTGCACTCTCACGATCTGGCCAATGAGACCCATCCCTCGCATTACGACTACACCTCGGTCTATGACCTGATCATTTTCCGCCGACTGGCCTCGGCCCAGGAAAGCGCCACCGAACCGCGCGACAGGGAACTTGACAAAAAACCCCGCAGCCATGCACCGAGTGCATTTCGCCACATCAGCACCCGGGCGGTCGGCTTTGCGCTGTTTGATCGCCTTCTCATCAGCGTGCACCCGGGCGACTGCTTCACCGCCAAGTTGTTCATTGAGCGTTACCTGGCCGATGCCATGCACAGCGAAGGCGTGAGTGCCGCCGTGCGCAGCCGCTTGCCCACCGGCCCGGCCGACCTGATGCTGCGCATGATCAACCTGATGGTGGACAGCTATCTGGATCTGCGCAAGCAGCTCACCGCGCAACTGGAACACTGGCAGGCGGAACTGCTCAACCCCCATTCGCGCTTTAGCAACTGGACGGCGCTGATGGCCGCCCGCAACGAACTTCACACACTGGAGGATCTTTGCGAGGAGCAGCACGATGCCATGCAGGAATGGCTGGACACCCTGCACGAGCAGCCCCTGGGCAACACGCCGCAAACCGAGCGCGACAGCCTGATCGCCCGTTCACGCGACGTGATCGAACATGTCGAGCGCGTCGTGCACCATGTGCGCCGCCTGGAGCAATCGGCTGAAACCGTGGTGCAAATCCATTTCAACGCGCAAAGCGACCGCACCAACCACATCATGCGCACGCTGACGGCCCTGACCGCCATCTTCTTGCCGCTCAACCTGATCGCGGGCATCTTCGGCATGAACTTTGAATTCATCCCGCTGCTCCATCTGCAGGCCGGCTTCTGGTGGGCCCTGGCGGCCATGATCGCGATTGCCCTGGTACTGGGCCTGCTGTTCTGGCGCAAGCGCTACCTGACGCGCAGCGCGGGCTGAAACATCGCGCGCCCGGTCTCGCGGCAAAGCAGGGCATTGATCCCCATCAAACGCAGGCCACATTTGCGCTGGCAACAAGCCCGCTTTGACATGACACAAGGCGGCCCATGCAAGAAAGCCATTCAATGCGCATTCGGGGGTTGTCCCCGATTGTGATCAAAAGGAATAGCTTTATGAACAAGAGTTTGCTGGCCACGGCCGTCCTCTGTGCCTTGACTTCGGGTGCTGCATTGGCGCAGCCGGCCGAGGGGCCTTGGATGGTGCGGGCGCGTGCCGTGAATCTGCAAAGTGCGAACGGCGACACCACCGGCTTGGGCCTGAGCGTGAATGACAAGTGGATTCCTGAAGTTGACATCTCCTACTTCTTCAACAAGAACGTGGCGGCCGAGCTGGTGCTGACCGTGCCTCAACAGCACGACCTGCGTTCCAATGGCGCCAAAATCGGCACCCTCAAGCATTTGCCGCCCACGTTGACCGTGCAATACCACTTCGACGCCCCCGGCTTCAGGCCCTACGTGGGCGCGGGCGTGAACTTCACCCACTTCAGCGACGTCAACGTCCCGGGTTTTGACGTCAGCCGCACCAGTTGGGGCGGCGCGCTGCAGCTTGGCGTGGATATTCCCCTGTCCAAGAACATGTACCTCAACTTTGACGTGAAGAAGGTCTACATCCGCACGTCCGTGAGCAACACCGCCGGTACCCACCTCGGCACCCTCAGCCTGGATCCGCTGCTGATTGGCGTGGGCTTGGGTTGGCGTTTCTGAGCGGACCCGGCCACAGGCGCCGGGCCTGAGCTGGAGAAGCCGGGGTCCATCATCCTGCCCCGGCATTTTTTACATGCCGCCGGGCCATCGTCATGTCAGACCAGCGGCTAGGGCAAGCCGAAGAGCGCCGCGCCGTTGTCCCAGGCGATCTTGCGCGCCGCATCGGCCGGCAGCTCGCCCAGCCAGGCGCGGTAGCCCTGCATGAGCTCGTCGTAGTGGAGCCAGCGCTGGTTGATCCAGGTGTCCGAGCCGATCATGAAGCGCGCCGGGTACTTTAAAAGCAGCGCGCGCCATTCGGGGCAGAGCTTGCCCCCGTCGCAGGTCAGGCCCGGGCGGTAGGACAGCTCGCCCATGAGCAGCGGGTATTTTTTGAACAGCGCGTCAACCCGCGCCAGCGGCACGCCGCCAATGCCGGTGTGTGCCCAGATCAGCCGCGCGCCCGGGGCATGGGCCATCAGCAAGTCAATCGCCACGTCGTCCACATGGGCCAGCACGGCCAGCTTGTTCCGCGCGGCGAACTGCATCAGCTTGGCGGCCACCGGGCCGTTGGCATTGGCGCTGTCATAGAGGTGGAACTCGCCAATGCCGCGGTAGGGGCCGGCGGCGGTGCCGCGCGCGAACTCGGCCTGCACCATCGCGTAGATGGATTCATCCTGATGCCAGCCGGTGTAGTCGGCCCGGTTGCGGTACAGGCGGATGAAAGGCACCACGGCAACGCCGGCGGCCCGGGTTTGGGCACCGGCCTGCGCCAGCGCCTGGGTGCCGTCATTCGGGCGCGAATTGGCCAGCACCGCCTTGACGCCGTTGCGCTGCATGCGCGCCAGCACATCACTCACGGGATGGGGGCCGGACTGTCCGTTCCACGCCTCGTCGTTGTAATGCAGGTGCGCGTCGAACAGCGGGCCGCTGTAGTCGGCGGCCTGGGCCTGCCCCGCAGTTGCTATTAAAAACAGAGCGGCCCACGCCCATCCCTTGGGGGCCAGGGGCACAAAACCCATGAAACCGGCCCGTGTTTTCATGGCTTCAGCCCAGATGCCGGGTGAAGAAAGCCAGCGTGCGTTCGCGCGCCAGCGCGGCCGCCGCCTCGTTGTAGGCGGCACGGTGGTCGCAATTGAAACCGTGGTTGGCCTGGTAGACATGCACCTCCACGCCGGGCTGCGCCCTTTGGAACGCCTCCACGCTCTCCAGTGAAATCCAGCGGTCCTGGTCGCCGAAGTGGGCCAGCACCGGGCACTGGGGCCGGCGTGCCGCTTCCGCCTCGGTCGTCATGCCGCCGCCGTAGTAGGGCACGGCCGCGCTGATGCCGCCGAGCAGGCAGGCCGCGCGCCAGGTCAGCAGGCCGCCCCAGCAGTAGCCCACCACGCCCACCTTGCCGGCCGGTGCCGCATGCTGGATGGCGGCCTGGATGTCCTGCAGCACGCCCGGCGCCGGCAGGGCCTCCACCGCGGCCTTGAGCGCCGAGCCCGCGCCCATGTCGTCAGGCGAATAGCCCAGCTCCACGCCGGGCTTGACGCGGTGAAAGGTGGCGGGGGCGACGGCCAGGTAACCCTGCGCCGCATAACCATCGGCCACCGCGCGGATGTGCGGATTGACGCCAAAGATTTCCTGCAGCACCACCACCGCGCCTTTGGGCTTGGCCGCGGGCTGCGCCACGTAGGCGGGAAACACAAAGCCGTCGGCGGCTTTCAGATCGATGAACTTGCCCATGGTCCTGTTCCTTCTTGCGGGTGTTTATTTGGCGCCGAGCTTGCGCTCCACGAAATCGAGCCGGTCCTGGCCCCAGAAAATCTCGCCGTCAATCACGTAGCTCGGCGCGCCAAACACGCCCGCGTCGATTGCCTGCTGCGTGTAGGCTTCATAGCGTTCCTGCACCGCCTGGCTGTAGGACTGCTCCAGGCGCTGCGCACCCAGGCCGCCTTCGGCCAGCAGCCCGGCCAGCACCTTGGCATCGGCAATATTGCGCTCCTGCGCCCAGACGGCCGCGAGGATGGCGCCGGAGATCCGCAGGGCGGCCTGCGTGCCATCGTGCATGTCCACGGCGATGATCAGGCGTGCGGCATCGTCGCCCGCCACCGGAAAATATTTGGGCTGGACGTTGAGCGGCGCGTGCAGGTACTCGCTGAAGCGCTTGAGCTCCAGCAGCCGGTAGGCCTGGCGCTGCGGCGCGCGTTTGGCCAAGGGCAGGCCGCCGGAAATCGGAAACACCTTGCCGCCCAGATCCACCGGCAGCACGCGCACCGTGGCGCCGGCGGCCTTCGCCATGTCGGCAAAACGCTCGTGGCCGAGGTAGGCCCAGGGGCTTTGCGGCGCAAAGTAGTAATCAACGGTTTTTTCCAAAGCATCTCCTTGTTTTTCTGCGGGATCGCGCACGCCTGTCGTTGGCCCTGGCGGGCCAGCACAGCGCAACGTGGACCTGCCGCATTTTGCCGGATTGGCGACACTCGTGTATCGTCCCGCCAGAACCCCTGAAATTTCCCACTCCTACAGGAAACCATGTGACTCCCATTGTCCTGATCACGGGCGGCTCGCGCGGCATCGGCGCCGCCACGGCGCTGCTGGCCGCGCAACGCGGCTTTGCGGTCGCCGTCAACTACGGCAGCAATGCACTGGCGGCAGACGAAGTGGTGCGGCAAATCCGCGCCGCCGGCGGCACCGCCATCAGCGTGCAGGCCGACGTGGCCGACGAGGCGCAGATCATGGCCATGTTCGCGCGGGTGGACAGCCAGCTCGGGCCGCTGACGGCGCTGGTGAACAACGCCGGCGTGGTGGACGTGGCCGCGCGGGTGGACGAGATGCGCCTGGCGCGCCTGCGCCGCATGTTCGACATCAATGTGATGGGCACCATCCTGTGCGCGCGCGAAGCCGTCAGGCGCATGAGCACGCGCCACGGCGGCGCGGGCGGCGCCATTGTCAATGTCTCCAGCGTCGCCGCGCGGCTGGGCGGCTCGGGCCAGTACGTGGACTACGCCGCCGCCAAGGGCGCCGTGGACACCTTCACCGTGGGTCTGGCCAAGGAAGTGGCGACCGAGGGCATTCGCGTCAACGCGGTGCGCCCCGGCATCATCGACACCGACATCCACGCCTCCGGCGGCCAGCCGGATCGGGTGCGCCGGATGGCGCCCCTGGTGCCGATGCAGCGCGCCGGCACGGCCGCCGAGGTGGCCCGGGCCATCCTGTGGCTCATGACGGACGAGTCCAGCTACAGCACGGGCTCCCTGGTCGATGTGGCCGGTGGCCGCTAAGGGCACGCGCGCATGGACCTCAAGCCCCTCGTCACCCTGCTGGCCATCGTCAACCCGCTGGCCATCGTGCCCTTTTTCATCCACTACACGCACGGCTTCACGCGCGAGCAGCGCCTGCGCACCATCTGGATCTCCGCCTTCAGCGCTTTCGCCGTGATTGCCATCAGCGCCCTGCTGGGCCTGCAGATCCTGGCCTTCTTCGGCATCTCGCTGGCGAGCTTTCAGGTCGGGGGCGGCATGCTGCTGCTGACCTCGGCCCTGTCCATGCTCAATGCCCAGCCGGCCGAAGCCAGGTCCAATGCGGACGAAATACAGGATGCGGCCGAGCGCTCGGCCGCGCGCGCCAGCATCGCGGTGGTGCCGCTGACCATCCCGCTGCTCACCGGCCCGGCCACCATGTCCACCGTGGTGATCTACGCCGACAAGGCCAAGACCTTTTTGCAGCTTGGCACGCTGGTGGGCTACGGCGTGGTCATCGCCCTGGCCACTGCCCTGTGCTTCGGGCTGGCGCAACCGATCGCCCGCGTGCTGGGCAAGACCGGCATCAACGTGATGACCCGGCTCATGGGCCTGATCCTGGCCGCGCTGGCGGTCGAGGTGATGTCGGACGGCCTGATGAAGCTGTTTCCGGCGCTGGGACGCTGAATCCCGCGCCGCCAAGCGCGCGGACCTTCCTTGGCTACCAGCCGATCGCCTTGGGCAGCCACAGGGCAATCTGCGGGTACTGGAACAAAAGAAACAGCGTCACGCCCTGCATGGCGATGAACGGCACCACGCCCCTGTAGATGTCGCGGATCGTGACCTCGGGCGGCGCCACCCCCTTGAGGTAGAACAGCGCCCAGCCGAAAGGCGGCGTCAGGAACGAAGACTGCAGGTTGACGGTGATCAGCATGGCCAGCCACACCGGATCGACACCCTGGGACAGCAGTACCGGCATGAAGAGCGGCACGGCGATGTAGCTGATTTCAATCCACTCGATGAAGAACCCCAGAATGAAGATCAGGAACATCATGAACCAGATATCGCTGTTGACGCCGCCCGGCAGCAGCTCGAACATCCGGCTGATCAGGTCCTCGCCATGGAGCCCGCGAAAGGACAGGGCAAACACCTGCGCCGCCATCAGAATGAACATCATCATCGCGGTGATCTTGCTCGTGTCCAGCGCCACGCTCTTGAGGATTTTCCAAGTGAAGCGGCCGGACACCATGGTGATCAGCACGGCGCCGACCGCGCCCATGGAAGCGGCCTCGGTGGGCGCGGCAATGCCTCCCACGATCGACCCCAGCACCGAGACCACCAGCAGGATGGGCGGCATCACCACCTTCCAGAAGCGGATCCAGAGCTCCTTGCGGGAAACCAGGTCGCGCTCCTCCAGCGGGATCGGCGGCATCAGTTCCGGCTTCATCCAGCCGCGCACCAGGATGTAAATGATGTAGACCGCGGACAGCAGGAGACCGGGCCCCACGGCGGCCGCGAACAGCGTCCCGACCGACAGCTGCATGATGTCCGACAGCAGGATCAGGATCAGGCTCGGCGGAATGATCTGGCCCAGCGTGCCGGAAGCGCAGATGACGCCACAGGCGATGCCCTTGTCGTACCCCCGGCGTATCAGGGTGGGCAGGGTCAGCAGGCCCAGGGTAATGACGGTGGCCCCCACGATGCCGGTGGTGGCCCCCATAAGCACGCCGAACAGGATGATGCCCACCCCCATGCCGCCGCGCAGGCCACCCGCGATATGGCCCATCACGTCGAGCAGGTCATCGGCCAGCCTCGATTTTTCGAGCATCACGCCCATGAAAACAAACAGGGGAATGGCCATCCACTGGTAACCCGCCACGATGCCGTAAAAGCGCGCCGGCAGCAGGTTGAACAGCGACTCCCCGAAGCCGAGGTAGCCGAAGACAAAGCCGACCGTGGCCAGCGTGGTGGCCACCGGCACGCCGATCATGAGCATCGCGAAGAAGCCCACGAGCATCAGGACGGCCAGCGTTTGGGACTCAAGCATCCTGAGCCTCCCTGCCATCCATGCGGGACTTGATGACGCGCATCAGTTCGCCCGCGGCCTGGAGGACAAGAAGGCTGTACCCGATGGGGATCAGCGACTTCACAACCCAGCGGTAGGGAATGCCGCCGGGATCGTTCGACTGCTCGCTGATCGAGTAGGACTGGGCCACATAGTTCAGCGAAAACTTGACGAAGAGGAGGGCAACCAGCATGGTCAGCACCGCGGAAACCACATCCACGATGAACTTTTTCCGCGGCGGGTAATGGGCGTAGAACAGGTCCACCCTGACGTTGTCGCCCCGCTGCAGGGCGTAGCTCATGCCCAGCAGAATAAGCGCGGCCAGCAGGTGCCACTCCAGCTCCTGGGCCCAGACCGAACCCAGGCTCAACGAGTAGCGCAGGACGACGTTGATCGCCACCAGTGAAATCATGGCCAGGGCCACCCACGCGGTGGCCCTGCCAATCATGTCAATGAACGACTCGATGCCGGCAATGGCGACAGAGACCGCTTTTGACATGGACGGCGCGCCCGGCATCAGCCGCGAACCTTGTTCTGGTAGGCCGCCTCGCTGTAAACCGACCAGCGATCGTATTTGGCCTTGAAGGCCATGTACGACTCATGCACTTTTTTGGTCATGGGGTCTTTGGCCACGGCTTCGGCCAGGACCTTGTCGGTCTCCTGGCGCAAGGCCTTGATGACCGCGTCCGGCAAGGGCTTGGCCTGCACCTTGAAGTTCTTGATCAGGTCCTCCATGGCCTCGGCGTTGGCCTTCTGGCACCAGCCCTCGCTGATGACGTTGCAGGCCGCGGCGGCATTCTCGACAATGGCTTGCAAGTCCTTGGGCAGCTTTTGCCAGGCGGCCTTGTTGATCAGCAGTTCAGAGACTGTTGCCGGCTCGTGCCAGCCGGTGGTGTGGTAGAACTTGGCCGCCTTGTGCAGGCCCAGGCGGCGGTCCTGATAGGGGCCGACGAATTCGGCCGCGTCGATGACGCCGCGCTCGAGCGCCGGGAAGATTTCCCCCCCGGGCAGCACCTTGACGTCCACGCCGAGATTGGCATACACCTTGCCCGCCAGCCCCGGAATGCGCATCTTCAAGCCCTTGAGGTCCGCGACGGACTTGATTTCCTTCTTGAACCAGCCCGTCATCTGCACGCCGGTGTTGCCGCAAGGCATGGCCACCATGCCAAAGGGCTCGTACACCTCGTTCCACAAATCGATGCCGCCGCCGTCGTAAAGCCAGCCATTCATGCCCTGGAAATTCAGGCCGAAGGGCACGGCGGTGAAATACTGGGCGGCGAAGGTCTTGCCGGTCCAGAAATAGCTGTTGGCATGGTTCATCTCCACCGTGCCCGAACGCACCGCATCAAAGCCCTCGAAGGCCGGCACCAGCTCGCCCGCGCCAAACACCTGGATCTTGAGCCGGCCGCCGGACATGGCATCGATGCGCTTGGCCAGATCGGTGGCACTGCCCGGACCATCCATGTAAAAAGGCGACCCCTTGGGATAGGCGCTCGTCATCTTCCAGTTGAAGGCTTGCTGCGCCTTGGCAATCATCGGAAAGGCCAGGCCCGCACCGACAGCGCCTGCAGTCATGCCTTTCGAAACAAAGTTGCGGCGATCCAGTTTCATGAGGAAGCTCCTGAGGTTGAAGGGATGCTTCTCTGCGCCGCAATTTATATGCCAGGGCGAGATGCCGTATGACGGCTCGCGCGCACCAAATCCGGGTGCGGATGATCCGATGTCCCCGGCGCGGGGGAACGTCGAGTTCAGCGCATCTGCTGCAGCCACTGGCTGATTTCTTGCACCGCGGCATCGGTCGCGGCGGTGAGCGCACGCACGCCGCCCGGCGCATCGGCGCTGGGCGCGGGGCGCTGCACCACCACGCTGCGCTGCGCCACCAGCCGCTCGCCGGACGGCGAGGCCTGCAGCACGGTGGCGCGCAGGCGCAGCAGGCCCGTGCTCTGATCGGGCGCCGCAAACACCTGGCTGAACTCCTCGAGCTCGATCTGCAGCACCCTTGGCGCGCCCTCGCCCGGGTTGAGCACGGCGCGCTGCTGGCTCAGGCGCTCGCGCAGGCGTTGCAGCAGCAGCTGGGCCGGCGGCATGGTCCAGCGTGCCTGGGCATAGGCGCGCAGCTGCTGGGCGTCGGCATAGGCCAGCCGGTAGAGCACGGCCGTGCCGTCCAGCGCGGCCGGAGCCTGCACGCTGGCCAAGGCCAGCGCCGGCAAGGCAGCCGTCGGCGGCGACGGCGCGGCGGCCAGCGGGCCAGCGCCGAAGTCGTAGGGCACGGGCGCCGGCGGCCGCTCCCGCACCGCGCAGCCCGCCGTCAGAATGAGGCAAAAAATTCCGAAAGCCCTCATGGAATGGGCGCAGCTAGCTATCAAATACATAGCATCTCCAGGTTTCGGCCGGCATGACGCATGCCACGCACCGCCATGTCGTTCCTCACGGTCGTCCTCCCGGGGCGGCAAACCCTGGCTCGCCCGGGCCGGGCACGGCCGGTGCGTTGCCGAAAATCAAAGCCTGCGGGTTGTCGTTCAGGGTGCTGGCCGCCCGCTGGATCTGACGCGCGGCGCGCCCGGCGTCCTCCACCGTGCGGTTCAGGCGCGGCATGGTCGTGCCAGCGAGCGTCTGCCCGCTGGCGGCCAGCGCCTCGGCGCCCTCGGTCAGCTTGTCCAGCGCGCCACCGGGCTGGTTCACGCGCTGCGACAGCCGCATGAATTCATTTGCCGACTTTTTCACGGTATCGGCGCTGTCGGCCACGCCGGCGGATGTGTCCCGGAACGATTTGAGCGTGACGCTGGCCTCCTGCAGCAGGGGAGGCAGGCCGGACGCGGCCTGGCCCAGCGAGCCGATGGCGTTCATCAGCGTCTTCTGGTTCTCGGCGGCCAGCAGCCGGTTGAGGCTGCGGCTGGTTTCCTCGAGCTGCGCCAGGATGCTGGCACCTTGGTCCGACAGCTGGCTCAGCAGGCCGGGCCGCATCGGAATGCGGGGCGGCAGGCCGTCGCGCGGGCGCAGCGGCTCCCTGGATTCGCCCGTGTCATCGAGCTGCACGAACGCCAGCCCGGTGACCCCCTGAAAGCCCAGGCTCGCAAAGGTCGAGCGGGTGATCGGGGTGTCGTCGCTGACCGAAATCTGCACCAGCACATTGCCCGCGACCCGGGGATCGAAGCCAATGGACGACACCTTGCCCACCTCCACGCCGCGGAAACGCACCCGGGCCTGCGGCTGCAGGCCCGTCACCGCATCGCGCGTCGACAGCTCGTACATCAGCTGAACCCCCGCCTCGCGCGTGAGCCAGAACGCCAATGCCGCCAGCAAGGCGGCCGCCACCAGCACAAACGCGCCGGCGGCCAGGGCATGGGCTTTGTTCTCCATAAGTCTTCCTTTTACACGCTAAGCGGCCGCTCATGCAACAGTGCCATGGCGCGCCGCCCCCGTTCACCCAGGAAAAACTCCTGAACGAAGGGATGGGGATGGGCGATCACGTCGCGCGGCGGGCCGCTCACAATCACGTGCCGGTCGGCCAGCACGGCCACGCGGGTGCTGAGCTCGAACAAGGTGTCCAGATCGTGCGTCACCATCACCACGGTCAGGCCCAGTTCCCGGTGCAGCGAGCTCAGCAGGGCGCAAAACGTGTCGGCGCTGTCCGGGTCCAGCCCGGCGGTGGGTTCGTCCAGCAGCAGCAGCGGCGGGTCCATGATCAGCGCGCGGGCCAGCGCCACGCGCTTGATCATGCCGCCCGACAAATCGGCCGGCATCTTGTACGCCTGCGAGGGATCGAGCCCCACCATCTGCAGCTTGACCAGGGCGGCATCGCGGATCAGCTCGGCGGGCAGGGTCTTGAGCTCGCGCAAGGCAAAGGCAATGTTTTCCAGCACATTAAAGGCCGAGAACAGCGCGCCGTGCTGGAACAGCATGCCCACGCGGCTGGCCGCCCCCACGTCACCCAGTTGCGCGGCCGGTTTGCCCAGCACCGTGACCGTGCCGCGCGCCGGCGTCTCCAGCCCGAGGATTTGCCGCAGCAGCACGGTCTTGCCGCTGCCCGAGCCGCCCACGATCGACACCAGCTCGCCGGCTTCAATCGTGAGATCGAGGTCCTTGTGCACCACGAATTCCTGGGCGGCGGTGCGGAACACCGACCAGAGTTTTTTCACCTCCACCACCGGCGCATAGGCTGAGCGGGGTTCGTCCGCGGCGCCCATGTCAGACCCCCACATCCTTGAACACGACGGCAAACAGCGCGTCCACCAGCAGCACCACCGTGATCGAGGTCACCACCGACGCGGTGGTGCCCTGCCCCAGGCTCTCGGTGTTGGGCTTGATGCGCAGGCCGTAGTGGCAGGCGATCAGGGCGATCAGGCCGCCAAACACGACCGACTTGCCCACGGCCAGCGTGAGGTTGGACGCCTCCACCGCCTTGGGCAGCGCCGACACAAAGTAGGCCGGCGTCACGCCCATCACCAGATCCGAGGCCAGCATGCCGCCCAGCAGGGCGGCCAGCGTGGTCCACACGGCAATCAGGGGCATGGCCAGGGCCATCGCCAGGGCGCGCGGCATCACCAGCCGAAAGCCATGGGCAATGCCCATCACGCGCATGGCATCGAGCTCCTCGGTGACCCGCATCACGCCGATCTGCGCCGTGATGGCCGAGCCGGAGCGCCCGGCGATCAGGATGGCGGCCAGCATCGGGCCGAGCTCGCGAATCAATGAAATGCCCAGGATGTTGACGATGAAGGCGTCGGCGCCGAACTGCCGCAGCTGCTGCGACATGAGATAGGCCAGCACCACGCCGATCAAAAAACCCACCAGCGCCGTGATCGGCAGGGCCGTCGCGCCGAAGTGATACAGATGGCCCGACACGTCGCGCCAAGGGCCGGCGCGCAGGTCGCGCAGCAGCCGCAGCGTGTCCAGCAGCAGCTGGCCGATCAGGCGCGTGAGATGCTTGAGGTGTCCGAGCACGCGCAGCACCTGGCGCCCCAGGATCAGGAACAGCCGCCAGGCCGACATGCGCAGCGCCGGTGGCGGAGTCACCGAATAGCGGGCCACGCGCTCGAGCATGGCGCGCTGCGACGGCAGCGTGTGCAGATTGGCGGGCCATTGACGGCCCCAGGCATTCCACAGCAGCTGCGCGCCGGTATGGTCCAGCCGCTGCAGTGAACGCAAGTCCCAGTCGCAGGCCGTGAGGCCACCAGGCGAGAGCTGCGACAACCCGCGCTGCACGCCAGCCCAGGCCACGGGATCGGCCAGCCGCGCCGCCGTCCACGTGCCCAGCACCAGGGCACACGGCCCGGCGGGTGCGTGCTGCTGCGTGATGCGGGGCGTGGTTTCCTCCATGGGCGGCATGCGGTTTCAAGTCAAAGCCGCCATCGTACCCCCTTGCCGGGCCGCGCCAGTGCGGCCGGCGCGCCGTCCCGCCCTCGCGGACGGGTTATAAATGACAATGCAACACCGATCCCGACAGGAATAACCATGAGCGACCCCACCCCGGCACCCGAATTGCGAATTGAACCACGCGGCCCGGTACTCTGGCTGACCATCAACCGCGAGGCACGCCGCAACGCCATGAGCCATGGCGTGCTGGCGGGCATGGCCCAGGCCATCGGAGCGGCCCAGCCCCAGCGCGACATCCGCGCCATCGTCATCACCGGCGCCGGCAACAAGGCCTTTTGCGCCGGGGCCGACCTGCAGGCCGCGCAAGCCTTCACCACCGACTACTCCGAGCCGCAGGGCCACTTGGCGCAGCTGCTGCGCGCCGCGCATGCCAGCCATGTGCCGCTGATCGCGCGGGTCAACGGCGCCTGCATGGCCGGCGGCATGGGACTGTTGAGCATGTGCGACATGGCCGTCGCCGCCAGCCACGCGGTCTTCGGCCTGCCCGAGGTGAAAGTCGGTGTTTTCCCGGCGCAGGTGCTCAGCGTCCTGCAGCACCTGATTCCCCGGCGCACGCTCAACGAAATGTGCCTGACCGGCGAGCCCATCACGTCGGCGCAGGCGCTGGCGTTCGGCCTGGTGAACTACGTCGATGACGATGTGGATGCGCGGCTGCAGTGGCTGCTGGAGCGGCTGCTCGACAAGTCCCCCGCCGCCATCCGGCGCGGCCTGTACACCCTCAAGAAGGTGGAGGCCATGCCCTTCGAGGAATCCATGGCCTTCACCGAAAGCCAGATTGCCCTGTTCACCCTGACCGAGGACGCGAAGGAAGGGCAAAAGGCCTTTCAGGAAAAACGCAAGCCCCAGTGGAGCGGGAAATAGGAATGCGGCCCGGGGCGCGCATCCGGTGTAGGCTATTCGCATGAACACAATGACGACGGAACCGTCCGCCCCCCGGGCGGCGGCGGACAAGGGCTCCGGCCTGGCGAAGCTCTCGCTGCGCCGGGTGCTGATCGACACCTACCATGAGAACGTGGCCTACATGCACCGGGACTGCGCGGTCTACCGGGCCGAGGGTTTCAAGGCCCTGTCCAAGGTGGAGATCCGGACCAACGGACGCAGCATCCTGGCCACCCTCAACGTGGTGGACGACGAGGCCATCGTGGCCTGTGGCCAGCTCGGCCTGTCCAAGGCCGCCTTTGCCCAGATGGGCGAGGAAGACGGCCACACGGTCACGGTGTCGCAGGCCGAGCCTCCCGAGTCGATCGGCGCGCTGCACCGCAAGCTCGGCGGCGAGCGCCTGGGTCTCGACGATTTCCGCGCCATCGTGCGCGACATTGCCGAGTACCACTACTCCAAGATCGAGCTGACGGCCTTCGTGGTCGCCACCCACCGCGATGAACTGGACCGCGAGGAGGTGTATTTCCTGACCGAGGCCATGATCGAGGCCGGGCGCCGGCTCGACTGGCACGAGCACCTGGTGGTCGACAAGCACTGCATCGGCGGCATCCCGGGCAACCGCACCTCCATGCTGGTGGTGCCGATCGTGGCGGCGCACGGCATGCTGTGCCCCAAGACGTCCTCGCGCGCCATCACCTCGCCGGCCGGCACGGCCGACTCCATGGAAGTGCTGGCCAATGTCGAGCTGTCGATTGAACAGCTGGCCGCGATCGTGCGCACCCACCGCGGCTGCCTGGCCTGGGGCGGCACCGCCAGCCTGTCGCCCGCCGATGATGTGCTGATCTCGGTGGAGCGGCCCCTGTCGCTCGATTCGCCTGGGCAGATGGTGGCCTCCATCCTGTCGAAAAAGGTGGCCGCCGGCGCCAGCCACCTGGTGCTCGACATCCCGATCGGACCCACCGCCAAGGTGCGTTCCATGCCGGACGCGCAGCGCCTGCGACGCCTGTTCGAATATGTCGCCAAGCGCATGAACCTGTCGCTTGACGTGGTGATCACCGACGGGCGCCAGCCGGTTGGTCTGGGCATCGGTCCGGTGCTGGAGGCGCGCGATGTGATGCGGGTACTGGAAAACGACCCGCGCGCGCCCGTCGACCTGCGGCAAAAAGCCCTGCGCCTGGCCGGCCGCCTGATTGAATGCAGCCCCGACGTGCGCGGCGGCGATGGCTTCGCCATTGCGCGCGACATCCTGGACTCGGGCCGCGCGCTGGCCAAGATGAATGACATCATCCAGGCCCAAGGCAGCAAATTCTTCGACCACAACCATCCCGCGCTGGGCGCGCTCACCTTCGAGGTGCGCGCGCCCCAGGCTGGCGTGGTCTGCGGCATCGACAACTTTCAGCTCGCCCGCATCGCCCGCTTCGCCGGCGCGCCCAAGGTCGCGAACGCGGGGGTGGACCTGCTGTGCAAGCTCGGCGACGTGGTGGCGGCCGGCACCCTGCTGTACCGCGTGCATGCCAGCTTCGCGGCCGATCTGGAATTTGCCCGCCAGGCCTGCGCAAAATCATCCGGCTACACGATGGGCACGGCCGAGGATGTGCCGCATGTGTTCGTGGAGTTCTGATGGGCGGCCCCGGACTTCTCCTGCACTTCGAGGAAGAGCAGGACAGCGCGGGACGAATTGCCGCGGCGGCCGGCATGGAACTGGCCCGCATCGAACGGCACCGCTTTCCCGACGGCGAGCTCAAGCTGCGCCTGCCCCCTGCCCTGCCCGCGCGCGTCGCCCTGCTGCGCACGCTGGACCACCCGAACGAAAAGCTCGTTGAACTGCTGCTGGCGGCCCGCACCGCCCGCGAACTGGGTGCCAGCCAGCTCACGCTGGTCGCGCCCTACCTCGCCTACATGCGCCAGGACGCGGCCTTCCTGCCCGGCGAAGCCGTCAGCCAGCGCATCGTCGGGCGCTTTCTGGCCGACCTGTTTGACGCCGTCATCACGGTGGACCCGCACCTGCACCGGGTTGCCACGCTGCAGGAAGCGGTGCCGTTGCCCCATGCCATGGTGCTCAGCGGCGCGCCGCTGCTGGCCGACCTGATTGCCGCGCGCCGCCCGCGCCCGCTGTTGCTGGGCCCGGATGAGGAATCGGCGCAATGGGTGGCCGCCGCGGCCGCGCGCCATGGTTTTGAGCACGCGGTGTGCCGCAAGCTGCGCCACGGCGACCGCGCGGTCGAGATCGAGCTGCCCCGTACCGGACTGGCGGGCCGCGCGGTAGTGCTGCTCGACGATGTGGCCAGCTCCGGCCACACCGTGGCGCGCGCCGCGCAGCTGGCGCTGGCGGCCGGCGCGGCGACAGTCGATGTGGCGGTGACGCATGCCCTGTTCGCGGGCGACGCCCTGCAGGTGCTGCGGGACGCGGGCGTGGGCGAGGTGTGGAGCACCGACTGCATCGCGCACCCCAGCAATGCGGTGAGCATGGCGCCGCTGCTGGCCGCGGCCCTGCGGCAACTCGCTGCCGGCCCGCAACCCGCGCGCGACGCGTGACCCTCTCGCGCCACCACCACGCCAGCGTTAAAGCGCAGTCACCCCAGTCATATTGATCTTCTCGTTTTGTCGGGATAATTGCGGATCCCCGTGATTTGCGGGGTTCTGGCCGATTCGCATCGGGAATTCATCATGAACACAGCAATGATCGATCACTACATCGCTGGGCGCGCGCATGCGGGCACCTCCAGCCGCGCGCAGGACGTGTTCAACCCCGCCACCGGCGCGGTGAGCGGCCGCGTGGCGCTGGCCGGCGCAGCGGAAGTCGGCGCCGCCGTGACGGCGGCGCAGGCGGCGTTTGCGGCCTGGGCCGACACGCCGCCGATCCGGCGCGCGCGCGTGATGTTCAAGTTTCTCGAACTGCTGAACCACCACAAGGACGATCTGGCGCGCCTGATCACCGCCGAGCACGGCAAGGTGTTCACCGATGCGCAGGGCGAGGTGGCGCGCGGCATCGACATCGTGGAATTTTCCTGCGGCATCCCGCAGCTGCTCAAGGGCGACTTCACCGACCAGGTGTCCACCGGCATGGACAACTGGACGCTGCGCCAGCCGCTGGGCGTGGTGGCCGGCATCACACCGTTCAACTTCCCCGTCATGGTGCCGATGTGGATGTTCCCGGTGGCCATCGCCGCGGGCAATACCTTCGTGCTCAAGCCCAGCCCGATCGACCCCTCGCCCTCGCTTTTCATGGCCGGGCTGCTGCAGCAAGCCGGCCTGCCCGACGGCGTGTTCAACGTGGTGCAGGGCGACAAGGAGGCGGTCGACGCCTTGCTGATCCACCCTGATGTGAAGGCGGTGAGCTTCGTCGGCTCCACCCCGATTGCCAACTACATCTACGAGACCGGCGCCCGCCACGGCAAGCGCGTGCAGGCGCTGGGCGGCGCCAAGAACCACATGGTGGTGATGCCCGACGCCGACATCGACCAGGCGGTGGATGCGCTGGTCGGCGCGGCCTATGGCTCGGCCGGCGAACGCTGCATGGCGATTTCCGTGGCCGTGCTGGTGGGCGAGGTGGCCGACAAGATCATGCCCCAACTCATGGCGCGCGCCAAGGCGCTCAAGATCAAGAATGGCCTGGAACTGGACGCCGAGATGGGCCCCATCGTCACGGGCATCGCGCACCAGCGCATCACCGGCTACATCGACACCGGCGTGAAAGAAGGCGCCAAGCTGCTGGTCGATGGCCGGACCTTCAAAGGCGCCCAGGCCGGGCCGGGCTGCGAGCAGGGTTTCTGGATGGGCGGTTCGCTGTTCGACCACGTCACGCCCGAGATGCGTATCTATAAAGAAGAAATCTTCGGCCCGGTGCTGGGCTGCGTCCGGGTCAAGGACTTTGCCACGGCCGTGCAGCTCATCAATGACCACGAATTCGGCAATGGCGTCTCCTGCTTCACGCGCGACGGCCACCTGGCGCGCGAATTCAGCCGCCGCATCCAGGTCGGCATGGTCGGCATCAACGTGCCGATCCCGGTGCCCATGGCCTGGCACGGCTTCGGCGGCTGGAAGCGCTCGCTGTTCGGCGACATGCACGCCTACGGCGAAGAGGGCGTGCGCTTTTACACCAAGCAAAAGTCCATCATGCAGCGCTGGCCCGAAAGTATCTCGAAGGGGGCTGAATTCGTCATGCCGACGAGTAAGTAAGCCCCCCTGAGTCGGCCTGGCGGCCGCCTTCCCCCCAAAGGGGGGGGGGGGGCCCGGCCGGCGGGGGGGGGGGGGGGGGGGGGGGGGGGGGGGGGGGGGGGGGGGGGGGGCGGGCCCGCCGCGCCCGCCCCCCCCCCCCCCCCCCCCCCCGCGGGGGGTGGGGCCACCACCCCCCCCCCCCCCCCCCCCCCCGGCAACCGACACCCCCCGCCACACCCCACA
>JBEIOV010000009.1:0-123930 GCA_040377375.1 Hylemonella sp.
GGGGCAGCTCCCGCACCCGGCGCCCGCCCCCGGGTTGGGTGGGGTCCTTCCGCGCGGGCGCCGCGCGGGGGGGTGGTGGCGGCGCCGCGCCGGTGTCGCTGGACAAGGGATTGCTCCAGGCGTCGCCCCGGAAATAAAAAATCTGCCACTGCGCTAGCGGACTGATGGCGACTTCACGCTTTTTCTCCTCGTCCCCCGGATTGCGGGCCCACAGTGCCGCCCGGCTCCAGGCCTCCTGCATTTCGCCGCGGGTGCGCAGCGCGGGCGACTGCCAGCGCAGCCACTGGCTGGCGCCGTCGACCTGGCGCTGCGACCAGGCCACCACCAGCAAGCCTTCCGCCGCGGACGCCGTGCCGCGCCGCGTCATGCGCAGCACCCGGCCGTCCCAGTCCAGGGCCGTGATCTGCGGCCCCTGCATCAGGGCATCGAGGTCGGCTGCCCACTGCGCCAAGCCGGCCTGCAGTGTCAGCATTTCGTCGGTGCGCTGCTGTGTTTGGGCCTGGGCCCGCGTCATGCCATCGAGGCCGCGCCAGCTCAGCACCGACATCAGGGCCATCACGGAGATCGCCACCAGCAGCTCGATCAGCGTGAAGCCGCGCTGTGTGTTTTGGCGCATCGGCATCAGATCCGCCCGATCACGGTCGAGAGTTGCAGCACCGGTGCGTTGTCCTCGTGCACCTGCGCATCGACCCGCAGAAAGTTGGGGTTGGGGGTGGGACGCACCGACACGGCGACATCAAAACGGCGTCCCGCCTGTTCGCAGGCGACGCTGCTGTCGCCCACCCCGGGCATTTGCCGGGACAGGCGAATCTTGACCAGCTCGTTTTCCGCGCAGAGTTGCGCCAGCAGCACGGCCGACTGTCGCATCGCATTGTGGGTGAGCGCCGTGGTGGCGCGCAAGCCGGCCATCAATGAAATGGCCACGATGCCCAGCGCCACCAGCACTTCAATCAGGGTAAAGCCGCGGACGGCGCGGTGCTTCATGGCTGCTGCGGCGGCGCTGCCGCCTGCACGGAAAAAGGCCGCAATCCGTCCGTGCTGATGCGCAGGGATCGGCCCGGCTGGCTGGCCGTGGTGAGAGTGACACTCTGGTTTCCAATGATCGGCTCCGGGCCGAGCAGCAGCGCGGCCGGGCCGCGCACCAGGGTGTCCGCACTCAGCCAGCGCCCGGGCAGCGCCTGCGTCGGCAGGCCGTCAAAGGCAAAACCTTGCGCGGTGGTGTGCCAGCGCACCGGCATGCCGCTGGCGCGGGACTGGGCGCGGGCTGATTCGAGCAGGGCGGCCAGGCGCTGCGCCTCATGCTCCAGCTGGGTTTGCGACGAGTCGCGCAAGCTCAGGCTCACCCCGGCCGTGGCCATGGCCATGATGGCCACGACCACGAGCAACTCCAGCAGGGTAAAGCCGCGCCCGCATCCGCCGGCCTTATTGCCAGCTGCCCACGTCCGCATTTTTGCCCTCGCCGCCCGGCTGACCGTCAGCCCCGAAGGACAGGACGTCGATCTCGCTCTTGATGCCCGGGTTGAGGTACTGGTAAGGGCGGCCCCACGGGTCGTTGGGCAGCTTGTCCAGATAGGGCTTCCAGTTGGGCGGTATCGGCGCGGTGCCGGGTTTGACCAGCAGGGCCTGCAAGCCCTGCTCCGCGGTGGGATAGCGCTGGTTGTCGAGTTTGTAGAGCTTGAGCGCCTGTGCCAGGTTGTTGACATCGGTTTTGGCCGCCGTGGCGCGCGCGTCGTCGGCGCGGTCCATCACGTTGGGAACAATCAGCGCGGCCAGAACGCCAATGATGACCAGCACCACCATGAGTTCAATCAGGGTGAAGCCGGGCTGTCGGCCGCGTCGGGGTGCTGCGGGAGTGTGTGTCATGTTGCGTGCCGGGTTCTCGGTCTGATCCGCTTAAATGATAATCGCTTTATATGAAGGTCAATTTGCACAGTGTCTGGTGGCCCCGGGTGGTTACGTTTGTCGTGGCCGCGCTCGTGGCCGCCAGTGCGGTTTACTGGACTCTGCGGTGGCCTGGCCCCGCGGGTTTTCAGGCCACGCCGGTGCTGCCTGCAAGCACGGCGCCCGCCGATCCGGCCGCCCTGGCGCGCCTGCTCGGCGGCGCCAATCCGCTGGCTGCCGCCGCACCGCCGGCGAGTGCTTCCAGCCGCTTTGTCTTGCTGGGCGTGGTGGCGGGCGGAGCCCGTGGCGGGGCGGCCTTGATCTCGGTGGATGGCAAGCCCGCCAGATCGTATGCCGTGGGCCGCCAGCTCGATGAGAGCCTGCTCCTGCAATCCGTGGCGCCGCGCCGCGCGGTGCTGGCCCCCAGTGCCGATGGACCGGCGGCGTTCACGCTGGAGATGAAGCCGCCGCCAAGGTAAGCGGGTCACGGCGCAAGGCCGCGCCGGCCCTGAAACGCAAGACCCAGGAAAGCCAGCACATCCTCGATGTGCGCGTCGAAATCGCTCAAGGCATGGTCGCCGCCTTCGAGCAGCTTGATGCGGGCGCCGGCGTAGCGTTCGCTCATTTCGCGCCAGTCCAGTACTTCGTCGCCCTTGGCGATCACGGCAAGGTAGTTCCCCGCCTGGGTCGGGCCCTGGCGCGCGAGGGAGCGCAGTTCCTCCACAAACTCCGGTTTGAAAAAGAAGCGGTCCTGCGGCGTGTGCCAGTTCGTTTGTTCGCCAATGTACTTTTGCAGATCGCGGGCCGGGTTCACCGCCGGGTTCAACAGCACGGCTTTGCAGCCGGTCATCTGCGCCACCCAGGTCGCATAAAACCCGCCCAGCGATGAGCCAATCACTGCCATCGACTCGCGTGGCCAGCCGGCAATGCCTTGCATCACCAGGTCGATCGCCTCGCGCGGCGAGGGCGGCAGTTGCGGGCACCACCAGGTGACGGCCGGATGCTGTGCTGCGATGCGCAGTGCCATCTGGCGGGCCTTGGCGGACTGCGGCGAGGAGCGAAAGCCGTGCAGGTAGAGCAGATGGGTGGTGTTGATCATTCGGCGATGATAGGGGCGAAAAAAGCCCCGCCGGGGCGGGGCTTTTTTCCTTGCCTGGCAAAAACACGGGGCCGGATGCCCCGCGCTGGCTTACTGCCAGAGCTGGGTAAAGATCTGCGTATCGAAACGGTTGCGGCTGACGGTCTGGAAGCCATATTGCCCGGTCGTCGTCAGGTTGGTGTTGTACAAACCCGATCCCGCGCAATCGCTGTTGCTGGTGCAGGCGATGGTGGCCGATGTACTGGTGAAGGAAACGCCGGTCCGGTCGCTGCCGTTCGCATGGAAGAAATAGGTCAGAAACGGCCGTGGCGCATTGGCCGGAACGGTCCAGGCCACGGTGGGCTTGGCGCCGCCGGTGTACAGGGTGGCGGTGGTCATCAGCGCTTTGGTGGCAGCAGTGAAGTCGACATATTTCACCTGGGCCATCTCGGCAACGGTCAGTGGCCGCGACCGCAGGCGGTTCCAGTAGGTGAGCGTGCTGGTATCGGTCTTGGTAATGACGAACTTGTACAGATCCAGCGGTTGGATCGCCGTGATGTCCGCGTCCGTCTGGGAGCCAAACAGGTAGGCGCTGCCTGCCGGCGGCGTAAAGGCCGAGCCACTGGTGAGCAGGGAGCGAACACGATAGAAGGATGCGCAGTTCGGCGTCGTGCCATCGCTGGTCCTGACGATCGCCAGAAAATCACAGCCCGACTTGCGCTTGAGCGTGATGGGTGTCGTCAAGCCCGGGCCGGTGACGACCACCGAGGAGATGCTCGCGCTGTCGCCCACATACAGGTTCAAGCCGGTCTCGTAGCGGTTGCTGGCGGGGCTGTTGGCGCTGATGCGGTTTGCTGCCACGCCGTTGACAAAGGTTTCAAAATCACGCTGGTTGCCGACCAGCTGCCATCCGGTGTAGCCAACCGGGTTGTTCTCCGCCACCGTGGTCAGTTCACGCATCTGGCCGTCGGCGCGTTTGGCGCTCAGGCGCACCACCAGTCTTTCGCGAGTGGGCGTCGCACTGAGCTGGCGCAGGATTTCCGGTTTCTGGAACACCATGCCGTCGTTGCCGCTGTCCGCGATCAAGCCGGCGGTGGTGCCGAATTCCTGGGCCGCGGTACGGCCTTCGTGCTTGTAGGAAGCCGTAGCCAGGTTGGCGCACTGGCTGGCATAGGTGCCTGCGCTGTAGCGTGTTGCCGCCGGCAAGGCGAAGCAGGCGTTCATCGCCAGGCGTGCGTTTTCCAGCGCATCGATGCCGATCGGCGTTTGTCCTGCAGCCGCCGCCGGCAGGTTGGCGGCCAGTGCCGCCGATGGCTTGACACCCTTGGCCAGCGTCACGGACTTGACGGCGGCCGGTGTGGTTCCTGTGTCTGCGAGGTCGTCGACGGCACTGCCGGCACTGGTTGACATCTTGATTTCACCGCTGGAGGTGACTTCAATCTTGACGTTGTCCAGCAGTTTGTCCAGCTTGGCGTTGAAGGTGGTGTTGAGCAGGTTGTCGGTGGCCGGATCCAGCCCCATGGCGGTCATGTTGGCGGCGAGGGCATCGCGGAAGCCCTTTTCAACGTCGCCCACATTGGCGGCCGTGATGTTGGCCTTGTCCGTGGCGATATTGGCGACCAGATCAAGCGGATTGCCCGAGCTGCTCAGCAATGCGGCAATGGCGTTGGTAATGGGTGTGATGTTGACGGTGGCGTTGCCGGAGCTTGGCTGGACACTGACCAGGGTTTCCTCGGCGTTACCGATGTTGCCCGTGACGGTGATGACAAACGGCGCAGTAAATTTCGCCGGATCGAAGTTGAGCGTGTAGCTGCCGTCCGCTCCGGTCGTGGCGGTACCCGCCGTGGCACCTGTGGCGTCGGTCACCACCACGCTGCCACCGACAAATGGCGCACCCGTGGCGGCGACGCCGGAGAATGTGGTCGATGCCGCGGTGCCGCTGCCGCCACCCCCGCAACCGTAAATCGTCAGCAGGCCGGCGCTGGCTGTCGCCAGTGCAAGTCGTTTTAATGTGATTTTCATATAACTCCCTTAGGTTGTTTGGCAAGCAGGCGCCATGGAGGCGTGATGCCATGCTCTCTGGGCCTGCGTCGGGAATGCTATCGGCGGGGTGAAATAGCGCCATCCCATGACCATGGGAGGCGACCGGCTGGTCAGCGCAAGCCGCTGCGTATATGCTCGAGTCCAATTCAGAACAACAGCAGGGCGATGCAAGTGTGGCGTGTACTGGTGGTTGAGGACGACCCGCCGATGCGGGAATTTTTTGCGGCAAGTGTGTCCCGCTGCGACCGGCTGGCACTGGCGGCCAGCGTGGGGACGGTGGCCGCGGCGCGCGCCTGGCTGGACGACGATGGAAATACCGTTGACGTTCTCTTGACGGATCTGGGGCTGCCCGACGGCAGCGGGCTGGAGGTGATCCGGCATGCCATCCGGCTGCATCCGGGATGCGAGCCGCTGGTGATCTCGATGTTCGGGGACGAGGACAATGTGCTGGCCAGCATTGAGGCCGGCGCGCTGGGGTATATCCACAAGGATTCGGCGCCGGACGACATTGCGCAGACGATTCTGGAAATGAAGGCGGGTGCGTCGCCCATTTCGCCCATGATCGCGCGCAAGGTGCTTTCCAAATACAACAGTCAGAAGCTGAAAACGCCCGCAGACCTTGCCGAGCCGGCGCAGCATGCTATAAAAAAGGAAGCGACCGGTGCGCTGGCGCAAGCAGACCAGCGGGCCTTGCTGTCACCGCGCGAGCAGGATGTCCTGGCACTGATCGCCCGCGGATTTTCTTACGCTGAAATTGCCGGATTGCAGGCGGTCAGCGTCCATACCGTGCAGACGCATATCAAGAATCTTTATGCCAAGCTCTGCGTGCATTCCAAAAACGAGGCGGTTTTCGAGGCTTCCCGGCTCGGACTTTTGCCGCCGCACGGTTGAGCATGCTGCCGTGGCACTTTTCGGCCGCCTGGACTCCGGGGGGTGCTCGGTGATGCACTACTTGCTCCGGCTGGCGCTGGTCTTCCTGTGCCTGGCGCCGGGCGCGCGGGCCGCCACGCTGGAGCTGCGCGAGGCGCATGTGGTCAGCACCGTTGACGGCGTCGTGCAGAGCGCGGATGTCGTGCTGCCGTACAACTGGGACCGCGTGCATCGCAGCCGCCCGGGCGAGGCGACATTTGACGTGCCTTTCTCGCTGGCAGGCGAGCCAGCCGAGCCGTACGGGGTTTATTTTTCTCGCGTTGGCAATATCTCGGAAATCTGGCTCAACGGCGCGCTGCTGTCGCGCAACGGCGATCTGGGCAGCGCCAATGTGGCCGACCATGCCAAGGCGCCGCATCACGTGCTCATTCCCTCGCAGTTGCTGCAAAAGGACAATCTGTTTCGCATCCGCATCCATGCGGATGCGGGCCGGCGGGGTGGTTTGTCGACGCTGACTGTCGGGCCGGAAGCGCAGGTGCGCGAACGCTTCGATGCGGCCTATCACTGGCGCGTGACGGGCTCGATGGCGGTGGCGGTGTTCAGCCTGGTCATGGGCGTGATGGCGCTGGTGCTGTGGGGGACGCAAAACGATCATGGCCAGAACCAGGGTTTCATGCGCGATGGCCTCTATCTCAGCGCGGGTGTGGCCGAGCTGTGCTGGATGGTGCGCCTGAGCGACGTGGCGCTGGTGCATCCGCCCTTGCCATGGCCCTGGTGGGGCGTGCTGCAGACTACGGCTTATGCCGGCTGGATCTGCTGCGCGGCGCTGTTTTGCCACCATGTGGCGGGCTGGCACCGGCTCCCCAGCATGCCCCGGGTGCGCATCGGCCTGTGGAGCCTGTTCCTCAGCGCGGTGCTGGCCTCCTATTGGTCGCTGACGCGCCATGACGCCTTGTATCTGACGGCATGGTATGGGCTGGCCAGTTTCTTCTTCATCGGGTTTGGCTGTTTCTATTTCTGGGCCGCCGCGCGGCGGCCCACCACCGAGCGGGTGCTGGTGGCCATGGCGGGCCTGCTCAATGTGATCGTGGGTTTTCGCGACTGGCTGGTGCTGCGCGCCAGCGACAACTTCGCCGAGGCAAGCTGGATGCGTTACTCCTCGGTGCTGTTCGGCCTGGCGCTCGGGTATATCGTGATCACCCGTTTTCGCCGGGTCAGCGCCCAGGCCCGCGACCTGATGGCCAACATGGCGGCCAAGGTGATCGAAAAGGAGCAGGCGCTGGAGCTGAGCTACCGGCAGCTTGAGCTGCTGGCCCGCGAGCAGGAGCGCACCGCTGAGCGCACGCGCATTCTGCGCGACATGCATGACGGCGTGGGCTCGCACATCAGCGCCGCCATCCGGCAGCTGCAGTCGGGCAGGTCCAGCAACGAGTTGCTGCTGCAGACACTGCGCGATTCACTGGACCAGCTCAAGTTGTCGATCGACGCCATGAATCTGCCGCCGGGCGACATCACGGCCCTGCTGGCCAATCTGCGCTACCGGCTGGAGCCGCGCTTTGTCGCCTCTGACATCGAGTTGCAGTGGGAGGTGGACTTGCTCCCGCCGCTGGCCAGGCTGGATGCCCAGGCCATGCGGCAGCTGCAGTTCATGGTGTTCGAGGCCCTGTCCAATGTGCTGCAGCATGCCCATGCCAGCGTGCTGCGCATCGAGCTGCGCGCCACGCCGGGCGGGGGCGCGCAACTGCGGGTGGTCGACAATGGCCGTGGCTTCGACCCGGATCGTGTCAAGCGCAAGGGGCTGACCTCCCTGCGCGAGCGCGCGGCAGCCATCGGCGCGCGGCTCGGGGTCGTCAGCGCACCGGGCCGCACCGTGGTGGAGATTGCACTGGATTGAGGCTAGACGAGCTGCCAGGTGCCGCGGTTGATGCGAGGCTGGGCGACCCGCTTGTCGGGGGTGCCAAAAGAATAGAGCGCGATGCCGATGTCCGTTGGCGTGATGTCAAGCAAGCCATAGTTTTGACATTCCGAACCCAGTGTGACCAACCGGCGCACGGCGGCGCCCGAGGCCGATGCATCGAACAGCAAGCGCCCGTTGCCGGCGTCCACCGTGTCAAAGCGGTTTTTATGGATGTCGCCGCTGAGCACCAGGATTTTGTAGCTGCGGGCCAGGCCGCACAACCATTCGTAATCCGTGTCGAAGTTGCTCCAGGCATCGCCTTTATGGTCTTCCACGACGGAGCCCGAGGCGATCAGGTGCACCGTGTCTGGCGGCAGGGCCGCGATCTTTTGCTCAATCTGGCGGCGTTGTGCTTCACCCAGCAGAATCGAGCGCACCCGGTAGCTGCGGCCATCGGTCAGATGCAGTGCGACCTGGTTGCCCAGATCGCGGTAACGGTAGTCCGGCGCGGGTTCATTCGGGACATACAACGCGGGATCGTTGTAGACCGCGGGAAAGCTGCCGGGCGCCAGGTGCTTGTCGAGTGCGCGGCAGTAGGCATTGAACATCGCGCGGGTGGTGCGCACGGCACCCCGGTAGACCGGGCTGTTGATCGCCTGCTCGCCGTAGGCTTCGTTCCACAGGAAGTCGTGGTCATCCCAGATGGCATGGCTGGTGACCTGGGGCTGACTGACCAGGGCGCGAAACTGGGCTTGTTGCAGCAAGGCCGTCCAGCGTGCGAACAGATGCCGGGCGAACGCGTCATCCATCATCAGCTTGGGGTGTTGCTCATAGGGCGGCGTGTCAATGTAGATCGAGTCGCCGGTCAGCACGAGGTGCTCGGGCTGTTGTGCCCTGATCTGGTCCCAGACCGGCTGATTTGGAAATCCGATGGTGCTCATGCATGAGGTGAATGCAAGTTTCATGGCGTTTCTCCCGAGTTGCGAAGGCCTCAGCGTGCTGCCGCATGCCACGCCTGTCCATCCCCTGTTCATGGGAGGATGGTCATTTTGAGCGGACACTGTCCTCCCGGCCATCGGCGCGGGATAATCATGCCATGGCTGTCGTATTCGAAAAACCTTCCCTTTTTCAGCGGGCTGTCCCGTGGTTCAGCGGTTTTGATGGTCCGCTGGCGTTTGCCGTGTTCCTGCTGGCCTGCGCCGGCTTGCTGACCATGTACTCCTCGGGCTACGACCACGGCACGCGTTTCATGGACCATGGTCGCAACATGCTGATTGCCGGCTTCATCATGTTCGTGGTGGCCCAGATTCCGCCGCAGCGGCTCATGACCTTTGCCGTGCCCCTCTACGTGCTGGGGGTGACCTTGCTGATTGCGGTCGCGGTCTTTGGCATCACCAAGAAGGGCGCGCGGCGCTGGGTCAACGTGGGCATCACCATCCAGCCCAGCGAAATTCTCAAGATCGCCATGCCGCTGATGCTGGCCTGGTGGTTCCAGAAGCGTGAAGGCCAGCTGCGTCCGCTCGATTTTCTGGTGGCCGGTGCGCTGCTGGCCGTGCCGGTGGGCCTGATCGTCAAGCAGCCGGATCTGGGTACGTCGGTCCTGGTGCTGGCCGCGGGTCTGTCGGTGATTTTCTTCGCGGGCCTGAGCTGGAAGCTGATTGTGCCGCCGGTGCTGCTGGCGCTGGTCGGCCTCGTCCTGCTGGTGGTTTTCGAACCCCGTTTGTGCGCCGACGGCGTGCGCTGGCCGGTGCTGCACGACTACCAGCAGCAGCGCATCTGCACCCTGCTTGATCCCACCCGCGACCCGCTGGGCAAGGGTTTTCACATCATTCAGGGCATGATCGCCATCGGCTCGGGCGGCGTCCTGGGCAAGGGCTTCATGCAGGGCACCCAGACGCATCTGGAATTCATTCCGGAACGCACCACCGACTTCATTTTTGCCGCCTATTCAGAGGAGTTCGGCCTGCTCGGCAACCTGCTGCTGATTGGCAGTTTTGTGTTTTTGCTCATGCGGGGGCTGGCGATTGCGCTGGAGGCACCCACGCTGTTTTCCCGGCTGCTGGCCGGGAGTGTGACGATGACCTTCTTCACTTACGCCTTTGTCAACATGGGCATGGTCAGCGGCATTTTGCCGGTGGTGGGGGTGCCCCTGCCCTTCATCAGTTATGGCGGCACCGCCATGGTCACGCTGGGGCTGGGTCTGGGCATCCTGATGTCCATTTCCAAATCCAAGAGGCTGGTCCAGTCGTGAGCCACCTGCCGCCCCGCTTCCCGGTGGCCATCGTGGGCGTTGGCAATATGGGCGGCGCCATGGCGGCCCATTTGCTGGCGCAGGGCTGGCCGGTGAGCGTCTGTGACGTGGATGCCGGCAAGGCCCGGGGTTTCGAGTCTTTGGGGGCCTCGGTCCATGAATTTCCTGCGCAGGCAGCTATCAAATCTGTAGCAACTATGGTCTGCGTGGTGGATGCGGGCCAGACCGAAGAGGTGCTGTTTGGTGCCCAGGGCGTGGCTGGCGCGATGCAAGCGGGGCAGTTGGTCATGCTGTGCCCCACGATGGCGCCGCAAGACACCGAGTCGTTTGCCCGGCGCCTGGCGCAGTTCGGCATCGACACCATGGACGCCCCGATGTCCGGTGGCCCGGCGCGGGCGCGCGATGGCTCCATGAGCCTGATGATCGCGTGTGCCGACGCGGTGTTCGAGCGCTACGGCGCGCTGGTGCAGGCGCTGTCGGGCCAGGTCTTTCGCATCAGCGAGCGCCCGGGGGACGGGGCGCGCACCAAGCTGGTCAACAACTTGGCCGCGGGCATCAATCTGGTGGGCGCGGCCGAAGTGCTGGTCATGGCCCGGAAAATGGGGCTGGATGCGGGCCGCACGTTGGACGTGATCGAGCAGTCCAGCGGCCAGAGCTGGATTGGCTCGGACCGCATGCGCCGGGCCATCGCCGCGGACTATGCGCCCCGGGCGCACATGACCCTGCTGGAAAAAGACACGCGGCTGGCGGTGCAGGCCGCAGGCGCTGCCGGTTTTGCCGGGCCCCTGGGGGCCGCGGCGCGCGATGCCTTTGCCCAGGCCAGCGCGGCCGGTTGGGCCGAGTTCGATGATGCTGCCCTGGTGCCGTGGCTGAGCCTTGCCCGCCCGGGCTGAGCCGCCGGTCCTGCGCCTTGTCGAAGAGGGCGAAGCCCGCGTCAAGTCGGATCGAATAGCCCTTCGACAAGCTCGGGGCGGGTGGTACGACAGGCATGATCGCCCCAGGCGCCTAAAATGAAGCCATGATTTCACGCGAACCCACCCTGGAACGTCTGGCCGTTGCCAAAGACCTGCTGCTCACGCCCTTTGGCCTGGACGAGTCCCATCTGTCCCGCGCCCTGGCGGAGATCAAGGCACACCAGGTGGACGAGGCCGACCTGTATTTCCAGTACACACGCAGCGAAGGCTGGAGCCTGGAAGAGGGCATCGTCAAGACCGGCTCGTTCAGCATCGACCAGGGGGTCGGGGTGCGGGCCGTGAGCGGCGAGAAAACCGCGTTCGCCTATTCGGATGACATCTCCGAGGCCTCGCTGCTTGACGCCGCCCGCACGGTACGAACCATTTCGGCCGCGGCCAAGACGGCACGGGTGAAGACAGCTAGTAAAAAGATAGCAACTGCGCGCTCCCTCTACCTCGGGCTGGACCCGATCGCCACGCTGGACAGCACGGCCAAGGTCAAGCTGCTGGAGAAAGTGGAGGGATTGGCCCGGGCCAAGGACCCGCGCGTGGCGCAGGTCATGGCCGGCCTGGCCAGCGAATACGACGTGGTGATGGTGGCGCGTGCCGATGGCACGCTGGCCGCCGATGTGCGCCCGCTAGTGCGCCTGAGCGTGACCGTGATCGCCGAACAGAATGGCCGGCGCGAAATGGGTTCGGCCGGCGGCGGCGGGCGTTTCGGCCTGGCTTATTTTGACGATGCCATCATCACGCAATACGTCGATGAGGCGGTCAAGGCCGCGCTCACCAATCTGGAGGCGCGCCCCGCGCCGGCCGGTGAAATGACCGTGGTGCTCGGCCCGGGCTGGCCCGGCATCCTGCTGCACGAGGCGATTGGCCACGGCCTGGAAGGCGATTTCAACCGCAAGGGGTCCAGCGCGTTCGCGGGGCGCATCGGCCAGCGCGTGGCGGCCAAGGGCGTCACGGTGCTGGACGACGGCACGCTGGCCGACCGCCGGGGCTCGCTCAATGTGGACGACGAGGGCAACACCAGCCAGTGCAATGTGCTGATCGAGGACGGCATCCTCAAGGGCTACATGCAGGATGCCATGAACGCGCGCCTCATGAAGGTCAAGCCCACGGGCAATGGCCGGCGTGAAAGTTATGCCCATATTCCCATGCCGCGCATGACCAACACCTACATGCTCGGCGGAAAGAAGTCCCCCGGCGAAATCGTGGCCAGCATCAAGCGGGGTTTGTACGCCACCAACTTCGGCGGCGGGCAGGTGGACATCACTTCCGGCAAGTTCGTGTTTTCCGCCAGCGAGGCGTTCTGGGTGGAAAACGGCAAGATCCTGTACCCGGTCAAGGGCGCCACCATTGTTGGCAACGGCCCCGATGCGCTCACGCGCGTGACCATGATCGGCAACGACATGCGCCTGGACAGCGGCGTGGGCACCTGCGGCAAGGAAGGCCAGAGCGTGCCTGTGGGCGTGGGACAACCGACCCTGCGCATCGACGGCCTGACGGTCGGCGGCACGGCCTGACGGCGGCACCGGCATGCTTTTCCAATGCCCGCGGCCGACTATGCTAAAGTGGCACGCATGAATTCGGCCCGTTTTTACTTTGGCTATTTTTGGTTCTCAAGCGCCACCGGCGGTAGAGAGTTCTGAACGTACCCAGAAAAAACGTCCTGAATTTCCCAAAAACCGCCGGTCACCCCGGCGGTTTTTTTTTTGATCCGGCAACACAGGTCCGGTCCGCCAGGCGGCCCTCCTGATGCCCAACTGCTGACTGAACAAGGAGCAACAACATGAATGTCAAAGCCACTTCCTCCGGCACCGATGCCTGGTATGCGAACCCCGTTGACAAGACCAGCCAGACCGACGACGAACGCATCGAGGACATCACCGTGTTGCCCCCTCCTGAACATCTGATCCGCTTTTTCCCGATTCGCGGCACCCCCGTGGAGACGCTCATCACTGGCACCCGCCGCAACATTCACAACATCATGGCCGGGCAGGACGACCGCCTGCTGGTGGTGATCGGCCCGTGTTCCATCCATGACCCGGCTGCCGCGCTCGATTACGCCCGCCAGCTCATGCAGCAGCGCGGCAAATATGCCGACACGCTGGAGATCGTGATGCGCGTGTATTTCGAGAAGCCCCGCACCACGGTGGGCTGGAAGGGCCTGATCAACGACCCCTACCTGGACGAGAGCTACCGCATCGACGAGGGCCTGCGCATCGCGCGCCAGCTGCTGATCGAGATCAACCGCCTGGGCCTGCCGGCCGGCAGCGAGTTCCTCGATGTGATTTCGCCGCAGTACATCGGCGACCTGATTGCCTGGGGCGCCATCGGCGCGCGCACGACGGAGAGCCAGGTGCACCGCGAGCTGGCCTCGGGCCTGTCGGCGCCCATCGGGTTCAAGAACGGCACCGACGGCAACATCAAAATCGCCACCGACGCGATCCAGGCCGCGGCGCGCGGCCACCATTTCCTCTCGGTGCATAAAAACGGTCAGGTTGCCGTCGTGCAGACCAAGGGCAACAGGGACTGCCACGTCATCCTGCGCGGCGGCAAGACGCCCAACTACGACGCGGCCAGCGTGGCCGCCGCCTGCAAGGAGCTCGCCGCGGCCAAGCTGCCCGCTGCCCTGATGGTGGACTGCAGCCATGCCAACAGCAGCAAGCAGCATGAAAAGCAGCTGGATGTGGCGCGCGACATCGCGGCCCAGGTCGCCAGCGGTTCGCGCAGCGTGTTCGGCGTGATGGTGGAAAGCCACCTGCATGCCGGCGCCCAGAAATTTACGCCCGGCAAGGATGACGCGAGCCGGCTCGACTATGGCAAGAGCATCACCGATGCGTGCCTGGGCTGGGACGACTCGCTGCTGGCGCTGCAGGCCCTGTCCGAGGGGGTCAAGGCGCGCCGCGCACGCTAGGGCGCGCTTGCCACTTGCGTCAGGGTCCGGGCCCAGCGTTGGGCCTCGGCCAGGGTTTCAAAGGTCTTGAACGGTCGACCGATGTCGGCGTAGATCTTGGCAAAGAGGGGCGCCATGATAGTGCCCCCCTCGACTTCGGGGCCAATGACAAACGCCGTGGCCACCGGCGTGAGTTCGGCCGGCTTGGGCGTGCGCATCAGTTCGGCGTACCGCGCCAGACCGTCGGGCGTGGCCAAGGCACTTTCCACAATGGTGCAGATGCTGACCCAGGGACCGGTCGGCTGGAGGGTTTGCAGGCTATTGAGTTGGGCGATCGCCAGGCAGTCCACCAGTTCCTTGTTGAAGGGGCCGGTGGCTTCGTAATGCTGCAGTTGGCCATCCATCCAGATATCAACGCGCCCGTGCGGCCTGAACTGCGTGGCCTTTACCTGGGTGGTGCTGCTTTTCAGTGGCTTGTCGGGCGTCATTGCATGATTCAGGAGACAAACAAAAAAACGCATCAATGCGTGAATGATATCCAGGCGTCCCCAGGGCGCAAGGCGGATTCCTGGCCGCCTTGCGGGCAAGCCCGCAGATTCAAAACAAAAATGGCACTTTTCCTTGTGAATACAGCGTAATGCACTATCTTTTTTGTAGCGCATCGATCAGTTTGAGGTGGATGCCGCCAAAGCCGCCATTGCTCATGCACAGGATGTGGTCGCCGGGGCGGGCGCTGGCAAGCACCTGGCTGACCAGTTCATCGATGCTGTCGGCCACCCAGGCCTTGTCGCCCATCACGGCCAGGACTTCGCGCGCATCCCAGCCCAGGCCACCGGCGTGGCAGAACGACAGGTCGGCGTCTTCCAGGCTCCAGGGCAGCTGCGCTTTCATCGTTCCCAGCTTCATGGTGTTGCTGCGCGGCTCGAACACGGCCAGGATGCGCTGCGCCGTCCCGACCTTGCGGCGCAGGCCATCGAGCGTGGTCCGGATCGCGGTCGGATGGTGGGCGAAGTCGTCATAGACGGTGATCGCGCCGCCGGGCCGGGCGACGCTGCCGCGCACTTCCATGCGGCGGCGCACATTCTGGAATTCGCCCAAGGCACGGGCGGCCACCGCGGGCGGCACGCCCACGTGCTCGGCCGCCGCGATGGCGGCCAGCGCATTGAGCTGGTTGTGCACGCCGGTGAGCCCCCATTGGACGGCTGCCACGGGCCGGCCCTGCTGAAACACCTCGAACTCGTGCGGCTCGCCGCGGGCCGTGAAGTCGCTCACGGCCGCGCCAAAACTGCGCACTTCGCTCCAGCAGCCGGCGTGCAGCACCCGGGCCAGGCTTTCCTCCAGGCCATTGACGACCACCCGGCCCGAGCCGTGGGGCCCTTGGCCGGGCACGGTGCGCACCAGGTGGTGAAACTGCCGTTCGATGGCCGCGAGGTCATCGAAGATGTCGGCGTGGTCGAACTCCAGGTTGTTGAGCACGGCCGTGCGCGGGCGGTAGTGCACGAACTTGCTGCGCTTGTCGAAAAAGGCGGTGTCGTATTCGTCGGCCTCGATCACGAACAGTGACCGCTGGCCGGGGGGCGGGGCTTTCGCCGCCGGGCCGCCCCAAGGCGAAAGGGCCCCCTCGGGGGGCAGCGAACCACACGCAGTGGGGAGCGTGGGGGCCACATTTCCCAGCCGGGCGGAAACGCCGAAGTTCATGGGTACGCCGCCCACCAGAAAGCCCGGCTGCAACCCGGCCGATTCCAGAATCCAGGCCAGCATCGAAGTGGTGGTGGTCTTGCCATGGGTGCCGGCCACGGCCAGCACGTGCCGGCCCTGCAGCACGTGCTCGGCCAGCCACTGGGGGCCGCTGGTGTAGGGTGCGCCGGCGTCCATGATGGCTTCCATCAGGGGAAACTTGGGGCTGCCGTCGGGCTGGTGTGCCCGGCTCACCACATTGCCGACGACGAACATGTCGGGCTTGAGGGCCAGCTGGTCGGCGCCGAAGCCCTCGATCAGCTCGATGCCCAAGGCGCGCAGCTGGTCGCTCATGGGGGGGTAGACGCCGGCGTCGCACCCCGTTACCTTGTGACCCGCTTCACGGGCGAGTGCGGCAAGGCCTCCCATAAAGGTGCCGCAGATACCGAGAATATGAATGTGCATTGCTTGATTTTAGGTGAATTTAAGGGTCGATTAGCCGTCCTGCCCTTGTTAACTGGAGGTCGATAGCTATCAAAAAAGTAGCAACAAGGCACGCTCGTTCAAATTCGCTGAAGGCGGGGCCGCATGGCAATGAATGCACAATACCGATCCATGGAGATGTCGAAATCCGAAATTGTTGCGGCAGCCGCCCGCCTGGTAGTGGAGGAGGGGCTGGAATATGGCCCGGCCAAGCGCCGTGCCGTCAAGCAGTTGGGTTTGCCGGCGCGCACGGGTTTGCCGGGAAATGACGAGGTGGAAGACGCCGTGCGGGAGTACATTGCGCTTTTCTGCGCCCAGACGCAGCCCCTGGAATTGCTGGCCTTGCGCAAGCTGGCGCTGGTCTGGATGGAACGCCTGGCCCGCTTCAGGCCACATCTGGGCGGCGCGGTATGGCACGGCACGGCAACACGACTTTCCGATATATACATACAGTTGTTTTGCGATGATGAAAAATCAGCGGAAATCGAATTGATCGACCTGCGGGTTGACTATGAACCCCGGACTGTGACGGGCTTTCATGGCAAACCAGTGGAGGTGCTCAGTGTCCATGTCCGCAGTCAGGAGCTGGGTGAGTTTGTTGGAGTGCACCTGATGGTGCATGACCTGGATGACTTGCGCGGGGCGCTTCGGCCGGATGCCAAGCACAGGCCGCCACGGGGTGATTTGATGGCCGTTCGCCGCTTGCTGGATGAGGTTGACCATGGATGAACAAATTGCCACCGCACAGAGCGCTTCTTCCGTGATGAGCCGCCGCCGCTGGGTGTATGCCGCCGTGGCGGCCGCCGCCGGTCTGGGCGGGGCGGGGCTGGCCTGGTGGAAATATGCGCCGCGCGACATGGCGCAGGGGGCCGAAGCGGCCTTGTGGGACATGAACTTTGAGAGGCCCGCAGGAGGCGCTCTGGCAATGCAATCGTTCAAGGGGCGCCCTCTGCTGCTCAATTTCTGGGCAACCTGGTGTCCCCCATGTATTGAGGAACTTCCGCTATTGGATCGTTTTTTCAAGGAAAATTCAGCTAACGGCTGGCAAGTTCTTGGTTTGGCAATTGATCAACCGGGGGCAGTCCGTAATTTCTTGCGCAAGATGCCACTTGCTTTCCCGATTGGTCTGGCGGGCATGGCGGGTGCGGAATTGGGGAAATCCTTGGGGAATCTGAGTGGAGGTTTGCCCTTCACGGTGGTTCTGGGGTCGGACGGTCTGGTGCGTCATCGTAGAATAGGAAAGGTTTCGCCCGGGGATTTACTGGCCTGGCGTGACCTGATCTAGCGTCTATACTGCACGCCTTGATGGATGCGGCTCATTCGGAGTTGCCTTGTTTTGTTTGAAGATCAATAAAATTAAATGTAAATTGCCTTGATTTGATATAAATTGAAGCAATATTTTTACAGTCGTTGGAGTTCTCATGGATTTACGCAAACTCAAGACGTTGATTGACCTCGTATCCGAGTCGAACGTCTCGGAGCTGGAAATTACGGAAGCTGAAGGGAAAGTCCGCATCGTCAAGGGGGGCGGTGCTGCGGCGCAGGCCTATGCCGCGCCCCCTGCCATGACCGCTGCGGCTGCGCCACCGGTTGCGGCAACCCAGCCGCTGCCCGTGGCTGCGGCGCCGGAAGCGGCAGGCCATGCGGTGAAGTCGCCGATGGTCGGCACGTTCTACCGTTCGGCCTCTCCCGGCGCCACGCCTTTTGTGGAAGTCGGCTCCACCGTCAAGGCGGGCGAGACCGTGTGCATTATTGAAGCGATGAAAATCCTCAATGAAATCGAGGCGGACCAGTCGGGTACCGTGACTCAGATTCTTTGCGAGAACGGGCAGGCCGTGGAATACGGACAGCCTTTGTTCGTGATTGAGTGAAGCAACCCGGCAGTCCCCCATGTTCAAGAAAATCCTGGTTGCCAATCGAGGTGAGATAGCCCTCAGAATTCAACGTGCCTGCCATGAACTTGGCATCAAAGCGGTCATGGTCTATTCCGAGGCGGACCGCGAGGCCAAGTACGTCAAGCTGGCCGAGGAGGCCGTCTGCATCGGGCCGGCGGCGTCGGGGCAGAGTTACCTCAACATGCCGGCCATCATTTCGGCCGCCGAAGTGACAGACGCCGAGGCCATTCACCCCGGCTACGGCTTTCTGAGCGAGAACGCCAGCTTTGCCGAGCGGGTGGAGAAAAGCGGTTTCCAGTTCATCGGCCCCACGCCCGAGTCGATTCGCATCATGGGCGACAAGGTATCGGCCAAGCAGGCCATGATCAAGGCTGGCGTGCCTTGTGTTCCGGGGTCGGAGGGGGAGCTGCCTGACGATGCGGTGCAGATCCGCCGCATCGCCAAGACCGTGGGCTACCCCGTCATCATCAAGGCCGCGGGCGGCGGCGGTGGCCGGGGCATGCGGGTGGTGCATACCGAGGCGGCCCTGATCAATGCCGTGCAGATGACCAAGGCGGAAGCGGGCGCGGCGTTCGGCAACCCGGCGGTTTACATGGAGAAGTACCTCCAGAATCCGCGCCATATTGAAATCCAGATCCTGGCCGACAAGCACAAGAATGCGGTGTACTTGGGCGAGCGCGACTGCTCAATGCAGCGCCGCCATCAAAAAGTGATTGAGGAAGCGCCGGCGCCAGGCATTGCGCGCAAGCTGATCGAGCGGATTGGCGAGCGCTGCGTCGCCGCCTGCAAGAAGATCGGTTATCGCGGGGCGGGAACGTTCGAGTTCCTGTACGAGGACGGCGAGTTCTACTTCATCGAGATGAACACGCGGGTTCAGGTGGAGCATCCGGTGACCGAGATGATCACCGGCGTGGACATCGTGAAGACGCAGATCATGGTGGCGGCGGGCGAGAAGCTGCCGTTCACGCAACGTCAGATCGAGATTCGCGGCCATGCCATCGAATGCCGGATCAACGCCGAAGACCCCTACAAGTTCGTCCCTTCTCCAGGACGCATCACCATGTGGCATGCGCCAGGCGGGCCGGGGGTGCGGGTGGACTCGCATGTCTATACCAATTACTTTGTGCCGCCCAACTACGATTCGATGATCGGCAAGATCATTGTTCACGGCGACACGCGCGAGCAGGCCATGGCCCGCATGCGCACGGCGTTGTCCGAGACGGTGGTCGAAGGCATCAACACCAACATTCCCCTGCATCGCGAGTTGATGGTCGATGCCAAGTTCATGGCCGGCGGCACCAATATTCACTACCTTGAAGAGTGGCTGGGCCACCATAAACGCTGAAAAGATGACTCCCCCCCGTTGCTTGCCCACTTCGTGTGGCCGCCTCCCCCCTCAAGGGGGCAACGCCAGTGGCCCGGCAAAGCCGGTTCCACGGCGTACCGCGCGTAGTCCCTTTCTTGCGGTACGGACGGGCGATTGGCATGTTTGAGTTGAGCTTGCTGTGTCCGCAGGAGCGCGTCGAGACATTGAGTGAAGCCCTGGATGCGCTGGATGCCCTAAGCGTCAGTGTGGAAGACGCGGATGCCCAGACCGATGCCGAACAGGCGCTGTTTGGCGAACCCGGCATGCCGCCGCCGCAGGATGGCTGGCAGCGCTCCCGCATGCTGGCGCTGTATGCCACCGAAGCCCTGGCGCGGGACGCCGCAACGCTGCTGGTGGCACAGGACTTCTTTGCGGATTGCCGCATTCTGGGCATTCATGCCGTTCCGGAGCAGGACTGGGTGCGTCTTACCCAGTCGCAATTCACGCCCGTGGAGATCACGCCGGACTTCTGGATCGTGCCGACCTGGCACGAACCGCCAGCCCAGGCGCGCCAAATCATCCGGCTGGATCCGGGGCTGGCTTTTGGCACCGGCACGCACCCGACCACGCGCATGTGCCTGCGCTGGATCGCATGCCACGGCAATGGCGCGGGCGCCGCGGGCGGGCTGGGACGGGTCCTTGACTACGGTTGCGGCTCGGGGATTCTCGCGATCGGCGCGGCGAAGTATGGCGCCAGCGACATCGATGCGGTGGACATTGATGATGCGGCCGTTGAATCAACCCTTCTGAATGCCAGGGCCAATGGCGTTGCGCTCCATGCCGGTCTGCCCGAGCGGGTCAGCGGGCGTTACCAGACGGTGCTGGCCAATATCCTGGCGACTCCCTTGAAGGTGCTCGCTCCCCTGCTGTGTTCCCGGGTAGAACCCGGGGGCGTCCTCGTTCTGGCGGGAATCCTGGAGCGGCAGGCCGATGAGCTGGTGGCCGCCTATGCGCCGTATTGCCAGTTGGGGGTTTCCGATCGCGAGGATGGCTGGATACTCATGACCGCGACACTCTGACCGGCGCAGCTGCAGCGGCTCTACAATCTGACGCTCATGAGCCTGATCACCCGTTGCCCTGCTTGCGAGACGATGTTCAAGGTCGTGCCCGACCAGCTCCGGATTTCGGAGGGGTGGGTGCGCTGCGGGCAATGCGATGAAATTTTCGACGCATCGGCGAACCTGCAGCAGGATGTGCCAGCCGGAGTTTCTTCGCCGGACCGGACTGATCATCAGCAAGCGGTGCCGATGCCACAGACCCATGAGGCCGCGGCGGCGCGCGAGGCGCAACCCGGGAGCGACAGCGCGCCGCTGGTTCAGCCTGCGGCAGAGCCGGTCGACATTTTTCTGCCGCTGCAGGCGCCACCCGCCGAGGATGTCACCTCACTTGACGAGATCGTGCCGCTGGCCATCGGGCGCCTTGGCGCTGATCCTGATGCAGCAGAGGCGCGGCTGTCGCAGCCCAGCCGGGTCGACGTGCCTGATGTCGCTTTCATGCGGGGGCAAAAAACAGGGACTCTCTGGCGCCGGCCTGCGGTTCGCGTGGCCCTGATGCTGGCCGGCCTGCTGTTGCTGGCGGGGCTGGCTGGCCAGGTGATGCTGCATGAGCGCGACCGCATCGCCGCCGCGGCGCCGGGACTCAAGCCCTGGCTGCAGGCGGCCTGCTCTGTTTTGAAGTGCTCGATATCGCCGTTGCGGCAGATCGAGCTGATCGTGATTGACAGCTCCTCCTTCAGCAAGATTCGGGGGGATGCCTACCGGCTGAACGTGACACTCAAAAACACGGCCTCGACCGAGCTGGCGGTACCCGCGATCGAGTTGACGCTGACGGACTCGCAGGACCAGCCGGTCCTGCGCCGTGTGTTCTTTCCCGCGGACTTCGGCGCTCCATCGCGTGTCCTGGCCGCGGGTTCTGAATTGGCCGGCTCCCTTGCCGTCAGTGTCCGGAGCAACGGCAGCGGCGAGCGCATCGCCGGCTACCGGGTACTGGCGTTTTATCCCTGAACTTTCACAAGCACCTTCTATGGCAACCATCATCTGCGGCTCCCTGGCCTTTGACACCATCATGAATTTCGAGGGCCGGTTTGCGGAGCAAATCCTGCCTGACCAGCTGCACATCCTCAATGTGTCGTTTCTCGTGCCCACGCTGCGGCGCGACTTTGGCGGGTGCGCCGGCAACATTGCCTATGCGCTCAAATTGCTGGGGGGAACACCCTTGCCCATGGCGACCGTTGGCAACGATGGCGCGGGCTATCTGCACCGCCTGCATGAGCTTGGGATCGATACCGAATTCGTCCGCAAGATCGATGACACCTACACGGCGCAGGCCTTGATCATGACCGACCATGACAACAACCAGATCACGGCCTTCCATCCCGGGGCCATGATGCAGGCGCATGTCAGCCAAATCGTGGCCCGCCAGGACATCCGCCTGGGGATCATTTCGCCCGATGGGCGCGATGCCATGCTGCAGCATGCCGAACAGTTCAAGGCGGCGGACATTCCTTTTGTGTTTGACCCGGGACAGGGCTTGCCCATGTTTGACGGGGCAGAGCTGGCCCGGTTCGTGGAACAAGCCACCTGGGTGACGGTGAACGATTACGAGGGCAAGATGCTGAGTGACCGCACCGGCTGGAGCAGCGCCGAGATTTCACGCCATGTGCAAGGGCTGGTGGTGACCCTGGGTGCCGAAGGCAGCGAGGTCTGGATCAATGGCGAAAAGACCCTGGTGCCCGCGGTCAAGGCGTCTGCCGTGGTCGATCCGACCGGCTGTGGTGACGCCTACCGTGGCGCCCTGCTTTATGGTCTTGAAAAAGGGTGGCCGCTGGAGCGCTGCGCCGAACTGGGCAACCGCCTGGGATCACTCAAAATCGCCGAGCGCGGACCGCAAAACTACACCGTTGATCTGAAGGCGCTCGGGCTGTAACCAGCATGCCCTGGCGACGCTGACGCTCATGCCGTAGGCGTCAGGCTACTCCAGTTGGCGCTGTCGGCCGCGGCTGGCGAGATGCGCAGGTGCTTGCGCCGGGCCGACTGCCCCCGAACCAGCTCAATGCTGGCGCGCGGGATTTTCAGTTCCCTGGCCAGCCAGACGATCAGTGCCTGGTTGGCCTTGCCTTCAACGGGCGGTGCTTTGAGACGGATACGCAAGGCGCCGTCATGCAGCCCTTCGGCCTGGGTCTTTGAGGCATTGGGCATGACGTGCACGTCCAGCAGCACCGAGCCCGTTTTTTCCAGGCGCAGGAATGGCAAGGCGGGAACGGACATGGATAGGTTGACGGCAGGCCCATGAAAAAGCCCGATGCCTTTCGGCACCGGGCTTGACACGGAGCGCTTGCCGGTTCAGGGCTTGCTGGCCGTGGGAAACGGCCATGCGGCCTGCGGATTCAGCGTCGTCTGAGTCGCAGGCGCAGGCGCAGGCGCAGCCGGAGCAGGGGCTGCTTTTGTGGCCGGCTTTTTGGCAGCAGGCTTTTTCGCGGCTTTCTTCGCAGCCGGCTTTTTGGCTGCTTTCTTGGCTGCGGGCTTTTTGGCGGCGGCTTTCTTGGCCGGGGCCTTTTTGGCTGCTGCTTTCTTGGCAGGGGCCTTCTTGGCTACGGATTTTTTCGCCGGGGCCTTTTTGGCTGCTGCTTTTTTGGCAGGAGCTTTCTTGGCTGCGACTTTTTTCGCCGGGGCCTTTTTGGCTGCTGCTTTTTTGGCAGGAGCTTTCTTGGCTACGACTTTTTTTGCCGGAGCTTTTTTAGCTGCTACTTTTTTAGCAGGAGCTTTCTTCGCGGGGGCGGCCTTTTTTGCGACCGATTTTTTTGCAGTTGCCATCATTTTCTCCTTGATCAATTTACAAAGAGCACTTCATGCGAGTTGGAGTGCATGAAGCGATTCATGGCGCTGGGATCAACCCCAACACCATGAACTCGGGTGCACGAAGCGCCCTCACCCTCTGCGAGGTGATGAACGGTTCGTGTAATTCTTGAAGCCATTTTCTAAAAACATCAATCCCAGGAAAGCGCCCCGCCCGACTGATACTCGATCACGCGGGTCTCGAAGAAATTTCGCTCTTTCTTCAGGTCAATCATTTCGCTCATCCAGGGAAACGGATTCTCTTCGTTGGGGAACAGGGACTCCAGGCCGATCTGCGTGGCGCGCCGGTTGGCGATATAGCGCAGATAGCCCTTGAACATGGAGGCATTCATGCCCAGCACGCCACGGGGCATGGTGTCTTCGGCGTAGCGGTACTCAAGTTCGACTGCTTTCTCGAACAGGGCTCTGATTTCGGCCTTGAACTCAGGCGTCCACAAATGGGGGTTTTCCAGCTTGAGCTGGTTGATCAGGTCAATGCCGAAGTTGCAATGCATCGATTCATCGCGCAGGATGTACTGGTATTGCTCGGCCGCGCCGGTCATCTTGTTCTGGCGGCCCAGCGCGAGAATCTGCGTGAAGCCGACATAGAAGAACAGACCCTCCATCAGGCAGGCAAATACGATCAGGGACTTCAGGAGCGTCTGGTCCGTCTCGGGTGTTCCCGTGCGGAAATTCGGATCCATGATGGCCGAGATGAAGGGAATCAGGAATTCGTCCTTTTCCCGGATCGACTGGATCTCGTTGTAGGCGTTGAATATCTCGCTTTCATCCAGCCCCAGTGACTCGACAATGTACTGGTAGGCATGGGTATGAATGGCTTCCTCGAAAGCCTGGCGCAACAGGAACTGGCGGCACTCGGGCGCCGTGATATGGCGATAGGTACCCAGCACGATGTTGTTGGCGGCCAGCGAATCGGCCGTCACGAAGAAACCGAGATTGCGCTTGACGATGCGGCGCTCGTCCTCGGTCAGGCCGTTCGGGTCCTTCCACAGCGCGATGTCGCGCGTCATGTTGACTTCCTGCGGCATCCAGTGGTTGGCGCAGCTGGACAGGTATTTTTCCCAAGCCCATTTGTACTTGAACGGAACCAGTTGGTTCACGTCGGTTTGTCCATTGATGATGCGCTTGTCAGCAGCCCGCACGCGATGCGGGGTCGCGACTGGCGCAGCAGGAGCGGGTGCTGGCATGGCAATGCCGCTCTGGAGAAAAGGTGCCTCGGGAGAATTTAGGGGAAGCTCAGTCGAACGGCTGCTGGATGAGCCGCGAGCGAAAGGCATTTGCGATGTGGGCTTGACTTCTTCGTCCCAGTTCAACATAAATGATTCCAATCTGCGAATTATGGGAGCAGCGTGTTGAAATGAAAAGTATTCATTCACATCGCTGCTCTATTGTGTTGCTCAATAGCATCGCATTTCATGCGATGCAGTGGCTTGTGTCACTGGCACGCTTCACAGCCTGGATCATCGATGGCGCAGAACTTGATGTCGGTGGCAGCGGATGCCATGTGCGCCTGGGCTGCCGCGGCAGCAGCTTCGAGCGCGCTCATGCCTGCGCCGCCATGCGATGCGCCACCGGATGACACGGCGTTGAGGCGTCCGGCCGTCACGGTGGATTTCTCGGCATGCGTGGCCGACATCGTGCGCAGGTAGTAGGTGGTCTTCAGGCCGCGCAGCCACGCGAGCTTGTAGGTGTCATCCAGCTTCTTGCCGGAAGCGCCCGCCATGTAGATGTTGAGCGACTGGGCCTGGTCAATCCATTTCTGGCGGCGGGCCGCGGCTTCCACCAGCCAGCGCGTCTCCACTTCGAAGGCGGTGGCGTAGAGCGCCTTGATCTCCTGCGGCACGCGGTCAATCGGCGCCAGCGAGCCATCAAAGTGCTTGAGGTCCATGACCATGACGTCATCCCACAGTCCCAGGCGCTTGAGGTCGCGCACCAGGCCGCTGTTGATCACGGTGAACTCGCCCGACAGGTTGGACTTGACCGAGAGGTTGCCGAAGCACGGCTCGATGGAGGCGTCCACGCCGATGATGTTGGAGATCGTGGCGGTGGGGGCGATGGCGACGCAGTTGGAATTGCGCATGCCATCCTTGGCGATCTTCTTGCGCAGGGCGTCCCAGTCCAGGGTGGCGGAGCGATCCACTTCCACATAGCCGCCGCGGGCTTTTTCCAGCAGGTTCAGGGTGTCCAGAGGCAGGATGCCCTGATCCCACAGCGAGCCCTTGAAGGTGGAATAAGTGCCACGCTCCTTGGACAGCTCGGTCGAAGCCCAGTAGGCGTAGTAGCAGACGGCTTCCATCGATTGGTCGGCGAATTCCACGGCGGCATCGCTGGCATAGGGAATGCGCAGTTCGTACAGGCTGTCCTGGAACGCCATGACACCCAACCCGACCGGCCGGTGCCGCATGTTGGAGTCGCGCGCCTTCTTGACCGCGTAGTAGTTGATGTCGATCACGTTGTCGAGCATGCGCATCGCGGTGGTGATGGTTTTTTTCAGCTTGTCGTGATCGAGAACCTTGGCGCCGGCGGGGTCGTCCTTCAGGTGGTTGAGCAGATTGACGGAGCCGAGGTTGCAGACCGCGGTTTCGGTGTCGCTGGTGTTGAGCGTGATTTCGGTGCACAGGTTGGACGAGTGCACCACGCCGGCATGCTGCTGGGGCGAGCGCACATTGCAGGCATCCTTGAACGTGATCCAGGGGTGTCCGGTCTCAAACAGCATGGTCAGCATCTTGCGCCACAGGTCGGCCGCCGGCAGCGTGCGTGCGGGCTTGATCTCGCCGCGGGCCGCCTTTTCCTCGTAGGCGACGTAGGCCTTCTCGAAATCGGCGCCGAACTTGTCGTGCAGGTCAGGCACGTTGGAGGGCGAAAACAGCGTCCACTGGCCTTTTTCCATGACACGGCGCATGAACAGGTCAGGAATCCAGTTGGCCGTGTTCATGTCGTGGGTGCGACGACGGTCGTCGCCGGTATTCTTGCGCAGCTCCAGGAATTCCTCGATATCGAGGTGCCAGGTCTCCAGGTAAGTGCACACCGCACCCTTGCGCTTGCCGCCCTGGTTCACGGCCACGGCGGTATCGTTGACAACCTTGAGGAAAGGCACGACGCCCTGCGATTCGCCATTGGTGCCCTTGATGTGGGAACCCAGGGCGCGCACACGGGTCCAGTCGTTGCCCAGGCCGCCGGCAAACTTGGACAGCAGCGCGTTTTCCTTGATGGATTCGTAAATGCCGTCCAGGTCGTCAGGCACCGTGGTGAGGTAGCAGCTCGAGAGCTGCGAACGCAGCGTGCCGCTGTTGAACAGGGTGGGCGTGCTCGACATGAAGTCGAAGGAGGACAGCACCTCGTAGAACTCGATGGCGCGCGCCTCGCGGTCGATCTCGTTGAGGGACAAGCCCATGGCCACGCGCATGAAAAAGGCCTGCGGCAACTCGATGCGGCTCTTGCGCACGTGCAGGAAGTAGCGGTCATACAGGGTTTGCAGACCCAGGTAATCGAACTTCAGATCACGCTCGGCCTTGAGTGCCGCGCCCAGTCTCTTCAAATCGAACTGCAGCAGCTTTTCGTCGAGCAGCTCATTGTCAACCCCCTTCTTGATGAACAGGGGAAAGTAGTCGGCATAGGCCTGCGTCATTTCCGATGGCGGCACATCCCGTCCCAGCACCTCCTTGGCAATGGTGTGAAACAGCAGGCGGGCGGTGGCGTAGGTGTAGTCCGGATCTTTCTCGATCAGGGTGCGCGCGGCCAGCACCGAGGCCTTGTACACCTCATCCATGGGCACGCCGTCATACAGGTTGCGCATGGTCTCGGCCATGATGGGCTCGGGCTTGATGTCCGCGCCCAAGCCCGAGCAGGCGACCTCGATCAGGTTCTTGAGGCGGTCCAGGTCGAGCACCAGGCGCTGTCCGCCGTCCAGGACATGCAATACCGGTGTCTTGGGCGCGTCCTGGGTTACTTTCTGGGCGCGCTCCAGCGTGCGCCGCTCCCGATACAAAACGTAGGCGCGGGCAATTTCGTGATGGCCACCGCGCATCAGTCCCAGCTCAACCTGGTCCTGCACATCTTCAATATGAAACGTGCCGCCGCCGGGGCGCGAGCGGATCAGGGCGCGAATGACGGCCTGGGTCAGGCTGTCAACGGTCTCGCGCACGCTGGCCGATGCGGCGCCTTGCGTGCCATGAACCGCCAAGAACGCCTTCATCATGGCAACAGCGATTTTGTTGGGTTCAAACGGCACCACCGCGCCATTGCGGCGGATGATCTGATAGTGCGCCAGCGCGTGGGCGGCTGTGCTGTCGGTGCCATCTGCGCCATGGAGAGCCAGAACACCAGTGCTGAAAGTGGGCGGCGTATTCAAAGCGGTTTGCATTATTTCCTCGTCTTTAGCAAAATTTTTGTTGGATTTTCAAGCTCGGCGACCTGCTTCTCATCCACTTCCGTGATGGGCTGTCTGCGCGAACTGGACACACTATATATGGGGTCTTGTCTTATTACAAGCCACTACCGGTAGTGTATCCGGCCGAAAGATCGATTTGGGCTCGCCGATGTCAAGGGAAGGTGATGCGAGGGGCCGGACCGGCGCGGCCGTGTCGTTGGCCTGATCTCGCGCCATGCGGTGCCAGATCAGTGGCGCGGGCGTGGCAGCAAGCAGCCACAGGCACCGCCATGGATTTTTCCCTGCGGGGCCGCATGAAGGCTTGTTTTGGACATGCAGGCGTGCATGGCGGAGATTTTGTTTCCGATTGTTACTGCCGGAGAAAATAAATCAGCACGCCGGCTTCCATGCAACACCATCGGGAAAACACCGAGATTCCCAGCCGAGCGTTTGCTGCAAAAGCGGCCAGTTGAACCCCGCTCCGGGGTCTGATTTCCGGCCGGGGGCGACATGCTCATGTCCTGCAATATGGCGCACGGGATAGCGTTGCGGGATGGCCGCGCACAAACCGCCCAGGGTCTCATACTGGGCGGCTTCGAAGGGCCCCCCCTCAATGCCTTCCATTTCGATGCCGATGGAGTCATCGTTGCAGTTGTCCCGTCCCCGGTAGTGCGAGGCGCCGGCGTGCCAGGCGCGGTCATCGCAGCTCACGAATTGCCAAAGCGCGCCATTGCGCTGAACATAAAAGTGCGCGGACACCGCCATGCCTTCGATGCGCTTGAAGTACGGGTCGGCATTCCAGTCAAGCCGGTTCAGGAACAGGCGTTGCACCTCATCGCCGCCGTACTGGCCGGGAGGCAGGCTGATGGAGTGGAGGACGATCAGATCAATCGTTGCCGCGGATGGGCGTGCGCCGAAATTGGGCGACGGCAGGCGATGTGCAAACCGGTACCAGCCCGCATCCCAGAGCGCGCTGTCCGCCGGCAAGTCAGATGGATTCATCATGGGGCTCGCTGCTGTGGGGGGTATCAATGTTCAGGCGGGCAATGCGATAGCGGATCTGGCGCAGGCTCAGCCCCAACCGCGCCGCCGCAGCGGTTCGGTTGAAGCCGGTTTCGCGCAGGGTCTGGATCAGGATTTCACGTTCCTGCTGATCCAGGTGGCCCTGCAGGTCATCGGGCAGGGGGGGCGACTCGCCGTGTTTCGGCGCTGCGCTGCTTGCGGACAAGGGCGCCGGCGCAGGGGACGGATTCATGGCCGTCTCGATTTGCAGTTCACCGCCCTCGCTCAGGGCCAGGGCACGGTGCAACAGGTTTTCGAGTTCCCGCACATTGCCATGCAGGGGTTCGCGCGCGAGCGGCTCCAGTGCCGAGGCCGACAGCATGGGAACGGGTATGCCCGACTCGCCCGCAATGCGGGCGAGCAGTGCGTCGCACAGCGCCGGCAAATCGCCGAGCCGCTCCCGCAGGGGGGGGATGGAAATTTCAATCACGTTGAGCCGGTAATACAGATCCTGCCGAAAGCGGCCGGCCTGAACTTCCGCGGCAAGATCCTTGTGGGTGGCGCTGATGATGCGCACATCCACCGGTTCTTCCTGGGGCGAACCAACCGGGCGCACGCAGCGCTCCTGGATGGCGCGCAGCAGCTTGGATTGCATGGCAAGAGGCAGGTCGCCGATCTCGTCAAGAAACAGCGTGCCTGCGCGCGCCGCCTGGAAAAAACCGTCGCGATCCTGTGTCGCGCCGGTATAGGCCCCCTTCTTGACCCCGAAAAATTCGGCTTCCAGAAGATTTTCAGGAATGGCACTGCAGTTCACAGCCACCATGACCCCGCTCGAGCGGTGGCTGTTGGCGTGCAGGGCGCAGGCGGCCAGCTCCTTGCCGGTGCCGGATTCGCCGCGCACCAGAACGGGCGCCATGCTGCGCGCCACTTTGGCGATCCGGTCCCTGACGGCGCGCATGACGTCCGATTCCCCGACCAGCCGCTGCAGTGCGGCTTCGCCTGCTGCGGGGCGGACCGAGGCGTCCTCGGTTCCTCTGGTGGCGGTGTCCGCGTGACGGCTCTTGGGCTGGTTCGCCGCATCCTGGACGGCAGATGCAATGACGGTGCGAAACTGCTTGAGATCGACGGGCTTGGTCAGGTAATCAAACGCCCCGGCCTTGAGTGATTCCACTGCATTCTCGGCGGAGCCATGGGCCGTGATCACCACGCAACGCTCCGGGCGCCGTTGCGCCTTGATGTGCTGGATGAGTTCCATGCCCAAGCCATCGGGCAGCCGCATGTCCGTGATGACGACGTCAAAACGCTGTTTCTCCAGCAATTGCGACGCCTCCTGCAGACTTTGCGCCGCCGCCACCCGGTAACCCTCACGCAGCAAGGTGAGCTCGTACAGCGTTCTCAGATCCGGCTCGTCATCAACGACGAGAATCTGGGCGTTGGTCAGGGGTGTGTGCGATGCCATGGTGCGGCAATCATTTTGCCATTGGATGCGCCGATCCCGGCCGCGGGCCGGGGCAAACGGAACGACACGAGAAACTCGTTGCCCTCGACGCTGCGGCCCTGCATGGTTCGCCGCGTGCGCTGGTAGACAATGGATGCGCCGTGCCCCTCGCACAACTCCCGGCAGATGTACAGGCCCAGTCCGCTGGAGCGGCTCTCGGATGAGAAAAAGGGTTCAAACAGGTGCCGCTCGACGGACTGCTCCAGCGGGGGGCCGTTGCTCCACACGCCCAGCACGCCCTGGCGGCTGGCCAATACCCGGGTCGACACCTGGATGGCTTCCATCTGCTCGCTGGCATAGCGGCGCGCATTGTCCAGCAGGTTGACCAGGACGCGTCGCAGATGCTCGGGCTCGAAGGCAACGTCCAGTTGCGCGGGTGAAAGATCGAGGCGCAAAACGTGCTGGCTGCGGGTTTGCTGCGACCAGTCCTGGCAGATGCGCTCCACCGCCTCGTTCAGGGCGAGCGTCTGCAAGGGCGCGGTCTGGTCACGTCGTTGCACCCGGGAAATATCGAGGATTTCCTCCACGATCTTTTCCAGGCGTTTTGCATTCTGCTGCACCATCAGGGTAAGTTGCTGGTGGCGCGGGTCGGTCAGGTCTTCGCCGAGCAGGGCGTTGGCCTGTGCGATGGCCGCCAGCGGATTGCGGATTTCGTGCGCGACGGCGGCGGACATGCGGCCCATGCTGGCCAGTTTTTCCGTGCGCATGCGGGCCTCGACTTCGCGCTGGTCCTGCAGGAACATGACGCACAGGTTCTCGCCGCTGCTGCCCTGGGTTGCCGTCAGCCGGGTGCGAACCCGCACGCGCCGGGGACCTTGCCCCGCGTGGTGGATGCTGACGTCGGCCTGCTGCACGTCACTTTGAGCAAAACTCCTGCTGGCCAGCTCGGCCAGTTCCTGCCATCCGCTTTCGGTGTCCAGCGCAAAGGAGGTGGTCTGGATCGAGTGTCCGGACCCCAGCAAATGCCGCGCGGCGGGGTTGGCGGCCCGCACGGTTGCGCGCATGTCCACGACCAGAATTCCGTCCGGCAGGGATTCGATCACGAGCTCGTTGACCTGCCGCTGTACCCGCGCCGCGAGACGGCTGCGCCGGGCACGCTGTTCCTCGCTGGCCAGTCGCACCGACAGCTGGTTGGCCAGGAACGCAATCACGAAGCAGCCCACGCCGGTCAGGGCCGACTGCATGAAGTGAGGGGTGGCATCGCCGGGCACGCGCAGGGTCAGCCAGGAGGCACTGGCCAGGAGCAGCAAGGTCACGCTGGCGGCCGTGCCCAGGGCCAATGGCAGGGAGCCCAGCACGGATGCCAGCAGCACGGGCAAGGCGAACAGGGGGGTGTAGTTGATGCCGCTGCCGCCTTGGGCGAACTGCAGGGCGGCAAAGGTCATGACATCCACGCCGATGGTGGACAGCCACTGGGGATCAAAGGTGCGGCCCAGCTGGCGGGGACGGGACAGCAGGCGAACAGCCAGGGTGGCTGCAAAATAGCCGCTGCAGACCACCAGCAAGGACGTGTTCTGCGAATGACCCAATGCGTAGATGGCCCCCTGGGAGAGCAGCAGCACCAGACCCAGCGTCACGCGCGCTGTCATGAAACCACGCCACAGCCTCGAAAATTCCCGAGTACTCTCGGCGGGCTCGATCCCGGCGTCGAGCAATGACGGGCCAAACCAGGAGTGGGCCTCTGGCTGCGTCGACATTCAGGGCTCCGCGCGCTGCTGGTGCTCGACGCAGCAATACACTCCGCGCTGGCCCTGGATCGCATCCGCTTGCGCAAAATGCACGCCGCAAAGCTGGCAGCGCACCATGTCCTGCGGTTCGGCCGCGGGTTTGCTGTCCTGGCCGCGTTTGGGCGGCTGGCCGGCCTGCCGGCCGGAGCGCCACAACCAAACGCCAATCAACACCACGGCAAAAACGAGAAGGTATTTCATGCGGAGCGGCCCAGAATGATTTCCATCACGAAGCGCGAGCCCACGTAGGCCAGCAGCAGCAGGCCGGAGCCGGCGTACAGCATGCGCACGGCCCGGCGGCCGCGCCAGCCCAAGCGCGCGCGGCCAATCAGCAGGACGGCAAAGGTCAGCCAGGACAACACGGAAAAAATGGTCTTGTGATCCCACTTCCAGGCACTTGCGTTGCCATACAGGGACTCCCCGAACAGGATGCCCACCAGCAGGGTGGCCGACAGAAGCACAAAACCCGCCGCGACGAAACGAAACGTCAGGCGCTCAATGGTCAGCAGCGGCATGCCGCTGTGCGGATCGGCGGCCAGCCGGATGCGATCCTCGGTGCGCGTCATGAACCAGGCGTGCGCCACGGCAGCGGCAAACAGGCCGTAGGACGCGATCCCCAGTGCCCAGTGCAGGGGCAGCCAGGGCGAGGCCGTGGCGTGCAGTGCATTGCCAGGGAACAGCTGCGCCAGCACGACGGCGGCGGCGCCCAGCGCGCACAGGGGCCAGCGGGTCTGAAGCTGGGGGTAGACATGGCTTTCCACGGCGTACACGGCGGCCACCAGCCAGGCCGTGACGGACAAGGCGGGCGCAAATCCGAACCGGGGTGTCTGTCCGAACAGGCTCCAGCCCAGCAGCAGGCCATGCAGCAGCCACGCCAGCAGGAGCGTGCCGCGCATGGCTTGCGGACCCAGGCGCGCTCCCGCCGCCGCCGGCACGGCATAGGCGGCGGCGGCGGCGAATGTCAATGTCATGCCGGTCCAGGAAGCATTGGCTAAAATCATGGACACAGTTTAGCGTTTTGCATCTTGCCAAGACCCCTTGGCCTCCAACCCTGGTTCCGCCCGTCGGAATACGCCTCATGGCCTCAGCCCTTAGCGACAAACTTTCCCGCCTCGTCAAAGAAATCCGCGGCCAGGCACGCATCACCGAATCCAACGTGGCCGACATGCTGCGCGAGGTGCGCATGGCCCTGCTGGAAGCGGACGTGGCCTTGCCGGTGGTGCGCGACTTCGTGGCCCGCGTCAGGGAAAAAGCGCTGGGCCAGGAGGTTCTCGGTTCGCTCACGCCGGGGCAGGCCCTGGTGGGCATCGTCAACCGGGAACTGGCCGCTACCATGGGACAGGGGGTGAGCGATCTCAACCTGGCCGTGCAGCCGCCGGCCGTGATCCTGATGGCGGGTCTGCAGGGCGCCGGCAAAACCACCACCACGGCCAAGCTGGCCAAGCACCTGATCGACAAGCGCAAGAAAAAGGTGCTGACCGTCTCGGGCGACGTTTATCGTCCGGCGGCCATCGAGCAGCTCAAGACCGTGACCAGGCAGGCCGGCGCCGAATGGTTTCCCAGCACGCCGGAGCAAAAGCCGGTGGACATCGCCCGGGCCGCGCTCGATTACGCCCGCAAGCATTATTTTGACGTGCTGCTGGTCGACACGGCGGGCCGCCTGGCCATTGACGAGGCGCTGATGCTCGAGATCCGCGAGCTGCATGCCGCGATCGACCCGGTGGAAACGCTGTTTGTCGTGGACGCCATGCAGGGCCAGGACGCCATCAACACCGCCCGGGCCTTTAAGGACGCCCTGCCGCTGACCGGCATCATCCTGACCAAGACCGATGGCGATTCACGCGGCGGCGCGGCGCTGTCCGTGCGGGCCGTCACGGGGGTGCCGATCAAGTTCGCCGGCACCAGCGAAAAAATCGATGGCCTGGAAGTGTTCGACGCCGAGCGCCATGCCGGTCGCATCCTGGGCATGGGCGACATCCTGGCGCTGGTCGAGCAGGTCACGGCCGGCGTGGACATGGCCGCCGCGCAAAAGCTCGCCACCAAGGTCAAGAGCGGCGCCAGCTTCGACCTCAACGACTTTTTGAGCCAGATCCAGCAGATGAAACAGATGGGCGGCCTGTCCAGCCTCATGGACAAATTGCCCGCGCACATGGCGGCCAAGGCCGGCCAGGTGGACATGGACCGGGCCGAGAAGGACATCCGCCGCAAGGAAGGCATCATCCACAGCATGACGCCGCTGGAGCGGCGCAAGCCCGAGCTCATCAAGGCCACGCGTAAGCGCCGCATCGCGGCCGGCGCGGGCGTGCAGGTTCAGGAAGTCAACCGCATGCTCAAGGAGTTCGAGCAGATGCAGGACATGATGAAGAAGATGAAGGGCGGGGGGATGATGAAGATGATGAAGCGCATGGGGGGCATGAAGGGGATGCCCAAGATGCCTTTCTAGTATTTTCATAAGCTTTTTATGGCTCTGGCCCTTGTCGGGTATGCGTAACCAGCTATTAATTTTGTAGCGTTTGATTGTTGGAGTAGCCGGGTCTTGCGCCGGCGGGCGCGGCTGGTGTCGGGTTGTGCGCCCGACAGCGCACTCACTTTTCTTGCGTCGCCAAGAAAAGTAAGCAAAAGAAGGCGAGCCGGATTCGTCGCCCGGCTGCGCCGGTACGTTGCGCTGCTCGATTCAGGCGGGGTGCGCGCAAACTCGGCTAACGCCTCAAACATGCGCGCCCCTGATCCGCCTGATTCTGCGCTGCTCACCTCCTCATAACGGCGGGGGGAATCAAAACAGCCAACAGCCGGACAAGTACGCGCCATGGCGCGTACTTGTAATCGATTGGAAAATTAACCCGTATGTACGTTCGACTTGCCAAGGTTGCACACCGAGCAAAGGGTTTGCAGATTTTCCAAAACCGTTTCGCCGCCCTTGCTCCACGGGACTATATGGTCAACGTGAAGTTCGACACCAAGCGATAGCGCTGGGCTTGCTCCGCAAGCACAGCAAGTGAATCGATCTCGCTGCAATACATGCCACCGAAGCCGAAGCGATGGGTCGCGCCCTGTCTTTGGTTGGTTTTCGCCTTTTTCCAGCACTGCTGGCGTTTCGGTGCCACTAGCGTTGGCATACTCAACGAAAGCTTCTAAGGCCGCAGTCCATGAACCGAATCGTCGGTTGTAAGGACTTTGTGAAATTGTTGACGGTGGCTTTGCAAGCTCACTACGTCGGGGTTGCCGACCATAGTGTTGCCAGAGCGTAAAAATATTCTCGAATAAGCGATCATTGGAGATATTGACTTCATTTGAGACAGTAAGACCGGCTTTAAGTAGCGCATTGTTCCAAGAACCAAAACGTCTCGCGACAGTGGTGTAATCGTATTGGCCACACTCGAGGTATTTTGGCTGAGATACTGTCGAATATCCGAGTACTTCGGCAACGCGCTTCAAATCGGCGAGGAGTTCAGCGTCGTTTACCGGTTGACCGGAAACACGAGACAATTTAAACGCGTTTGATGTCATGTTGCTCCGAGGCTGATGTCGACCGCACGGACTGGGGCGTATCTAGATACACATCAGCGCAGACTGTTCCGCCGCCCCCTTGATGCGTGTACTCATTCTACTGACGAACCATGCGTGCATTTGGGGTATCCGGTATTCAATCCCCCGCCGTTATGAGGAGGCGAGTAGCGCAAGGTTCGGCGGATCAGGGGCGCGCATGTTTGAGGCGCAGCCGAGTTTGCGGGCACCCCGCCGAAGCCGAGCAACGCAGCGTGCCCGCAGGGCCGACGAATCCGGCTCGCCTTTCTTTCGGTTACCTTGCTTTGGCGAAGCAAAGAAAGGTAACTCGCCCGCCGGGGCGAGACCCGGCACCTGCGCGCCGTCGGGCGCACAACCCGACACCAAGCCCCTTAGACCGTCAACGATGCCTCGCGCAGCGACACTTCCCCCCGCAGGCTGTAGTGCATGGCCTCGGTGATACTCACATCGGCCATCTGGCCGATCAATCGTGCCGGGCCCTTGAAGTTGACGACGCGGTTGCATTCGGTGCGGCCCATCAACTCATCTGCATCGCGTTTCGAGACGCCTTCGACCAGAATGCGCTGCACCGTGCCGACGCGGCTGGCGCTGATCTGCTTGATGCTGGTTTCAATCACCGCCTGTAGCTGCTGCAAGCGACGCAGCTTGACTTCGTGCGGCGTGTCGTCATGCAGATTGGCCGCCGGGGTGCCGGGGCGCGGGCTGAAAATGAAGCTGAAACTGTTGTCGTAGCCCACATCGTCGATGAGCTTCATCATCTTGCTGAAATCGTCTTCGGTTTCGCCGGGAAAGCCCACGATGAAATCACTGCTCATGGCCATGTCGGGCCGGATGGCGCGCAGCTTGCGCACCGTGCTCTTGTATTCCATCGCGGTGTAGCCGCGCTTCATGGCCATCAGGATGCGGTCCGAACCATGCTGCACCGGCAGGTGCAGGTGGCTCACGAGCTTGGGCACCTTGTCGTACGCGGCAATCAGCGCCGGCGTGAATTCGTTGGGGTGGCTGGTGGTGTAGCGGATGCGCTCGATGCCGGGGATGTCGGCCACGTATTCGATCAGCGTGGCGAAGTCGGCCATTTCGCCGGTGCTGTCCAGGGCGTTGCTCAGTCGTGCCCGGTACGCATTCACGTTTTGTCCGAGCAGCGTGACCTCGCGCATGCCCTGGTCGGCCAGGCCGGCGATTTCCACCAGCACGTCCTCGAACGGGCGCGACACCTCCTCGCCGCGGGTGTAGGGCACCACGCAGTAGCTGCAGTACTTGGAGCAGCCTTCCATGATGCTGACGAAGGCGGTGGCGCCTTCGACGCGGGCCGGCGGCAGGTGGTCGAATTTCTCGATCTCGGGAAAGCTGATGTCGACCTGCGGCCGGTCCTGCTGCTGGCGCCGCGCCAGCAGCTCGGGCAGGCGGTGCAGGGTCTGCGGGCCGAACACCACATCCACATAGGGCGCGCGCGCGATGATGGCCGCACCTTCCTGGCTGGCGACGCAGCCGCCGACGCCGATCTGCACGCCTTTTTTCTTCAGGTGCTTGATGCGGCCCAGATCGGAAAACACTTTCTCCTGGGCCTTCTCCCGGACTGAGCAGGTGTTGAACAGAATCAGGTCGGCCTCGTCCACGTTCTGTGTCGGCTCGTAGCCTTGCGCGGCACGCAGCACATCGGCCATCTTGTCCGAGTCGTACTCGTTCATCTGGCAGCCGAAGGTTTTGATGAAGACTCTTTTGCTCATGGGGAAAATCCTGGAGTTGCTATCTATTTGATAGCTTATTGCGCAATCTGGATAAGGGCTGGTGGCCGAAAAGGCTTGTAAATCCGGACGAAGATGCCCGGCCGGCCTACGGCATTTCCCGGGCCTCGGCCTCGCTCAGCAGCCAGACCTCATGCAGGAGACCCAGCGAATCGCGCACATAACGCACGGGCAGTTCACGCCCGGTCAACGAGGCCGACAGCACCAGCAGGTTGTTGCTGCCCCGGATGCGCGCGCCCGGCGACAAGCGCTCGGCCCGGCCATCGAGCAGCACCTGGGGCGGCGTGGTCACCACCAGCAGGCCGTGTTTGGCGGCCTTGGGGATGTTGCGTTGCACCGTCTGCGCCGCGGCGGGCGCGGGAAGGCCGGCCGACGTGCCGGCGGCAACGGCCAGCAGGACTGCCGCAAAGCGGAGCAAGGGATTTTTCAGGCAGCGGTTCATGGTTTATGTCCAGAGGCTGTTGGTGGCGGGTCAAACAAAAAGGCACTGTGCGGGGCAGTGCCTTTTTTGTCAACGCCCCGGACCGGAGGCCCAGGCGTTGTTGTATTTTGGTGGCGCTTCACGGATTCGAACCGCGGACCTGTGGATTATGATTCCATCGCTCTAACCGACTGAGCTAAAGCGCCAGAGCCTGCCATTATAGCGTGAACCTTGGGGCCTTATTGGTGCCTGAACTCGGCTTTGCGCTTGTTCACGAAGGCGTCCATGCCTTCCTTCTGGTCGGCGGTGGCAAACAGGGCGTGGAACAGGCGGCGCTCGAACATGATGCCGTCGGCCAGCGTTCCTTCATAGGCCCGGTTGACCGATTCCTTGGCCGCCATCACGGCAATCTGCGAGTACTCGCTGATCATCAGCGCGGCTGCCAGCGTTTCTTCCATCAGCTTGTCCAGCGGCACGACCCGGCTCACCAGGCCGGAGCGCTCGGCTTCCACCGCATCCATCATGCGCCCGGTCAGGGCCAGGTCCATGGCCTTGGCCTTGCCCACGGCGCGCGGCAGGCGCTGGGTGCCGCCGGCGCCGGGGATGATGCCCAGCTTGATCTCGGGCTGGCCGAACCGGGCGTTGTCGGCCGCGATGATGAAGTCGCACATCATCGCCAGCTCGCAGCCGCCCCCCAGGGCGAAGCCGCTGACCGCCGCGATCACGGGTTTGCGCACGCCGCGGATCTGCTCCCAGTTGCGGGTGATGTAGTCGCCCTTGTACACATCGGCAAAGCTGTAGCTGGCCATGGCCCCGATGTCGGCGCCGGCGGCAAAGGCCTTCTCGCTGCCGGTCACGATCATGCAGCCGATGGCCGGGTCGGCATCAAAGGCCTTGAGCGCCGCGCCCAGTTCGTTCATGAGCTGGTCGTTGAGCGCATTGAGTTGCTTGGGGCGGTTAAGGGTGACAACGCCCACCTTGCCGGCCTCGGTGCGGACGGTGATCAATTCGTGGTTTTGCGGTTCGTGGTTCATCGGGCCCTCCGGGTTTTTTGTTGCATTGTGACTATAACCAAGGGAAACCATTAACCGACCGAGCGGTCGGGAGATGGTAAATTGCTAGGTCAACTGAAGGATCCCGAATGTCTGAATCCACTGTGTTGTATGAAGAGCAGGGCGGCGTGGCCCTGGCCACCCTGAACCGGCCCCAGGCCTTGAACAGCTTTACCCGCCAGATGCACCATGATCTGTGGGCCGCGCTGGACCGGGCCGAGGCCAATCCGGCCATCCGCGCGCTGGTGATCACGGGCGCTGGCCGGGCCTTTTGCGCCGGGGCCGATCTCTCGGAATTCGATTTCGAGCCGGGCCCGGATTTGGTGGCGCGGGCCGACCCCGGGCCGGTGATCGAGCAGGCTTTTAATCCCACGGTGCGGCGCCTGCACAAGCTGCGCATGCCCACGCTGGCCGCCGTCAACGGGGTGGCCGCCGGGGCGGGCGCGTCGCTGGCCATGAGCTGCGACATCGCCATTGCCGCGCCCGGCGCCAGCTTTATCCAGGCCTTCAGCAAGATCGGCCTGATTCCCGATGCGGGGGGCTCCTGGTTCCTGACCGAGCGCCTGGGGCTGGCGCGCGCCATGGCGCTGGCCATGACGGGCGACAAGCTGGGCGCGGCCCAGGCCAAGGAGTGGGGTTTGGTCTGGGACGTGGCCGAGGACTGCCTGGCCGCCGCTGGCGAGCTGGCCCGGCGGCTGGCGCTCATGCCCACCCGGGCGCTGGTGGCCACGCGCCAGCTGCTGCGCGACAGCGGCACGCGCACGCTGGACCAGCAGCTCGATGCCGAGCGCGACACGCAGTCGGCCCTGGGCCGCACGCACGACTACATCGAGGGTGTGCTGGCGTTTCGCCAGAAGCGCGCCCCTCAGTTCAAGGGGGAGTGACATGACGGATGATCACAAGGCGCAGGCATTGGCCCACAGCGTGGGGCAGGCCATGTTCGCCGCCGACCGCGCCTCGCGCGAGTTCATGCAGATGGAACTGGTGTCGTGCGCGCCGGGGCGCGCGGTCATGCGCATGGCGGTGCGCGAGGCCATGCTCAACGGCCACCAGATCTGCCATGGCGGCCTGATTTTCACGCTGGCCGATTCGACTTTTGCGTTTGCCTGCAACAGCTACAACAAGGTCGCCGTGGCCGCGGGCTGCAGCATCGAGTTTCTCAAGCCCGCGAAGCTGGGCGACGTGCTCACCTGCGAGGGGGTGGAGCAAACCCTGCAAGGCCGCCATGGCATCTATGACATGAAGGTGCGCAACCAGCTGGACGAGGTGGTCGCCATGTTCCGTGGCAAGAGCGCGCAGATCCAGGGCGCCGTGATTGCGGAGGCCGCATGAACCGCAGCGCCAGTTTTGCCCTGGAGCCGATCGAGACCGCCAGCATCGACGAGCTGCGCGCCTTGCAGCTCAAGCGCCTGCGCGCCACGCTGCGCCACGCCTACGCCAACTCGCCGGTGTACCGCGCCAAGTTCGACGCGGCGGGCGTGCACCCGGACGATTGCCGCACGCTGGCCGACCTGGCCAGGTTCCCGTTCACCACCAAGAAGGACTTGCGCGACAGCTACCCCTTCGGCATGTTCGCCGTGCCGCGCGAGCAATGCGTGCGCATCCATGCGTCCAGCGGCACCACCGGTAAGCCGACCGTGGTGGGCTACACCAGGAAAGACATCGAGACCTGGGCCGGCGTGGTCGCGCGCAGCATTCGCGCGGCCGGCGCCCGGCCCGGGGACATGGTGCATGTCAGCTACGGCTACGGCCTGTTCACCGGCGGGCTGGGCGCGCACTACGGGGCCGAGAAACTCGGGCTGACCGTGGTGCCGTTTGGCGGCGGCCAGACCGAGCGGCAGGTGCAGCTGATTCAGGACTTCAAGCCCGACATCATCATGGTCACGCCCAGCTACATGCTGGCCATCGCCGAGGAGTTCGAGCGCCAGGGCCGCCATCCGGCCGAGTCGGGTTTGCGCGTGGGGATCTTCGGCGCCGAGCCCTGGACCAACGACATGCGCCTGGCGATCGAGCGGCGCATGGGAATCGATGCGGTGGACATCTATGGCCTGAGCGAAGTCATCGGCCCGGGCGTGGCCAGCGAGTGCGTGCAGACCAAGGACGGACCGACCCTGTGGGAAGACCATTTTTATCCCGAAATCATCCATCCCGAAACAGGCGAGCTGGTTGCGGACGGAGAGATGGGCGAACTGGTGCTCACCAGCCTGACCAAGGAGGCCCTGCCCATCATCCGCTACCGAACGCGCGACCTCACGCGGCTGCTGCCCGGCACGGCGCGCACCATGCGCCGCATGGAAAAAATCACCGGCCGCAGCGACGACATGATGATTGTGCGCGGCGTCAATGTGTTCCCGACCCAGATCGAGGAGCTGATCCTCAAGCGGGTCGAACTGGCGCCGCATTACCAGTGCATCCTGAGGCGCAACGGCCCGATGGACGACTTGCTGGTGGTGGTCGAAACGCGGCCGGGCGTTTCACCGGACAGCCTGGCGGCGCGGGCCGCGGCCAAGCTGCTGCAGCATGAAATCAAGGTGTATGTCGGCACCAGCGTGGAGATCGAGCTGCGCGCCGAGGGCGGGGTGGAGCGCAGCCTGGGCAAGGCCAAGCGCGTGCTGGACCAAAGGCAGCAGGCGCGCTAGGCACCCAGCCACAACTTGACGAGATTGCCGTCGCGCGCGGCCAGGCGCCAGGTGGTGACGCCCTGGGGCAGCACCAGTGGCAGCTTCAGCAGGCGCTTGTCGCGGCCAATGAGGGCGTTGAGCTTGAGCGCCGTGCCCGCGTAAAGCGCCAGCTCATCGAGCCGTGTCAGCCGCCAGCCCTGGCTGGCGGCGCCCGTGCCCACTTCGATGCCCAGCCATTCGTCGCCGGCGGCAAAGCCGGCGCGCTCGGCGGCGCCGGCGCGCAGCACGGTCTTGATTTGAATGCCGCTGCCTTCGGTGACGCGCAGACCGAGCTGCTGCGCGATCTGCGCCGGTTCTTCCAGGATGGCCACGCCGTGGCGCAGCAGCAGGTCCTTGAGAGGCAGTTCCGCTGTGCCATGGACCCAGCGGGCCAACTCGGGCGAGAACGAGCGCCCCCCCAGGCCTTGCAGCACCGCGGCCAGATCGTCCTCGTCCATGGGGCCGCCCTGGCAACGCAGCCACAGGGCCCGCATCACCTCATCGAGCGTGGTCCGGCCCTCGGCGCGCAGCGTCAGGTCAAGGCACAAGGCCACCAGCGAGCCCTTGGTGTAGTAGCTCACGGTGGCGTTGGGCGTGTTCTCGTCCTGCCGGTAGTACTTCACCCAGGCGTCAAAGCTGGACTGTGCGACCGACTGCACCATGCGCCCGGGGGTTTGCAGCACCTGGTTGACGGTTTTGGTCAGCAGCTTGAGGTAGGCCGCATCGTCCAGCAGCCCGGCACGGCGCAGCAGCAAGTCGTCGTAGTAGCTGGTAAAACCCTCGAAGAACCACAACAGCTGCGTGTAGTTCTCGGCGCCATACCGGTAGTTCGTGAACTCGGCCGGGCGCAGGCGCTTGACATTCCAGGTGTGGAAATATTCATGGCTGATGAGGCCCAGCAGCGTGGTGTAGCCCTCGGTCGGCTTGAACACGCCGGGCGCAAGCGGGGAGCCGTTCAGGCGCGGCAGGTCCTTGCGGGCGCAGATGAGCGCGGTGGAGTTGCGGTGTTCCAGGCCGCCATAGCCGTCGTCCACGGCGTTGAGCATGAACAGATAGGACTTGTGGGGCGGCTTGCTGTCCAGCCGGATGCCGCTGGGCGCGCCATGCCAGAGGCGGATCGCCGTCTCGCAAATTTTCTTCGCGTCAGTGAGCAGTTTCGCGCCGTCAAAGGCGGTCGGCGCGCCCGCCACCACAAAACGATGCGGCACGCCGCAGGCGACAAACGAGCCGCTCCAGAACGTGCCCAGCTCCACCGGGCAGTCCACCAGCTCGTCGTAGCCGGCGGCGAGGTAGGCGCCGAAGCCGTTGTTCGTGATTTTCAGGGGCCGCAGGCCGGTGGCCACCTGCCATTTGGCAATGGACTTGTCGGCGACCAGTTCCAGTTCGTGGGGGGCGTTCTCTTGTCCTTGCACGCGCAGGAACAGGCTGGTGCCGTTGAAGAAACCGCGCGCCGCATCGAGCCAGGCCGTGCGGACCGAAGGGTCCAGGGCATAGATTTCGTAGCTCAGCACCAGCGGCTTGCCCGGCGCGCAATCGGCCTGCCAGGTGCATTTGTCCAATTGCTGCAGATCGAGTGGCCGTGTGCCCTGCCGGGCCTGGAGGTGTTGCAGGTTCTTGGAAAACTCGCGCACCAGGTAGCTGCCGGGAATCCAGACGGGAAGTGCAACACGCTGCTGCGGGGCCGGCTGGGGGATGCTGAGCGTGACCCGGAACAGATGGGCGTGCAGGCTGGCGATCTCTACACGGTAGCGGATGGGGGGGCTGGCGCGCGCGGATTTCGATGCGGGTCTCGGCATGGCGGGCAATCGGTGGGGCCGCTTACTTGATGTCGGACAGCATCTTTTCGATCTGCTGGGCGTTGAGGGCGCCGGGAACCCGGGAGCCGTCGGCAAAAATCAGGGTGGGGGTTCCCGTGATCTTGTGCTTGCGGCCCAGCTCCACATTGCGCGCAATGGCCGACACATCGCAATTCGCGGCGCTGGGCTGCTGTTCACGCACCATCCAGTCCAGCCAGGCCCGGGCCTTGTCCTTGGCGCACCAGATGTTCTTCGATTTCTCGGTCGAGTCGGTACTGAGGATCGGATACAGGAAGGTGTGAATCGTGACGTTGTCGATTTTTTGCAGATCACGCTCGAAGCGCTTGCAATAGCCGCAGTTGGGATCCTCAAACACCGCCAGCTTGCGTTTGCCGTTGCCACGAACCACGGTGAAGGCGTCCTTGAGCGGCAGCGCGTCAAAGCTCACGGCGGTGAGTTTTTCCACGCGCTCCTCGGTCAGGTTGCGGCGCAGCCGGGTATCGATCAGGTTGCCCTGGAACAGGTAGTTGCCGTCCGCGTCCGTGTAGAAGATGTCGGTGCCGTTGACACGCACTTCGTACAGGCCCGGCATGCCGGTTTTGCTGACCTCGTCAATTTTGGGCAACTGGGGAATCCGCTCGCTCAGGTTTTTCCGGATCGTGGCCTCCTGGGCCAGCGCTGCCATGCAGGCGAAGGCGATCAGGGCCGCCATCAGGGTTTTGAGAAGTTTCATTGTCATCCAGTTCATTTCGTTGCTGTCGCCGGTTGAATACCCCTGGCTTGGCGCACCAGCCATTGCTTGAGTCCGCCGCTGCGCTCAAAACCGTTCATGCCCCAGTTGCGCAAGGCCTGCCAGGCCGCGCCGTCCCGCGAGAACAGCTGCTGCAAGCCATCCATGGCCGCCCCCATCGCCAAGGCGTCGGTCTTGCGTGAGCGCTCATAACGCCGCAGCATCTTTTCATCATCCACGCCGCGCCAGTAATCGCGCTCATGCACCAGCCTGGCCAGTTCCGCCACATCGGCCAGCCCCAGGTTGAGCCCCTGCCCGGCCAGCGGATGCACGTTGTGGGCCGCATCCCCTGCCAGGGCCCAGCTTTTGCCCCCCGTGCTGCCAACCCATCGGCTGGCCCGGGCCAGCTGCAGCGGCCAGACGCCCCGTTCACTGGCGAGCGTGAGCTGGCCCAGGCAGCCCTGGCTGGCCGCTTGCAGCGCGTGGCAAAAGTCATCGGCGCTGGCGGCCAGCAATTCCTGCGCGTGCTCCGGCTTGACAGACCACACAATCGCCACGGAGTTCCCCTGCGGACCCTCCAGGGGCAAAAATGCCAGGATTTCCCCCAGCGAGAACCATTGGCGCGCTGTCTGGCCATGGGGCTGTTCGCAGGCCAGCCGCGCGGCAATGGCCCATTGGGGGTACGGCGTGACATCGAACTCCACGCCGAACTCGGCGCGCGTGGAACTGGCCCGGCCTTCGCACACCACCGTCAGGGTGGCGGCCTGCGGCGTGTCGAGCAGCTCGATCTGGGGCTGGAAGCGCACGGCTTCGGCCAGCTGCGCTTCGAGCACCGGGACGTCCACGATCCAGGCCAGCGCATCGGCGCCGTGATCGGCGGCGTTGAAATTGACCTCGCCGCCGTCGTCGCCATGCACCTGCATGCGCAGCACCGGGGTCGCATGCGCCGGCTCGGGCCAGCAGCGCAGCGACTCGAGCAGGTTTTTTGATTTGAGGTTGAGGGCATAGGCCCGCACATCGGCGGCGGCGGACGGCGCGTCCTTGGCTTGCCGCGATACCAGGCCGACGCGCAGGCGCTCGCGCGCGAGCAGCAATGCCAGGGCGTGGCCCACCATGCCGCCGCCACGAATGCAGATGTCAAAGGGTTGAGCCATGCGCATCATTGTAGAAGGCGGTGCAGAATGCGCTCTGGGCGGCAGTCGTCCAGCGTGACAGCATCGGCATTGGCGGCGCGAGCCGCGGCAGTTGCTATATTTTTGATAGCTGCTTGCGATGTATTGGCAAGGGCTGGCGTTATTTTTGAAGGATATTCCAAGTGAGTGAGAAGAATGTGGCTGGGCGGGATGTACAGGCCAGCATCGCCCGCCTTTTTGTGTACCCGGTGAAGTCGTGCGCGGGGGTCGAACTGCAGGAGGCGGTCCTGACCGACACCGGGCTCGACCTGGACCGTGCCTGGATGGTGGTGGATGAAGCCGGTGTGTTTGCCTCGCAGCGCGAACTGCCGCGCCTGGCGCTGGTCACGCCCCGGATCAGGCAGACGGAGCTGGTGCTGCGCGCGCCCGGCATGCTGGCCCTGCACCTGGCCATCGATGCGGTGGAGCAGCCGGTCAAGGCGCGGGTCTGGGACGATGTGGTGGCGGCCTATGACATGGGCGATATCGCCGCCCAGTGGTTCACGGATTTCCTGTCGCTGTCCGATGCCGGCTTGCCGGCCGCGCACGCCAAAAAATACCGGCTGGTCCGCTTTGATCCGGATCACAAACGCCTCTCCAGCCTGAAGTGGACGGGCGGGGTGGAGGCGCTCAACCAGTTCAGCGACGGCTATCCGCTGCTGGTGGCAAGCGTTGCGTCGCTGGACACCTTGAATGCCAGGCTGCAGGCCGGCGGGCACAGCGCAGTGGGCATCGAGCGGTTTCGGCCCAACATCGTGCTGGCGGGGGTGGAGGCGCACGACGAGGACCGGCTCGACGCGCTGCACATCACGACGGCAGCAGGCGAGGCCGTTCTCAAGCCGGTCAAGCCCTGCTCGCGCTGCCCCATCCCCAACATCGACCCGGCCACGGCCTTGAGCGATCCCGCGGTGAGCGATGTGCTGCAGGGCTACCGGCAGGACCCCCGGCTCGGCGGCGCGGTCACGTTCGGCATGAACGCCATCGTGCTCGCCGGCGTGGACGCAGTGCTGCGCGTGGGCCAGGCGGTCGCGGGCGATTACCGCTTCGAGTGAGCTGCCGCGGGGCGCCACGGCGTCGTCAGGGCCGGGCAGCAGATGCATCGCATACACTTGTCAGCCTGATTTTCGAGGTATTCCATGAGTTTGAAGTGTGGCATCGTCGGCCTGCCCAATGTGGGGAAATCCACCCTGTTCAATGCCCTGACCAAGGCGGGCATCGCGGCGGAAAACTATCCCTTTTGCACCATCGAGCCCAATGTGGGCATTGTGGAGGTGCCCGATCCGCGCCTGCAGCAGCTCGCCGGGATCATCCATCCCGAGCGCATCGTGCCGGCCGTTGTGGAGTTCGTGGACATCGCCGGTCTGGTGGCGGGCGCCAGCACCGGTGAGGGCCTGGGCAACAAGTTTCTGGCCCACATTCGCGAAACCGACGCCATTGTGAACGTGGTGCGCTGTTTTGAAGACGACAACGTGATCCACGTGGCCGGCAAGGTGGACCCGATCTCCGACATCGAGGTGATCCAGACCGAGCTGTGCCTGGCTGATCTGGCGGCGGTCGAAAAGGCCTTGCACCGGGTGACCAAGACCGCGCGCTCGGGCGACAAGGAGTCCATCAAGCTGGTGGCGATCCTGGAGAAATGCCTGGCCGCGCTGAACGAGGCCAGGCCCGTGCGCACCTTGACGTTCAGCAAGGAAGAACAGCCGCTGCTGAAACAGTTTTTCCTGATCACGGCCAAGCCCGCCATGTTTGTCGGCAACGTGAGCGAAACCGGTTTTGAAAACAACCCCTTCCTGGATCGCCTGAAGGAGTACGCCGCCAGCCAGAACGCGCCGGTGGTGGCCATCTGCGCCAAGATGGAAGCCGACATGGCCGACATGAGCGACGAGGACCGCGCGCTGTTCCTGTCCGAGATGGGCCAGGACGAGCCGGGCCTGAACCGCCTGATCCGCGCCGCCTTCAAGCTGCTCGGTCTGCAGACCTACTTCACCGCCGGCGTGAAGGAAGTGCGCGCCTGGACCATCCACGTGGGCGACACCGGCCCCCAGGCGGCGGGCGTGATTCACACCGACTTTGAAAAAGGCTACATTCGCGCCCAGACCATCGCCTTTGAAGACTTCATTGCCTACAAGGGCGAGCAGGGCGCCAAGGACGCGGGCAAGATGCGCAGCGAGGGCAAGGAATACATCGTCAAGGATGGCGATGTGCTGAATTTCCTGTTCAGCGGCTGAGCGTTCGCCCTCGTAAAAAGCGCTTCCTCAGAACTTCAACATGCCTGGAAACACCCACAGCAGCGCCACCGTCATCGTGACATAGCGCGCCAGCTTGCCGATGGCCATGTAGAGCAGGCAGGGCCAGAACGGCAGCTTGAGCCAGCCGGCCACCGCGCACAGCGGGTCGCCCACGATGGGCAGCCAGCTCAGCAGGCAGGCCCTGGGGCCGATGCGTCCCAGCCAGTCGAGTGCCCGCAGGTGCGTCGGGGAGTGATGGTACTTGTCCACGATGCGGTGCGAACCCAGACCCATGCCCCAGCTCACCGCGCCGCCCAGGGTATTGCCCACGGTGGCGACCAGAATGGCGGGCCACAGCAGTTCGGGGTTGAGCTTGACCAGTCCGAACAGCACCGGTTCGGAGCCCAGCGGCAGCAGGGTGGCGGAAATGAACGACACCACAAACAGCGTGCCCAGGCCGTACCTGGGCAGGGCCAGCAAGGTGAGCAGGTGGTCGATCCAGATTTCCATAGACAAGTCGGGCCAGTATAGGCACGCTTGGAGGTGCACGTCATGAAGATATATTTCAATTGCTGAAATTTTGAGCAGCTAGAATACCGGACCCGACAAGCGCCTTATTTTTCAGCAACGCTCCCCCCGTTTTCCCGCATCCCATTTCCTCGCATGAAGATCGGCCATATTTCCCTGGCGAACACCCTGTTCGTTGCCCCGATGGCGGGCGTGACCGACCGGCCGTTCAGGCAGTTGTGCAAGACGCTGGGCGCGGGTTATGCGGTCAGCGAGATGGTGACCTCGCGCCGTGATTTGTGGAACACCCTCAAGACCTCGCGCCGTGCCAATCATGACGGCGAGGCCGGCCCCATTGCCGTGCAGATAGCCGGCACCGATGCGTCCATGATGGCCGAGGCGGCCGCCTACAACATCGACCGCGGTGCGCAGATCATCGACATCAACATGGGCTGCCCGGCCAAGAAGGTCTGCAACAAGTGGGCGGGCTCGGCGCTCATGCAGGACGAGGCCCTGGCGCTGCAGATCGTAGACGCGGTGGTGGCCGCCTGCGCCCCGCGCAACGTGCCCGTCACCCTCAAGATGCGCACCGGCTGGTGCCAGGCCCACAAGAATGCGGTGGTCCTGGCGCGGGCCTTCGAGGGCGCTGGCGTGCAGATGCTCACAGTGCATGGCCGCACGCGCGAGCAGGGTTATGGCGGCCAGGCCGAGTACGACACTATTTGCCAGGTGAAGGCGGCCGTGCGGGTGCCCGTGGTGGCCAATGGCGACATCACCTCGCCGGAAAAAGCCCGCGCGGTGCTGGCCTTGACCGGGGCCGATGCCGTGATGATCGGCCGCGCCGCGCAGGGGCGGCCCTGGATATTCCGCGAGGTGGCGCATTTTCTGGCGACGGGCACGCATCTTGCGCCGCCTCTGGTGGCCGAGGTCCGGCGCCTGCTGCTGGACCACTTGCAGGACCATTACGCGCTGTATGGCGAGTTCACCGGAGTGCGTACCGCGCGCAAGCACATCGGCTGGTATGTGAAGGCATTGCCGGGAGGCGAGGATTTCCGTGCCCGCATGAACCTGATCGAAGACAGCCAGCACCAGGTGAGGGCGGTGCAACACTTTTTTGAGGAATTGGGCGAGCACATGGACCGGATTCCCGCAATCATGCCGCAGGCCCGACCGAACCGGGGTGAAGAACAACAGATGGAGGAGACCCTATGAGCAAGAAGCACATCGAGGAATGCGTGCGCACCAGTCTGGAGGGCTATTTCAAGGATCTGAGGGGCACGGAGCCGGATGGCATGTACGACATGATGGTCAAGGTCGTGGAGAAGCCGCTGCTCGAAGTGGTGATGCAGTATGCCGAGCACAACCAGTCGCGGGCATCGCAATGGCTCGGACTGAACCGCAACACGCTGCGCAAGAAATTGGTCGAACACAAATTACTCAAATAAGTCATTCATGAACGCTCTCATTTCCGTTTCCGACAAAACCGGCGTTGTCGAATTCGCCAAGGCTTTGCATGCCCTGGGCATCAAGCTGATCTCCACCGGCGGCACCGCCCGGCTGCTGGCCGATCAAGGCCTGCCCGTGACCGAGGTGGCCGAAGTCACGGCATTCCCCGAAATGCTGGACGGCCGCGTCAAGACCCTGCACCCCAAGGTGCACGGCGGATTGCTGGCACGGCGTGACGTGCCCGAACACATGGCGGCGCTCAAAGCCCACAACATTGACACGATCGACCTGCTGGTGGTCAACCTCTACCCGTTCGAGGCCACGGTGGCCAAACCCAGCTGCACGCTGGAGGACGCGATCGAGAATATCGACATCGGCGGCCCGGCCATGGTGCGCAGCGCCGCCAAGAACTGGAAGGATGTGGGCGTGCTGACCGATGCCGCGCAGTACCCGGGTGTGCTTGATGAGCTCAGGAAGCACGGCAAGCTGTCCGACAAGACGCGTTTTGCGCTGTCGGTGGCGGCCTTCAACCGCATCAGCAACTACGACGGCGCGATCAGCGACTACCTGTCGTCGCTGAATTTCGAGGAAGGCAAGAACGCACCGGGTTATGTGCCTTCACGCCAGCTGTTCCCCGGCCAGTCCAACGGCCGTTTCGTCAAGCTGCAAGACCTGCGCTACGGCGAGAACCCGCACCAGCAGGCGGCGTTCTACCGCGACTTGTACCCGGCGCCGGGCGCGCTGGTCACGGCCGAGCAGCTGCAGGGCAAGGAGCTGTCCTACAACAACATCGCCGACGCCGATGCCGCCTGGGAGTGCGTCAAGAGCTTCAGCACGGACGCCGCGGGCGGACTGGCCCAGTCCGCGGCCTGCGTCATCGTCAAGCACGCCAACCCCTGCGGCGTGGCGGTGGGCAAGGACGCGCTGGAGGCCTACAGCAAGGCCTTCCAGACCGACCCGACCTCGGCCTTCGGCGGCATCATCGCCTTCAACCGCCCGGTGGATGGCGCAGCGGCCCAGCAGGTCAGCAAGCAGTTTGTCGAGGTGCTGATGGCGCCCGACTTCACGCCCGAGGCGCTGGAAGTGTTCAAGGCCAAGGCCAATGTGCGGCTGCTCAGGATTGCCCTGCCGCCGGGCGGCGCCACCGACTGGGCGCGTGGCCACAATGCCGTGGATGCCAAGCGCATCGGCTCCGGCCTGCTGCTGCAAACCGCCGACAACCATGAGCTTGCGCTGGCCGATCTCAAGGTGGTGACGAAGCGCCAGCCCACGCCGCAGCAACTGCAGGATTTGCTGTTTGCCTGGAAGGTGGCCAAGTACGTCAAGAGCAATGCCATCGTGTTCTGCGCCAATGGCATGACCATGGGCGTGGGCGCCGGCCAGATGAGTCGCCTGGACTCGGCCCGCATCGCCAGCATCAAGGCGCAGCACGCCGGCCTGTCGCTGCAGGGCACGGCGGTGGCCAGCGACGCCTTCTTCCCGTTCCGCGACGGCCTGGACGTGGTGGTGGACGCGGGCGCCACCTGCGTGATTCAGCCCGGCGGCTCGATGCGCGACCAGGAAGTGATCGACGCCGCCAACGAGCGCGGTGTCGCCATGGTGTTTTCCGGCGTGCGGCATTTCCGCCACTGAATTTTTATCAAATTGGCCTCCAGCCCTTTTCCATCGGGCGTGAGTAGCTATTAATTTTGTAGCGAATTTAGGTTTTTTGCATACGCCGCGCCAGCGTGTGTGGGCAGGGCCGGCGGTCCGGGTATCCGTTCTCCGGCCCACGCTCGCGGGCGGATGTCTTGGGTTCTTGTCTGCCATTGCGTTAACGCCGTGGCTGGTGTGTGTCCTCGGTGGCAACCGCGAATGGGGCCTGCGCCCGGACACCCGGACCACCGGCCCCGACAGCCATGGTGGCGCACCACCGGTTGCGCGCCGAGGTGTCACTGAAAGTGGGTGGTGGGGCTTGCAGGCGCAGGCTCCATTCGCGGTCGCCACAGTGGCTGCACGCCGTCACGGCGTTGACGCAGTAACAGGCGATCACCTGAGACAAACGCCCGCGAGCGTGAGCCGGAGCATGCGAGCCACGCCGCCCGCCTTGCGCGAGGTCTCGGCGTGAAATATCAGATTCGAAAAACGTTCAAGAACGAAGTAATTTGAATACTTCGCGCGCCGCAGCAACCGTCTGCGCAATGTCGGCTTCACTGTGCGCCGCGCTCACAAAGCCGGCTTCGTACAGGGCGGGGGCGATGTAGACGCCGCGATCCAGCAGGCCATGGAACAGGGCGTTGAATTTCGCGTTGTCGGTCTTCATGACCTGGACGTAGTTGCGCGGCAGCTCGGGCAGCAGAAAGAAGCCGAACATGCCACCCTCGCAGTCGGCGCTGAAGGCCACGCCCTCGGCGGCCGCGGCGGCCTTGAGGCCATCGACCAGTGAGCGGGTCTTGCGCGACAGGTCCTCGAAGAAACCGGGCTTGCCGATTTCACGCAGCGTGGCCAGGCCGCAGGCGGTGGCGACCGGGTTGCCCGACAGCGTGCCGGCCTGGTAGACGGGCCCCAGCGGCGCCATCTGTTCCATGATCGCGCGTGGTCCGCCAAAGGCTGCCAGCGGCATGCCGCCGCCGATCACCTTGCCCAGCACCGTGATGTCCGGCTTGAAGCCGGGAATGTCTTTTGCGTAGACGCTTTGCGCGCTGCCCAGAGCCACACGAAAGCCGGTCATGACCTCGTCGAATACCAGCAAGGCGCCGTGCTGGCTGCACAGCTCGCGGCAGCGTTTGATGAAGGGCACCGAGGCGCGCACGAAGTTCATGTTGCCTGCGATCGGCTCGATCATCAGGCAGGCCACGTCCTTGCCGTGCAGGGCAAAGGCTTCCTCGAGCTGCTGCACGTTGTTGTATTCGAGCACCAGCGTGTGCTGCACCACCTCGGGCGGCACGCCGGCGCTGGTCGGGTTGCCGAAGGTGGCCAGGCCCGAGCCGGCCTTGACCAGGAGCGCATCGGCGTGGCCGTGGTAGCAGCCTTCGAACTTGATGATCTTGCTGCGGCCCGTGGCGCCGCGCGCCAGGCGGATGGCGCTCATGCCGGCTTCGGTGCCGGAGCTCACCAGCCGCACCATGTCCATCGACGGCACGTGGCGCAGGATTTCCTCGGCCAGCTCGATTTCGCGCTCGGTCGGCGCGCCGAAGGAAAAGCCTTCGAGCACGGCCTTCTGCACGGCCTGCACCACGGCCGGGTGGCCATGGCCCAGGATCATGGGGCCCCAGGAGCCGATGTAGTCGATGAAGCGCTTGCCGCTGGCATCCCAGAAATAAGGTCCTTGCGCGCGCTGGATGAAGCGCGGCGTGCCACCGACAGCGCGGAAGGCGCGGACCGGTGAATTCACGCCACCGGGAATCACCCGCTTGGCGCGCTCGAAAAGGGCGTCATTCGGGTCAATGCTGTGTGTCATGTGGAGGGAGATCAAAGGAGGGGGCGGTAGGGAAATCTTCATCGGGCTCATCCGCTTCGGATTGCGGCTGCGCCCAGAACAGGCGGTCGGGTATGACATGTCCCATGCCGGGGCGAAAGCCTCCATCCAGGCAGCGGTCCAGATAACCCAGGGCTTCGTTAAAGGCCTCCGACAGATCGCTGCCGCTGGCGATCAGGGCCGCTAGTGCGGCCGCAAGCGTGTCGCCCGCGCCGGCAAAAATAGCTTCGAAGCGTTCGAATTTCTCGTTGCCGAGCACCACCTGCGGGGACGTGAGGACGTTGTCGATGAATTGGTCCGGCGAGGCGATGCCCGTCACCAGTGTGTAGGGGACGCCGAATTCGTCGGCCGCCCGGGCAATGTCGCGCGCGCTTGGCGCGCGGTCGGCATCCCACTCGGGAAGCAGCCAGCGCCACAAGGTGCTGTGGTTTCCAACCAACACTGTGGTCTGGGGCAGCAACAGTTCCCTGAAGGCATCCAAATAGAGGTCGATTTGCACCTCGTTCCACCAGGAAAGATCAGGCATGTACGCGATCAGCGGGATGTCGGCGTAGTCCGCCGCAATCCCGGCAATGGCACTGAGATTCTCCGGTGTGCCTGCAAAGCCGACCTTGATCACCTGCACTGAAACATCTTCCAGGATGGTGCGGGCCTGCTCGGTCACGGCATCTTCATCGAAGGCCACGTGATCGAAGGTTTCCGCCGTGTCTCGCAGGTAAGCACCTGTAACAACCGGCAGGGCGTGGGCACCCACGGAGGCGATGGCGCTGACATCCGCGGCCAGCCCTGCGGCACCGCTCGGGTCACTGGCGTTGAATACCAGCACGCATGCGGGATGGGGCGCGTCGTAGTCGTCTTCTGGAATGGATGGGGGGGGCATGGGGCGGCCTGTTTTTGTCATCAGGCAGAATATCGCATCTTGTGGCGCATGGCATGCAAATCGCCAGCGCTGCCTCTATACAATGATTGCATTCTATTCGAAGGCCCCGTAAGCTGTGCGTGAAACAAAAACTTGGATGTGTCTGATTTGTGGCTGGATTTATGACGAGGAAACCGGCTGCCCTGAGCATGGGATCGCGCCGGGAACGCCGTGGGCCGATGTGCCGATGAACTGGACTTGTCCCGAATGCGGTGCCCGCAAGGAAGATTTCGAGATGGTTCAACTCTGAGGCATCCAGATTTGAAAGTGCATATCAACCATCAGTTTCATTAAATGCCTGTTCAGGAGCCGTCTTTTGTGAATACAACTGGATCGACTTTTAAGGTTCTGGTGATCGACGACAGCAACACCATTCGGCGCAGTGCCGAGATTTTCCTCAAGCAGGGCGGACATGATGTCATGCTGGCGGATGATGGTTTTGACGCGCTGGCCAAGGTCAATGACTACCAGCCCCACCTGATCTTCTGCGACATCCTGATGCCCCGGCTTGATGGCTACCAGACGTGCGCGATCATCAAGCGCAACCCGAAGTTTGCATCTGTTCCGGTGGTGATGCTTTCCTCCAAGGACGGCGTGTTCGACAAGGCGCGTGGCCGCATGGTCGGAGCGCAGGATTATTTGACCAAACCGTTTACCAAAGACCAACTGTTGCAGGCCGTTCAGCAGTTTGGGGCTGCCTTGCAAGGAGTATCTTGATGCCTGTGAAAAAAGTACTGATCGTGGACGACTCCAAGACAGAGTTGATGTTTCTGTCGGATCTGCTCCAGAAAAACGGAATGTCGGTCAAGACGGCCGAAGGCGCCGATGAGGCCTTCCGGCGGCTGACCGAAGAGAAGCCGGACTTGATCCTGATGGATGTGGTGATGCCGGGGCAGAACGGTTTTCAGCTGACCCGCGCCATCAGCCGCACACCTGAATACAGCGAAATTCCGATCATCATTTGCACCAGCAAAAATCTGGAGACTGATCGGGTCTGGGGCTTGCGCCAGGGTGCTCGCGATTACATCACCAAGCCGGTCGACGCGGCCGAGCTGTTTGCCAAGATCAAGGCGCTGGGCTGAGCCATAGAACCTCATGGCGAACCGCGAAGCCCTCAGAGAACTCCAATCCCGTCTTGCAAGCCGGCTCCAGGCGGCAAGTGCCGAGGGCGTGTCCGCGGCGTGGCTGGCTGTCAAGGCGGGAGGGGGAAACTACCTGTTTCCCCTGGCGCAATCCGGTGAAATTTTCCCGCTGGCCAACATCCAGGTCGTGCCTTATGTGCAAGCGTGGTTTCGCGGCGTGGTCAATCTGCGGGGGGGCTTGCACGGTGTGGTCGACCTGGCCGGATTCATCAGCGGGGGGGCGACGCTTGCCAAATCCGAGCAGGTGCTTGCCGAGTCGAGCGTCATCACCCTGAATGCGGCGCTGGATGTCAACTGCGCCTTGCTGGTTGATGGTCTGGCCGGACTTCGCAATGCCGAGGTTTTCTCCGGCTCGGAACCACCGCCTGAGGGGGCGCCCGTCTATTTTGGCCAGTGCCATACCGATCTCGGTGGCGAGCGCTGGCAGGAGATCAACCTCCGGTCCTTGTCCCAACTCCCCCAATTTCTGAGCATCAGTGCTTAGGCTTATACGTAAGGCACCTCTATGTCCGCCGTTGACAAACTGAAAAAGCTGTTCGCAAAAAGGCCGGCCAACTCCGAGCAGGATTCACGGTTGAGTCTTTCCATCTCGGACACTCCGGCGGACCTGACGGTCACGGAGGCGATGTCGGCCAGTCCGGACTTTGAATCACCGAAGCCGACGGGAACCCTCAAGAAAGAGGCGGAGCCGCAAACCGCGCCGGACGCGGCGGCGGATCTGATCGCCCTTCCCCTTCTGGGCAAGCGCACGGTGGTGGAGCATCAGCGGGTGCTGTCCATCCTGCTTGGGTTTTCCTTGGTGGTGCTGGCCTCGGTGACCTTCTTTGCGCTGAATCTGGCGGACAGGATCGGCCAACAGCTTGGCGCAACCGGACAGTCCCTGATGCAGTCGCAGAGGCTGGCCAAATCGGTTTCACAGGCCCTGGTGGGTGATGCCAAGGCCTTCCCGGACGTGGCGGAGAGCGCGGGTGTTCTGGTCCGAACGGTGCGTGGTCTGAAAAGCGGCGACGATCAATTGCGGCTGGAGCCACTGGAGGAGCAATATCTGGCGGAGCTGGAAAAGATAGCGCCGCTGGTCCAGCGCGCCGAGAAGAACGCGAATACCGTCATGGGGCAGCAAAAAATATTGACGCAGGTGGGTGCTGCGCTGCGCCTGATCAATCGACAGTCGTCGGATCTGCTGGAAATCGCGGAAACGATCTCCTCGCTCAAGCTGCAGCAAAACGCGCCGGCCACCGAAATCTCGGCTGCCGGTCAACTGGTGATGCTGACCCAGCGCATCGGCAAGTCCTCCAACGAGTTCCTGACGGTCGAGGGCGTGAGTCCGGAGGCGGTGTTCTTGCTGGGCAAGGACTTGAATTCATTCAAGGAAATTGCACAGGGCCTGCTGGACGGCAGCCCGGAACTGCGCCTTGCCGCTTCCAAGGACGCACAGACGCGCGAGCAACTGGAAGCCTTGATCAAGCTGTATGAGCTGACGCGCACCCAGGCCGGGGCGATTCTGGGCAATCTGCAGGGACTGGTTTCGGCGCGGGAAGCGCAGGGCGCCATCATCTCGGACAGCGAACCCTTGCGCCGCAATCTCGAAGAGCTGCAGGCCAAGCTCTCCGCCCACACGGGAATCGGAACGGTTGCCCTGTCGACGCTGATTGCGGCTGCCTTGTTTGCGTTGCTGTGCGCCGGTGGACTTTCCTATGTGCAGCTGCAGGACAGCCGCAGGCGTCAGGTGCTCGCCGAGGCACAGCGTGTGGAAGCGGAGCGCCAGGAGCAGGAAGCCAAGCGCGTCAACGATGCCAATCAAGCGGCCATTTTGCGCTTGATGAACGAATTGCAGTCGGTGGCCGAAGGCGACCTGACCCAGGAGGCGACCGTGACCGAGGACATCACGGGTGCCATTGCCGACTCGGTGAACTACACCGTGGAGGAATTGCGCTCCCTGGTGGGCAATGTGCAGAACACGGCGGCCCGTGTGGCGCAGACCACGGCCGATGTGGATACCACGTCGACGGAATTGCTGGCGGCTTCCAACGAGCAACTGCATGAAATCCGGGAAACGGGCCGATCGGTGGTGGACATGGCTTCCCGCATCAACGAGGTGTCGGTGCAGGCCCAGGAATCCGCCACGGTGGCGCGTCAATCGCTGCAGGCCGCTGAATCGGGATTGCAGGCCGTGCAAAACGCGATCGGCGGCATGAACTCGATTCGCGACCAGATTCAGGAAACCTCCAAGCGGATCAAGCGGCTGGGCGAGTCGTCGCAGGAGATTGGAGAAATCACCGAACTGATCTCCGACATCACGGAGCAGACCAATGTGCTGGCGCTCAACGCGGCGATCCAGGCCGCCTCGGCCGGCGAGGCGGGCCGAGGCTTCTCCGTGGTGGCGGAAGAAGTGCAGCGCCTGGCTGAACGCTCGGCGGATGCGACCCGCCAGATTTCGGCGCTGGTGAAGGCCATTCAGACCGATACGCAGGATGCGGTGGCCGCCATGGAGCGCTCGACGCAGGGCGTGGTGGAAGGCGCAAAGCTGTCAGACAACGCCGGTACGGCCCTGACCGAGATTGACCAGGTGTCGCGCCGCCTTGCCGAGCTGATCGAGCAGATTTCCAGTGCGGCCTCCAGGGAAGCCAGTCTGGCCAATGTGGTGGCCGACAATATCCAGCATATCTTTGCGGTGACCGAGCAAACAGGCGAGGGGACGCGCTCGACCGCGGCGCAGGTGCGTGAACTCTCCAAGATGGCTGAGGAATTGCGCCAGTCGGTGGCGCGCTTCAAGATCAGCTGACTTCCAACGCCCTGTACCAGTCATTCGCAGGAGTGTACGAATCCATGCCACCCAACGCAGCCGTTATTGACGAAGTCGAGCTCGCGGGCAATGACCTGGGGCCCCTGGCCTGGGTACTTGACGAACTCCGCAAATCGCTGGACGGCGCGACCAAGGCCATGCGCCGGTTCGTGCGCGATGCCGAGCTGGCGCGTGGGTCCGAGCTGGAGTCCCTGGATGCCAGCCAGTTGCGCATCGCCCGCCAGCAATTGCATCAAGCCGTGGGTGCCATGGAGATGGTGGGATTGGGCACGCCGGCCAAGGTCCTGCGGGCCATGGAGGCACTGGCCCAGAAATTTGTCCAGCGGCCGGAGCTGTGCAGCGATGATGCGGCAAGCAAGGTCGAACGCGCCAGTTTTGCCTTGATGGAATACCTGGAGGGTGTCCTCAAGGGCAAATCTTCTTCCGCCGTGGCCTTGTTTCCCCAGTACCGCGATGTCCAGGAACTGGTTGGCGGAGACCGTGTGCATCCTGCCGATCTGTGGACCGTGGAGTGGCGCTGGGTTGATGCGGCACTTCCATTTGAGTCGGAGCCGGCGGCTTACGACCCGGCGGTTCGTGCCCGGCTTGATCAGGCTGTCCTGAAGGTTGTCAAGACCGCAGACGTGGCTGCTGCGAAAGCCATGCGGGATATCTGTCTGGGTTTCGCGGCGGCGCCGGGCGCACTGGAACCTCGGGTTTTCTGGAAGATCTGCGCGGCTTTTTTTGAGGCACTCATGCTGGGCTTGTGCCCGACGGATGTGTATGTCAAGCGGGCAGCATCCCGGATCCTGCTTCAGTACGCAACCCTGGCGCGCGGCGATCAGAGTGTGTCGGATCGCCTGGCTCAGGACCTGCTGTTTTTCTGTGCGCAGGCGGTGCCGGTCCAGGTGGACGATGCACCGGTGCTGTCGGCGGTGCGCGAGGCTTACGGCTTGGCGCAGGCGCAGCCGGTGGACTATGAAACGCCGCAGTTCGGACGGTTTGATCCCGCGTTGCTGGTTCAGGCCCGCAAGCGCATCGCGACAGCGACCGAGACGTGGTCGGCCCTGGCCGGCGGGGATACCAGCAGGCTCAAGGTCACCACGGACCAGTTCAGTCTGGTAAGCGACTCCATCCTGAAGCTCCACCCGGAGAGTAGCGAGCTGGCGCGCGCCCTGACGCGGGCGGTCGAACTGACGGTGCGTTCCGGGGAGCCGCCCACGACGGCGATGGCCATGGAAGTCGCGACGGCGGTTCTGTACCTGGACGCGGCGTATGAGGATATGGATCCGACGGATTCCAACATGGCCGAGCGCAGTACCCGGCTTGCCCGCAGGCTCGATCATGTGAGCGCGGGCGGGCAGTCCGAGGCGCTGGAGGGCTGGATGGAGGAGCTGTACCGCAGGGTCAGCGACCGCCAGACCATGGGAAGCGTCGTTGACGAGCTGCGCACGACACTCGGTCATATCGAACGGGCGCTGGACCAGTTTTTCCGTCATCCGCAGGACAAGCTGCCTTTGCATGAGGTGCCCAGCCAGTTGGCCCAGATGCGGGGTGTGTTTTCGGTGTTGGGGCTCGATCAGGCTTCGCTGGCGACACTGCGCATGCGCGATCGCGTTGAACGGTTTCTGGTCGAGGAAGGCGCGGCGGGAGCGGATCGCGCCGACGCTTTCGAGCGGCTTGGCAACAGCTTGGGTGCCCTGGGATTCTTGATCGACATGTTGAGCTACCAGCGCGCGCTGGCCAAGAAGCTCTTTGTCTACGATGAAATCCAGGGTGAATTCAAACCCCTGATGGGACGCGAGAAGGCCGCCCTCCACGAGGTACCGGCGCAAGCCGCCAAGTCCGCCGATCAGCCTATGGCGCAGGCCGCCGCGGCGGCGCAACAGCCGGCAGCCCCAGCCGCTGTGGCGGTGGCTGCATCATCCGATCAGGTGCAGGTGCCACAGGTCGCGCCGAAGAAGCCGGCTGCCGAGCCGGTGGAAGACGATGATGAAGACTTGCGGGATATTTTCCTGGACGAAGCGCGTGAGGTGGTGCAAAACGGATTGGCCGCCATCCAGTCGCTGCTTGCCAACCCGTCCGACCTGGGGCAGCAAACAGCGCTCAGGCGCGCCTTCCATACACTCAAGGGCAGTTCGCGGATGGTGGGGCTTGACGAGTTTGGCGAGGCCGCATGGTCCCTGGAGCAATTGCTCAATGTCTGGCTTGCGGAGCAGCGGGCGGCGAGCGAAGAACTGATCGGGCTCTCCGATGAGGCCATGCATGGATTGGGCCGCTGGGTCGAAGACATTGCCGCGGGGACCGACTCCGAATGGAGCGCCCAGCCTTTTCGCGCTGCCGCCGACGGACTGCGAATAGACAACCGGCTTGTGGCCTTGAGGCTGCCCGGGGCCGTGGCGCAAGCCGCGGAGCTGGTGGATGAGGCGGTCGCCGTGCCGGCGGTAGCGCCAACGGCGGCAGCGTCCGGATCCGAATCCCTGTCCGAGCTGGGGTTTGAGCTGGAGATGCCCCAGGCCCTTGACGCCCAGCCGGATGACGGACTGGACACTGGCGCGGCACTCGACGCGCCAGCCACGGCGCAGCCGGAGCCGTTTGATCTTGGCGATATCGATTTTGATGACATCGCCGTGCCCGCCGCGCCAATGGGCGCCGAGACCGACGCGGATTTGTTGCCCGTGCCGGAGCTGGCGGATGAGGGCGTGGTGCTGGAATTTCCGCCCGAGTTGGCGGCTGCACCGCCGGCACCGGTGCCGCTGGAATCCGGGCTGGAAGAATTTGAATTGCCGGATGCCGTGGTGGAGCCTGAGCCCCAGCCAGTCCCGGCGGCGGCTTCGGGCAATGAGGATCAGGTCAAGGTGATCGGGTCCCTGCGCATCGGCATTCCCCTGTACAACGTCTACCTCAACGAGGCGGATGAGTGGTCGCGCCGGCTGCTGACCGAGCTGACCGAATGGGCCATGGAGCTGCACCGGCCGGTCTTTGACTCCACCGTGGCGCTGGCGCATTCGCTGGCGGGCAGTTCGGCCACCGTGGGCTTTCACGCACTGTCAGAAATTGCGCGTGCGCTGGAACAAGCCTTGCAGCATGTGCGGCTGGACGCGAAAGGTATTCCTGAACAGGTCGGGGCTTTTGTGGATGCGGCCGAGGATATCCGGCATTTGCTGCATCAGTTTGCGGCAGGTTTCCTGAAAGAGCCCGATCAGGAAATTCTGGATGCGCTCAAAGCCATCGTGGAAACGGAATTTCCAGCGGCCGTGACGGCGAAGGTGCAGGCCGGGCGTCATGATCTGGCCGCCGCGCCGCCGGCCCTGCCGCAGCAGGCAGCAGAAGAACACGTGGCGCAGCGCGATGAGGGTCCGGCGCAGCTTGAGCCGCCAGCGCATGCCGTATCGGCGCTGCCTGCAAGCCCGTCAAGCGATGCCGGGGCGGTTCGGGCGCTGGTTGACGATCACGACGACGATATTGATGCGATCGACGCAATCGACGCCGATCTGTTCGGGATTTTCGAGGAGGAGGCGCTGGAGCTTTTGCCTCAGCTCGGCGCAGCATTGCGGCAGTGGGTGGCGCAACCCGATGACCTGGGCGCACGCACGGAGGCGCTACGCGTCTTGCACACCCTCAAGGGCAGTGCGCGCCTGGCGGGTGCCATGCGGCTGGGCGAGATGGCGCACCGCATGGAGTCCGCCATTGAGCAGATCGGCACGGAATCGCTGCAAGCGGTCCAGCTCGAACCCCTGCTGACGCGTTTTGATGCGATCCAGGCGGATTTCGATGGCCTGCGTGTTGCCCCCGCCCAGGCGGCGGCGGGCGAGCCGGATTCGTCGCAAGAGGTCTCGGCCGCCCTGGCTCCCGTCGAGCCAGGCTTGGCGGCGGCCGTTCGTTCCCCGGGGGCACGGCCCGTGGCGGGCATGTTGCCAGCCGCGCGGCAGAGCGCCAACCAGTCCGTGCGGGTGCGCTCGCAGCTGCTCGATCGCCTGGTCAATCAGGCCGGCGAGGTCATGATCACGCGCTCGCGGCTGGATGCCAGACTGGGGCAACTGCGGGGTTCTCTGGATGAGCTCACGGGCAATCTGGATCGCCTGCGGCATCAGTTGCGCGATATCGAGGTGCAGGCGGAATCCCAGATGCAATCGCGGCTGGCCCTGGCCAAGGACACGGCGCAAGGGTTTGATCCGCTGGAGTTCGACCGTTTCACGCGGGTTCAGGAACTGACGCGCATGATGGCCGAGTCGGTCAACGACGTGGCCACCGTGCAGCGCAACCTGCAGCGCACGGTCGAGGGCGTGGAGGACGACCTGATCGCCCAGGCCCGTCAGGCGCGGGAGCTGCAGCGAGACCTGCTGCGCACGCGCATGGTGGAGTTCGAGGGCATTTCCGAACGGCTGTACGGCGTGGTCCGCCAGGCCGCCAAGGATGCCGGCAAGCAGGTCAAGCTCGACATCACCGGCGGCTCGCTCGAAATGGACCGTGGCGTGCTGGACCGCATGGCACCTGCTTTTGAGCACATGCTGCGCAATGCCGTGGCGCACGGCATCGAAGATCCCGCGACGCGCGAGCAGGCGGGCAAACCGGCGGCGGGCACGATCACGATTGGCCTGCATCAGGAAGGCAACGACGTGTCCGTGGTGTTCAGCGACGATGGCGCCGGCCTGAACCTGCCCCGCATCCGCGAGAAGGCGCTGGCCAATGGGCTGGTTGCGGCGGGTGAGGCGCTGTCGGATGCAGATGCCGCCAACCTTATTTTCACGCCGGGCTTTTCCACGGCGTCGCAGGTGACGGAACTGGCGGGCCGGGGTATCGGCATGGATGTGGTGCGTGCCGAGGTGAATGCACTGGGTGGCCGCATCGAAACCACGACCGAGCCAGGCCAGGGCACCCGCTTCAAGCTCACCTTGCCCCTGACGACGGCGGTCACCCAGGTGGTGATGCTGCGCATGGGACACCAGGTGATTGGCGTGCCCGCCAATGTGATCGAGATCATCCGGCGGGCAACGGCCGCCGAGCTGGCGCAGGCTTACCAGACGAACGTGTATGAATTTGGCGCTGAGTCGGTGCCCTTCTTCTGGTCGGGTGCCCTGCTCCAGGCGTCGTCGCACAGCCACGAAACGCAGGCCAAGACATCGCCGGTTGCGATTTTCCGAAGTGCCGGACAGCGGGTTGCCGCCCATGTCGATGAAGTGCTGGGCAACCAGGAGGTGGTGGTCAAGAACCTGGGGCCGCAACTCTCCCGCCTGCCGGGACTCGCCGGCATGTCGGTTCTGGCTTCCGGCGCCGTGGTCCTGATTTACAACCCGGTGGCGCTGGCCTCGGTCTATGGGGAGCGGGCACGCCAGCTGTACTCGGCTGCCGTGCCGGCCGGTGCGCCTGATATGCAAGGCATGGCGGGCGACGTCGCGATGTCATCCCTGGCAGTGGGCGCGGATCAGGTGCCCCTGATCCTGGTGGTGGATGATTCGATCACCGTGCGCCGGGTCACGCAGCGCCTGCTGCGGCGTGAAGGCTACCGGGTCGCGGTGGCCGCCGATGGCGTGCAGGCACTGGAGCGGCTGCAGGAGGAAAAACCGGCCGTGGTGCTGTCCGACATCGAGATGCCGCGCATGGATGGCTTCGATCTGGCGCGCAACATCCGCCGCGACGCGAACCTGCGCGATCTGCCGATCATCATGATCACGTCGCGCATTGCTGAAAAGCACCGCGAGCATGCCCGCGAGCTGGGTGTGAACCATTACCTGGGCAAGCCGTATGCGGAAGAGGAACTGCTGAGTCTGGTTCAGCACTATTGCGCCACCAAAATTGACAAGTAAAAATGGGCTGATCCCATTGGAGGCAGGGCGCAGGCAGCTATTAAATTAATAGCAACTTCCATTCCGGGGCGGTCACGCGGGTTTTTTCACCACCGCGTAGCGTTGCAGCGTCAGGGCCCGGGCCTCGTCATGCGACACGAGGGGATGGGGGTAGTTTGCGCCCAGTTCGACGCCCGCCGCGGCGAGATCCTGGGGCCTGGCCTTCCAGGGCGCGTGCAGCGCGGCCGCTGGCAGCCTGGCGAGCTGGGGCAGGTAACGGCGAATGAATTTCCCCTCGGGATCGAACTTCTCGCTCTGGCTGACCGGATTGAATATCCGGAAATAAGGCTGGGCGTCGCAACCGCTGGAGCTGACCCATTGCCAGCCTCCGTTGTTGGCCGACAAGTCGAAGTCGATGAGTTGCTGCGCGAAGTAGTGCTCCCCCCAGCGCCAGTCAATGCCCAGGTCCTTCACGAGAAAACTGGCGGCCACCATTCTGAGCCGGTTGTGCATGTAGCCCGTCTGCCTGATCTGCGCCATGGCGGCATCCACCAACGGATAGCCGGTGCGGCCCTCGCACCAGGCCTGGAACAGTTTTTCGGCCTTGCGGCCGCGCTCCCATTGAATGGCGTCGTAGTCGCGCTTGTAGGCGCCCTGCGCGACATGCGGAAAGTTGGCCAGGATCTGGAAGTAGAACTCGCGCCAGATCAGCTCGCTGAGCCAGACGGCGGCGCCGGGACTGCCCTGCACGGTTCGCTGCAGGGCGGTGGCAACCAGCTTGCGGATCGACACGGTGCCAAAGCGCAGGTGCGCGCCGAGATAGCTGGGGCCCTTGACGGCCGGGAAATCCCGTGTCGCATGGTACTGGTCCATGCGCTCGAAGAAGTCGGTGAACAGCTGGCGGGCGCCGCTTGACCCGGCCGGGAGCTTGAGTTCGGCCAGGTTGGTGGCGGCAAAGCCGATGTCCTGCAGGGTGGGAACGCCGCGCCGCATGCCTGGTGGCCGCTGCGCCAGGACGCTGGCATAAGGCGCGGGATCGTGGCCCTGGAGGTCGGATGCGTCCACCTTGGCCAGCCATGCGTTCTTGTAGGGCGTGAACACCCCGTAGGGGGTGCCGGTTTTGGTCAGGATCTCCCGGCCTTCAAAAACCACCTGGTCCTTGCAGGTGTAAAAGGCAATGCCCGCGTCGGCCAGCGCGCCGCGCACCCCGGCGTCGCGAGCCTGCGCCTGCGGTTCATAGTCGTGCGCGGCAAAGACTGCCTGCACATGAAGTTCCCGGGCCAGCGCCACGATCTCCTCGCAGGCGACGCCGTGACGCACGATCAGCCCGGCGCCGGGCAGGGTGGAGAGGGCACGCAGGCCGGCATCCAGGTCCACCAGCGACTCCCGGATGAACTCCACCCGGCGGTCCGAGCGGGGCAGTTTGTCCAGAATCTCCCGGTCGAACACAAAAACGCAATGCACCTGGCGACAGCTGCGCAGCGCCTTGCCAAGCGCGGTGTTGTCGTCGACGCGCAAATCGCGGCGCAACCACACCAAACCCGTGTTGAACTGTTGTTGCATGATCACCGTTAAAATCGAGCCATGTCCGATGATTCTGCCCCCATCAACCTGACGAATCATTTCCTGATCGCCATGCCCGGACTGGAGGATGAGGCTTTCTCGAAAAGCGTTGTCTACCTGTGCGAGCATAGCGAACGTGGCGCGTTGGGGCTGGTCATCAACAAGCCCAGCGACATCAACCTCAAGCTTTTGTTTGAAAAGGTCGAATTGCCCCTGCGGCGCGCCGACCTCACGGATGCCCCGGTGTTCCAGGGCGGGCCGGTGCAGACCGAGCGTGGTTTTGTCCTGCATGAGCCCGTGTTCACGGGCGATGCCAAACCCAGCGAGCCGGTTTATGCCTCCACCATGAGCATTCCGGGCGGCCTGGAGATGACCACCTCCAAGGACGTGCTCGAGGCGCTGTCCACCGGCGGGGGGCCGCGCCGGGTTCTGGTGTCGCTGGGCTATTCCGCCTGGGGCGAGGGGCAACTGGAGTCCGAGCTGGGCGAAAACAGCTGGCTGACCGTCGGCGCGGACCTGGCGGTGATTTTTGACACCCCGGTGGAGCAGCGCTACACCCGGGCGCTGGCCTTGCTGGGGCTGGAGGCCTGGATGCTGTCGCCCGAGGCGGGGCACGCATGAGCATGTTGGCCATGCCAGCCGCGACGTCCGTTCCCGAGGGTCTTCAAACTTTTCTGGCTTTGGATTTTGGCCTCAAGCGCACCGGCGTGGCGGTCGGCAACCGCCTGCTGCGCAGCGCGCAGCCACAGGGCACCATCCAGGCGCAAGGCGATGCGCGCTTTGCCAGGATTGAGCAACAGCTGCAGCAATGGCAGCCGGATGCGATCGTGATCGGCGTGCCTTTTCATCCTGACGGCGCCGAGCATGAAAATACCGTGCGCGCCCGGCGTTTCGCGCGCCAGCTGCGCGGGCGCTTCCATTTGCCCGTCTTCGAGGTGGACGAGCGCTACAGCACCACCGAGGCGCTGGCATCGGGCGCCAAAGACGCCGATGCGGCGGCGGCGTGCATTATCCTGGAACAATTCTTGAGGAGCATTCCATGAGCACACTTGCATTGGATGCAGAGGCGCTGTACCGGGAGCTGCTGCGCGGCGTGCAGGCGCTGGGCGGACCGGACATGCGCCTGGTGGGCGTGACCTCGGGCGGGGCGTGGCTGGCCGAGCGTTTGCAGCAGGATTTGAAGCTCGGCGGCCAGGCCGGTGTCATTTCCTCCGCCATGCACCGCGATGACTTCAGCCGCCGCGGCCTGTCGGCCGGCGGCCAGACCACGCTGCCCTTTGACGTGAATGGCGCCGAGATCATTCTCCTGGACGATGTGCTCTACACCGGGCGCACCATACGCGCGGTCATCAATGAATTGTTTGACTACGGGCGGCCTGACAGCGTCAAGCTGGCCGTGCTGGTGGACCGGGGCGGGCGCGAGTTGCCGATTCAGGCCGACTTCTGCGCGGCGCGGGTGGCATTGCCGCCGGCACAGTCGCTCGCGCTTGCGCGGGGCGAGGCCGGCCAGTTCAGTTTCAATGTGGAGGCATCATGAGATGTCGCGGGACAAACTGCCAAGGTGACGCGGCCAGCCCGGTTTTGGCGATTTAAGGAAGCGAAGCGTGCTCTACAAGCGAAACCCCCAACTCAACAGCCATGGCGAGCTGATCCATCTGCTGTCGGTGGAAGGACTGCCCCAAAGCATCCTCACCCACATCCTCGACACGGCGGCCAATTTTGTCAGTGTCAGTGATCGCGAAGTCAAGAAGGTCCCCTTGCTGCGGGGAAAAAGCGTCTTCAACCTCTTCTTCGAGAACTCTACTCGCACCCGAACCACGTTCGAGATCGCGGCCACTCGCCTGAGCGCCGACGTGATCAACCTGGACATTGCGCGCTCGTCCGCCTCCAAGGGCGAGTCGCTGCTCGACACCATCGCCAACCTGAGCGCCATGGCGGCCGACCTGTTCGTGGTGCGCCACAGCGAGTCCGGCGCGCCCTATCTCATCGCGCAGCATGTGGCGCCCCATGTGCATGTCATCAACGCCGGGGATGGGCGCCATGCCCACCCGACGCAAGGCCTGCTGGACATGTACACCATCCGGCATTTCAAGAAGGACTTCAGCAACCTCACCGTGGCCATCGTGGGCGATGTCCTGCATTCGCGCGTGGCGCGCTCGGACATCCATGCCCTGACCACGCTGGGCTGCGCCGAGGTGCGCGTGGTGGGCCCCAAGACGCTGGTGCCGGCGGACATGGCGCAGATGGGGGTGCGGGTCTGTCACACATTGGAAGAGGGCATCCGCGGCTGTGATGTCATCATCATGCTGCGGCTGCAGAACGAACGCATGAGCGGCGCGCTGCTGCCCTCCGCGCAGGAATTTTTCAAGAGCTATGGCCTCACGCCGGAAAAACTCCAGCTGGCCAAGCCCGATGCCATCGTGATGCACCCGGGGCCGATCAACCGGGGCGTTGAGATCGATTCGGCCGTCGTCGACGGCAAGCAGAGCGTGATCCTGCCGCAAGTGACTTTCGGCATTGCAGTGCGCATGGCGGTAATGAGCATCGTCGCCGGGAACGAAGCTTGATCAAATGATGGGTAGAACATGAAATTACTGATCAAAGGCGGGCGGGTGATGGATCCCGCCGGTCATTTTGATGAAACAGCGGACGTTGCCATTGCGGCCGGCCGGGTGATCGCCATCAAGAACATCGCCCCCGATTTCCAGCCCAACAAGACCATAGACGCGACGGGTTGCGTGGTGGTGCCCGGTTTGCTGGATCTGGCGGTGCGCCTGCGCGAGCCGGGCCATGAGCATGAAGGCATGCTCGAGTCGGAGATGGCGGCCGCGGTGGCCGGCGGTGTGACCAGCGTCGTCTGCCCGCCCGACACGGACCCCGTTCTGGATGAGCCCGGGCTGGTCGAGATGCTCAGGTTCCGGGCGGAAAAGCTGCATCAGTCGCGCGTCTTTCCCCTGGGCGCCCTGACGCGCGAACTCAAGGGCGAAGTGCTCACTGAAATGCTGGAACTGACCGAAGCCGGCTGCGTGGCCTTCAGCCAGGCCGAGGTGCCGCTGCTCAACACGCAGGTGATGCAGCGCGCCTTTTTATACGCCAGCACGTTCGACTACGCGGTGTGGCTGCGGCCCCAGGAGTTTTACCTGGGCCAGGGGGTGGCCGCCAGCGGGGCGCTGGCCACGCGCCTGGGCCTGAGCGGCGTGTCCGTCGCGGCCGAGACGATTGCGCTGCACACCATTTTCGAGTTGATGAAAGTGACCGGCGCGCGCGTGCATCTTTGCCGCATCAGCAGTGCCGCCGGCGTGGCCCTGGTGCGCCAGGCCAAGGAGGCCGGCTTGAAGGTCACCTGCGATGTCAGCATCAACTCGCTGCACCTCACGGACATCGACATCGGCTACTTCGACAGCCGCATGCGGCTCAATCCGCCCTTGCGCCAGCAGCGCGATCGCGATGCCCTGCGCCAGGGGCTGGCGGACGGCACCATCGATGCGCTGGTGTCGGATCACACGCCGGTGGATGAGGACGCCAAGGCCCTGCCTTTTGCCGAGAGCGAGCCCGGCGCCACCGGCCTCGAATTGCTGCTGAGCCTGGCGCTCAAGTGGAGCCGCGACAGCGGGGTCGATCTGGCGCGGGCACTGGCGGTGCTTACCAGCGGGCCGGCGGGCGTGCTGGGCGCGTCGCTCGGCACCTTGCAGGCCAGCGCGGGCCGGCTGGTGGTCGGCGGCATGGCCGATGTCTGCGTGTTCGACCCCCAGGCAGCCTGGACAGTACGCCCCGACACCCTGCGCAGCCAGGGCAAGCACACGCCATTTTCAGGCCATGAGCTGCCGGGCCGGGTGCGCTGCACCATCGTGGGCGGACAACTTGCGTTCCAGGCCTGAGACAGCGCTTCGCTGGCTGCGTGCCTGCTGGCGGCTGGCCCGGGCACTGAGCCACATCCTGGCGGGGCTGCTCACCATCCTGAGCCGCTTTCCGCGCCTGTCCCAGGAGCAAAAAGAAATACGAATCCAGGCCTGGTCCCTTGAAATGCTTGCGCGGTTAGCTATCAAATTGATAGTAACTGGGGCGCCCCCGGCGCAAGGCCCGATGCTGCTGGCGGCCAACCACATTTCCTGGCTGGACATCACGGCCCTGCATGCGGCGCGCTACTGCCGCTTCGTATCGAAAGCCGATGTCAAGCGCTGGCCGCTCATCGGCACGCTGGCCGCCGGTGTGGGCACCCTGTTCATCGAGCGCGAATCGCGCCGCGACGCCATGCGCGTGGTGCACCACATGACCGAGAGCCTGCGCGCGGGCGACGTGCTGGCCGTGTTCCCCGAAGGCACGACCAGCGACGGCGTCAAGCTGCTGCCGTTCCATGCCAACCTGTTGCAGGCCGCCATCGCCGCCGATGCGCCGGTCATGCCGGTGGCGCTGCGCTTTGTGGACACGGCAACGGGCGAGCGCAGCGCGGCCCCTTGCTACATCGGCGACGACACGCTTATGGGTTCGGTCTGGCGCACGCTGACGGCGCCGGGAATTTCGGTTGTTATCACCTTCGGCGAGCCGCAGGGGGCCGAGGGGCGGGACCGCCGGGTCTGGGCCACCGATTTGCGCGACGCGATAGAAAGCCTGCGGCAAACGCCCGCGCGCGGCGCGCGGGGTGCAGCGCCAACCTAGGTTGGCGTCGAGGCCGCAGGGGCGGCTGCCGTCTCCATGTGTTCGCAAGGTAGCTGGCACAGTTGCCCGGCCATGGCCGGGCAGGCGCGGTTGAAGGTGACCACGTGGTCCACCTGGGCGCGAATCCCGATCCATTCGCCGAGCTTGTGATCGTGGTGGCTGGGCACATGAGCCAGCACCGTTGCGCCGCTTTGCAGGCGCAGGGTATAGAGAAATTCGGAGCCGCGAAAGGCCTTGCGGATGATCTCGGCCTTGACCGGCGCCTCATCGTCGTGGACGATGTCATCGGCGCGCAGCAGCACGTCGCATTCCCCGGCAACGAAGGCGCAGGGCAGGGGGCACTCGGCGATGTCGGTGAGGTCGCCCAGCGGTGTGTGCACCACGATTTGCCCATCGAGCTCGCGGATGGTGGCGGGCGCAAAAACGCCATGACCGATGAAGTCCGCGACAAAACGCGTGGCGGGACGGTGGTAGAGCGTGTAGGCGTCGTCCCACTGATGAAGCTGGCCCTCATGCATGACACCGATGATGTCGCCAATGGCAAAGGCCTCGAGCTGGTCATGCGTCACGAACAGCGCGGTCGCCTGGGCGGCTTTGAGGATCGTGCGCACCTCGTGCGCCAGACGCTCGCGCAAGTCCACGTCGAGGTTGGAAAAAGGCTCGTCTAGCAAGAGCAGCTGGGGCTTGGGAGCCAGCGCGCGCGCCAGTGCCACGCGCTGCTGCTGTCCGCCCGAGAGTTCATGGGGAAAGCGCTCCTCGCTGCCACCCAGTCCCACCAGTTCCAGCACCTCAGCCACGCGGGCCGCGCGCTGGGCCTTGGGCAGGTGGTGAATGCCAAAAGCCACGTTGCGTCCCACATTCAAGTGGGGAAACAGCGCATAGTCCTGAAACACCATGCCGATGCGCCTAGCTTCCGGGGCCAGGTTGACGGCAGCGCTGCTGACCACCTGGCCAGAGAGCTTGATGTCGCCACCGGCCACGGGTTCCAGCCCGGCCACGGCGCGCAGCAAGGTCGTCTTGCCGCAGCCCGAGGGGCCGATCAGCACGCCAATATCACCCGCATGCAGGCCAAATGACACGCCTGCCACGGCGGCCTGGGCGCGGCCCGCGTACTGGACCCGGAGTTGCGAAACCTCTAAAAACATGGGACCCATTGTAGATGCTTACAATTCTCATTTACTTCACGTCGATTGCCACGCTTCATGCCGACTCGCCGGCGCCATCATTTCTTCTTGCTGTTCATCACCGCGCTGCTCCTGCTGCCGGTGCTGGCCGTGTTCGCCTCCTGGTGGCCATGGAGCGGTTCCGGCGCGCAGGCGGCCCAAATTCTGGGTGAAATGAGCCGCACGGTCTTGCCGGACTATGTCTGGACGACGGTGCGCCTGTGCGCCATGGTCGCCGTCGGGGTGATGCTGGTGGGGTTGTCCACGGCAGCGGCAGTCACGCTGTTCGACTTTCGCGGGCGTAAGACCCTGGAATGGGCGCTCCTGTTGCCGCTGGCCATGCCGGCCTATGTGGTGGCTTATGCCTACACCGATTTCTTGCAGTTCGGCGGCCCGCTCCAGACCTCGGTGCGGGCCGTGCTGGGCCTGCAGGGGCGGGTCTTCCCCGAAGTCCGCAGCATTGGCGGCGCGGCGTGGGTCTTTACCTTCGCGCTTTATCCGTACGTCTATCTGCTGGCCCGCACGGCCTTGAGCGAGCGCGCCACGCACCTGATGGAAGCCGCCCGCCTGCTGGGCGCGCCCCTGTCGCGCCGCATTCGTGAAGTGGCCCTGCCCCTGGCCCGGCCGGCCGTGGCGGCGGGCGTGGCCTTGGCCCTGATGGAAACATTGGCTGACTTTGGCGTCTCCAGCTACTTCGGCATCCAGACCTTCACGGCCGGCATCTACAAGGCCTGGCTGTCCATGGACAACCGCATTGCCGCGGCGCAGCTGGCGACCATGCTGCTGCTGCTGGTGGCGCTGCTGTTGTGGCTGGAGCACCGGGCGCAGCGGCGCATGCGCTTTGCGGCACCCAAGGGTGCCCGGTCGGGGGCGATGGATGCGCAGCCGGTGCTTTTGCGGGGCGGGCGGCAATGGCTGGCCTGGGGCGTGTGCGGCTTGCCGATCCTGCTGGGTTTTGTTTTGCCGGTGCTGTTCATGCTCAGGCCGCTGGCGGCGGACTGGTCCATTTTGTCCTGGGGGCGGTTCCTGGAATGGTCCTTCAACAGTGTTCGGCTCGGTGCCATCAGCGCCGTGCTGGCGGTGGTCCTGGCGCTGATGCTGGCGTTCAGCCTGCGGCGCACAGCTGATCTGCTGACCCGCGCCGCGGTGCAGCTGGCGGGGCTGGGTTATGCCATTCCGGGCGCGGTCATCGTGGTCGGCCTGCTGCTGCCGGTGGGCTGGCTGCAAGCCATGGTGCCGCAAAGCAGCGTCGGGTATTACATGACGGCCACGTCATTGGGCCTGGTCTGGGCCTACCTGGTGCGCTTTTGTGCCGTCGCCCTCCAGTCGGTGCAAAGCGGCTATGCCCGGATTCCCGTGAGTTTTGACGATTCGGCCCGCATGCTGGGCACGACTGACGCAGGACTGCTGTGGCGCGTGCACTGGCCCTTGTTGCAACGCTCCGCCGCCGCGGCGGCGCTGCTGGTGTTCGTGGATGTGATGAAGGAACTGCCGGCCACCATGGTGCTGCGTCCCTTCAACAGCGACACCCTGGCGGTGGTGGCCTACCAGCTGGCGCGCGATGAGCGACTGGGCGAGGCGGCCCTGCCCTCGCTTGCCCTGGTGCTGGTCGGCTTGATTCCCGTGGTGCTGCTGAGCCGCACGCTGCGTACGCCGTCCCGTTAAGGTGTCCGGCGCGCCTTCTGCCCAGGCCGGGGGACAATACTGTTTTTCGAAGTGCGTAATAAGCGTATATTCGGATCAATGAAATTATGAGCCGGACTTCATGCCGGCAGCATTCCTCCTATGGCAAAGCGTTCCGTACAAGAAACCCCATCCGAGCTGGATAAACCGGACCAGGTATTCGAGATGGCAGCCGAAGTGTTCCGGGTCATGTCAGCGCCCATGCGGCTGAAGATCATCAGTTGTCTTTGCGACGGCGAAAAGAATGTGAGTTATCTGCTGAGCAAGATCGATACGACCCAGCCCAATATGTCACAGCATCTGAACACGTTGTATCAGGCCGGCGTGCTGGGCAAGCGCCGCGATGGCGTTCAAATCCATTACCGCATCATCAATGACCGCGTCGCCACGCTGTGCCGCGCGGTGTGCACGCAAATTGCGATCGAGGCAGATCTGCAGTAAGGCCGGTCCATGCGCCACTGGATGTGGCGCATGGGTCAGGGCTTGAGGTACACAAAACCTTCCCTGGCTTGCAATCGTGCGACTTCCGCCACGCCGGAAGGAACGATTTTTGTCTCCATCAGCAGCTTGCCCGGATCGATGTTTCGGCTCACCAGGGTGTTGTTGCAAACACGGAATTCCACACCGCGACCAGACAGGCTGCTCACCGATGCGCTGAACTCGCGCCCCCGGCTGTCCTTGGCATCCTGCAGCAGAAAGTCGATGCCGGGACCGTGTGTCACGACCACTATTTTTACTTTGGGATCAGCGCTCAGATGGTTCTGGATGTTGTTGAGTGCCGCGGCCGCGGTCTCCACCCCGGTGTTGAGGTGATAGACCACCTTGACGTCCTGCGCGCTGGCCAGGCAGGCCCAGGCAACCAGGACGAAGGCCAAAAGCAATTTTTTCATGAATTGGTTCCAATATGGATGCGCCGGGCCGACCCGGCCCCGCATCGCCTGATCATAAAAGAGTGTCGGCCCAGATGTTTTGTGCCCAGTTCCAGGCATAGACGCCCTCGAGCTCATTGGGCGCGGCGGAAACGCCGCCTGAACCGGCGACCGTTTTGAAGGTTTTTTCAGCGGCCACATACTGGTGCACCGAGGCCACGTGAACGACCAGCTTGTCATTGACGAAGCTGTAGCAGGTGTTCGTCAGCACCGGCTGCGGATTGACCTCCATGCCCGAGAGCTGGGCCACCACGGCCGCGGCCACCACCTTGCCGTGCGAGTTGGCCATGTGGCCGGACTTGGGCATCAGCGGGGCTGAAAGCGTGGAATCGCCGATGATGTGCACGTCCTTGGCGGCGGTGGATTCAAACGTCAGGTAGTTGACGTTGCACCAGCGCGCGTTGGCATTGGCCAGACCGGACTTCATGGCAATGGCGCCGGCGCTCATGTTGGGCAGCACATTGAGCACATCGGCCTTGACGTCGTTTTGCACTTCGAACTTCACCGTGCTGGTCCTGGCATCCACCGCCATGGCCTTGTGGCCGCCGCGGTATTCCAGCATGCCCGAGTAGTTCTCAGCCCAGAACTTCTTGAACAGCGGCCCCTTGGACGTGACATCCGGATTGGCGTCCAGAATCAGCACCTTGGATTTGGGCTTGGCCTTTTTGAAGTAGCTGGCAACCTGGCTGGCGCGTTCGTACGGGCCGGGCGGGCAGCGGTAGGGGGCCAGCGGAATGGTGATGGCATACACGCCGCCATCGGGCATGGCCTCGAGCTGGCGGCGCAGCGCCAGGGTTTCCGGGCCGGCCTTCCACGCTTGCAGAATCTGCCCGGATGCCTGGGCGGCCTGGAGCCCCTCAATGCTGTCCCACATCAGGTCAATGCCGGGCGACAGGATCAGCTTGTCATAGCCGATCGTGGCACCGCCCGCCAGTGTCACGGTTTTCTTGGCGGGGTCGATGGCGCTCACCATGTCCTTGACATGGGTGACGCCGTGCTTGCCGCTGAGGTTGTCGTAGGGCGTGGTGATGTCGCCCATGGTCTTGGAGCCGCCCAGCACCAGATTGGAGATGGGGCAGGACACGAAGTTGCTGTTGGGCTCGACCATGACCACATCGATCTGGTAGTTCGACAGCATGCGCACATACTTGGCCGCTGTCGCGCCGCCGTAGCCGCCCCCAATGACGATCACCTTGGCCTTGGAGGGGATGGTTCCCGTGGTGGCGCAGCCGACCATGCCGCCCAGTGTGCCCAGGGCCAGGGATGCTTGAACAAAATTGCGTCTTTTCATGATGTTGCTCCGGCTTAGCGCTTGGTCGCGGCGAAATAATTGGCAATGCTGTCGATCTGCTGATCAGTGAAGCCCTTGCTGAGCTGGTGCATCACCGTGGCCGGACGCGAACCGTCCTTGAAGGCCTTGATTTGCATGACCATGTAGGCCTTGGGCATGCCGATCAGCGAGGGGATGGCCGAACCATCCACCGTGCGGCCATCGGTGCCGTGGCAGTTGGCGCAGGTCGCGGCGAGGGCGCGCGCGTGCAGGGTGGTGCTTGCATCCTGAGCCATCGCGGCGCTCGCGCCGGCTCCCATGAGCAAAGCCGCGGCAAGGTGAATTCTGATGTGCATGGCTGGTCTCCTTCATTACATATCAATTGGCACGAATATAACGAAAATATCCCCCCGCGTACTGCGGGTAAACACGCACAGGCTACCGCCGCTTCACGGCGCCGTCATGGCGGGGCGTCCGCTGACCAGGCGCTGGCCCGCCGGCTTGCCGTCCAGCAGGCGGTCGGTCAGGCCGGCTCCGGCCCACATGCCGACCAGGGCGATCCATGCCGTCAAGGCAAAGATGGCTCCGCCGGTGATGCCCGCTCCCACGGCGCAGCCGCCCGCCAGCATGGAACCAAAGCCCATGAGCACGGCGCCCGCGATGTAGCGGCGCATGCCGTAGCCGTCGGTGAAACCTTCGAGCTTGAGGTCTTTGCCGATCCAGGCGCCGATGAAGGAGCCGATGAATACGCCGGGCAGCAGACCGTAGTCAAAGCCGATCGCCGGGGCAGGCGAAGACAGCACCCGCATCAGCCATTCCGCGGAAGGACCGCTGAAGGTCAGGCCCTGCACCTGCACCACCTGAAAGGAATTGACCGACATGAGGTAGGTGTAGCCCCAGCCGGCTGCCACCATCAGGCCCGTGCCGATGCCACCAACCCATTTCCAGAATCCCCAGCCGCTTCGCACCGAGAAGAAAAGCGCTGCCGCCAGCCAGACCAGCCCGAAAAGAAGTCCGCCCCAATGACCCGCGCCGGTGATGGCCAGCAAGTCACGCGAGGGGCCACCGTCCACCGTCCACCAAGTGCTGATGATGTTGCGCAAGGGGGCGAGCGAGCCGGAGAGCGAGGCTTGCGCGGTGACGGCAAAGATCAGTCCTGACAGCAGCGCGCGCAAATTGCCATTCGCCGACAACACCAGCAAACGGCTGGCGCAGCCCCGGGTCATGATCATGCCGGCGCCAAACAGCAGGCCGCCGATCAACGCCCCCGAGAGGCTGCCGCGCGTGGCGATCTGGCGTGCCGTGCTCACATCCAGCGCATGCGTCAGGATGAGCAGTTGAACGCCAACCACCGCGCTGGAAAACGTGAGCAGCCACACGGAGAGTTTCTCGCCGAATTTTCGATGCCAGAACTCGATGGCGGCCGCCCGCAGGCAAAATTTGGAACGCTGGGCGAAAAAGCCAAACAACACGCCGATGACCAACCCCCCCAGCGCCAGCGCCGCGCTATCGCCGTAGCGCTCAAGAAAGGTTGCCAGGTTCATATGGAGTTCCAATAATTCAGCAATAGCTTATATTAATGTTAAGTTTGACGAAGAAAATGCTTTTTGATCCTGCTCAAGTTTTTTGTTTTCATGAGAACAAACGCACAGGGGCGGTGCCTGAAGCCTTATGGGGGACACGCATGACGACAATGAAAAATTCCTTGGCATGGCGCTGCCTGGCCGCGCTGCTGGCTGGCTTGGGCATGTCCATGGCCTGCGCTGACGAAGCGCCCGCCATGACGGCGCAGGCGGTGTCGGCTTCGGCCTGGTATGTCGAGGGCGTCTCGGCCCTGGGTTCGCCCGCCAACCAGAACTTCATTTCGAATGCGGCCTTCGTGGTGACGCCGGCCGGCGTGGTGGTGATTGACGCGCTGGGCTCGCCCGCATTGGCGGTGCGATTGATCGCCGAGATCCGCAAGATCACGCCGCAGCCCATCACGCATGTGATCGTGACGCATTACCATGCCGACCACATCTACGGATTGCAGGCTTTCAAGGCGCTGGGGGCGCACATCATCGCGCACCGCGCGGCGCGGGAGTATCTGTATTCGGAAACGGCCCGTTTGCGGCTGGAGGCGTCGCGTCAGGAACTCGCGCCCTGGGTCGATGCCCAAACCCGGCTGGTCGAGGCCGACGAGTGGATCGAGGGTGACAAAGAATTGATGGTGGGGGGCGTGCGGTTCCAGATCAAGCCTGTGGGGCCCTCGCATACGCCGGAAGACCTGGTGACCTACCTGCCCCAGGAGAAGGTGCTGTTCGCGGGCGACCTGGTGTTCCGCAGCCGCATTCCCTACGTGGGACAGGCCGACAGCAGGCACTGGATCGTCGCGCTCGACAAGCTGCTTGCGTTCGATGCGCAAGTCATCGTGCCGGGCCATGGGCCCCTGTCCACCGAGGCCCGCAAGGACATGAAGCTCACGCGCGATTACCTCGTCTATCTTCGGACCACGATGGGGCAGGCGGCCAGGAATCTCGAACCCTTCGAAGACGCGTACAAGGCCACGGACTGGACGCAGTTTGAACACCTGCCGTTGTTTCGTGTGGCCAATCGCATGAACGCCTACAACACCTACCTGCTGCTCGAGCACGAGGCCAATTGATGCGCCAACCCATGGTGATATCCGACCCGGTCCGGCCCGGACAGTTTCTGCTCGCGCGCCGTCGTCTGCTGCTGGCGGGCGCCGCCGCCTGCGCCTGCGGCGTCAGCCGGGCTGCTCCGGCGACCTTGCCCACGGCAGCCTCGCTGCCGGATGAACTCGCGCAGGCCCTGAAGAAAGGCAGTCCCTTGCTGGTGATGGTCAGCCTTGAAGGCTGCCCGTTCTGCAAGGTGGCCCGCGAGAACTACCTCGGTCCCATGCGGGAGCAGGAGGGGCTGCCGGTGGTGCAGGTTGACATGCGCAGCCGGCGGGCCATCCAGAATTTCCAGGGCACCGTGGTCACGCATGATGAGCTGATCCGCGGCTGGGGCGTCAAGGTGGCTCCCTCAGTCCTGTTTTTCGGACGTGGTGGCGTGGAGGTCGCCGAGCGTCTGGTGGGCGGGTACATCCCGGATTTTTATGGCGCCTACCTGGATGACAGGCTGCGCCAAGCGCGCGCTGCGGTGCGAACTTGACGGGGCTTTGTGGCCCTCAGCGCGCTGATCTCCCGCGGGTCTGCGCTGCCTGCCGTCTGTCGTGACGCCGCGCCGGCGCGTGCGCCTTCATGCGCGGCATGAGGGCGTGAAAGGCGCTTGCACCAGTTGCAAGGTGGTGTGCGTGATATGGAAGCGGTGGTGCAAACCCGCGGTGGTTTCGCGCAGGAAATCGTCACCCGGATGGCCGGCGGGCACGACCAGGTGCGCCGTCAGCGCGGTTTTCGAGGTGCCCATGGCCCACACGTGCAGGTCGTGCACCCGCTCGACACCGGGCAGTGACTCCAGATAGGCCTGGATGGCCAGCAGGTCCACGTCGTCGGGCACGCCGTCGAACAACAGGTGCAGCGACTGCCTGAACAAGCCCCAGGTGCCAATCACGATCACGGCGGCAATCAGCAGGCTTGCCGCCGGGTCCAGCCAGTCCCAGCCCAGCCACAGCGCCAGACCGCCGGCGATCACCACGCCGGCCGAGACCAGCGCATCGGCGGCCATGTGCAGGAAGGCGCCACGGATGTTGAGATCGCTCGCGCGACCGCGCATGAACAGCAGCGCCGTGGCGGTGTTGATCGCAATGCCGATGCCCGCCACCGCCATGATGGTCAGGCCCTGCATCGGCGCGGGCGAGCCCAGCCGGTGCAGTGCTTCCCATACCAGCGAGCCCATGGCCACGAGCAGCAGCAAGGCGTTGGCAAACGCCGCCAGGATGGACGCGCGCTGCCAGCCATAAGTGTGGCGCGCGTCGGGTCGCAGCCGGCCGGCAAGCGCGCCGCCCCAGGCCAGCACCAGCCCGGCCACGTCGCTCAGGTTGTGGCCGGCGTCGGCCAGCAAGGCCAGCGAGTTGATTTTCCAGCCGTAGAACGCCTCAATGGCGACAAACGCGATGTTCAGCGCAATGCCAATGGCAAAAGCGCGGCTGAAATTCGCGGGTGCGTGGCTGTGGTCGTGATCGTGATCGTGCCCGGCGCTCATGCTTGTGCGTCCATGCGTCGCGGCCTGTCATCCGGGTGGTGGCAAAAGACGATAGGCCGAACCGGTGCTTGGCCCTTGTCAAAACAGTGCCATGAGGCATGAAAAAAATGGCAGATCGCCATCTATAACCAGCGGGCGAGCTGCTCCACATCTTCCGGGAACAGCTGGCCTTTTTCCGCCTGCAGCAGTTTGCCGTCTCGCCCGCGCACCAGGGTGATCGGCAGGCCCCGGGGCTTGGGCAGCGCGCGCTGGACTTCCGGTGTGACAAAGCCGGCGGGGAAGGTATAGCCCTTCTTGTGAAGGTAGGCCACGGCTTCCTCGCGCGTGCGGTCCACCGACAAGGCCAGCATCTGCAGGCCGCGCGCGTGCTGGCTCTGCCAGAGTTTTTGCATCTCGGGGCTTTGCAGTGCGCAAAACGGGCAGGTGCTGGCCCACCAATAGACCACCAGCACCTGGCCTTCGGCCTGCGCGGGGCGAAACACGCTGCCGTCGAGCAGCGGGACGTCGGGCAGGCGCAGCACGCTGCCCGGCGCGGGCAGGGGCGGGGCCTTGGCTTCACTGGCGGCGGGGGAGGACTGCGCCAAAGCGTGGCCGGCCTGGCCCAGGGCGCCCGCCCCGGCCCATGCCCAGGCTTGGCCCAGAAAGTGTCTGCGTGAATGGCTCATGGTATTGATTCTCCCCATGATTTTTACATGAAAAAAGTGGCCCCAGCCCTTGTTGACATTGCGCAATAAGCTATCAAATATATAGCAACTACAGAGTGCGCTGGTTCACGCGCCTCGACAGCTCGGCGGCGCTTTCCTTGCGTTCACTGTAGCGGTCCACCAGATAAGGCGCAATGTCGCGCGTCAACAGCGTGAACTTGACCAGTTCCTCCATGACATCCACCACGCGGTCGTAATAAGCCGAGGGCTTCATGCGGCCCGCTTCGTCGAATTCCAGGAAGGCCTTGGCCACGGAAGACTGGTTGGGAATGGTGAGCATGCGCATCCAGCGGCCCAGCACGCGCAACTGGTTGACCGCGTTGAACGACTGGGAGCCGCCGCACACCTGCATCAGGGCCAGGGTTTTGCCCTGCGTGGGACGCACGGCGCCGTCGGCCAGGGGAATCCAGTCGATCTGGCTTTTCATGATGCCGGTCATGGCGCCGTGCCGCTCCGGCGAGCACCACACCATGCCCTCGGCCCAGCGCGCCAGTTCGCGCAGCTCCCGCACCTTGGGGTGCGACTCGGGCGCATCGTCTGGCAGCGGCAAGCCGTGCGGGTTGAAGGTTTGGGTCTGGGCGCCCAGGGCGTGCAGCAGCCGGGCCGCTTCCTCGCTCAGCAGGCGGCTGAACGAGCGTTCCCGCAAGGAGCCGTAAAGCACAAGAATGCGCGGCGCATGGGTCGACGGTGTCGTGCTGCGCAACTGTTGCAGCGTGGGGACAGCGAACAGACCGGGGTCGACATGGGGTAGTTCATCGGGGGCCGGCATGCTGTCCCTTGGCATCGATGACCCGCTCGCCGTCTTCCTTGGTAAACGCCCCCAGTTGCGGCGCCGGCAGGATGTCCAGCACCGCTTCGGACGGCCGGCACAGCCGGGTGCCCAGCGCGGTCACGACGATGGGCCGGTTCATCAGGATCGGATGCGCGAGCATGGCGTCGATCAGGTTGTCATCGCTCAAGGACGGATCATCAAGCTTGAGCTCGTCGTAGGGCGTGCCCTTGCGCCGCAACAGGGCCCGCACCGGAATGTCCATGCGTGCCAGCAGTTCGACCAGTGTTGGCCGGGTGGGCGGTGTCAGCAGGTAGTTGATCACCTCGGGTTCAAGGCCGGTATTTCGGATCAGGCCAAGGACATTGCGTGAGGTGCCGCAGCTTGGGTTATGGTAGATCGTGATGGGTGACATGGGGTGGCGGGATGTCCTGGTTTTATGGTTTAATTTAAGTATTCAATTATCATTGAAATATGAAAACAATTGAGCTGGATGAAACTGTAGCCCTCAAATCCCTGGCCGCACTGGCCCAGGCGCAGCGCCTGCGGGCTTTTCGCGCACTGGTGGTGGCGGGGCAGGACGGATTGACGCCGGGCGTGATGTCGGAGAAGTTGGACGTTTCACCGAGTTCTTTGTCCTTTCACCTGAAGGAGCTCGCGCATTCCGGCCTGGTCAGTTGCGAGCAGCGCGGGCGCAACCTGATCTACCGCGCCAATTTTGAGCAAATGAGTGCCTTGATGGGCTACCTCACCGACTACTGCTGTCAGGGCGAGCCTTGCGAGGTGAGTCCTGACAATTCTTGTGGCACCTGTTAGCGCTAAACCAATCTCTTTTATTGAAGGAAAACCCATGTCCGGTCAAGCGATCAACGTTCTTTTTCTGTGCACCCATAACTCGGCACGCAGCATTCTGGCGGAAGCCATCCTCAATCACATCAGCCGGGGCCGCTTCAAGGCCTTCTCTGCCGGCAGCCATCCGCGCGAGAACCAGCAACCCAATCCGCTGGCGCTCAAGGTATTGCGCGATGCCGGCATTTCCATCGAGGGCCTGAGCAGCAAGAGCTGGGATGAATTTGGCCAGCCGGATTCCCCCCGCATGGACTTGGTCATCACCGTGTGCGACAACGCCGCCGGTGAGGTCTGCCCCTTCTGGCCGGGCCAGCCCGCCACGGCGCATTGGGGTTATCCCGATCCCTCCGAGGCAACGGGTACGGACGAGGAGAAGGCGACGGCATTCCGGCAAACCATGCACGCGATGCGGCGCCGGCTGGACCTGCTGGTCAATTTGCCGCCGGCCAGCGTCAACAAACTGATGCTGCAGACCGCGGCGCGCGACCTTGCCAAATCCTGACCCCAGGCCACACCCATGCTGACTGCTGTTCTCATTTTCCTGGCCACCCTTGTTCTTGTCATCTGGCAGCCGCGCGGGCTGGGCATTGGCTGGAGCGCCCTGCTGGGCGCCGCGCTGGCGCTGGGCACGGGGGTGGTGCACTGGGCCGACATCCCGACGGTGTGGGCCATCGTCTGGAACGCCACCATCACCTTCATTGCCGTCATCATCATCAGCCTGCTGCTCGACGAGGCGGGCTTCTTTGAATGGGCGGCCCTGCATGTGGCGCGCTGGGGCCGCGGCAAGGGGCGTGCGCTGTTTGCCTTTCTCGTGCTGCTGGGTGCCGCCGTGGCGGCCCTGTTTGCCAATGACGGGGCGGCGCTGATCCTGACGCCGATCGTCATCGCCATGCTGCTGGCCCTGAAGTTTTCTCCGAAGGCCACGCTGGCCTTCGTGATGGCCGCGGGTTTCATCGCCGACACGTCCAGCCTGCCGCTGGTGGTGTCCAACCTGGTGAACATTGTCTCGGCTGACTTTTTCCACATTGGTTTTGCGCAATACGCCGCCATCATGGTGCCGGTCAATGCCGTGGCGGTCGCCGCCACACTGGCCGTGCTGTTGTGGTTCTATGGGCGCGACATTCCCGCGGCGTATGAACTCTCACAACTCAAGGCCCCGCGCGAGGCCATCCGCGATGTGGCCACCTTCAAGGCCGGCTGGTGGGTGCTGGGACTGCTGTTGCTGGGATTTTTCGCTCTGGAGCGTGCGGGTGTTCCCATCAGCGCCGTGGCCAGTGCCGGCGCGCTGGTCCTGCTGGGGGTGGCGGCGCGCGGCCATGTGATTGCCACGCGCAAGGTGGTGCGCGAGGCGCCCTGGCAGATCGTCATTTTTTCCCTGGGCATGTACCTGGTGGTGTATGGCTTGCGCAATCAGGGCTTGACGGGTTATCTGGCCCAGGCGCTGCGCGCCTTCGCCGATCACGGCGTGTGGGGGGCTGCGCTCGGCACCGGGTTTCTGGCGGCCTTTTTGTCCTCCGTCATGAACAACATGCCCACCGTGCTGGTGGTGGCCCTGTCGATCGAGGCCAGCCAGGTGCAGGGGGCGGCGCAGCAGGCGATGATTTACGCCAACGTGATCGGCAGCGATCTGGGGCCCAAGATCACGCCGATCGGCAGCCTGGCCACGCTGCTGTGGCTGCACGTGCTGGCGCGCAAGGACATCCGGATCACCTGGGGCTACTACTTCAGGGTCGGCATTGTGCTGACCTTGCCGGTGCTGTTCGTGACGCTGGTCGCGCTGGCGCTGCGGCTGGGGCTGCAGGGCTGATCAAGCCGGACCGGAAGTTCACGTCGGGCTTGATGTATCGCCCACGGCGGTGCCGCTGAAGTCCGGAACCACCACCACCGGCGCAAAACCACCGCCCTCGGTGCGGAAATTGGTGGTCTGCCCGGCATACATGCGTGCCGCCATGAGCTGGACCTGGCCGTCGTAGGCGTAGGCGCGCAGATCGAATTTGAGATCGGCATGGACGCCGTCGATTTCGATCAGGCGTTCGCCCGGCGGCACCAGGGCCTGCGCCACGAAGCCGCCCGACAGGATCTCGCCCCAGACCCGTCGCGTGAGCTTGTCGCCGCGGTAGGCCGCCTTCGACGCATAACCGGCCGCCGGTTTGAAAAAGAGCTGACGGCGCGCGGCCCACAGTTCGTCGGCGCGTTCGGGCGTGACGAGTTGGGTCTGGGGGATGCCCGCCTTCAATAGCGCGCGATCGCCGGGCGAGACGTCCCAGCTGGCCAGCAGGGCATCGTCGCTGAGGGCCACCAGGTTGCGCTTGTCGGCATGCAGCGCGTGGGCGCGCGGATGCGGCGTGAGCACCACCGCGCCGGCTTCGTAAGCCTGGAGCAGGGCCTGGTGGCCGGGCTGCGACAAGTAAAAGTCGGTCAACCGGTTGTAGACCATGTCCACCGGTGTGCCGTGATGCCAGAGCCGGCCGTTAATCGATTCGAGCGCCGAGGGGTCGGCGATGCTGGCGGCGACCCCCCGGCGCAGCAACAGTTGCCGGAACAATTCGAACTCCGGCGCCAGGTATTGCCCGGCCGGCTGGTCATCCACGATCGCCAGCGAGCGCAGGGGCGTATTGCCGCGCTGGCGCTGCCACTCGCTCATGAACATATCGAAAAACGTCTGTTCCATCGCGTCCAGGCGGGTGTTGCGGGTGAACGCCCAGTCCATGGCTTCGCAACAGGTCTGCTGCGCGCGCGCCAATGCCACGTTGAGCAGGGCACCGCCCGCATTGGTGTTGATTTCGATCAGGCGTGGCCCTTGAGGACTCACATGAAAGTCGTAGCCCATGAAGACACCGGCCGGGCCGAACGCGTGTTGAGCCACGGCCGGCGCCCGCGCCAGGGCGGCGGCGGCAAAGGCCGGCAGCGCGATGACACGCTCGATGGCCTCCACCGTCGCCGCGATGGTCTGGTGCATGGGGCCCGACAGGAACACCACGGTCGAGGAGAACAGGTGCGGCCGCGTGCTGGCGATGCCCTGCGCCAACCCCGCGAGGGCGGGCTCGCTGTCGAGCTGGTCATGCAGGCGCGCCGTGTTCAAGGTGCGGCAAAAGCACGCCTGGTTCAGGGCCTGGGCGGTGTTCATGGTGGTGTGCGGGGCGGCGTGATTCATGGGGTCGTGTCTTCAGGTGGCGGCTTACTCGCGCTCCAGCTCCAGATAGGTGCGGCTGGCGTTGCCCGGCATCAGCTCGGCGGCGTTGAGCAGGCGCATGAAGGGCTGCGCGTTGAACGACTGGACCGCGGCACTCATGTCCACGCCATTGTCCACCGCCTTCTTCATGTGGGCGCGTAGCGCCAGCAGGTAGTCCCGCGTGTCGGCGATGGCGGTGGCCAGATGGGTCACGTCGCCGTGGCCGGGCACGATGTGGCGGGGTTGCAGGTCTTCAATCACCTTGAACGTGGCCAGCCAGGCTTTGGTGTTGCTCACGGGGATGACGCCGAGCATGCGGTCGACGTAAACAATGTCGCCGCTGAACAGGACATTTTTGGAGGGCAGCCACACCATCATGTCGCCGGGTGTGTGGCCGCCGCCCCGGTGGCGCAGCTCCAGCATGATGCCGCCCAGTTCCAGGCGCGCGTCAAAACCCTCGATGAAGCGGGTCGGCAGCGCGGGCACGGTGCCGTCGGCGCGTTCCTTGAGTGCAGCCGTCAGTCCCGCAACGTGATCGCCTCCGCGCGCCAGCATGTCGGCCCGGGCGTTGGCGTGGGCGATGATGTCGGCGCCCTGGGCCAGAAAGTAGCCGTTGCCCAGCCAGCGGTGGTCCTGCCCGCCGGTGTTGATGACCCACTTGACGGGCTGCGGCGTGACCCGGCGCACGGCTTCATGAATCTGGCGGGCCGACTGGAAGGTGGCGCCGCTGTCGATCAGTATCGCGCCGGCCGGCGTGACGATCAGCCCGATGTTGGCGTTCAGGCCTTCGTTGTCAGGCGTGCGCGCGCCCTTCTCGCCGACATGGGCGTACACGCCCTCGGCCACGGGCCTGAAGTTCACGTCCACGGCGTGGGCCGGGGAGATGGCGATGCTCAGGCCAAGACAGAGGGTGAGCCAGCAGGTGTTTGATATTTTATGGGTCATATGGGCATGCAGCCCTTGTTGAATGGGCGTAAATAGCTATAAAAATGATAGTAACCGCGGGCCCGTCGTTGCAACCCCACCTATGCCATGATGGGGTCGCCCGGCGCCGTCACGCGCCGAGATGTCCACGGGAACCAGCCTGGCAGGCATTCTCCGCTTGACCCGGACATAATGCCTTGACACGGCGCAGACCCTCGATCATGTATACACTAGGGGGTATATACCACGAGGACGGCATGAAACTCGACTCTCCTCTTTCCCGGCGGCTGATTCTGAGCCTGCTCGCGGTCATGCTGCTGGTGGCCCTGGGTTTTGTCGTCACCCGCTCCGGCCCTTTGGCCCCGGTGCGGGTCACGGTGGCCAAAGTGGGCGAGAGCACGCTGGCCCCGGCGCTTTTCGGCATTGGCACGGTGGAGGCCCGGCGTGCTTACCTGATCGGTCCCACGGCCGCGGGCCGGGTGCTGCGGGTGCTGGTGGATGTGGGCGACAAGGTCAAGGCCGGGCAGTTGCTGGCGGAGATGGACCCGGTGGATCTGGGCGAGCGTCTGGCTGCCCTGGATGCCTCCACGGCTCGCGCGGCCAGCCTGGTGCTGGCGGCCGAGGCGCAAAAGCGGGATGCCCTGGCCCGCAAGGAGCTGGCCGTGATCAATGCCCGGCGCAACGTCGAGCTCGGCGAAAAAAACTTCATCAGCAACAGTGCGGTGGAGGCCAAACTGCAGGAGCAGGCCTCAGCCGAAGCTGCCGTGAGTTCGGCCCAAGCCAATCTTGCCGGCGCCAGGCAGGAGCTGACGCGCCTCAAGGCCGAGCGGGCGGGCTTGCGCCAGCAGCGCGAGAACATCCGTTTGCTGGCACCCGGCGATGGCGTGATCACCTCGCGTGATGCGGAAGCGGGCTCCACCGTGGTGGCCGGGCAAGCGGTGGTGAGACTGGTGGAGCCCTCCAGCCTGTGGGTCAGGGTGCGTTTCGACCAGGGGCGCTCCGCGGGCCTGGCGGTGGGGCTGCGGGCCGACATTGTGTTGCGATCCAGGCCCGGCAGCACGCTGGCCGGCAAAGTGGCCCGGCTTGAACTGCTGAGCGACAGCGTGACCGAGGAGCGGATGGCGCAAGTCACGTTCGACAGCCTGCCAGCCGGCGTGTCGCTCGGTGAACTGGCCGAAGTCACACTGAGTCTGCCGCTCATGCAGTCCTCTTTGGTGCTGTCCAATGCCAGCATCAAGCGGCAGGGCAGTGCCACGGGCGTCTGGCGGGTGAGCGATGGCGGGATCCGCTTCGTGCCGGTGCGCCTGGGGCAAACCAGCCTGGACGGCCAGACGCAGGTGCTCGAAGGCCTCAAGGCAGGGGATGCGGTGGTGGTGTACAGCGAGAAAGAGCTGTCCGGGCAAAGCCGCATCAAGGTGGTGGACGCGCTGGCGGGGCAAGGCACATGATCAGTCTGGCCGGGCGCGATATCCTGCACTCCTGGGGCAAGTTTGTCCTGACCGGCGTGGGCCTGGGGCTGCTGATTGGCGTGACGCTGACCATGGCCGGTGTGTACCGCGGCATGGTGGACGACGCGCGGGTGCTGCTGACCAACAGCGGCGCCGATATCTGGGTGGTGCAAAAAGACACGCAAGGCCCTTATGCCGAGTCGTCCAGCATTCGCGACGACGTGGTGCGCAGCATTCTGGGCATGCCGGGCGTGGGCCAGGCGGCCAACGTGACCTATCTCACCATGCAGGTCAGGAAAAACGACCACGATGTGCGCGCCATGGTGGTCGGCTACGAGCCGCAGCAGCCCGGCGAGCCCGCCTATCTGGTGGCCGGGCGGCACATCACCCGCAGCCACTATGAAGCAGTGGCGGATGTCAAGACCGGATTCCAGCTGGGCGACAGCATCCGCATCCGCCGCCACGACTACACGGTGGTGGGGCTGACGCGGCGCATGGTGTCGTCGGGGGGCGACCCGATGGTGTTCATCTCGCTCAAGGACGCGCAGGAAGCGCAGTTTCTCAAGGACAACGATGCCGTGCTCAATGACCGGGTGCGCACCGCCGCCAATCCCGCGCTCAACCGGCCCGGTGTGCCGGGTCTGCTCGATGCAGTGCAGGCATCCCAGGCCAGCAACCGCAATGTGAATGCCGTGCTGGTGCAAGTCAGGCAAGGAAGCCAGGCGCAAACGGTGGCCGAATCGATCCGGCGCTGGAAGCACCTGGGCGCCTTCACGCGGGAGCAGATGGAAGACATTCTGGTGGACAAGCTGATCGCCACCGCGGCCAAACAAATTGGCATGTTCCTGGCTATTCTGGCGGTCGTCAGCGCGGCCATCGTGGCCTTCATCATCTACACCATGACCCTGGGCAAGATTCGCGAGATCGCGGTGCTCAAGCTCATCGGCACGCGCAATCGCACCATCGCGTCCATGATCCTGCAGCAAGCCCTGGGCCTGGGCGTGATGGGCTTTATCGTGGGCAAGGTGGCCGCCACCTTCTGGGCGCCGGTGTTCCCCAAGTACGTGTTGCTGGAGCCCGGCGATGCTGTCCGTGGTTTTGTGGCGGTGATGATCATCTGCGCCCTGGCCAGCACGCTGGCCATTCGGGTTGCCCTGAAGGTGGACCCCGGGGCCGCCATCAGCTGAGCACGCAAGGACACCGGCATGGAAGAACCTGGCATCCGCATCGAGGGCCTGCGCAAGCGCTACGGCGAAGGCGCGACCGCTTTCGATGCGCTCAAGGACGTGAACATGACGGTGGCCCCAGGCGAGGTGGTGGGGCTGATCGGACCGTCGGGCTCGGGCAAGAGCACGCTGCTCAAATGCCTGGGCGCGGTGATTGATCCGACCGCCGGCCGCATGACGCTGGGTGGCGAGGTCATTTACGACGGGGCCTGGAAAACCCGCGACTTGCGCGCCTTGCGGCGTGACCGCATTGGTTTTGTGTTTCAGGCGCCCTACCTGATTCCATTTCTGGACGCGACCGACAACGTGGCCTTGCTGCCCATGCTGGCCGGCCGCGCCAATGCCGAAGCCCGAAAGCGGGCGCTGGAACTGCTCGATGCACTGGAAGTCGGCCATCGCGCCCAGGCCCAGCCTAGCGAGCTGTCCGGGGGCGAACAGCAGCGGGTGTCGATCGCGCGTGCGCTGGTCAACCAGCCGCCGGTGATTCTGGCCGATGAGCCCACCGCGCCGCTGGACAGCGAGCGGGCCCTGGCCGTGATGCGCATTCTGAACCGGATGGCGCAGCAGTACCGCACGGCCATCATCGTGGTGACGCATGATGAAAAAATCATTCCCACCTTCCGGCGCATTTACCACATTCGGGATGGTCGAACCTATGAAGAAGCGGGGCTGGGGCGCAGCCTGTAATTTTGTGACGCTGCTGACACGATGATTCCGATCCGCACAGAATCCGCCTGGCGCGGCACCTCGGACTGCCGCAACTGCGGCATTCGCGACATGGTGCTGTTTGCCGATCTCAATGAGCATGATTTCAGCATGATTCATGCGCCCATCGATGACCTGGCGTTCAGGCAGGGGACGGCGCTTTATGCCGAAGGCAGCCGCGCGCCGGGCGTGTTCACCTTGCGCACCGGCATGATCAAGCTGGTGCGCGTGACCGCGGACGGGCGGCAACGCATCGTGCGGGTGCTGCGCCCGGGTGATGTGGCCGGCCTGGAAGCGCTGGCCACAACGCACTTCGCCAGCGAGGCCGTCGCATTGACCGATGTGGCCGTGTGCCGGATTCCGCTCGATGTGATTCATGCGCTGGGCGCCAACAGCCAGCGCCTTCACCTCAAGCTCATGCAGAAATGGCAGCAGGCGTTGCAGGAAGCGGATGACTGGCTGGCCGATCTCAACTTCGGCACGGCACGGCAACGGGTCGCCAACCTCATTCTCAAAATGCGCAGTCCCACGGATGCGCGGGTGAGCACGCTGTTTGCCCGGGACGACATGGGCGCCATGCTGGACCTGAAGCTGGAAACCGTCAGCCGTGAAATCAGCGCGCTGGTGCGCCAGGAGGTGATTGTGCCGATGGACCGACTCGGGCGGCTGTATCTGATCCGTGACGAGCGTCTGTTACAAATTGAGTAAAACACAGTGCAAAATGTAGCTGCTACATGGAGCAGCTGAAATGAAAAAATTGTGGTCGTTGGTCGGGCCGGTGTTGCTGGCCGCTGCCTTGCTTCCGGTGCAGGCATTTGCCCAGGCTGATCTGGTTCTCGCCATCAGCGAGGGCACCTCTGGCGGACTGGACCATGCCCAGGTGATTGCGAAATACCAGGGGCTTGGCAATGTGATCGGCAAGTCCATCAACAAAAAGGTCGTGGTGGTCTTTGCCCGCGAGTTTTCCAAACTGGAAGATGGAATGAAGACCGGGCGCTTCGACTTTGTCATGGCGCGACCGAGCGACTACCCGGCCCGGGGCGTGCGGGACTATGGTTACCAGTACCTGGCCAGCGCCAAGCCGGATGGGCAATGCTTCATCATCGTGCCCAAGAACTCCAGCCTCAAAACCCTGAAGGAAGCCAAGGGCAAGCGCTGGGCGCTACCGGAAACGGCGGCCTACATGACCAAGTTTTGCCGGGCGGAACTGCTCGATCAGGGCATCCGGGTGGAAACGGAAAAAGTGACTTATGTGCGCGAGCAGGCCGCGGTCGGGTTTTTTCTCGAGAACGGCCTGGCCGACGTGGGCGGCGTTGCTTCCTACTCCGGTCTGGGGCGCAGCTGGGAGAGCAGTGGCCATCGCGTGCTGCACAAAAGCGTCGCGCAGCCCTACTTTCCGCTGATTGCGAACAAGCGCATCACGGCCAGCCAGATCGACGCCATCCAGGCGCAGCTGCTCAAGCTGGGGGACACGGAGGAGGGCGCCAGCGTTCTCAAGTCAGTGGGCGTCAAGTCCTTTGATACCCAGGGCGCAAAACGACTGGACAGTCTGCTGGTGTGGCTGGAACGCAAGTGATTCCTGGCGCTGCGCGCTGGAACGGCAATGCAATGGGCGGTCCAAACGGCTGCGCCAAAAACACCTGCGCCCGTTCCCGCATGAAGTAGCGCAAAGCCGGGGCGGCGGGCTTGAGCGCGGGACTCAACGTGTCAAGGCCATGAACAGTTGCGGGAGTTGCTCGGGCAGGCGATCAATGTGGTCGATCACGGTGTACTGGCGGCCGAAGATGTCACCCACATAGGCATCGGCTTGTCGGTCCAGGTTGATGCAGTAAGTGAAGATGCCCTGCTGGTCCAGTTCCCTGACCGATTGCCGCGCATCTTCAATCAGCAGGCGCTCGTCATGTTGTGTGTCCACGTCTGACGGCTGTCCGTCGGTCAGGATCAGCATGAGCTTCTTGTCGGCGCTCTGGCCTTGCAGGTAGTGGGCCGCATGGCGCATGGCGGCCCCCATGCGGGTGGAATAACCCGCCTGCATGGCCGCCAGCCGTCCCTTCACTTCGTCATCCCAGTGTTCACCATAGCCCTTGATGTGCAGGTAGCGCACGTCGTGGCGCGTGTTCGAATGAAAGCCGGCGATGGCGAAGCGGTCGCCCAGTTGTTCAATCGACCAGGCCAGCAGGGACACGGCTTCCTGACTGAGCGCCAGAATGGTCTGGCCCGAGCCGGCGACTTTTTCATTGAGCGATTCCGACAGGTCCAGCAGCAGCATGACGGCGATGCTGCGTCCATCGGTCCGGTGGCTCAGGTTGATGCGCGGATCGGGCGTGGCGCCGCTTTTGAAATCGATCAGCGAGCGGATGGCCACGTCCAGATCGAGCTCGCTGCCTTCTTCTTGGTAGCGCACGCGCACCTTGTCCTGTGGCTTGAGCAGGTCCAGCAGACGCTTCAGGCGCTTGGCCAGTGCGCTGTGCTTGGCCAGCAGCCGGTCGATGTCTGCGGCGTCGCCCGACGGGTGCAGCCGCTCGTACAGGCTGACCCAGTCCGGGCGGTAGGTCTGGCTGCTGTAATCCCATTCCGGGTAGTGGCGCGGCGGCAGGCCCTTGACGTCCTCGGCGGCGCCTGTCTCGCGGTGTTCCTCGAACATTTCCTCGTCGTCGCTGAGTTCGTGAAACCGCCACAGGTGGCGGTTGTCGTCACGGTAGTCGACTTCGGTGTCTTCAAAGTACGTCTTGGGCAGCTGGTCACTCTGGCGGCGGGTTTTCGCCACGTAGGACAGAGCGAGATCGGCGATGTCCTGCGTGCTGGACGCACCGTGCGCCATGAGCGCATGAAAGCGCCGCACGAACGGGTTCAGGTCCGCATCGTCATAGCCGTGTGACGGGTCGAGCAGGGCGCGTGACAACATGGCCAGGCGATGGCGCAGACAGGAATGGGTCTGCGGATTGCAAGCGCCTTGTACCGGCGTGGGGTGAAGCGCAGAGAAAATGCGGCGCAATCCCGGGTACTCGCGCATGGCCAGCGCTTCCACCCGCGCGTCTTCAAAGAACTCGATGGCCATGCGCTGGAACGGGCTGTAGTTGTCGGCAAAAAGGGCACTGCTCCAGCGCCGGTGCGCCGCCATGTGGGCCAGTGTCGCGCGGTAGCGGTCGATGCCGCTGATGCCATTGCAGTCGTCATAGACATCGGGCAGGCGGATACCCAGCTTGTCGAAGTAGGGCACCGGCTTGCGCAATTCGTCAAACGCGGTGGAGTAGGGCACCAGATGGTCGGCGTCCTGCCATAGACCCAGCAGGTACAAATCGAGCTTACGCATGTTGTCCACCAGCAGCGTGCCGTGCCGCTCGCGTTGCAGCACGGCGCGGCTGTCGGCTGAATTCAGGCTGAAGTAATCGCGCTGGCGCTCCGGGTGGTGACTGTAGTTGCGCACGCCGTAGTCAATCCAGTGGCCCAAGGCCTCGATCGACAGCTGGTTCAACAGATACGGCGACTGCTGAAAAAAATCGGACAGGCTGGGGCTGGCATAGGTTTTGTGGATGCCGTGAATCGAGCCGGAGGTGCGCTCCATGTAGTCCCGGGTCAGGTCCAGGTAGTGCCGCATCTGCTCCTGTGACGGCAGTCGCCTGGCGATCGCTGCCAGGGATTGCAGAAAGGGCGTGATGGCCTTGCCGTTGGGCGACTTCCACATGACATGAATGGAATCCATGATGGCCGGCAAGGCGGACTCGCCCAGAATGCGGGCGACTTGCGGCCACTCTTCCAGAAAGACCAGGACCGGCTCCACGCCACGACCCATGCGGGCCAGAAAGCGGCCACTTTCAAGATAGTCGTGAATCCCCCGCGGGGTGAGCACCGCCAGCGCGCCGCCCATGCAGTCCTCGAACACGTCGGCGACTTGCGCAAAGCCGCAATCGAGCTGCTCGCGCCAGGCCTTCATCCGCTCGGCCTGGCTGGGGGTGTCAAGCGCGGACACGGCCAGGCGCCTCAGGCAAACACGGCGTCAATCGCATGGTCCAGCGTGGCGCGGATGTCGGCATCGTCCGTGATAGGTCGCACCAGCGCCATGCGGCAGGCATCCACCGGGCCCACGCCGGCCTGGATCAGAGTGGCGGCATAAACGAGCAGGCGGGTGGAGATGCCCTCGTCCAGGCCATGGCCCTTGAGCTGGCGGGCCGTGCCCCCCATCTTGACCAGCTTGGCGGCAGTGGCAGGGTTGATGCCGGTTTCCGTGACGACGATGGAAATTTCGAGCTCAGCGCCCGGGTAATCAAAATCAAAGCCCACGAAGCGCTGCTTGGTGGACTGCTTCAAATCCTTTAGCAGGCTCTGGTAGCCCGGGTTGTAGGAAATCACCAGCTGGAAATCAGGGTGCGCGGCGATCAGCTCACCGCGCTTGTCCAGCGGCAACTGGCGCCGGTGGTCGGTCAGCGGGTGAATCACCACCGTCGTGTCCTGCCGGGCTTCGACGATCTCATCAAGGTAGCAGATGGCGCCGATGCGCGCGGCCGTGGTCAGCGGACCGTCGAGCCAGCGCGTGCCATTGGCTTCCAGCAGATAGCGGCCCAGCAGGTCAGAGGCCGTCATGTCCTCGTTGCAGGCCACCGTGATGAGCGGCCTGTCCAGCTTCCAGGCCATGTACTCGATGAAACGCGACTTGCCGCAGCCCGTCGGCCCCTTCACCATGACAGGCAGCCGCGCCTGGTAAGCGGCTTCATACAGCGTGACCTCGTTGGCGGAGGGCTGGTAGAAGGGCTCTTTCGTGACGCGGTAGTCGGTAATGCTTGTCATGTGAACTCCTGAATGCATGAGGCGGGGTTGGTGGGTGCCTGGCGTATCGGGTAGCTCGCAGAGCGTGGGTAAAGGAGGAGGCCGGTACGGCCGGGGGACACGAAGCTCCGTAGGCCACCGGCGCGCAACGGGTCCCGCACACGCGCTGGCGTGAAGGGTTTGCAAAGACCTTACCTATGCGTCCCCAGCTTCTCCCGCCAGCCGGGATACAGTTTGTCGGCGTCTCCCGGGAAGGACGCGAACGCCCGCGCAAACTCCTTGTGCTCCTTGGCGAACTGGATGGGGTCGGCGCCCGACTTCCAGCACTCGTAGGACTGGCGCAGGGAAATGGCACCGGCCGCCGGGCTGTCGATGTGGCCGTAGGCGCCGCCGCCCGAGGTGTTGATCACGTTGCCGTGACCCAGGTTCTCGAAGAAGCCGGGCAGACGCAGCGCGTTCATGCCGCCGGAGATGATCGGGGTGGTGGGTTTCATGCCATACCACTTCTGGAAGTAAACGGGACCCTGGCACTCGTCACGCTCGATCATGTAGGCGATGATCTTGTCGGTGTTTTCGCCTTCCATCTTGCCATAGCCCATGGTGCCGACGTGGATGCCGGAAGCGCCCTGCAGGCGCGAAATCTTGGCCAGCACAAAGGCGGTGTAGCCGCGCTTGGCAGAGGGGCTGGTGATCATGCCGTGGCCGGCGCGGTGGTAATGCAGGTACTGGTTGGGGTACTGGCGGCGCGCGGTGGTGACCATGCCGGGGCCGCCTACAAAACCATCCACCAGGAAGGCTACCTTGTCGGCGTCGGGGCCGAAGGTTTCCAGAATGAAATCAGCGCGTGCCAGCATTTCGTAATGATCGTCGGCGGTGATGTTGGCAGAGAACAGCTTGGCCTGGCCCGTCTCATCCTGCGCGCGCTTCATGGCATCCGCCACCAGCGGGATCACTTTTTTGGCTGGGCAAAATACCTGGTTGCCCTGCGGCTCGTCGTTCTTGATGAAGTCGCCGCCCAGCCAGAACTGGTAGGCCGCGTGTGCAAACGGCTCGGGCCGCAGGCCCAGCTTGGGCTTGATGATGGTGCCGGCAATGTAGCCGCCGTCCTTGATGGGGCGGCCCAGGATGCGCCACAGGTCGGAAATGTCCTTGGCTGGACCGTCAAACAGCTGGATGGCGCGCTCGGGCATGTAGAAATCATGGATCTTGGCGTGTTCAATGTCGCCCATGCCCTGGTTGTTGCCGATCACCAGCGTCAGGAAGGAGACGATCATCATGCGGCCGTCGGTCATGTTGCGGTCGAACAAATCGAGCGGATAGGCAATGCGCATGTCTTCCTTGGCCTCGTCGATGTAGTACACCAGCGCGTCCACGCCGCGGGTGAAGTCATCGGTGGTACTCACCTCGACGTTGGTGCCGGTGGAAGACTCGGCGGCAAAGTGGGCGGCGGCCTCGAGATAGCCGTGGCCGGCCTTCGGTTTCATTTTGTAGGCCACAAGAATGTGCTGGCCATTCCTGATGAGGTCGGCCTCCTTGAGGCTCAGGTCGGCATAACGGTTGGACTGATCCATGACGGGTGCTCCTAGGGTTGGGGGTGAACCCGTCAGGCAGCGCGTTTTTGATCAGCCCGCCGGGTCATGGAGAGAACTATAGGGAGAACTTTTCATAAGTAATATTCATTTTTATTTATTGAAAAATCAGAAAATACTGATGAATATAGGAATTCATGCCCAGGAATCGATCAACGGGCCACCCTGCTCGATCAGAAAAGCCTTGAAGGCTTTGGCGGCGGGCGAGAGTTTTTTCTGGCTTAAATGCGTCACATACCAGTGCCCCATGATGGGCATACCGTTGATGTCCACCAGCGCCAGATGTCCGGCGGCCAGCTCATGGCGCACGGTGCGCAGCGACAGGAAGCTCAAGCCCATGCCGGCCATCACGGCCTGTTTGATGGTTTCGTTGCTGGGCATCTCCATCACCACGGTCATGGGGAGCTCGTGCTGCGCAAACAGCCGTTCCATGGCGGCGCGGGTGCCCGATCCCTGCTCCCGCACCACAAACCCATAGTCCTTGAGCACCTCAAGCTGCGCCCGTTTGCGGCGCGACAGGGGGTGATCCGGCGCGCACACAATGCCCAGCGGGTTGGTGGCGAAAGGCGTGGCCTCGCAGTCCAGCGTGTTGGGCGCGCGGCCCATGATCACCAGATCCACCTCATTGCGCGACAGCATGCCCAGTATGTTTTCCCGGTTGTCGATGCGCAGGGTCACGTCAATGCCGGGCAGTAGCTTGCCAAAGCGCACCAGCAGCATGGGCACGAAGTATTTGGCGGTGCTCACCACGGCCAGGTCGATATGCCCCTTTTTCATCCCCACGTGCTCGGCCATGGTGGCTTCAAGGTCCTTGAGCTGGGCCATGGCGGCGATCGAATGAGTCAAAAACTCCTGGCCTGCGCGGGTGAGCTGGATGTTGCGGCCGATGGGCTCGATCAGGGGCAGGCCAAACACATCTTCCAGTTGCCGGATTTGCATGGACACGGCGGGTTGTGTGACAAACAGCCGCTCCGCCGCTTTGGAAACGGATTTTTCCCGTGCGACTTCGATAAAGGTCTGGATTTGCTTGAGGGTGTAGTTGCGCATGTCTTGAAGGATAAGAGTAATCAGAAAAAACTGATGAATATTCAAATAAATGTGATTTGAGTTTATGTTTAATGCCCGATAAAGTAAATCCGTGTGACTGATTGATGAATGCAGTTCTCACCCTTTACAAGGAAAGTCCGCATGTTGCGCGCCCTGATTTTTGATGTCGATGGCACCCTGGCTGATACGGAAAGCGCCCACCTCGCGGCCTTCAATCACGCTTTTGCCGAATTCGGCCTGGACTGGCGCTGGGACGAGGCGCTGTATACCGAACTGCTGAACATCTCCGGCGGCAAGGAGCGCATCGTGCATTACTGGCAAACGATGCAGCCGCAGCTGCGCGAAGTTGACGGCATGGCCATGCAGGACACGGTCAACCGCCTGCATGAGCTCAAGACGGCTGCATATGAGAGCGCCGTCAACAGCGGCGCCGTGAGTCTGCGTCCCGGGGTCCTTGCGTTGATGGAGGAGGCGCTGGCGCAAGGCATGCGGCTGGCGATCGCCACGACCACTTCGCCGGTCAACATTGCCGCGCTCTTGCGCCAGGCAATGGGGCCGGCGTGGCGGTACAACTTTGCGGCCATTGGCGACGCCTCGACCGCGCCCATCAAAAAGCCCCATCCGCAGGTGTATCTGCAAATGCTGGCGGCCTTGCAGATGGAGCCCGCCGCCTGCCTGGCGTTTGAAGATTCCAGCAACGGCCTGCGTGCCGCCACCGCGGCCGGCCTGCCCACCCTCATTACCCCCACACGCTATACCGCGCATCACGATTTCAGTACCGCGCTGCGCGTGCTGCCCGATTTGAGCCAGACGAATCTCGCGCAACTGCGAAGCTGGCACGAGGCGGGGAGCGGTGCCCGAGCGGCGACCCGCGCGACCCGGCCCTGAGCCCGTCAGATTACAACATCGAGAGACTCCCATGCCCTTGTCCAAACGCACCACCCTGACGCAGTTCCTGATCGAGGAGCGCCGCCGCTTCCCCGGCGCCAGCGGCGACTTCAATGCCCTGATTCTGGACGTGGCACTGGCCTGCAAGGCGATTGCGCGCGCGGTGGCCTTTGGTGAGCTCGGTGGCGTGCTGGGCAACAACGCGGCCGAAGCGGGCGGCTCCGTCAATGTGCAGGGCGAGACGCAAAAAAAGCTCGATGTGCTGAGCAACGAGGTGTTCATCCGCGTGACGGAGTGGGGCGGCAACCTGGCGGGCATGGCCTCCGAGGAAATGGACCTGCCCTACCAGATTCCGGGCCAGTACCCGCGCGGCAAGTACCTGCTGGTGTTCGATCCGCTGGATGGTTCGTCCAACATCGATGTGAATGTGTCGGTGGGCAGCATTTTTTCTGTCCTGCGGGCGCCCGAATCAGGCCGCGATGTGCAGGAAGCCGACTTTTTCCAGCCCGGCACGCAGCAGGTTGCCGCGGGTTATGCCCTGTACGGTCCGACCACCATGCTGATCCTGACCGTGGGCAATGGCGTCAACGGTTTCACACTGGACCCGAACCTGGGCGAGTTCATGCTGACGCATCATCAAATGAAGATTCCAGCGGACACGCAGGAATTTGCCATCAATGCCTCCAACAGCCGCTTTTGGGAGCCGCCGGTCAAGCGCTACGTGGACGAGTGCCTGGCGGGCAAGACCGGCGCGCGCGGCAAGGACTTCAACATGCGCTGGATTGCCTCCATGGTGGCCGAGGCGCACCGCATCCTCATGCGCGGCGGCGTGTTCATGTACCCGCGCGACACCAAGGACCTGGCCAAGCCGGGCCGTTTGCGCCTGCTCTACGAGGCCAATCCGGTGGGTTTCATCATGGAGCAGGCGGGCGGGCGGGCCAGCACCGGGCAGCAACCCGTTCTGGAGGTGATGCCCACCGCCCTGCATCAGCGCATCGGCCTGGTGTTCGGTTCCAGGAACGAGGTGGAACGCATCGAGCGCTACCACGCCGAGCCTGCCAGGCAGGATACGGTGACGCCCTTGTTCGTTGAGCGCAGTCTGTTTCGCACTTGAACAGCCCTGGCGCCTCGGCCCGATACGTATTTCAAATCTCCAGGACTTCGCACCATGTCTGAACGCCATCCCATCATTGCCATCACGGGCTCATCCGGGGCCGGAACCACCTCGGTGACCCGCACCTTTGAAAACATCTTCCGCCGTGAAAACGTGCGCGCGGCCATCATCGAGGGTGACAGCTTTCACCGGTATGACCGCAAGGAAATGAAGCTGCGCATGGCGGAAGCTGAAAAAGACGGCAACAAGAATTTCAGCCACTTCGGTCCCGAGAACAATCTGTTTTCGGAGCTGGCCGAGCTGTTTCGCTCCTATGGCCAGGTCGGCAACGGCAAGCGCCGCAAGTACCTGCATGATCCGGAAGAAGCCGCGCCCTACAAGCAGGAGCCCGGTACCTTCACGCCGTGGGAAGACCTGCCGGCTGACACCGACTTGCTGTTCTACGAGGGCTTGCACGGGGCCGTGATCACGCCGCAAGTCAATATCGCGCAACACCCGGACTTGCTCATCGGCGTGGTGCCGGTCATCAACCTGGAGTGGATCCAGAAGCTCTGGCGCGACAAGTCCAAGCGCGGCTACTCGACCGAGGCCGTGACCGACACCATCCTGCGCCGCATGCCCGACTATGTGAACTACATCTGTCCGCAGTTCGCCCACACCCACGTGAACTTCCAGCGCGTGCCTTGCGTGGACACTTCCAACCCCTTCATCGCGCGCGAGATTCCCGCGCCGGATGAAAGCATGGTGGTGATCCGCTTCGCCCAGCCCAAAGGCATCGACTTCCCTTATCTGCTCAACATGATCAATGACTCCTTCATGTCGCGCGCCAACACCATTGTGGTGCCCGGCGGCAAGATGGAGCTGGCCATGCAGCTGATCTTCACGCCCTTTGTCTGGCGCATGATGGAACGCAAAAAAAGAGCCTCCTGAAAGCCTGAAATCCTGTGGAACGGACCGCGGCGGCACGCAGTGGGCAAGCGCTGCTCCCCAACGGGTTGAAACAAGACCCGGGCCCGAAGGGCGTGGCGCTGCCTTCAATTGATTGGACTGAACTCTTATGAATACACCTTCACCCGAGCTGGCCCGCCGCATGGCCGACACCATCCGCATGCTGGCGGTCGATGCGGTCGAGCAGGCCCAATCCGGCCACCCCGGCGCGCCCATGGGCATGGCGGACATGGCCGAGGTGCTGTGGAACCGGCACCTCAAGCACAACCCGGCCAATCCCCAGTGGCCGGACCGGGACCGCTTTGTGCTGTCCAACGGACACGGCTCCATGCTGCTGTACGCCCTGCTGCACTTGACCGGCTACGCGCTGCCCATGGAAGAGCTCAGGAAGTTCCGCCAGCTGCACAGCAAGACGCCAGGGCACCCGGAAGTCGGCCTGACGCCGGGCGTGGAGACCACCACCGGCCCGCTGGGGCAGGGCATCGCCAACGCGGTGGGCATGGCGCTGACCGAGAAGCTGCTGGGGGCCGAATTCAACCGCGAAGGCCACGCCATCGTGAACCACTTCACCTACGCTTTTCTGGGTGACGGCTGCATGATGGAGGGCATCAGCCATGAGGCCTGCTCGCTGGCCGGCACCTTGCGCCTGTCCAAGCTGGTGGCGCTGTACGACGACAACGGCATCTCGATTGACGGCCATGTCGAGGCCTGGTTCAGCGACGATACGCCGGCCCGTTTTGCGGCCTACGGCTGGAACGTGATCGCCGGCGTGGACGGGCATGACCCGGCCGCGGTGGATGCGGCCATCCGGGCCGCGCGCGAACAGGGCATGCGTCCGGATGGCAAGCCCACCCTCATCTGCTGCAAGACGGTGATCGGGCAGGGCTCGCCCCACAAGGCGGGAACGCACGATGTGCATGGCGCGGCCCTGGGCGCGGCCGAAGTGGCAGCCACGCGCGAGGCGCTGGGCTGGACTGCCGCCCCGTTCGAGGTGCCCGCCGACGTGGCGGCCGCATGGAGTGCCGTGGCGCGCGGCCAGGCGGCCCAGGCGCAGTGGCGCCAGCGCTTCGAGGCCTACCGTACCCAGTACCCCGTGCAGGCGGCCGAGTTTGAACGCCGCATGAAGGGTGATTTGCCGGCCGACCTAGCGGCCAGACTGAAGCCGGCATGGGCGTCGATCGCGGGCAAGCCAGAACCGGTCGCCACGCGCAAGGCGAGCCAGAATGCGCTGGATGTCCTGGCCCCATTGCTGCCCGAGCTCTTTGGCGGCTCGGCCGATCTGACCGGATCGAACCTGACCAATTTCAAGGGCTGCGTGAAGGCCGGGCGCGACCAGTGGGGCAATCACCTGTCCTACGGCGTGCGCGAATTCGGCATGGCCGCCATCATGAATGGCATGGCCCTGCACGGTGGCTACATCCCATATGGCGGCACCTTCCTGACCTTCAGTGATTACTCGCGCAATGCCATTCGCATGGCCGCGCTCATGAAACTGCGCGTGATCCATGTGTTCACGCACGACAGCATCGGCCTGGGCGAAGACGGTCCCACCCATCAGTCGGTGGAACAGGTGCCTTCCCTGCGCCTCATTCCGGGACTGGATGTGTGGCGCCCGGCCGATGGGCTGGAAACGGCGGTGGCCTGGGCCTGCGCCGTGGAGCGGCGCGACGGGCCCAGCGCGCTGGCCCTGTCGCGCCAGAATCTGCCGCGGCTGGCGGATGATGCCGCGATGGTGCAGAAGATTCGCCAGGGCGGCTACATCCTGGCCGAGCGGCCCCATCCCAGGGCGGTGATCATCGCCACCGGATCCGAGACCTCGATGGCGATGCAGGCGCATGCCCAACTGGCCCAGGAGGGCATTGCCACCCGCGTGGTCTCGATGCCTTGCACCAATGTGTTTGACCGCCAGAGCCCCGCTTATCAGGACATGGTCTTGCCGCTGTCGCTGCCCGCGGTGGCGGTGGAAGCGGCGCACCCCGATTTCTGGCGCAAGTATGTGGGCCGCACCGGCCGCGTGATCGGCATGGCCAGTTTTGGCGAGTCGGCGCCGGCCAAGGACCTGTACCCGTTTTTTGGCATCACGGCCGCCAAGGTGGCCGATGCCGTGCGCGCGCTGGTACAGAGCCCAGCCGTTCCCGACACAGCCGGGCTGTCCGATCAGATCGTTCTATCCAGCAATTGACGCCATGCAGCACGCCCCGCCCCAAGCCTTTGATCTGGTCATGTTCGACCTGGACGGCACGTTGATCGAAACCGCGCCGGAAATTTGCGATGCGGTCAATGACACCTTGACGTTTTTTGAACTGGCAAGGGTTGAGCAGGACTGCGTCGATCGCTGGATCGGGCACGGCACGCGCGAGCTGCTGATCCAGGCGCTGGCCTTTGTGGGAAAGACAGGGGTCGAGGTCATTCGCGCATCCGATACCCTGCCCCTGATCGCCGCCGAGTTCGACCGCAACTACCAGCGGCGCTGCGGCACGCGAAGCCACCTCTATCCGCATGTGCGCGAAGTCTTGCGGCAACTGCGCGACGAGGGCGTGAAGCTGGCCGTGGTTACCAACAAGGAAAGCCGCTATACCCAGACCGTGCTCGATGCGCACCAGCTGGCGCCGATGTTTGACCGTGTTGTCAGCGGCGACAGCCTGCCCACCAGGAAACCGGAGCCGGCCGGCATCCTGAGCTGCCTGGATGCGTTTCATGTGCATCGCGCGCGGGCGCTGTTCGTGGGCGACTCGTCGATCGACGTGGCGACCGCGCGCAATGCGGCGGTGGCGGTCTGGGCACTGCCCTATGGCTACAACATGGGGGAGCCGATCGAGGCGTGCCAGCCGGACCGTGTGATTCAGGATTTTTCCGCGCTCGTGAGGACAAAAGCGATGCCCGACAATGCGGGGGCACCGGCCCGTGCGGGAGACCTGGCATGAAGGTCCTGCGCTTTACCGACGTCATCCGCAGCGGCTTTGCCCAGGGCAAGCGCATCTTCATCCGGGCCGACCTGAACGTGCCGCAGGATGAGGCGGGCCGCATCACCGAAGACACGCGCATCCGGGCCTCCATGCCCTGCATCCAGATGGCGCTGGACGCGGGGGGCGCCGTGATGGTGACTTCGCATCTGGGGCGGCCCACCGAAGGCGAGTTCAAGCCCCGGGATTCGCTGGTGCCGGTGGCCGCCCGCCTGGGGGAGCTCATGGGCCGCGAGGTGCCGCTGGTCTCCCACTGGGTGGACGGCGTCACGCTGGCGCCGGGGCAGCTCGTCATGCTGGAGAACTGCCGTGTCAACCCGGGCGAGAAGAAGAACAGCGAGGCACTGGCCCGCAGGATGGCCGCGCTGTGCGATATTTTTGTGCACGATGCCTTTGGCACCGCGCACCGGGCCGAAGCCTCGACCCACGGCATCGCCGAGTACGCGCCCATTGCCTGCGCCGGTCCCCTGCTGGCGGCCGAGATGGATGCCATCTCCAAGGCGCTGACCGGCCCGCAGCGCCCGCTGGTGGCCATCGTCGCCGGCTCCAAGGTGTCCACCAAGCTCACCATTCTCGAGAGCCTGGGCCACAAGGTGGACCAGCTCATCGTGGGCGGCGGCATTGCCAACACCTTCATGCTCGCGGCGGGCCTGAAGATCGGCAACAGCCTGGCCGAGCCCGCTCTGGTGGCGCAGGCCCGGGCCGTGATGGACGCCATGAAAGCCCGTGGCGCCGAAGTGCCGATCCCCAGCGATGTGGTCACCGCCAAGTCCTTCAAGGCGGATGCGCCGGCCACCGTCAAGGCCGCGACCGAGGTGGCCGATGACGACCTGATTCTTGACATCGGCCCGCAAACGGCAGCCCGGCTGGCGGCACAGCTCAAGGCCGCCGGCACCATCGTCTGGAACGGGCCGGTGGGCGTGTTCGAGTTTGCCGCGTTTGAAAACGGCACGCGGGCCATCGCCCAGGCCATTGCCGACTCCAGCGCCTTCTCGATTGCCGGCGGAGGCGACACCCTGGCCGCGATTGCCAAATACGGCATTGAATCGAAGGTGGGCTACATCTCCACGGGCGGCGGCGCTTTTCTGGAGGTGCTCGAAGGCAAGACGCTACCGGCGTTCGACATCCTGGCGCGGCGCTGCGCCGCCTGATTTGCTATAAAAAAGATAGCTACCTGCGCTTGTTTTACAAGGGCTGGAGCATGATTTTGTTTGAAATTTTCATTGAAACCGAAAGACTGGAGAAAAGCAATGGCATTCGTATCCCTCAGGCAGGTGCTGGACCATGCAGCCGAACATGGTTATGGCGTTCCCGCTTTCAACGTCAACAACCTCGAGCAGATTCTGGCCATCATGGAGGCGGCGGCCGACACCGACAGCCCGGTCATTCTGCAAGCCTCGGCCGGTGCCCGCAAATACGCGGGGGAGGCTTACCTGCGCCACATGATGCTGGCCGCCGTGGAGACGCACCCCGACATTCCCGTGGTGGTGCACCAGGACCACGGCGCCTCGCCTGCGGTGTGCATGCAGTCGATCCGCTCGGGTTTCACCAGCGTGATGATGGACGGCTCGCTGATGGAGGACGCCAAGACGCCGGCCAGCTACGAGTACAACGTGTCTATCACGCGCCGCGTGTGCGACATGGCGCACCCGATCGGCGTGTCGGTGGAGGGCGAACTGGGTTGCCTGGGTTCCCTGGAAACCGGTGAGGCGGGCGAGGAGGACGGCGTGGGCGCCGAGGGCAAGCTCACGCACGACATGATGCTGACCGATCCGGTGCAGGCCAGGGACTTCGTGGCCCAGACCGGTGTCGACGCGCTGGCGATTGCCATCGGCACCAGTCACGGCGCCTACAAGTTCACGCGCAAGCCCACCGGCGACATTCTGGCGATTGATCGGATCGCGGCGATTCATGCGCAAATCCCCAATACCCATCTGGTGATGCACGGATCAAGCAGCGTGCCGCAGGAGTGGCTGGCGATCATCCGCCAGTACGGCGGGGACATCAAGGAGACCTACGGCGTGCCGGTGGAGGAAATCCAGCGCGGTATCCAGAGCGGCGTGCGCAAGATCAACATCGATACCGATATTCGCCTGGCCATGACCGGTGCCATGCGCCAGGTGTTCGCGCAGCAGCCCAGCGAGTTTGATCCGCGCAAGGCCCTGACGGCCGCCAAGAAGGCGGCGCGCGGCATTGTCAAGGCGCGCTTCGAGGCCTTCGGCTGCGCGGGACAAGGGTCGAGGATCAAGCCCCTGTCGATGGAGGCCATGGCGCAGCGCTACGCCTGAAGCGCCAGCTTGAGCTCCAGATGCGGAGCTCCGGGCGGAGTCCTTAATATCAGTTATGAGTTATATTCGCAAAACTTTTTTTATGGAGAGAAAATTGAAACTGTTCCCGATCCTCATGACCTCTGTTGTCCTGGTGTCTTCGCCTGCGTTCGCCAGCAAGGAGTTGGCGCAAAAGAATGCTTGCCTGGCGTGCCACGCGGCGGACAAGAAACTGGTCGGTCCGGCGTACCAGGACGTTGCCAAAAAATACGGTGGACAAAAAGATGCCGAGGCCCTGCTGGCGGCCAGCATCAAAAAGGGCGGTTCCGGCAAATGGGGTCCTGTTCCCATGCCGGCGCAGGCCGCGTTGAGCGATGCCGACGCCAAGGCACTCGCATCATGGGTGCTTGCCGGCGCCAAGTGATTCGTGCTTCCCAGGCGACCGGACGACGCGCCGGTCCGCCTCGTGGAGCGAGGATGCGAGGGCACTTCGCCCCGAAAAAATCCCACCCAGGTGGGATTTTCTTTTTGATGAGTGGGCCGCAAGCGGGTGAGAGGGCACGTCACGCGAGATGCTGACGCGCATTGCCCATCAACCGAATTTTTCCAGGATGCGGGCCGAGCGCTCCACCTCGACAATGGCTTGCGCTTCGGATTCGGAATCGTAAACGGCTTCCATCACGGAGCAGGCCATCATCCGGTAAAAAGTCTTGTCCATGGCCTTGCGGGCCGCCGACATTTGCAACGCCACTTCCTCGCATGACCGTCCGCCTTGGATCATGTCGATCAATCCCCTCACCTGTCCTTCGATCCGGCGCAAGCGGTTCACCACATCCTTTTGGTGATCTGCACGGTAGGAGGAGACGGGTGCTGGAGCCTCGGGTTGGAGCGGAGTGCTTTTGGGTGCCATGGGAATCCATTGTTGTGATGGTTGAAACCCCCTCAGTTTGCCAGATTGCCCCGCCGGCAGGAATGAAACGGCCTTCCGGTTAATTACCCTACCCCGCAGGGTATAGGGTTGTTCCCAATGTTCACGCGACGATGGTTGGCGGACCATTGCTGCACATCGGCGTCAGGCCAACCCTGCTGCCCATGACGACCTCCCGATCGACGGCAACCCCACTGAACCAAGGAACTGCAAGTGAATGTTTTGAGAAATTTATTGAAATGGCTGCCCTTGGCGGTGGCCGTGCTTTTGACCGGATGCGGCACCATCGGTACCCTCGGCAAGCTGGAGGACGGCGCCGGTGCCGAAGCCAGCAAGATGTGGGATCGCTGGGTTGATGCAGAGGGCGATATTGCCGTGGCCACCACCTGGGAGCGCAAGGTCAGGCCCGGCGTGACCGTGAGTGACATCGAGCAGGTGTTTGCCCAGATTTCCACCGAGCGCAACATGAAGGGCGTGGGCGAGCTGCCCCTGTCCAAGGAGCTCGAGTCGCGTACCGGCATCAAGCAGAAATTCCTCAAGGTCTACTCGTATTGCTCGCCTGCAACGGCCCGCATGATGGTGGATTTCAGCCCGCACATGGCGGCCTACCTGCCGTGCCGATTGACGGTGGTCGAGAAGGAAGATGGCTTGTGGATCTACACCCTGAACATGGACATGATGGTCAAGATGGGTCGCAAGCTGCCGTCTCCCTTGAAGGAGGAAGCCTGGAAAGTGCGCGAGACCATCTATCAAATGATGGAGCGCGCTTCCAGGGGCGAGTTCTGACAGTTTCACGCGTAGACACACCACCACTAAAGAGGAGACAGTTGATGAGCAAGTCAAAAACAGCAAAAGCGGTTCGTAATCTGGCCGCGCTGGCGGTCCTTGCCGGCCCCATGACGGCGGCCATGGCCACCAATGGCTACTTTTCGCATGGTTACGGCATGAAATCCAAGGGCATGGGCGGGGTCGGCATCGCTTTGGCGCAGGATGCCATGGCCGCGGCGACGAACCCTGCCGGCATGGTCGATGTAGGCAATCGCATCGACTTTGGCGTGGACCTGTTCATGCCGGATCGGACGGTCACCTACACCTCTGCCTATCAGGGTGTCGCTGCCGGGGACTACCGTAGTGATCAGCGCAACTTCCTGGTCCCGGAGTTCGCTTACAACCGCATGATGGGCAGCGACATGGCCGTCGGCGTGGTGGTGTACGGCAATGGCGGCATGAACACCAACTATGGCACCAATCTCATTACCTCGGCCGGATCCAACACCTACACCAACCTTGAGCAATTGTTCATTGCCCCGACAGTCTCGAAAAAGATTGGCAATCATTCGTTCGGTGCTTCGCTGAACCTGATCCGCCAGACTTTTGAAGCCAAAGGCCTGGAAGCTTTCGACAACACCAACAACAGCAGATATGTGGGCTCGGTGACCAATCGCGGCGAGGATGTCTCGACCGGATGGGGCTTGAAGTTCGGCTGGACGGGCCAGGTATCGCCAACCGTCACCTTGGGCGCGGTTTATCAAAGCCGCAGTCAGATGTCGAAATTCGACAAATACAAAGGACTCCTGGCCGAGGAGGGTGGCTTCGATATTCCTGAAAGTTTTGGTTTTGGGGTGGCGGTCAAAGCCACGCCCAAAACCACGGTGGCCCTTGATCTGAGCCAGATCAGCTACGGCAGCATCAAGTCCGTCTCGAACCCCGGCACGCTTTTCCCGGCTGTTTCCGGAACCCCCATGGGCCCGAGCAACGGTTCCGGCTTTGGCTGGACTGACATGACGATTCTCAAGCTCGGCGTATCGCACGAATACAGCCCGAGCCTGACGCTGCGTGCGGGCTTCAACTACGGCAAGATGCCGATTACCAGCCAGAACACCTATTTCAACATTCTGGCGCCGGCGACCGTTGAAAAGCATGTGACGCTTGGAGGCACATGGACGCTGGCCAACAAGTCCGAGTTGACGGTGAGTTACATGCATGCCTTCAACGAAAGCATCGCCGGTGTCTCGAATGGCAATGGCCAAACTGTCGCCGGTTACCCGGTTGACCTCAAAATGAAGCAGAACGCCATCGGCATCGCCTACGGCTGGAAGTTTTAAGCCGCGGGCTCCAAAGGGTCGAAGGTGAAAACTTTCGGCCCTTCTGGTGATCGAGTGTTGTCAATGGGCGCGCCTGGACATCCGGCTGTCTCTCAAAGAGAGCTTGCATGAAATGGACGCCTTCCTGTACGCTTGCGTTTTATGAGCAAATCAACTTTTCCCCTGCTGCTGCTGTGGATCGTGACCTCGGCCGGTGCCCAAACACCGGTTCTGTATCAGGGCGCGGATCTCAAATTGGGGGAGAAGCTGATTGCAGAGCACAAGTGTGCGGCTTGCCACCAGCAGAAAGTGGGCGGCGATGGCAGTGCCATTTACCGGCCCGCGGGCCGCATCAATGCGCCGGGCGTGCTGCGCGGCATGGTGGAGCAATGCAATACCGAGCTCAACCTCGGCCTGTTTCCGGAGGAGGTGACGGCGATCTCGGCTGTCCTGAATCGCGATCACTATCGCTTCAAGTAAGCGGTCCAAAAAATCCGATGACTAGTAGAAACCCCATGTTCGGCTTCCAATTCGTGGTTTATATTAGTGTATTCGGATATTATTATGGTTAGATTAAAAGATGCATCCCCATCCGAGATGTCCTTGCAGGTTTTTGAGCGTGCCGCAGAGCTGTTCGGGCTGCTGTCCACGCCGATCCGGCTTCGCATCATCAGTGAGCTGTGTCATGGCGAGAAGAACGTCACCCATTTGCTGAACCTGATCGAAGTGGCGCAACCCAATATTTCCCAGCATCTGAACATGCTGTACCGGTCGGGAGTGGTGGCAAAGCGGCGTAGCGGGACGCAGGTGTTTTACCGCATCGCGGATGAATTCGCGGTGCTGGTGTGCAAGGCGGTTTGTTCCCAGATCGCCATTGAATTGGAACAGGATCGCAAGGTGCATGCGGGCTGACCCGGCAGATCCAGGCAGAGATACAGAACCAGGCCACAAGCAACTTATCAAAGGAAACCGTGTGAATCAACAAGACTTGAGCTCAGGCAGGATACTCAAGGCGCCCGAGAGTTTTTTGAGCCGAGACGGGATAAAAACTGTTTTTGCAGAGGCCCGCCATGGGCGCCGCGACTTCATTCGCAGCGCTTTTGCCGCGGCCGCGACCGGGGTGGCCGTGCCTGCCGCCCTGGCGCAGGGAAACCCCGTGCCGACGGAAGGCGGAGACCCCAATATCCTGAATCTGCCCGAGCACAGCAAGGGCCTGGGCCAGGGTGTGGCGGCCGATGGGGGCTACGGCAAACCCTCCCAATATGAAGCCAATGTGCAGCGCCGCCAGAGCCCGGGCCTGACCCAGACCACGCAGGCCTCGGTGTCGTTCGCGCCATTGCAGTCGCTGTTCGGCATCGTCACGCCCAGCGGCTTGCATTTTGAGCGGCATCACCAGGGCTGGTGGGATATCGATCCGTCCAAGCACCGCTTCATGATCAATGGCATGGTCAAGTCGCCCAAGGTGTTCACCGTGGACGAGATCATGCGTCTGCCCTCGGTGTCGCGTTTTCACTTCATCGAGTGCGGCGCCAATACCGCAGTCGATTGGGGCAATGTGGCGGTGCCGACGGTCCAGTACACCCACGGCATGATTTCGTGCAGCGAGTTCACGGGCGTGCCACTCATCACCTTGCTGGAGCTGGCGGGGGCCGACCTGAAGAACGGCAAGTTTGTGCTGGCCGAAGGCGCCGATGGCTCCTCCATGACCCGCACCATTCCCATGAGCCTGATCAAATCGGGCGAGGTGCTGGTGGTTTACGGCCAGAACGGGGAGATGCTGCGGCCCGAGCAGGGTTATCCCTTGCGTCTGATCGTGCCCGGTGTGCAGGGCGTGAGCTGGGTCAAGTACCTGCGCCGCGTGGAAGTGGGCGACAAGCCCTATGCCGCCAAGGACGAAGCGGTTCACTACATCGATTTGCAGCCGGATGGCATGCATCGCCAGTACAGCAGCATTCAGGAGTGCAAGAGCGTGGTGACCACGCCGTCGGGCGGCCAGGTGCTGCTGGACAAGGGTTTCTACAACATCACCGGCCTGGCCTGGTCGGGCCGCGGCAAGGTCAAAAAAGTGGATGTGTCGGTGGACGGGGGCCGCAACTGGCGCACGGCGCGACTGGAGTCGCCGGTGCTGACCAAGGCGCTGACACGGTTCAACCTGGACTGGGTATGGGACGGCAAGCCCGCCATCATTCAAAGCCGCGCCATGGACGAGACCGGTTACGTCCAGCCGACCTACAAGCAGCTTCGCGCGGTGCGCGGCACACGTTCGATCTATCACAACAATGCCATCCAATCCTGGTTGGTGCAGGAAAACGGCGAGGTGAAAAATGTTCAGGTTTCGTAAGGCAGTTCTCGCCGCAGCCATGCTCGCCGCGGCGAGCTTCGCCGGTGCGCAGGCCAGCGGCAGCTACCCCGGGGTGGGCCGGGTTGCGACGCCCAAGGAGATCGCCGCATGGGATATCGATGTGCGGCCGGATTTCAAGGGTTTGCCGGCGGGTTCGGGCACAGTGGCCAAGGGGCAGGATGTCTGGGAGGGCAAGTGCGCCCAATGCCACGGGATTTTTGGCGAATCAGGCGAAGTGTTCAGCCCGCTGGTCGGTGGCACCACGGCCGAAGACATCAAGAAAGGCCGTGTCGCCAATCTCACGAACACGACCTATCCGGGGCGCACCACCTTGATGAAGGTGCCCACGCTGTCGACGCTGTGGGACTACATCAACCGCGCCATGCCCTGGACGGCGCCGAAGTCGCTCACCACGGAAGAGGTCTACGCCGTCACGGCCTTCTTGCTGAACCTGGGCGGCATTGTTCCGGATGATTTCACCCTGTCCGACAAAAATATCGCGGAGGTCCAGAATCGCATGCCCAACCGCAACGGCATGACGACCCGGCACGCCCTGTGGCCCGGCAAGGAGTTTGACGGTGTCAGCAAGCCCGACACCAAAAATGTGGCTTGCATGAAAGACTGCGCGCCAGAGCCCAAGGTGGCCTCGTTCCTGCCGGACTTTGCGCGCAACGCGCATGGTAATCTTGCGGAGCAGAATCGGCCGGTTGGCGCTCAGCATGGCGCGGATACCACCAGGCCGGAGGACAAGGCGCAGATATCGGGCACCGCAGCGGCCGCCGCTCCCAAAACGGCCGCTGCGGCGCCTGCCAAGCCCGTCACCAAGGCCGAGCCGGGTCCGGCTGGGTCCGACGGCAAGGCAGCGATGGCATTGACGCAAAAATACAGCTGTACGGCGTGTCATTCCATCGACAGGAAGATTGTCGGCCCCAGCTTCATGGACATTGCCAAAAAGCACGGGGGCAAGGCGGAGTATCTCGCGGGGAAAGTGAAGTCGGGTGGTGTCGGGGTCTGGGGGGCGGTTCCCATGCCAGCCCAGACCTTGAGCGACGCCGAGGCAAAGACCATAGGTGCGTGGTTGGCTTCGGGTGCGGGAAAATAGAGCAGGGAATGTACGAATGCACAACTTTTATTTTTTTATTAGCATCGATTTGACCAAGGAGATTTGATATGCAAACACGTCGCGAGACACTCAAGCAAAGCGCCATCGTTGCGGGCTTGCTGGCATCCACGGGCTTGTTCCCCCAGTATGCGCATGCCGCCTACAACAAGAACGCCTTCGAAGCCAAGACGCTGGCGGAAGTCCTCAAGGCGCTGGGCGCCGGCGCACCGGTTGAAAGCAAGGACGTCACCATCGGTGGCCCCGACATTGCCGAGAACGGTGCCGTGGTGCCGCTGACGGCCAGCACCACGCTGGCGGGCGCCAAGCACATTCTGATTCTGGTGGAGAAGAATCCGGCAGCCCTCGTCGCCATGTTCCATGCGACCGACAGCGTGGAGGCCAACTTTGCCACGCGCGCCAAGATGGGCCAGTCTTCGGATGTCTATGCCGTCGCGGTGATGGCCGATGGCAAGGCTCTGTATGCCAAGAAGGAAGTCAAGGTCACGCTCGGCGGCTGTGGCGGCTGATCGGCTCGACAGCATTCAATTTTGATTCAATACTGATTTAGGAGTAGAAAAATGGCAGATCCGATGCGCATTCGTGCCCAGGCCGCTGGGGACAAGGCAACCGTTCGTGTTTTGATGAGCCACGAGATGGAGTCCGGTCAACGCAAGGACTCGGCAGGCAAGATCGTTCCCGCCTGGCATATCACCGAGGTGACCGCCACCCACAATGGCAAGGCCGTCATGACGGCGGAGTGGGGCCCGGCTGTTTCCAAGAACCCGTTCCTGCAGTTCACGGTCAAGGGTGCCAAGGCAGGCGATAAGATAGGCGTCTCCTGGAAGGACAACAAGGGAGACAGCCGCTCGGATGAGGCGACGGTTTCCTGAGTTCGGCTTTTCGCTGGTGACGGAGGAGAGCTTGCTCTCCTCCGTTTCGTGTTTGGCTCCATGACAATTCGACGGGGTGATGATGAAAAAGACCAACCTACTGATCGCGGCGGTTTTGGCCAGCGCAAGCATGGGCACGGTGTGGGCCCAAAAGTCCGCCGCGGACGGCATAGCCGAATACCGTGCCATGCTGCAGGACGGCAACCCCGCGGAACTGTTTGAAGCCAAGGGCGAAGACCTCTGGAAGCAAAAGCGCGGCCCCCAGAAAGAATCGCTTGAAAAATGCGACCTGGGCAAGGGCCCCGGTGTCGTCAAGGGCGCTTTTGTGGAATTGCCCCGCTATTTTGCGGATACCAAGCGGGTGCAGGATCTGGAATCCCGCCTGCTGACCTGCATGGAGACCCTGCAGGGTTTTAATGCGGCCGAGATTGCCAAGACACCTTTTGGCAGGGGCGAGCAAAACAATGTGACGGCGCTCGTGGCCTGGATATCGGCTGAATCAAAAGGCATGAAATTCAATCTGCCCCAGGATCATGTGCAAGAGAAAACCATGTATGAGGTGGGCAAGCGGCTCTTTTTCGCCCGCAGTGGCTCCCATGACTTCGCCTGTGCCTCATGCCACGGTGCGGAAGACAAGCGCATCCGTCTGCAAGACCTGCCCAACCTGACGAAGAACCCGGGCGCGGGCAACGGCTTTGGTGCGTGGCCCGCCTATCGCGTGTCCAATGGCCAGATGTGGGGTATGCAGTTGCGTCTGAACGATTGCTACCGGCAGCAACGTTTTCCCTATCCCCTGTTTGGCAGCGACGCGACCATCGCGCTGGGTGTCTACATGGGCGTGAACGGCAAGGGTGGCGAATCCATTGCTCCGGCCATCAAGCGTTAACGAGACTGCATCATGAAAAAAACCATTCAATACCTGGCACCCGTCGTTGCTGTTCTTTTGGCCGGTTGCGCCGTCATGCCCTCCGGCCCCGAGCTCGACAAGCTCGCGGACGACATCACCAAGGCGTCTTTTCGTGACGAGGGTCAAGCCAAGGTGGATCGCCTGATCCAGGACGATGCCAACCGCGAGTGCAGTGCAGCCGATGTGGCCGGCAAGCCGATCGATGAAAAAGTCGCGCAGGCGATCGAAGCGGCCAATCTGAAAGCCATCAAGTGGCCGTCCGACGGCAAATTTCTGGGTGACTGGAAAGAAGGCGAAAAAATTGCGCAAAGCGGCCGCGGCATGACTTGGACCGATGCGGCGGGCTCAGCCAATGGCGGCAATTGCTACAACTGCCACCAGATCGACAAAAAGGAAATTTCCTTTGGCACCATCGGCCCGAGCCTGTACAACTACGGCAAGATTCGCGGCGTGGCAGATCCGGCCAGCCAGGCGTCCAAGGCCATAGTGGAATACACCTGGGGCAAGATCTGGAATGCCAGGGCCTACAACGCCTGCTCCAATATGCCCAGAGCAGGTCACAAGGGGATTTTGGACGAGCAGCAGGTCAGGCACATTGTGGCCCTGTTGCTTGATCCGAAATCACCGGTCAACCAGTAAGCCGATCGCGACTCGGGCTGGTCCCGGGTCTTTTTATTCCCTTTTAATTCAGTAGTTGCTGATTTATGAATTTAACCAAACGCGAGTTTTTTCAGGTGCTGGGCGCGGGCACCATGGCGGGCATGGGCTTGGGCACTTACGCCGAGGCGGACGCCGCGACGGCGGCCAAGGGGCTGTATGACATCCCGAAGTTCGGCAGCGTGTCCTTCCTGCACATGACGGATTGCCATGCCCAGCTCAAGCCGATCTACTTCCGCGAGCCGAACGTCAATCTCGGCATCGGCAGCATGAAAGGCCAGTTGCCGCACCTCGTGGGCGAACATCTGCTGCGCACCGCCAAAGTCCGCCCCGGCAGCGCCGAGGCCCATGCGCTGACTTACCTCGACTTCGAGAAGGCCGCCCGCCGTTATGGCAAGGTCGGCGGTTTTGCGCACCTGGCCACGTTGGTCAAGCGCCTCAAGGCCAGTCGTCCCGGCGCGCTGCTGCTCGATGGCGGCGACACCTGGCAGGGCTCGGCCACCTCGCTGTGGACCAACGCCCAGGACATGGTCGACGCCTGCAAGCTGCTGGGCGTGGATGTGATGACCGGCCACTGGGAGTTCACCTATGGCATGGAGCGCGTGAAGGAAATCGTCGAGAAGGATTTTGCCGGCAAGATCGACTTCGTGGCGCAAAACGTCAAGACCAACGACTTTGGCGACCCCGTGTTCAAGCCCTACGTGATCCGCGAGATCAATGGCGTGCCCTGCGCCATCATCGGCCAGGCCTTCCCCTACACGCCCATTGCCAATCCGCGCTACATGGTCGCCGACTGGGCCTTCGGCATCCAGGACGAGAACATGCAGAAGATGGTGGATGAGGCCAGGGCCAAGGGCGCGCAGGTGGTGGTGGTGCTGTCGCACAACGGCATGGATGTGGACCTGAAGATGGCCAGCCGCGTGGCGGGCATTGACGCCATCATGGGCGGTCACACGCACGACGGCATGCCGGTGGCCTCGCTGGTGAGCAACAAGGGGGGCAAGACCATCGTCACCAACGCCGGCTCCAACAGCAAGTTCCTGGGCGTGCTCGACTTTGACGTCAAGGACAAAAAGGTCAGCGATTTCCGCTACAAACTGCTGCCCATTTTTTCCAACATGCTGCCAGCCGACAAGGAGATGGATGCGCTCATCACCAAGGTCCGCGCGCCGTATGAGGCCAAGCTGGCCGAGAAGCTGGCCATCACCGAGGGCACGCTGTACCGCCGCGGCAACTTCAACGGCACCGGCGACCAGCTGCTGCTCGATGCCTTGATTGACGTGCAGGGCGCCGACATTGCCTTCTCGCCGGGCTTTCGCTGGGGTACCAGCTTGCTGCCGGGCCAGGCCATCACACGCGAATGGCTGATGGACATGACGGCCACCACCTATTCGTATGCCACGCTGACGCCGATGACGGGCGCAACCATCAAGACGGTGCTGGAGGACGTGTGCGACAACCTGTTCAACCCCGATCCCTACTACCAGCAGGGCGGTGACATGGTGCGCGTGGGCGGCCTGCAGTACACCTGCAACCCGATGGCCGGCATGGGCAAGCGCATCAACGACATGCGCCTGGGCAGCAAGCTGATCGAGGCCGACAAGACCTACATGGTGGCCGGCTGGGCGCCGGTGGCTGAAGAGGCCAAGAGCGCTGGCAACAAGCCGGTGTGGGAAGTGGTCGAGACCTGGCTCAAGTCCGGCGGCGGCAAGGTGCCGGCGCGCAAGCTCAACATGCCCAAGGTCGAAGGCGTGCTGCCCAATCCGGGCTACGTGGCCTGAAAGAGGCCTGGATGCGCATGGCATCGATCTGGCCGGGCGTGGGTCCTGCCCCGGCTGGGGGCTGATGGCAACAGATCGCCAGGATTTTCCGTGAACGGGGCCCTGGGCTCCGTTTTCGCTTAGCGGATCTGTTCAATCGAAAATTTCTTTTCGTTCACCTGGGCCGAGATCAGGGCATAACCACGGTTTTGCCAGTGCATCAGTTCGGTGATGGCCGAGGGCGTCACCTCCACGAAATCGTGCAGGTCCTTGGCGGTGTACTGGAAATCCTGCAGGGCCAGGCCGCAGACCTTGAATTTCACGCCCATGCCGGCGTAGTAGCGCATGCGTTGCACGACCTCCTGGTAGCGCTCCTCGTTCTTGCGCGCCAGCGCCACGATCTCGGTGCCGTGCATCAGCACAATGATGCTCATGTCCTCGGGGAACATGCTGTAGGGCGCCTCGGTCAGCGGGTTGACCAGCGCGCGCAGCCAGTACAGGGCGGAACCCAGTTTTTGCGGATCATCCAGATAGATATCGATCAGCGCCTTCGGGTTCTGGTAGGGCGTCTGCACGGACTTGGCCTGGGCCAGGACAGGCGTGGCGGCCATCATGCCGCCAGCCAGCATCACGGCGGCGCACAGGCCGCGCGTGAATCGAGAAACGTTGCAGTGTCGCATGGGGGCTCCTTGTTGCGTGTGCGGCCGCGTGCACACATGGTGCCATGGTTTTCTTCTTCAGTGCGTTGACGCACAGAGCCTGATTTTCAGTGCCGCCAGGCCACGCTGCGCAGTGGCAATGCGCAAAAAACCGGTGCTGCGTGCGTCAACGTACAGACCATACCAAAACTACCGCCTATAAACAAAGCATCGAGGGTAATCCCACATTCGATGCGTGTTTCACTGGAGAGAAATGATGACAAGAAATTCAAAACGATGGCTCATCGTCCTGTATGGCGCGGCCGTGGTTCTGACGGCTGGGTGCAGCAGCCTGAAAACACCGGCAACCGCCGATGTCGCCGTTTCCAAAGCGGCGGTCGAAAATGCCGCCGGCGCCGGCGGCGCGGAATTTGCACCGGTCGAGATGAATTCAGCGCGCGAAAAAATGGCCCTGGCCAACAAGGCGATGGCAGCCAAGGATTACAAGCTGGCAGTTGATCTGGCGGGCCAGGCGCAGGCGGACGCCAAGCTGGCGCAAGGCAAGGCCAACTCGGCCAAGGCGCAAGCGGCGGCCAATGCCTTGCAAGACGATATCCGCGTCTTGCGCGAGGAACTGGATCGCACCCTCAAATAAGAAGCACGCACCAGCAAGGCCTGCAACATCCGGTGGCGCCAACGCTTGGCGCCGCTGTCACCCCAAGGATTCCATCATGAAAAAGTTTTACTTGACGCCCACTCTGTTAGCCGTTGCCGTACTCGTCGGTGCTTGCAGTTCCACGCCCAAAACCACCAGCCTGCTGGATCAGACGCGCAGCGATTACCGGATGGCGCAAGGCAACCCGAACGTGGCCAGCCACGCGTCGCTGGAAATGAAGCAGGCCAGTGAGGCGCTGGACCAGGCCAATGCCGCGGCGGCCCATGACGACAGCACTGAAAAGATCGACAAGCTGGCTTACCTGGCCAGGCAAAAGATCGCGCTGGCGCAGGAAGTGGGAAAACAGAAAGCGGCCGAGGCGAGCGTTGCCAATGCCGGCAAGGAGCGCGATCAGATTCTGCTGGATCAGCGCACGAACGAGGCCAACGTAGCCAAAATGAGCGCGGAGCGGTCCAAGCTGGCCACGCAGGCAGCCCAGGGCGAGGCAGCCGAAGCCCAGCGCAAGACGCAGGAAGCACAGGCACGCGCCGCGCAACTCGAAGCCCAGCTGGCTGACCTGGCTGCCAAAAAGACGGAACGCGGCATGGTCATCACCCTCGGCGACGTGCTGTTTGGCACCGACCTGGCGCGCCTGAATCCGGATGGCATGCGCACGGCGCAAAAGCTGGCCCTGGTGCTGCAGCAAAATCCGCAACGTACCGTGCTGGTTGAGGGCTTTACCGACAGCACCGGAACCACCGCGCATAACCAGGAATTGTCCGAGCGCCGCGCCAATGCCGTGCGAAGCACCTTGCAGGAACTGGGCGTGGCCCGCGAGCGTATTGCCATCCGCGGCTATGGCGAGGCTTATCCGGTCGCCGCCAACGATACGGCGTCGAATCGCCAGTTGAACCGGCGTGTCGAGATTGTTCTTTCCGATGACAGTGGCAAGACGGTACAGCGCTGATTGAGGCAACAAAAAAACCCGCATGCCGCAAGGTATGCGGGTTTTTGACGTTTTGGCGCCCCCGACAGGACTCGGACTTGTATCTTTCGGCCCTGTTTTCATTGCCCGAGACAAAAATGGTCCGTTGTATTCCAGAAACGACTAATTTCTAGGGCTACCCCTCCTTTGGGGGATATGGCATCGGTTGCATTTGTCATATAGTTGAAACCAGTGTTCAGAAAAGGCAAACCCGTCGAAAGGCGGGGGCGCAAAGTCTCCGGTCTAAAGGGCGAGAGCCCCAGGATAGCGGGATTGCCAGAGCCCGGTTTCGCCCACATCGTTGCCATAGCGATTGGGAACGTCCACGGCCTCTGCGCTTCCCCCCAGTCCAACCCGGCAGACATTGCGCCGCTTTGTTAAACAAGCGGAGGCGGGAGTGTGTCTTGCACTGCCCGGTAAAAATGGCGTACACGAGGAATCTTGAAATCCGGCCTGGCGGCTATGCACTCACGTTGAGTCGTGTCCGCTCGCGCATCGCCGCCGGCGTGGCCAGCAACGTCCAGCACATGCTCGAACAGATGGTGGACAGCATCAACGCCCAAACCCTGCAAGACCACCCCGACACCCCGGCTAGCCAATTGCTGGCCATCAACCCCAATATGCTGCCCTCGGTCCATTACTCCGAAAACCAGGTCAGCCTCACCCTGCCCAACCCCGACGGCGCCACCAGCTTCTTTGTCAACCTGGCTGATACGGACGCCATGGCTCGCGTGCTGGCCTTGCTGCAGGACAACGGCGGCATCGCCCCGCAGTGGCTGGTGGACACCCAGTTCGAACACTTTGAGAAACTGGTGCAAAGCGAGGCTGACGCCAGCGCCAGCGAGCGCGAAGTAACGGCCGGCAAAAGTGGCCTGGTTGAGCGGGCCTGGAGCCAGGCCGCGGCCATCCAGGGCAGCGCGGGCGAGGCGGTGGACTTCAAGAGCCAGCAGTTCGGCCGTCTCATCGTGCATGCCAAGGATGCGCAGGTGCAGCTGACCGAGGCGCTCAAGAACATCGACCATGACGCCTACCTGGAACGCACTGAATGGGTGGCTGCCAGCGATGCGCAGGGCTATGCCCAAAGCCTGCTGGTGATCGACTTCAACGCCGATGGGGTGATCGACACGCGCGATGCACAGATGCAGGCCGACACGGGTAAGGGGTCGGCGCCGAAGCGGCCTCCAGCCCCGGTTGGTATTCCGTCTGGGACTATCAAATTCATAGCATATATGCCGACCTGGGGCAGCCTTGCTGCTACCTGTACAACAGCGGCCAATAAATCTTTGTGGAGCAAACAAGCATGAAAATCAAGAGTTACTCACCCGAGATTGCCAAGTTATTGATCATGGCAATCTTTGGCCTGTCCAGCCTTACCGCGATGGCAGACAACGAGCAAAGCCGGCCACTGAATGAGGCCGAAATCAAGGCCAAATACCAGAACTGCCCAGACGGCTACTACAGCGGCCCGCGGCCAGGTAAGGCACGCTACACCAAAGACGAATACCTGTGGGTGGTCACGCCTGAGTTTGCTGCTGCATATTGCATGCCACCCGAGTTCATCGACAAGACTCTGCGCGGCGCAGAAGCCATCGCCTACAAGCCCGTGCAGGAAGGTTCGGAGAACTGCGGCTTTGGCGGTAACAAGGAAGCCTGCAGCCGCCGCACGGCCCATGGTTTTGAGATTTATTACAAGTCCAGTTTGAAGTTGCCCAGTGTGTCGGATACCAAGTACAGCTATGGAGCTTTTTACATGATTGAAAGCTCGAAGCATTTGCTCTCCCGCAATAGGATTCCAACTCCAAGCGAGGCAGAAAAATACGAAGCTGAGCGCCCCGGTAGGCAAACCAAATTCCGTGGCTGGGGCCTTGTCGGCGTCAAAGGCAACAAGCCTGTCTGGCCCATCGCGGCTTATCGAGAGATTCAATACATCGAAGCGTTGCTGCCCGGCTACAACTACCTGAGCATGGAAGGGTCGATGGGGTTCTTTAGCAATCCGCGTGGCGAGAAACAGGGGGCAAATCAGTTTGTTTTGGTGCTGGACAAGCCAGGAGAAACTCGTAAAGACGAAGAAAGAGATCTGCGCACAGACTACGGCCATGTCATTTATTTGCCAGAGGCCTTTGTTGACAAGATTCGCCAGGTCGACAAACAGGGTTATGCGCAATTCCAGAACCTGCTCAGGCAAGCCCTGCCGCAGCTTGGCAAGTAAGTTAACAACAGATTCAGAAGCACTGTCATGGCCACTGATGTCACCGCGCAATTTCTGCCTTATGCCGCCAATGCAGGCGCAGCCTACGACACCAACAATTCTGCGACTGCCGCGGTAGTCAATGGATGGCGACCTATCGAGGTCACGCGATTTCATGCTACCAGCTCCGACTTCGCTGCCCAGCTGTACACCGACAGCGCAGGCCACTACCGCATAGGAATGCGTGGCTCGGAACTCTCCAACTTTGCGGGTGATTTTCGTCGTGCCGATGCGGCCTTGGCTGCTGGTCAGTGGGATCCTCAACTTACCGATGCCATCCGGTTTGTGGGTGAGGCGATATTGCAAATTAAAAATAGCGCAGCGGGTAAGGACCTCTCACTTGACGATATACGCGCCGCCATAGACGGTTCGGGTCATTCTTTGGGCGGTTCCTTATGGGAGCTTGCCAGCAAGTTCTATGGTCTGTCGGGCATGAACATTGACGGACCTGGCATTGCCAGGCAAATCCAGCTCGGCGAATTTGCGAGCCTGAAAGAGGAATTTCGAGCCAAGGGCTTGGGTGAGCTGCAAGACAACTACGACTTGTCGCCTGGCCAGTTTCAAGCTAGGCGCTACACCACGGTAGGAGCGGCCCAGGATCATCCCGGCGATGTAGATGTCTACACCAGCCCCAAATTGCAGGCCCAGCTCAGCGAGATGGACAGCACACCTTCATGGGCCTACCCCTTGGGCGCGGGCTATAAGTTCGCATGGGAGGTCGTTGGCAACATCGTCGGGCATCCCATGGGCGCGATTTACAAGGCCGAAGGCTATGCCGACCCCATGCATGCGCTGGCGCAGCAAAACGTGGCCTCCGGGCTGTCCGCCAACGGCTATGCCGAGGGCAGCGCGTACCTGATCAACGCAGGCAACGCCATCACGGAGGGAGTTGGCGCGAATGCCGAGCAGCGACAGCCCGTAATCCAGATCACCACCTACAAAGACCCCATCACTGGTGCAATGATGGAAACCCGTCTGGGCGGTAACCTGGTCAAAGGCACCTTTGTCGCCACACCTGGCCAGAATTTTGTGAGCGGCATGGACGTTGCCGGGCGTGTTGTTTACACAGGCGATGTGGCCCAAAGCGCCCTTAAAGGCCTGGGTGCTGATGTAGCGCAAGTCATGGGCGGCGACACCCGCATGAGTGTGCAGACCCATCCGGATGGCCATCAAAGCGTCGAGTTCAAAAATGACAAAGGCACCACCGCCTATCTGTTGCCAGCAGAGCAAGGTGGCGGCAAGCAGCTGGTAGTGACCAACCCCGAGGGCCTGCCTGGCGGGATTGGCACGGCCATTCTTCAATTCGACGACCAGTTCAAGCAAACGAGTGCGACCTACCTTGACAAGCAAGGCGTAGATATCACAGAAGAAATTGGTAAGTTGTTTGAAATATTTGGTGCTGCAGGCCAAGCAGCAGGCCCCGGCATCCAGATCGCCGCTGCCGGCGACGGCCTCCAGACCGACGGCGGCAATATCACCGGTTATGCTGATAATTCAGCATCAAATCAGGCTGCAGCCGGCGCACAATATGCGCAAGCTGCTATCAATACTGAAGCAGGTCAGAACAGCTTCAGCACCTACCTCCAAGGCCCGGGCGCCGGCCTCAGCCCGGCCCAGCAAGGCGCACTGGCCGCACAACTCGATGGTCTGCGCCTGGGCGGCGAAGCCGACCTGAGCTTTCACCCCCAGCCTGGCGGCGGCGTGCTCATCAGCAACCGCGACGGCGACATCGTCGGAGAAATCAAGCACAGCGACAACGGCGACATCAACCTGCGGGCCAACAGCATCACCCTTGACGGTGCCGCCAGCCAAACCAGCACCCTCATCACAAGCAACGGCCAAACCCTCAGCGACAGCCAATACACCCAGGCCCAGCTGCAAAGCGCCGCCCAATCCGCCGCCCTGCTCAACACCTTGGCCGGCCTGCAGCACTGGGCTTCTCTGAGCGACGTGCAACGCCTCACGGCCCTGAGCTCCCTGTACAACGTGGCAGACAAGCTTGGCGGCAACAGCCTGCCCGGCGACCTGGGGGGTGCGGCCAGCGCCCTGGGCTTGATCAGCAGCCTGCAAAGCGGCAATGCGGGCGGCGTACTCGTCAGCTCCGTGAGCCTGGCTAACGCTTTGGCCGACGACATCGCCAGCAAGGCCATCGGCAGCGCGCTGGGCATGAATGTGGCCAACGTCATCCCCGGCCTGAACCTGGCGCTGGCGCTGGAAAGCGGCAACCCCGTCAGCATGGTGGCCGCGGCGGCCAACTTCATCCCCGGCTATGGCACGCTCATTAGCGTGGGCATCTCCCTGCTCGGTAGTTTCGGCCTGTTTGGCAAAGCGGACAAACCCCCGCTGCCGCAAGGCGAAACCCACTTCGCCTGGGGCGCCGACGGCAGCACCACCGTGGTGGTGGACAGCAGCGTCAGCGGCGGTGGAAAAATTGCCGCCAATGAAACTTTTTGGAGTAGGCAAGCATGATTTCTCTCGTACTTAGCGGACTTCCACTGTCGCTCAAAGACCGACGCTATGCAGGCGCCACAGACATAGCTATCCAGATGAAGCGGCAATTGATAAGACTGCTAATGGTTGTCTCCGTTTGTTGTCAAACAGCGCATGCAGTTGAGCCGCGAACTGTACAAGCTCAATGCCTTGAGTTGACAGCGCAGCATCCAAGTTATGAGGTTGCTATCAGCCAATTAATGACAGCCTCAGAGGTTCAGGAAAAAATCAAAAAGCTGGGAGACGTAGGCCGGAAGATTTCCCATTGGCCGACTTTCGATAAAACGGTCTTGCACAAAGGACATTGCTATTGGGAGATTTCCTTGTATGAAAGTGACGCAGAAAAAATGACGTCACTCGGGGCATATCTTGTGGAAGTAAATGAAGGAAAAATGTTCCGTCTTGATGTCGATGGTGAACTCTTCCCGTTGGCGAATCAGTCTCGACCTGGGGAGTAATCATGGGAACGAAAGCATCTGAATGGGTGGCATCAATTGCGCCCGCTGCGCAGAAAGCCTCAGCATCAACAGGAATGTCATATCAGTTGATGCTTGCACAGGCTGCACAGGAAGCTGCACTGCATCTCAGTCCTCCTGCCCCTATTCATACAGCAACAGGCGATGCCATCGACAGCGAACTGCCCGACGGAAGGCAGGCCAGGCCGGCAACCTCACCGACGAAACCAGCCGGGCGACCCGGAACGCCGACCTGCAGCGCAACAACGTGCAGTGGCTCGATGCCAATGGCGATGGCGTCCAGGGCAAGAGCGCCCCGGCGTTTGCGACCATCAAGCTGTGGGTGGACATCAACAGCGACGGGGTGATGCAGGCCGGCGAAGGGCAGGATCTGGACGTGTATCAACTAGCCGCGAACGATCGGTTTTGGAGGACTTACGCATGACTACGCCTACTCAACATAAACCGGAAGCTGGCCACGACAGCAGAACAGGCGCGACGGATGCAGCGATCCGAAAGAAGTATTTGCTGGTCCCGAAGCGTGCGGCTTGGTGGAGCGCAGCTCTTGCAATCGCCATGTATCTGGGGGCGGTGCTTTGGAGTGAGTTTGTTTATTCGGTCAGCACTTCTTCAGAGACGGCGCTGGCCCAGTTCGAGAGGGACATCCAGAGAATTCCATGCGCGTCGGACAGTTATCGCGTGGATTCAGGAAAGGTTCCGAAAAGGAATCCTTGGTTGTTTGAAAGATATCGCAGCGGTGGAGCATATATGAATATTCTTTTCGTTCAACCGAACTGTGCTGCTTTAGCAGTAGCAGGAACATCCGCACATCCAGCCGGAAAATTTTCTGGTTACTACTTTGATCGAACGACCGACAAACCCGTGATCAAAGTGACCTACGAATCACTGAAGTGAAGAGTGACCTGCCCCCTTTGGCGGAGTGCAGGAGGTCATGAAAGACTTGCGTGCGACCATTTTTGCGGGACAGGAAGTCCATCAATTGCTGATGGGAGCCGATGGCCAAATCCAGCCGATGACTTGGCCTGCAGGCGGCTGATGGGGTGGGGAGTGGTGCCTCCGACGGGAATCGAACCCATATCTAGCGCTTAGGAGGCGCTCGTTCTATCCATTGAACTACGGCGGCTGAACCGGCATTGTAAATGCCGGCCGCCGCGGGGCCCGACCGCGCTGTGCGCCGCTGGTGGCGCTTATTTGGAAAGCAGCCGCATCGCTTCTTCCAGCCCCTTGATGGTCAGCGGGTACATGCGATGGTTGACCAGTTGCTGGATCACGCTGATGCTCTGGCGGTATTGCCACACGCCCTGGGGCTCGGGGTTGATCCAGGCGAATTTGGGGAAGGCGTTGGTCAGGCGCTGCAGCCACTCGGCGCCGGCTTCCTCGTTGTTGTATTCCACGCTGCCGCCGGGCTGCAGGATCTCATAGGGGCTCATGGTGGCGTCCCCGATGAAGATCAGCTTGTAGTCCTTGTTGTACTTGCGGATGATGTCCCAGGTGGCGAATTTTTCGCTGAAGCGGCGCCGGTTGTTCTTCCACATGAAGTCATAGACGCAGTTGTGGAAATAGTAGAACTCCAGGTGCTTGAACTCGGTCTTGGTGGCGGAAAAGAGCTCTTCCACCCGCGCGATGTGCTCGTCCATGGTGCCGCCCACGTCCATCAGCAGCAGCACCTTCACGTTGTTGTGGCGCTCGGGCCGCATCTTGATGTCCAGCCAGCCCGCGTTGGCGGCGGTGGAGCGGATGGTGTCGTCCAGGTCCAGCTCGTCCTCGTGCCCTTCGCGGGCAAACTTGCGCAGGCGGCGCAGCGCCACCTTGATGTTGCGCGTGCCCAGCTCCTGCTGGTCGTCGTAGTCCTTGTAGGCCCGTTGGTCCCA
>JBEIOV010000050.1:0-6095 GCA_040377375.1 Hylemonella sp.
ATGTCGGCCTTGTCGATCTCGTCGATCAGCAGCGCCACCGGCTGCTCGGCCGTGAAAGCCTGCCACAGCACGCCCTTGACGATGTAGTTGTGAATGTCCTTGACGCGTTCCCCGCCGTCCACATCCGCCAGCTGGGAATCGCGCAGGCGGCTCACGGCGTCGTACTCATACAGGCCCTGCTGGGCCTTGGTGGTGGACTTGATGTGCCACTGCAGCAGCGGCAGGTCCAGCGCCTGGGCTACTTCCTCGGCCAGCATGGTTTTGCCGGTGCCCGGCTCGCCCTTGACGAGCAGCGGGCGCTTGAGGGTGATGGCCGCGTTGACGGAAAGCATCAGGTCCTGGGTGGCGACGTAGTTGGGGGTTCCGTGGAATTTCATGGTTCGGGTTTTCGCTCAGAAAGTGACGGGTTGGGGTTGGCTCTTTGGCCGATATAATGGAAAGATGATTTATATCAATCAACAGTTGATTGTCCTCGCAAAATGAACAAACTGATGTTGTCGCTGTCCGCCCTGCTTGTCGCTTCCGTGACGGCCTTTTCCGCCCATGCCCAGGAGGTGAAGGGCGATGCCAAGGCCGGCGAGAAGAAAATCGCCATGTGCATTGGCTGCCATGGTATCAAGGGCTACCAGGCCAGCTTTCCTGAAGTCCACAAGGTCCCCATGATCTCCGGCCAGGGCGCCAAGTACATTGTGGCGGCCCTGAACGCCTACAAGAAGGGCGATCGCAAGCATCCCACCATGCGTGGCATCGCCGATTCCCTGAGTGAGCAGGACATGGCCGATCTGGCGGCTTATTACGAATCGCACGGCAAGGTGGAAGGCGCCGCCGCGCCGGCCAAGGCCGCGGATGGTTCGGCCAAGGCCCTCGCACTGGTAAGCAAGGGCGCCTGCGTGTCCTGCCACGGCGACAGCTTCAGCAAGCCGATTGATCCGTCCTACCCGAAGATCGCGGGCCAGCATGGTGACTACCTGTTTGTGGCGCTCAAGTCCTACAAGACCGAGGGCCAGGCCACCTGGGGCCGCTCCAACGGCATCATGGGCGGCATTGCCAAGCAGTTCTCCAACGCCGAACTCAAGGAGCTGGCCAATTACGTGAGCTCGCTGCCCGGCGAGCTCAAGACCGTGCCGCAAAAAATGTTCCGCTGAAGCGCGGTCCTCGCCCTGAAAAAAGCCGCTCAATGAGCGGCTTTTTTATTGCTGGCCCTTATCCGTTCTTCGTGAGGTGCTATTCAATTGATAGCGAAAGTCGTGCCGGCACGGGGCCGGCGCCTCAGTCGCGCGTGGCCTGGCGCTGCACGCAGTCGATGTAGGCCGCGCCGTCGGGCGGGCGGCCGGCGCGCTGGCTTTCCCAGATCATCTGGCCCAGGCAATCCATGACTTCATGGTGCGCGTCATGCAGGGAGCTGCGCCGCGCCGCCAGCAGCTCGACCGCCTGCCGAATGCCGCGCGGCTGGTCGATGCTGCATTGTTCGCTGATCGACAGGTGCATGGACAAGTGCAGGAACGGGTTGGTCTTGCCCGCCTCCACGTCGTACATCTTGAGCAGCGCCGCATCCACATCGGCGAAATCGGCATGGTATTCGGGGTGCTCGGCAATCCACTGACTTGCTATGGTTTCAATAGCTTCCAGCGCGCTTCCTGCCTTGGTTTTGGCGTAAACAGAACAAAAAAATCGACGGACGTCGGCTTGGGAGGGCTGGATCAGCATGGTGCGGTTCGCGCAAAGGTACCGAGCATACGACAAGCCGCCTTGTGTTGGCCGGGAGCCCGGCCGGCCTGGCTGCAAATTGGGCGGGCTGTCAATGGGCCGTCATGGCAGCAACTGAGAAATGGCGCGGGCGCTCTGAAGCAGGGCCGGCAGCAGGCTGTCCTGTGCCGCCTTGGCATGGGTCCGGTTGGCCTGGCCGCTGATGTTGAGCGCGGCAATCGTGCGGCCGGCGCGGTTGGTGATGGGCGCGGCGAGCGAGATCAGGCCTTCTTCCAGTTCCTGGTTCACCAGGCTCCAGCCCTGTTTGCGCACCTGCTGAATCTTGGCCAGCAAGGCGTCGATGTCGGTCACGGTGTGCCGGGTCAGGGGCTGGCGCTTCGAGGCCTTGAGCCGGCGCAGCAGTTCGTCGTCCGGCAAATCGGCCAGCAAGACCCGGCCCAGGGAGGTGCAGTAGGCCGGCAGGCGCGAGCCCACGCCCAGGGTGTTGCGCATGATCTTGTGGGTGGGCACGCGCAGCACATACACGATGTCGGTGCCGTCCAGCACGGCGGCCGAGCACGACTCCTTCACCTGCGCCACCAGCTCTTCCATCACCGGCTCGGCCAGGTTCCAGATCGGCATGGACGACAGGTAGGCAAAGCCCAGATCCAGGATGCGCGCCGTGAGCCTGAACAGCCGGCCATCGCTTTCCACATAACCCAGGGTCTGCAGGGTAAGCAGGATGCGGCGCGCGCCGGCGCGTGTCAGGCCGGTGCGCTCGGCCACCTCGCTCAGGGTTTGCTGCGGTGCCTGCGCGCTGAAGGAGCGGATCACCTCCAGCCCGCGCGCGAACGACTGCACATAGCTGTCGCCGGGCTGGGGCGCTGTCGCATGGGCGGCTTGGGGCATGGGTTTGCTTGGCGGGATCGTTTAGAATTCATTATACGAACATTTGTTCTTTATGCGAACAAATGAAATCCAAATTTTGGATGCCGTCCGCGCAAGACGACATCTTCGATGGAGACGATGCATGATCAACAAGATTGCCGCTTCGGTGGCCGAGGCGTTGGCCGACGTCAAGGACGGCGCCACCGTCATGATCGGCGGCTTCGGCACGGCCGGCATTCCGACGGAACTGATCGACGGCCTGATCGCGCAGGGCGCGAAAGACCTCACGGTGGTCAACAACAACGCCGGCAACGGCGACACCGGCCTGGCCGCGCTGCTGGCCACCGGCCGCGTGCGCAAGATCATCTGCAGCTTCCCGCGCCAGGTGGACAGCTTCGTCTTTGACGGCCTCTACCGCGCTGGCCGGCTGGAGCTGGAACTGGTGCCGCAGGGCAACCTGTCCGAGCGCATCCGCGCCGCCGGTGCCGGCATCGGCGCCTTCTTCACGCCCACCGGCTTTGGCACCGAGCTGGCCCGCAACGCAGACGGAACCCCCAAGGAAACGCGCGAAATCGCTGGCCGGCACTACGTGCTGGAATACCCGATCCATGGCGACGTGGCGCTGATCAAGGCCGAGCGCGGCGACCGCTGGGGCAACCTGACCTACCGCATGACGGCGCGCAACTTCGGCCCCTCCATGGCCATGGCCTGCCAGCAGACGATTGCCAGCGTGCACGACATCGTGGAGCTCGGTGGCCTGGACCCCGAAGCCATCGTCACGCCGGCCCTCTTTGTCAGCAAGATCGTCAAGATCGAACGCCAGGCCACCCAAGCCGGCGGCTTTAAAAAGGCAGCTTGATCATGACGTATCAAAAACGAACCAAAGACCAGCTCGCCGCCCGCGTGGCGCAGGACATCCCCGAAGGCGCGGTGGTGAATCTGGGCATCGGCCAGCCCACGCTGGTGGCCAACCACATCCCCAAAGAGCGCGAAGTGCTGCTGCACAGCGAAAACGGCCTGCTTGGGATGGGGCCGGCACCGGCGCCGGGGCAGGAAGACTACGACCTCATCAACGCCGGCAAGCAGCCGGTGACGCTGCTGCCCGGCGGCTCCTATTTCCACCACACCGACAGCTTCGCCATGATGCGCGGCGGCCATCTCGACATCTGCGTGCTGGGCGCCTTCCAGGTCTCCGCCACCGGCGACCTGGCCAATTGGCACACCGGCGAGAAGGATGCCATTCCCGCGGTGGGCGGTGCCATGGACCTGGCGGTCGGCGCCAGGCAGACCTGGGTCATGATGGACCTGCTGACCAAACAGGGCGAGAGCAAGGTGGTGCAAAACTGCACTTATCCGCTGACCGGCATTGCCTGCGTCAAGCGCATCTACTCGGATCTCGCCACGCTGGAGTGCACGCAGCAGGGCCTGCAACTCATCGACCTGGTGGATGGGCTGGCGCATGCCGAGCTGGAAAAGCTCGTCGGCCTGCCGATTGCCAAGTAAGGGCAGACCTCTACATCCGTTCGGGCTGAGCCTGTCGAAGCCCTCAAACCTTCGTTCGCAAGCACTTCGACAAGCTCAGTGCGAACGGTCTCAGGAGATACACACCATGACCCAAGCCTTCATCTGCGACGCCATCCGCACCCCCATCGGCCGCTACGGCGGCGCCTTGAGCAGCGTGCGCACCGACGATCTCGGCGCCATTCCCCTCAAGGCCTTGATGGCACGCAACCCGAAGGTGGACTGGGCGGCCCTGACCGATGTGCTCTACGGCTGCGCCAACCAGGCCGGTGAAGACAACCGCAACGTGGCCCACATGGCCAGCCTGCTGGCGGGCCTGCCGCTGGAGGTGCCCGGCGCCACCATCAACCGCCTGTGCGGCTCGGGGCTGGACGCCGTGGGCACGGCCGCGCGCGCCATCAAGTCGGGCGAAGCCGGGCTGATGATTGCCGGCGGGGTGGAAAGCATGAGCCGCGCGCCCTTTGTGATGCCCAAGGCCGAGAGTGCCTTCAGCCGCAACGCGCAGATCCATGACACCACCATCGGCTGGCGCTTCGTCAACAAGCTGATGAAAGAAAAGTACGGCGTGGACTCCATGCCGGAGACGGCCGAGAACGTGGCCACCGACTTCAAGATCGAGCGCGAGGCGCAAGACCGCATGGCCCTGGCCAGCCAGCTCAATGCGGTGGCGGCGCAGAAGGCCGGTCACCTGGCGCGCGAGATCACGCCCGTCACCATTCCCCAGAAAAAAGGTGACGCCATCGTCGTCGACACCGACGAGCATCCGCGCGCGACCAGCCTCGAGGCACTGGCCAAGCTCAAGGGCGTGGTGCGGCCGGACGGCACCGTGACGGCTGGCAACGCCTCGGGTGTGAACGACGGCGCCTGCGCCCTGTTGCTGGCCAACGAAGCCAACGCCGCCCAATACGGCCTCACGCCGCGCGCCCGCGTGGTGGGCATGGCCACCGCCGGTGTGGCGCCGCGCATCATGGGTTTTGGCCCCACGCCGGCCACGCTCAAGGTGCTGGCCCAGACCGGCATCACGCTGGAGCAGCTTGACGTGATCGAACTCAACGAAGCCTTTGCCGCGCAAGGCCTGGCCGTGCTGCGCGCGCTGGGTCTGAAGGACAACGACGCCCGCGTGAATGCCTGGGGCGGCGCCATTGCGCTGGGTCATCCGCTCGGCGCCTCCGGCGCCCGCCTGGCCACCACGGCGGTGAACCGCCTGCACGCCACTGGCGGCCGTTACGCGCTGTGCACCATGTGCATCGGCGTGGGGCAGGGCATTGCGCTGATCCTGGAACGCGTGTAGCGCCGCCAACGGGCAAATTGTCCAGGTCAACGCCGCACGCCGTGCGGCGTTTTTGTTTGCGGCTTTCTTTTATTGCGTGGACGGGAAAACTGATTTCCGGCTTGTTTCTTGAAACACGCCGCGGTCTGCCGCACACTGCGGCCTTCTCACTCGAACGAACAAGGAAGCACACAACATGAGCAAGCGCATGGGCTGGATCGGCCTGGGCCGCATGGGCGAAGCCATGGTCACCAAGCTGCTGAAAGCCGGCCATACCGTGCACGTCTGGAACCGCACCGCCTCCAAGGCCGTGCACCTGGCCGAGTACGGGGCGAAGATAGAAAACAACAAGATCGACCTGGCCGGCTGCGACGTGGTGTTCACCATGGTCTCCACCACCGACGACCTGAAGGAAGTGCTGTTCGGCCCCGGTGGCCTGGTCACCGGCCCGAAGAAACCGCAGGTGGTGGTGGACAGCTCCTCCATCTCGCAGGAAGGCTCGGCCGAGATCCGCGAGAAGCTGGAAAGCCTGGGCGTGGCCTACCTGTGCGCGCCGGTGTCCGGCAACGCCAAGGTGGCCAAGGCCGGCAAGCTGCTGCAGGTGGCCTCCGGCCCCAAAGAACTGTACGACATGGTTGAGCCCTACCTGCAGGCCATGGCGCGCAAGGTCATGTGGGTGGGCGAGGGTGAGCTGGCCCGCATCTGGAAGATCGCGCACAACACCATGTTC
>JBEIOV010000035.1:0-18896 GCA_040377375.1 Hylemonella sp.
GCCCCGAAAGGCCTGCGGTACCTCGTCGTACACCTGGTAGGTCTCTTGCTGGTCTACATGCAGCTCGTGCCAGCTGCGCCTGAGTTTGTCCAGCACACCCTTGATGGCCACCGGCGCGCCCTGCCGCGCCAGCGCCAGGCGCGAAGGGTCCAGCTCGGCCGAATACATCTTTCGCGCGCGCTCGACCAGGTTGTGCGCCTCATCGACCAGCACGCTCACGCGCCACTGGTTGGCCTGCGTCTGCGCATACAGCATGGCGTTCATGTCGAAGTAATAGTTGTAGTCGCCGACCACCACATCGCTCCAGTGCAGCAGGTCCTGGCCCAGGTAATACGGGCACACCTCGTGCGCCAGCGCCACTGCGCGCAATGCATTCTTGTCGAGCGGCCCGGCCAGCGCGACGGCGGCGCTGCGCGCGGCCGGCAGGCGGTCGTAGAAACCGCGGGCCAGCGGGCAGGCGTCACCGTGGCAAGCCTTGTCGGGGTGTTCGCAGGCCTTGCCCTTGGCCACCAGCTCGAGCACTCGCAAGGGCAGAGCCCTTGCAGCCTCCTGGTCCTGGGGCAAGGCCGGTGCGCTGCCCCTGATGCGCGCGACGGCCTCAAGCGCGAGGTGGCGCCCGGGTGTCTTGGCCGCGAGAAAAAACACTTTGTCGAGTTGCTGCGTCGGGCAGGCCTTGAGCAATGGGAACAGGGAGCCGACGGTTTTGCCGATGCCGGTGGGCGCCTGCGCCATCAAACAGCGGCCGCTGCTGGCTGATTTGTAAACCGCCTCCGCCAGGTCGCGCTGACCGGGGCGAAACTGCGCATGCGGAAAAGCAAGCCGGGTGAGCGCCGCGTTGCGCGCTGCCCTGTGGGCCGTTTCCTGCCGGGCCCAGCCAAGGAAACGCCGGCACTGGTCTTCAAAATGGGCTTGCAAGTCAGCGGCGGCGTGGTCTTCGGTGAGCAGGATTTCTTCCTGCGTGGCGACATTGAAGTAGACCAGCGCCAGCTTGAGGCGCGGCAGGTTTTCTTTACTGCACAGCAAGTGGCCATAGACCTTGAGCTGCGCCCAGTGCAGGTGCCGGTGGTTCTCGCGCATGGCCTCCAGGCTGCCCCGAAAGGTCTTGATCTCTTCAAGCTGGCCCAGCTCCGGGTCGTAGCCATCGGCGCGCCCGCGCACGCGCAGGCTCTTGTATTCGCCGCTCAGGCTGACTTCGGTCTGGTAGTGGGCCGGCCGCCGCATGGCCACCATGCGGTGGCCCGCCATGCCTTCAAGGGCTGACGGCGAAGGTGTGAAGCGCAGGTCCAGGTCGCCCTTCTTCGCTGTGAAATCGCACAGTGCGCGCACGGCCACGATGTAGGGACTATCCGGAAATGTGTCGGCAATCATGGGCTTGTTGATGCGTGCAGGTCGTGCTGTACATATACCCAGCATTGTTGCACGCATCATTGCGCGCCTCGCCCCTTAGTTCACAGGGGGACGCAGCGGCTGCCCTTGGAAGACCTAGTTGGCCTTCAGAAAGTCGAGCGTGCGTTGCATGGCATCGGTGGTGACGGAGCTGCTTCTTACATAGCCGCGCCTCGGGTTCGATTTGTCCCAGCCAGGCAGAGCAGGTTCAACTACCGACGCACGGCAGAGGAACGATTGGTCGCGCTTCCTAGGCACTATGGCGAAGCTAACGGCCATCCCAGAACTTCTGCATCTCCACAAAAATAAACGAGGCCGTCCAGGTGATCAGGACCAAGCCGGTCAGCGCTTCGATCCCGGTGAGAAAGCGCATTTCGCCAACCGGCTGGATGTCGCCGAAACCCAGCGTCGTAAAAGTGGTGAAGGAAAAATACACGCAGTCCATCAGGCTGCCGTCGAAGTTGCCTGTCAGCGTGCCCCAGCCTTCGGCATGGTGCATCAGGTAATAAACAGCCGCGAACAGCCACACTTCGACCGCATGGGCAAGCAGCGCCCCGCATACGCCCAGCAAGACGCGCAGCCTGTGTTTTATGTTCACGCGGCGCAGCAGCAGGCTCAGGCGAAACAGGAATTCGTAGTGGATCACCACCGCGGCCAGCACGACAGCAATGTTGACCAGAAAAATCATCGTTGGCCTTATGTAAATGGCACCGGGCAGGAGAGTGGGGTGCCCTGCTGCCAGGCCCGGACTCCGGTTACAGCGAGTTCAACCCCGCATCCTGTGCCAGGTGTTCACCAGTTTCTGGCGGAACGAGCGGTCGAAATAGGCTGTCACCTGTTCTGGCTGGCCACCGACGGCATACACCGCAGCACGCAATTCCTGTTCGGTACAGCGAAGCAGGTCGCACCAATAAACCACCTCACTGGGTTGGCAGAGCTCGATGCGATCTTTGGACGAGTTTGGGAATGCAACAGGGTTGAACATAGTGGCCTTTCGCCGGACAAGCCCTGAGTCTCGGCTCATCAGGAGGCTTTGGTCAGATGGGTTGGGCGGGTTCAGGTGTAGGACCACAACCTCCAACAGGGCAAACCATGCTCAAACCGGGCATTAATGCACGGTAATGCGCAAATCAACCGCCAGACGGCGACGGCTCTTTACGGCGACACCGCCGGGCCGGCAATGAGCAATTCCAGCACACCCGGGTCGAAGTATTGCCCAACATAATCGGCCAGCCCGTCGAACACTGCATCCAGCGTTGGTGTGCTGACGCCGAAAAGGGCCTGTAACACCGCCGGGTCTTCAAACAGGCCGTGCAGGTAAACACCCAGTACATTGCCCGCACCGTTTTGCCAGCCCAGGCCGTCCGGCATGACGGCATTCGCCACATCACCAGCCGCAGCCATGGCGCTGTGCGGCGCGGTCTGGCCGTGGTGGATTTCGTAGCCCTGCACCGCCACACCCGACAGCGCGGCCCAGGCACCACCCACGCCTGCAAAACTGGCCTGCCTGTGCCGCACGGTTTTATCGGTCTCGAACAGGGTGACCACAGGCAACAAGCCCAGGCCAGGGCCATTGCCGTCGATGCCATGCGGATCAATCAGTGCCTCCCCCAGCATCTGCAGGCCGCCGCAGATGCCCAGCACGGCACCGCCCCGCCCTGCATGCGCCGCGATCGCGCTGTCCAGCCCCTGGGCACGCAACCAAGCCAGGTCACCACTGGTGTGTTTGGATCCGGGCAGGATGATCCAGTCGACGCCGATCAGCTCTGAGGGGCTGCGTACCCACTTGAGATGAATACCCGGCACATTTTTAAGCGGCTGGAATTCATCGAGGTTGCTGATGCGCGGGTAGGCGATGATGGCGACAACCAGCGCCGCCGAACGCCGCGAGGGGTTGCCCCGAGCAAGTTCAGCCCCTCCGGGGGGCAGTGAGGACACGGCAGTGCCGGGCGTGGGGGTCATTCCTGTGCTGCGCGCATCAAAAACGCCGTCTTCCTCAGGCAAGCCGTGTCGCCACCACATGGGCAGTGTTGCCACGGTGGGTACTCCGGTCAGGTCCCGCAGCATTTGCGGGCCTGGTGCAAGCAGGCTTGCATCACCTCGAAACTTGTTCAGCACAAACCCCTTGATGAGTTGTCGCTCGGATTCATTCAGCATGGCCCAGGTGCCGTAGAGGTGTGCAAAAGCCCCGCCGCGGTCAATGTCGGTCACCAGCAGGCAGGCTGCGTTCGCGTGCTGCGCCACGCGCATGTTGACGATGTCACTGTCCTTCAGATTGATCTCGGCTGGCGAGCCCGCGCCCTCCATCACCACCACATCGTTCTCTGCCAGCAACTCGTCCAGCGCCCTGGCTACCACGGGCCAGACCGAGGCGCTGCGCCCACGCCAGGCCATGCGCGACAACTCGGCGTTGACCTGCCCCATCAGGACCACCTGGCTTTGCGTGTCTTTTTCGGGCTTGAGCAGCAGCGGGTTCATGCGCACATCTGGCACGGCGCGCGCAGCCAGTGCCTGAAAATATTGCGCGCTGCCGATTTCACCCTGAGCGACAACCCGCGCGTTGTTGCTCATGTTCTGCGCCTTGAACGGCGCGACCTTCAAGCCCTGGCGTGCGTAATAACGGCACAGTGCCGTGGTCAGCCAGCTTTTGCCGGCTCCGCTGGTCGTGCCCAGCACCATCACGCTTTTTGCGGTCAAGTTGTTTTCCCGAGGATGTCCTGCAAGGCATTGTGCAGTGCCTGCTGCGCGGCGGGCGTGTGCACGCTCAGTCGGAAGTGATTGGGCAAACCAAACGACGTGCAGTCCCGCAGCTTGATACCGCGTTGGCGCAAGCCGGTCATTAGGTTTGCAGACTGCCCGCCATGGCAAACAAAAAAGTTGGCTTCACTTGCCAGCACTGTCCATCCAGACGCTTCACACAAGGCGATTTGACGAGCCTTCCATTCGCGCAATGTGGGCAGGCTCGCTGCCAGCCAGGCTTGCACGCCGGGCGCGGTCCAGGCCTGCAACATCGCCACGCCATGTGCACCCACCACCCAGGACGGTGCAAGCCGCTCCAGTTGCGCCACGTCTTCTTCAGAATCCAGCGGTGCAATGACGTAGGCTGCGCGCACACCGGTCAGGCCAAGGGCTTTGTTGGGGGTCCAGAGTTGCCAGAATTGTTGCAGCACCTTTTGTGACACTTCAAGCGCGCCGCTCAGCCGCAGTGGCTCGTAGGCCCGATCCAGTACGCAGATTGCCGCTGGGTCCGGCAGGTCCTGAAGAGCGGCATGCGCCGCACCTAGCGGGCTCGAAGGATCGCAGGCCCAGCGCAACTGCGCCTGCGCCGGATCAGATGTCACAGCGAGCTTCCAGGCCTGCGCGGCCTGCGCGTAGTCGCCATAGCTGTGTGGCGGCAGCCAGATACCGCTGGCGCCAAGCTGCACGGCGAGCGCGGTGATGCGAAAAATAAACTCGCTGGCGCTGCCGGCCAACAGCACGCGGTGCGGGTCCACGTCATGAAAAGCAGCAAGCTGCGCACGCAAAGCGCTGTAACTGGCGTCAGGGTACTGGCGGGCGTCGGCTTGCTGCACCGCCGCCAATGCATCGGGGCACGGCCCGCAGGCATTGCTGTTGCTTGAAAAATCATGCAGCGGTGTGCCCAGGTGATCCGGGCCGCCATGTGTGCGTGATGTCAAAGAGGCTGCGTTCTTCATTTCACTGCGGATGCTATCAAAACAGTAGCTGGTAGCGCACATAACAAAAGGGCGCGAAGCACTTTTGATGCAAAATCTACGGCCAGGCGCGTGTCGGCAACCTCGGGCGCCCTGCCCGCTTCATGCAGGGTGTACACGCCGGGCTTGCTCAGGTGCACGTCCAGCGCCAGGGCCATGGCGGCCATGGGCCAGCCGCTGTTGGGAGAAGGTGTACGCACTGCTTCCCGGCGCAAGGCAGTCAAGGTGAATCTTCCGGTTGTCACCCACATCAGCAACGCCGTCAAACGAGCCGGTAGCCAGGACAGTGCGTCGTCCGCACGCGCCGCCCACTTGCCGGCCCACTCCCAGTTCTGCCCACGGTAGACGCCGCGGTAGCCCCACATGGCGTCAGCCGTGTTGGCAAAACGATAGACCGCCGCGCCGGGCAGACCCAGCAGCACAAACCAGAAGATGGGCGCGATCACCGAGTCATTGAGGTTCTCCGCCAGCGATTCGATCGCGCTTTCGCGCACTTCACTCTCGCTGAGATGGCCGGTGTCGCGGCTGACCAGCCAGGACAGGCGCTCACGCCCGGCTTGCAGCGACCGCTGCAAAGCGTTTTCGACGGCCAGCACTTCGCTGCGCAGCATGCGCCAGGACAACATGCACTTGAGCAGCCAGGCCACCAAGGCAGTAAATATAGCTGTGGTGATGGCAAGTTCAAGGCTGGGTGTGGAGACCACACGCGACAGCTGCGCGAGCATCAGCCCCTGCAAACCCCAAGCCAAAGTCCCCGTCACTAGAGCCCCCAGACACCAGGCAAGAGCGCCCAGCACAAAGCCGGCTGCAGGCGGACAACGCACGGTGACGTTGCCGCAAGCCTGCAGGAAGGCGCCCATCCAGACCACCGGGTGCAAGCCGGATCGCGGCTCGCCAAAACGTTTGTCTATCCACAAGGCCATCAGCAAGATCAAAGCCATGGCAAATGCAGTACTGACAGCGCCCAGCAGCATCATGTCAAACGCGGGCCGCTGTCACACCGGCGCGCCGCCAGCGGCGGGATCGGGGGCCGCCCGACCCCACAGGTCTTCAAAAATCATGTCGGCCAGCGGCGCGCGGCGTGCCCATTTCTCGGTCTGCAACATGGGCTCGGTATAAAACGCCTCTACCGGCCCAAGGCACAACACGGCGACAGGCTTGCTGCCTTCAGGCATCTGCAGCAGTTGCGCCAGCTGAGCCGGGTCAAACAGGGAGACCCATCCCATGCCCAGCCCTTCTGCGCGTGCGGCAAGCCAGAGGTTTTGAATGGCGCAGGCGGCTGATGCCAGATCCATCTCGGGCAGGGTGCGGCGTCCAAACACATGGGCCTCGCGCCCCGGCGGCAAAGCCACCACCAGCACCTCGGCGGCATCCAGCACGCCCTGCACCTTGAGCTTCATGAACTCGTCTTCACGCTCACCCAGCGCCTGGGCGGTCAACACCCGCTCCTGCTCAATCAGGGCATGCAGGCTTTCACGCAGCAGCGCACTGCGAACACGGACAAAGCGCCAGGGCTGCATGAAGCCGACGCTGGGCGCATGGTGCGCAGCCGACAGCAGGCGCTGCAATACGGCATCGGGCACCGTGCCACCGATAAAATGCCGCATGTCGCGCCGCTCGTGGATGGCGCGGTACACCGCCGCCTGCTCGATGGGGCTGAATGCGTGTTCTGCCGACATGGCTAATCTTCGATTCCGCGTTGCGCGGGTATGCCGGCGTTGAAAGCATGTTTAACTTTGGCCATCTCGGTGACGGTGTCAGCCAGTTCAATGATTTCGGGCGGGCAACGCCGGCCGGTGATCACCACATGCACGTCCTTCGGGCGATCTTTCAGCGTCTGCAGCACATCGTCCAGCGGCATCCAGCCATAAATCAGCGGATAGGTCAGCTCGTCCAGCACCACCATGAAGTTGTCGCCGCCCAGAATGGCGGTTTTGGCTTTTTCCCAGCCATTGCGCGCGAGTTCGGCCGAATGCTCCAGGTCCTGGCTCTTCCAGCTGAAGCCATCGCCCAGCCCTTCGATGGGAATGCCAAGCTGCTCAAACATGCGGTGCTCGCCAAAACGGGCGCTGGGGACTTTCATGAACTGGAAAATTTTGACGGCTTTGCCGTGCACGTGGTGTCGGCCATGGGCGCGCAAGGCCAGGCCGAAGGCCGCGGTGCTTTTACCTTTGCCGTCGCCGGTGTTGACGATGAGCAGACCACGCCGCTCCCCGTCAGGCTTGTCGTAGGGCTTTGCCGAAGGTGGCGTTTCAATCTGCACAGGCAATCACCTCAGGTTGTTGAAGTCGGGACTGAGCTGCACTGTCTCGCCGATGATGAGCAAGCCCGGGTGCGGCCCATAGGCAGCAGCGCGCGCCACCAGGTCCCTCAGTCCGGTGGCAAGAACAGTCTGGGTGCTGCGGGTGCCGTCGCGCACAATCGCGGCCGGCGTATCGGGCGGCAGGCCGTGGGCGATGAGCTGCTCGGCGATCTGGGGCAGACGCTGCACGCCCATGTAAAAAACCCGGGTCTGGCCCGGGCGTGCCAAGGCCTGCCAGTCGTGCGAGGCCGTGTCGTCGGCAAGATGGCCGGGAAGAAACACACAGCTCCCTGCCAGCTCACGGTGGGTCAATGGAATACCCGCCGCCGCAGAACAGCCACTGGCCGCCGTAACGCCCGGGACGACTTCAAAAGGGATGGCCGCGGCTTGCAGCGCCTGCACTTCTTCTCCACCGCGTCCAAACACATAGGGGTCGCCGCCCTTGAGCCGCACCACACGCAGCCCCCGGCGCGCATGCTCGATCAACAGCGCATGGATGCCCTCCTGCGGCACGGCGTGATTGCCCAGGGCCTTGCCCACATACACCCGTAGGGCGTTTTCTGGCGCCTGCGCCAATACCTCAGGGGTGATAAGGCGGTCATGTACAACAACCTCGGCTCGCCTCAGCCGGTCCAGCGCGCGCAAGGTCATCAGGTCGACCGGTCCGGGGCCGGCGCCTACGATGGACACAAACCCGTGACCGCGTTGTCCCAGGTCCTCAAGCGTCATGACAGTCGCCCGGCCCCTGATGAAACACCAGATCCTCCACCGGCTGGCCATGCACCAGATGCTGGTCAATGATACGGTCCATGTTGGCGGGCGTGACGTTGTAGTACCAGGTCCCGTCGGGTTGCACACACATCACGGGCCCGCCCTTGCAGGCCGCAAAACAACTCACGCGGCTGCGTTTGACGCGCATCTCACCATCGTGCAGGCCGGCCGCCTTGAACTTGTCACCCAGGCTGTCGAACAGCGCCTGTGACGCACCGTCCTCGGTGCAGCGCGGACCGGTACAGACCAGCAGGTGCCGCTTGTAAGCCCCGATCTTGGGTTTGATTGCCGCCTCACTCATGCCTCGGAGTCCTCGGTGCTCGCCGCTTCTGCCGTAGGGGTCTCCTCAACAGGGGCCGTCAACACGGCCTCGATGTAATCGGCCGGCAGCTTGTGGCGCAGCGCAAGCGCGGCAACGCTCTGGCCTTCGGCATGGTCCAGGCGCAGGTTTTCGGTCCAGCCAAGCAGGCCTGTCGAAAGGGATCGGCCAGGCTTCTCGCCTTCCAGGGTACTGCCGTCGCCGTGCAACTCATACTTGTTGGCGTAACCGCGCGGCGTGACCATCAGCCCATGGCGTACAAAAGTATGGCTGTTGCCAATCAGCACCGTGGTCAGCATGCCGATATCGCACTCGCTCATGTGTTCGAGCGTGGTGAACTCAATACGCTCCCGCCGCCGATAGGCCGACTTGACCACCGCCACAGGTGTGTCTGCGCGGCGGTGGCGCAAGAAAAGACGCTGGGCCTCGACGATCTGCTGGGTGCGACGGCCACTCTTTGGGTTGTACAGTGCCACCACAAAATCGGCAGCCGCCACGGCGTCGAGCCGACGCGCGATCACGGGCCAGGGGGTAAGCAGGTCCGACAATGAAATCGAACAAAAGTCGTGCGTCAATGGTGCCCCAACCAGAGCGGCGCAGGCGTTGATAGCCGACGCGCCGGGCACTACCTCCACAGCCACGCCGGATTCCGGCGTCCATCCCGCCTGGAACAGCACCTCGTAGGTCGGCCCCGCCATGCCGTAGACACCCGCATCGCCGGATGAAATCAGCGCCACTTTTTTCCCCTCCCGGGCGCGCTCCAGAGCACTGACTGCACGGTCCAGTTCTTCGGTCATGCCTTTGCGTATCACCTCTTTGCCGTCCAGCAAATCGGCCACCAGCTTGATGTACGTGACGTAGCCGACAACGACATCCGCCTCGGCAATCGCTGCGCGGGCGCGGTGGGTCATGTGGTCATGACTGCCCGGGCCGATGCCCACCAACATGATCTTGCCCCCGGTCATCGAAGCACTCCTGCCGGCGTGCCGGATGGTTCGACCGGGCGCAGCAAAGGGTTCAGCCAGCGTGCGCCTGCCAGCGCGCACAGCACGCCCAGCAGCAACCATTGCAGTGCGCTTGCCAAGGCAGTCGCCATGACGAAACGCTGAGCCAGCAGGGCCATTTGCACCGCCGCTTCTGCCTCAAAGCCAACAAACGGACTGCCATCAGAATGCGGCGCGTCGATGGCAAAGGGCAGCACCAGCAGCCCCAGACCGAGTACGCGCCACTTCGTACGCACCAGGCACAACACGGCCAGCCCACCCGCGCCGCACAGCACGGCGAATAACCACCACAACTGACGCGCTTGCAATGCACCGGCCTGCATGCCAGGCAACTCGGGCGGCAGACCAGCAGCAGGCATCGCAAACAGGCAAAACCATGCCGCTGCGCCCCACAGCAGGCCATGGCGCAGCGGTGCCGCATCGGCGCCCGGCGTGGATCTTGCCTGACCCCCTCGAAAGCGGTTCCACAAACTCATGAGGGCCAGCAACAACAGCGCCGAGCCGATCGAATTGAGAATATTCGCCAAGACGGTGGCAGCCGTCCGCTCCAGGCCATCTTTTGGCGCCCATGCCTCGGGCTCATGACTGTGTGCAGCCGCCCCGTCTTCGTGGGAATGCGCCGCGGTTTCAAGAGCCCCTTCATATGCTTCGGCCGCAAGAATCATCGGCACCACCTGCCAGCGCTGCAGGGCACTGTCAAAGAAGCCGGCCAGGATGCCCACAAAAAGCGCGCACAGGAACAATCGTCGAAACAACATGACAGGTCTCCGGTATCAATGGCAGGGACGACCCGTGGCGTGGCGTACGTCATGGGCAGCGTTATGCGCCACGGAGGCTTCGCTGAAGCCCACTCCGTACAGCATGACGAGTCCGAGCACCAGCGCGGCGCCAAGCTGCAACAAAACAGAAGCAGCGGTAGTGGCCGAAGTCGTGGGAACAAAAGCGGGGACAGCTGTGGAAGTATGGGAAGCGTTCATGGAGATTCCTTGTAAAAGAAGGTGAAGAAAGTGAAAAAAGCAGTGAACGAAAGCGGTTAAAAAATGCCGAAAAGGTTAGCGATGGATCACGGGGTAAAGGAAAGAACAGGCAAAAGTGCAGCAATGGAGACGGTGGCGTTTCGGCCATCGGCGCCCTTGTGGCGGAATTTTTCAACCAACAGTTGGTTTGCGGTGGTTCGACCCGCAAGTAGAGCGGCCGCTTCCGACACCGATGGTGTGCCCATGTGGCGCAACACGGTGGCGGAGGGGTTGGGTACCGGCACGGCGGCGAGCTCGGCGGCGCTGAAGAAGAGCAAGGGCCAGCCCCCCTGCTCCGCCAGCTCCGCAAAGGCGGGTTCATCCCGCTTGGCCTCAATGCTGGCCAGTACGGCAACCTGCGCACGCACCAGGCCGGCCTGCTCCAGCGCGGCGTCCAGGGTTTGTGCCACGGTGGCCAACGGTGTCCCGCGGTCGCACCCGAGTCCTACGGCTACCTGCAAATGGCTACTCATGAAATCACCTCGTGGGGCGGCCGGTAGACCACCAGTCTCTCACAGAGTTGCTGCCAGCGATCAGCTGTCACTTCCGCGTGGGTGATCCACAGCACCGCCTTGAAGTGCTTCAGATCCACGTCGTCGAAGCGCTCAAACTTGTGAATCGTAGCGGGCAGCGGCGTGGGCCGGGTCCACCAGTTGGGGCTACCCGCGTCCTGCACCACGGCAATCGGCTCGCCGTTGACCACGTGCGCCGAAACGCGGGTGATGTTGATCTTGGGCGCCTCCACCTTCCATCCCAGCTCACGGCCCAGAATATCCACCGGAATGGTCTTGCCCACGTCGGAAGCGGTGGTCAGCACGGCGACGGCTCCCAGCAGCGCGGCCACCTGCTCGGCCATGGCGTTGGCGCCGCCCACGTGACCGGACAGCACCGGAATGACGAACTGCGCCGCGTCATCAACCACCAGCACGCCGGGATCTTCATCCTTGCTCTTCAGGTGCGGGGCAATCAGGCGCACCACCGCGCCCAGCGAGACAAAAAACACCACCTGGTCAAAGTCAGCAAACAACGTGGCGATTTCGTCACGAAAAGCCCCGCTGTAGGCGCGCACCGGATTGGCCAAACCGGCCATCAGCGGCGCAAATTTGTCAGCCACGCAGACGCAGGCCTGGGGCAACTGGCGCGCCAGCTCGGCGGTTTGCTGCGCGCCGTGTTTGGTGATGGCGACCAGAACCACGCGTACCTCCGGGGGGATAGCGGCGCTGGTTTCCGGCAAAGTGTTGGTGCTCATTCTTGGATTTCCTCTTCTTCAATTTCAGTGCTTGTTTTCTTGCGGCAGCCGCGCAGCATTTCGCCACGCTCGCGGTTGGGATTTTTGACCAGCAACAGCGACAAATAATTAACCTTGGTGCCCTTGAGTTCGGCCACGTTGTGCACAACGCGCTCCATAGGGGAGCCCGCTTTTTCAATGAAGCGGCTGTATGGCAAAAGGCCCCGCCGCTCCAGCAGCACAATCAAATCGTCGAGCAGCGGCTTGACCTTCATCAACACCAGCGTGTCGAAGTCGTCCAGCATTTTTTCGACGGCGGCGATCCCGTAGGCAGCAGGCACGATGGCGATGGTGTCGTCCTGCTCGGACAGTGGCATTTGCAGCTGGGCGCAGGCAGCGTTGAAGGACGTCACGCCGGGAACAATGTCGATGTTTGCTTCGGCATCCAGTTCGCGCAGCACGCGGGCCAAATAGCAAAAGCTGGCGTAAGTCGAGGCATCACCCTCGACCAGAAACAACACGTCTTGCCCGGTGGCCAGCAGCGCCTTGACGGCCTCGGCGGCTTTTAACCAGTGGCGCGCGAGTTTTTCGACGTCGTGCGTCATGGGAAACAGCAGCGCCTGGTGCTTCCCCGGTAGCGTCAGCCCCGCGCGCAGGGCGATGTCCAGCGCATAACTCTCCTTGCGCAGGCTGCGTACCGGGTAGGTCCACACCGCATCCGGGCGCTCCAGCAAGGCCCAGGCGCGGCGGGTGATGAGGCCTGGATCACCAGGACCCAAAGACACGCCAAAGAGGCGGCCTGGGGCAACAGACGGGGACGTGACGTGAAGTTCAGTCATCGCATTTTTCCGTTTTCGCAATTTTTTGCACGGCCACTTTTTGCGCGCATACCAGCCACACCGGGTTCTCGGCGGCCATGCGGTTCATGTGCAAAATCGGCTTGCTGCGCGAAGCCTGCAATTGCAGCACATCCCACGCCACGCCCAGCGCTTTCAGGGTTTCTACAGCGGCGCTCAGGTTTTCCAGCGTGACAAAGTTCATGACCAGCCAGCCGCCGGGTTTCATGCGCTGAAGAATCAAACGAATCAAATCAGCCAGCTCGCCGCCCGAGCCGCCTATAAACACCGCATCGGGGTCCGGCCAATGTTGCAGACCTTCGGGGGCCTTGCCATGCACCAGCGTATGGTTGCTGATGCCCAGCGCTTTGCGGTTGTTGCGCACAATGGCGCTGTCGTCCACGTTTTTTTCAATGGCGTACACATGGCCCTGGCTGCACAAACGCGCAGCCTCCAGCCCCACCGAACCTGAGCCCGCGCCAATGTCCCACACCACGCTGTTGGCGCGCAACTGCATGCGGGCCAGCGATACCACGCGTACTTCATTTTTTGTGATCAGTCCTTTTTCGGGGTAGCGCTGCAGATAGCTCGTGTCCGGCAAGCCCAGCAGCACGGGCGAGGGGCGCGGCGCGGTACGCCACAGCAGCAACACATTGGGGTCGACAAAGGGCATCTGTGCGGCCGCCTGAATGGTGATCCCGCTCAGCACGCGTTCTTCGGGCTGGCACAGGCGTTCGGCAACGGCCATCTGAAAATCATCCGCCAGGCCTTCGGTCATCAGCATGCGGGCAATGCGATCGGGCGTGTTGTCGGGGCTGGTCAAAATGGCCAGACGGTCGTTTTGGCGAATGTCGCGCAGCAAGGCATACAGGCCATGGCCGGGTTCTGAACCCTCGATCCAATCGCCTGCATCCTTGCTGTGAACCGATGAAAACTTCATGTCCTGCCAAGGCAGGCCCAGCCGGGCGCACGCCAGTTGCAGGGTGGAGACGTTGGGCAACACCTCGATGGCCTCGATGCACAGGCGCGAGGCCAGGTAGGCCGCAATGCCGTGGCACAGCGGGTCGCCCGTGGCCAGCAGCACCACGCGTCGGCCGTCCGCCTGGGCCGCTCTTATCCATTCAGGCACTTGGGTCATGGCCCCTGTCAGGTCACGCTGGATGGCAGCCCGGTCCATCAGCGGCGCAAACAGCTCAAGGGTGCGACTGCCGCCAATGACCAACTGGGCTCGCTGCAGATGGGCCAGCGCGGCGCGACCCAAGCTCGCGGCACCGTCGTCCAGCACGCCGATAATCCGGCATTTTTCAATCACATTTAGCGTTTCAGAATTCAAGGGGCCTCCGCTATCTTGCGACCGTCAAAGTCGCAAACCAGCACTTGTAAATCAAACTGATCGGGGTAGCGCGTGCGCAGGGTCTGGATAACCCGCTGCGCCAGCGCTGTATGGAAGGCCCTGCCCAGACCCAGCTCATCCATCCGCTCGCCGGCATAGCGCGCGGTTTCGTTCTGGCGAATTGCCTCGCACACCTCGGGCGCTGCACCCAGGCTGGCCGCGATGTCGGCCAGCAAACCTGTGTCCACCTCGGCCCGGCCGGCGTGGGTGATGGTTTCGCCCTGCGCAATCTTGGTGAGCTTGCCGACCATGCCGCCAATCACCACCTGCTTCAAACCCGCCTTGACCGCCGCTCCCATGGCATAACGCAAAAAGTCGCCCATCTGCACAAAGGCCGCCTCGGGCAAGTGCGGCATTTCTTCCATCACAAACTTTTCGGTGCGCCCGCCTGTGGTTAATACCACCACGCCATGGCCCAGCGTACCGGCGACCTGCACCCCCTGCACCACACTGGCACGGTAGGCGGCTGTGGAATAAGGCTTGACGATGCCGGTCGTGCCCAGGATGGAAATGCCGCCCAGAATGCCCAGCCGCGCGTTCAAGGTCTTCTTGGTCATCTCCTCGCCCTGCGGCACGGATATCGTCACTTCAAAACCGGCCTCATCGAGCAGCGAGGCACCGACCGCGCGCACGTTGGCTTCGATATTGCGGCGCGGCACAGGGTTGATGGCCGGGCCGCCCACGGCCAAACCCAAACCCGGCATGGTGACTGTGCCCACACCAAAGCCCCCCATCAGCAGCACCTGGCCCGGCAGCTCGCGGCGCAGGCGCACATCGGCCGTCAAATGCGCCTTGTCAGTGCAGTCGGGATCGTCGCCCGCATCCTTGATGACCATGGCGTGGGCGCTTTCGGTGTCGCATCGGCCATCCTGCACCGCAAAGGTCACCAGGTCGCCGTTGGGCAGCAGGCACTCCACTGCTGCTGGCACAGCGCCGGTCACCAACCCGATGGTGGCGGCGCGCGCAGCAGCAGCAGAGCACGCGCCGGTGGTGAAACCGGTGCGGGTGCCGCGTGGTGCGCCCTTGTCCATCATGGTTATGCGGCCTCGGTGGGCGCCAATTCCCGGGCTTCGGCCAAGCCAAGCAGTGCATGGATGGCAGCCACCACCAGCGTCGATCCGCCCTTGCGCCCCCGGATCACCACCCAGGGCGTGGTGGTGCTTTGCGCCATCAAATCCTTCGACTCGGCAGCAGAGACAAAACCCACAGGCATGCCCACCACCAGTGCCGGCCGGGCACCCTCTTGCTGAATCAAACGTACCAGCTCAATCAATGCGGTGGGCGCATTGCCGATGCCCACAATCGCGCCGTCCAGCAAGCCCATCCGGTGCGCCTTGCGCATGGCCTGCACGGCGCGGGTTGTGCCTTCTGCCCTGGCCGTGTCGATCACGTCCTCGTCAGAAATGAACTGGTGCGTGGCCATGCCAAAGTGCCCCAGACGAGGTGCAGACAAGCCCACACAGATCATCTCCACATCCGCCACCACATGCGCGCTGCGCGACAGGATGGCAGCCACACCCGCATTCACCGCTTGGGGATGAAAGTCCGTCAGGCCGTTAAAGTCGAAATCGGCGTTGGCGTGAATCATGCGGCGCACGATGGGCCACTGGTCGGGGGTGTAAGCGTGGGGCCCCACCTCACGGTCAATCACCGCAAACGAGTCATGCTCGATGGCACGCCCTGCGGCGGTGAGCTGTTCGGTAATAACGTTAGGGGCGCTCATGGGTGGACGTGCTCATGGGGATGGTCGTGGTCATGCGTGTGCGCGTGATCATGCGCCTGGGCCACAGCATGGTCGTGCTCCGTGTGGGCTGCGTGATCGTGTCCGTGGTCATGGTCATGCGGCATTGCATCGTCATGATGGTGCCCACCCATGCCGTGCTCCACCGCAAATTCCCGGTATTTGCAGCCATCGCAGGGCATGCGTGAGGCGGGGGCATTGCGTTCAAGGTCTTTGACCCGCTCTTCCAGCAGCTCGAAGATTTCACGCTCAAAGCCAAAGTAGGCGGTCGAGGCAAAGCGGACCGTTGGGTAGAGGGTTTTCAAATTCTCCACCTGCCGCGTGATGCGCTCCACCAGCGTGCCGTTGAACAGGTAATAAGGCAGCACCACCACCTGCGTCATGCCCAGCAGAGTCTGTCGCTGGACCGCTTTTTCAAGCCGCGGCCAGGTGATGCCGGTAAACGCCAGATCAACCAGTTCATGATCGGTTTCTTCCATGACCCAGCGCGCCATCTTGGCCATCTCGCCGTTGGCCTGGCGGTCGGACGAGCCGCGCCCGAGGATCACCACCCCGGTTGTGGTCGGGTCTGGCATGTCCAGCTTTTCCATTGCCCCCTTCAAGCGGCGCTTGACGATGGAAAGAATGGGGTCACAAGCAGTCAGGTGCGGCGCGTACAGAAATTGCACGTTCGGAAAGCGTAGCCGTGCCCCATCGATCGCTTGGGGAATATCCATCTTGACATGCCCGGCTGCGTTCAAAATCAGGGGGATCACCATGACCCGGCTGGCGCCCGCGGCCGCGCGGCGCAGGCCCTCACTCATGGTGATTTCTGAAAACTCGATGAAACAGATCTCGATGCGCCAGTCAGGCTGCCGCGCGCGCCATAGCTGGGCGAAGCGCTCTATTTCGTCGTTTCCTGATTTCTCGCGTGAGCCGTGGCCCACCAGCAAAATGGTTGTGGAAGTCATGAAGTCTCCTGTGGGGCGATTGTCGGCGCAGTGGCCTGAGGGGTGTCTGCCACAGTGCCGCGCCGAAAACGGTGGGTGAAAGTAGCGTCGTAAAGTTTGGATTTCGCCAGTGTTTTCCAGTGACGGGCGCCCAAGGTCGGGCTGGCAATAATCATGGACTGGCTGACAATTTTCGCTTCACGGCATAAAGCCTGGATGGTAGCCACTGTGCCGCGCACAATCTTCTCTTCCCCAGGCCAGCTCGCCTTGTGCACCACCACCACCGGTGCATCAGGCGACCAGCCCGCCGCCGTCAATGCCCCAGCAACCCGGCCCATCAGGGTAATGCTGAGAAAGATGCACAGGGTGGTGTGGTGTTTGGCCAGCTCCTCAAGCGATTCTCCCTCCGGCATGGGGGTGCGCCCTTCAACCCGCGTGAAAATCACCGTTTGGGTGACTTCGGGCAGGGTCAGACTCTCAACCGCAGCGGCTGCCGAGGCCATGGCGGACGACACCCCGGGTACCACTTCAACCGCAACACCTGCAGCGTCCAGCGGTTGCACCAATTCGATCAAGGCGCCGTAGAGGCCAGGGTCACCGGTTTGCAAGCGCACCACAACTGAATGCAGTCGAGCTTGCTCTATCAGCCAGGCGGACATCTGCTCCAGCGTCATATCCTTGCTGTCCAGCACCACACAACCGGGGGGCGCCCACCGGATGGCGGCTTCACTGACAAGTGATCCGGCGAACAGGATGGCACCCGCCCGCTCTACCAGCGCCCTGCCCTTGACCGTGATCAATTCCGGGTCGCCGGGGCCAGCGCCGACGAACCACACCTTGCCAACCGCCTTACTGGGCGCGTCGTTGGTTACTGAAGGCGAGTTAATTTGCATGAGATCTTCCATCAAGGATTATGGGCAACAGGTCCGGTATGGGGCAAGGCAACCCACTGACCCGCCAAGGGGTATACCGCAATACGCCGGTCAAACACCCGCTCCAGTGCGCGGTGGGTTGCAGCGTCACCGCAGGCGCCCTGGTACGCGACCCGGCCGCCGGCCATGATCACCATGTCGTCGGCGTGCAGCGCAAACGAAATTTCGTGCAGCACGCTGATGACTGTTTTACCGCCTGCCACCAGTTCGCGCACCATCAGCAGCCAGTCGGTCTGGTGCGGCGGGTCCAGGTTGGCCAGCGGCTCGTCCATCAGCAGCACCTGCGCCTCTGTGGCCAGCGCCCGCGCCAGTAACACACGCTGGCGCTCGCCGCCCGAGAGCTGGCCCAGCGCGCGCTCGCGCCAGTCCCAGGCGTGGGTCGCGCGCAGGGCCCGCTCTACCGCGGCATGGTCTGCGTCACTGGGCGGGGCCAGCCAGGGCTGGTGCGGCAGCCGGCCCAGCATCGCCACGTCGTAGGCGGTCAGGTCGTCGGCTGAGCTTTCGTTCTGGCCCAGCCAGGACAACTGCTGTGCGCGGTCTCGGTCACGCAGGGTGGCGGCCGGCTGGCCCAGCAAAACGACTTCGCCGTGATGCGAGAGCAAATTGGCCAGCACCTTGAGGAGCGTTGATTTGCCGGCGCCGTTGGGGCCGACAATGCTCGTCCAGCGCCCGACCGGGAAAACCACGGAGATGGCATGCAATACCTCAACATTTCCGAGGTTTGCCCTTATGTGGCGCGCGTTAACAGCTATTGAATTTATAGCACTCATAAGCCGGCCCCGCGCCCGGTGTGCCGGTGCATCAGCCACAGCAGGTAGCCGCCACCCAGCACGGCCGTCAGCACACCCACCGGCAACTCCTGCGGCGCGATCACACCTCTGGCCAGAATATCGGCGGCGGTCAGCAGCACGGCGCCGGTCAGGCTGGACAACACGATCAGGCGGCCGTGGGTGGTCTTGATGACCGAACGCACCAGATGCGGCGCGGCCAGGCCGACAAAGGCAACGAGCCCGGTCTGCGCCACCGCTGTGCCGGTGGCCAGCGCCAGCACCGCCACCAGCGCGGCACGCATTTGCGGCAGCTTCAGGCCCAGGCTTTGCGCGGTGGCTTCGCCCAGCGCCAGCCCGTCCAGCACATGGCTCATCATCCAGGCCGCCAGCACACACAGGGCCAGTACCCCGGCCATCACGGCGCAGGCGCTCCAGCCGACAAAGGCCGTGCTGCCCAGCATGAAAGACTGCATGGCCTGCATGATGTCCGGCGTCATCAAGAGGATCAGCGAACTGAGCGCGCCCAGCACCACGCCGACGATCACACCAGCCAGCA
>JBEIOV010000020.1:0-57140 GCA_040377375.1 Hylemonella sp.
CAAGATGAGATCTGCCGGGGCCTTGAGCCCCCTAAAGAGTCGTTCAAGACCAGGACGTTGATAGGTCAGGTGTGGAAGCGCAGTAATGCGTTAAGCTAACTGATACTAATTGCTCGTGCGGCTTGACCCTATAACTTTGATCCGCGAAAGTGGTGTCAAGGAAGTTATGCCAAGTGACGCATTCAATAAATTTTTTGTGAAATACAGAAGCTGATTGGCTCTATAAATTGGTCGTCTTGACCTAGTCAAGATGGCAACAAGTTATGCCTGACGACCATAGCGAGGTGGTACCACTCCTTCCCATCCCGAACAGGACAGTGAAACGCTTCAGCGCCGATGATAGTGCGGATTCCCGTGTGAAAGTAGGTCATCGTCAGGCTATTACAGCTAAAACGCCCCATCATTCGATGGGGCGTTTTTTTTAGCCATTGACGATGATCTGACCATCTCGGAATGCCGCGCCAGACTCAATCAGGTCTTGTGTCAACTGTTCAATCCAGGCATCCATCGGCATCTCTGGAAAATGCCTCTGCTGAAGCATTGAGAAATACGGCGTGTTGTGCACCCAGCCGCCAAGGGCTGCCTGCTCAATGCGTTGAGTTTCCAGCAGTTTGAACTTCAGAAGAACTTTTGCCGCATATTTGGCATGTTTGAGCGGATTTTCAACAAAACTTGCCAAGCGCTTTCGTGCCAGGACAAGGGACTGCTCAATGTGCGAGAAAACCTTGCCATGCCCCGGAATCACAAGCCGCGGCGCTAAGGACTCAATCAAATCCAGGGTGGTGCTCACTTCGTCAAAAGCGTTTGCGCCATCAAGTTCTGGAAAAACAACGCCAAAACCGTTTTCCCACAAGGCATCGGCCGAGACAAGCAGACGGGATCGTGGTTCAAACAGGATGACCGAGTGGGGGTCGTGTCCAGCGGCTGCGTGAATTTGCCAGCTCAAATCGCCCAATTCCACTTCGCTCCCCGGTACAAGCAGTGAATCGAAGCGGAATGGCGGGCAGAGCTGCCCCGTCGGCACATATGTGAGCGCATGAGAGTCCCAGACCCGAACGAATTCAGCCATGCCCGGGGGGATCCGGGTGCGTAAAAGGGGGTATCGCTTCTGAAGCGCCGCATTGCCACCGCAATGGTCACTGTGCAGGTGGGTGTTGACCAGCAGGTCAAGCGGGCGTTGGCCCAGAGCGTTCTCTACCAAGGCGGTGGTCTGGCTGGAATGCATACAGTATCCGCTGTCAATGAGCGCACACGAATCATGCCCGATCAGCAAGATATTGTTGGATGAGAGCCATCCTCGTTCGAAAACCTGGATACCTGCAGGCAGCGCTAGTGTGGTCATTGGATGCTATGCAAGCTACTTTCCCGCCCGTAACTCGCGCCGGAGAATTTTCCCGACATTGGACTTGGGCAACTCGTCCCTGAATTCAATGTATTTCGGACGCTTGTAGCCGGTCAGGTTCTGATGGCAGTATCTTGCGACATCTTCCTCGGTCAGGGTGGGATCGTTCTTGACGGCGAAGACCTTGATGGCTTCACCCTGCTTTTCATCGGGCACGCCGATCACTGCGCACTCGACCACGCCATCGCACAAGGAGATGACATTCTCCAGTTCGCTGGGGAACACGTTGAAACCACTCACCAGAATCATGTCTTTCTTGCGGTCGACGATGCGGGTGTGTCCGCCGGTATCCATGATGCCAATATCCCCGGTGCGCATGAATCCGTCCGCGGTGAAGGCCCTCTTGTTCTCTTCTGGCTGGTTGAAGTATCCCAGCATCACGTTGGCGCCCTTGATGCAAATTTCCCCGGATTGACCCTGAGCCAGTGAGTCGCCGTTCTCGTCTTTGATGGCGATCTCGATGCCGGGTAACGGCAGGCCGATGGTGCCGGAGAAATGTTGGGCTAAAACAGGATTGTTGGTGCCGATGGCGCACGTCTCGCTCATGCCCCAACCCTCCACCATCGGGCAGCCGGTGGTTTCGATCCATTGCCTGGCGGTTCCTTCGGAGGCGGCCATGCCGCCAGCCTGGGAAACGCAGAGACTGGAAAAATCCACCGATCTGAATTGTGGATGCTGCAGCAGTGCGTTGAACAGGGTATTGACGGCCGGCAGCATGTGGAACGGGCGTTGCTTCAGGGTATTGATGAACCTGTCGAAATCACGTGGATTGGGAATCAGGGTGATGTGCGAACCCCAGCGGATGGCAAGCAGGCACAGGGTCAGGGCGAAGATGTGATACAGCGGCAGGGCGGCAATGCTGTTGGTGTTTCTCACATCACCTATGCGCTTGAGCGCGGGGGTAAACCACGCCTCCGCTTGCAAGACGGCCGCCACAATATTGCGGTGTGTGAGCATGGCTCCCTTGCTCAGCCCGGTGGTGCCGCCGGTGTACTGCAGGAAGGCGATCGAATCCAGCGTGACGGCCGCTAGTTTGAGAGACTTCGATGCGCCTTGCGCAAGAAGCTGTTTGAACGGCGTCACGGTCCTTCCCGCGGACAAGGGCAGCTTGTAGGCCGGCACCATCCTGGCAAGATGCCTGACGGCAAACGTGATCCAGCGGCCATACCAGAACCCCAGCAAGTCGCCCATGGAGGTGACGACCACGTGCTGCACAGGTGTGTTCTCAATCACTTCCCCCAGTGTTTTGGCAAAGTTCTCGAGCACGATGATGGCCGTGGCGCCTGAATCCTTGAGCTGGTGCTCGAGTTCCCGCGCCGTGTACAAGGGATTCACATTGACGCAGGTGTAACCGGCGCGCAATACGCCGGCCATGGCAACCGCGAACTGCGGGATATTGGGCAGCATGATGGCCACGCGGGCGCCCGTCTCAAGTCCGCGGCTTTGCAACCAGGCACCCAGCGCGGCAGACAGATCATCAAGCTGCCGGTATGACATCCAGCGCTCCATGCAGACCGAGAAGGGGCGGGCGGCATTCTTCTTGAACGACTCCTCCAGCAGTTGCGTCAGCGAGCGATACTGCTCGGGATTGACGTCGTGGGGAACACCCTCGGGGTAGCTGTTAAGCCAGAACTTGTCCATTCAAATCTCCTTTGCACCAATTGTGAGAGCACAGGCACGTAATGGACTACCGGGCTTGTCCTAGGATGCGGTGGAGTTCCGTCTCGTACGTGACAGCTTCAGCGTCGAAAAGAAGGTCGATCAGGCTTGATTCACGCTTTTTTACAGTGGCCAGAAAAGACGAGGTGCCTTTTCCGTGGCGCCCCATGGCCGCGAAGATGTCAAAACCAGATTCCAGAAACCGCTGCAGGGAACTCAGGCCTGCGACCGAAGACGGCCCCCGCATCATCTTGAGCAGCAGGCGCAAACCCGGCATGCGTGTCAGATAGTCGAGTTCCTGTCCGATGACGAGCACCGTCTCGAGTTGGGTTCTGCGGTCTGAACGTCTGCCGACAGCGCGCCAGGCCGCAACATAGCGGGTTGTTTCAGGCGCTTGCGGGGTGGCGGGATCAAGCAACCAGCACCGTGCCATGGCGTAATCAAGGTCTTCCGTCAGCGCATGCAGCTCAGCCAGCGAGACGGCGGTTTGCACCACTTGTTGGGGAAATACCGTCTGGACTGTGCCGGCGATCCTGGAAAACTGCGCATCGCGCTCGGTGTAATCCCTGTCGTTGTAGAGCTCGTCCAGGAAAAATTGTGTGGCGGCCTGGTACTGCGCGGATTGAAGCAGATCCGCATAGGTGCCAACAAAGCGGCGGGCCTGAAAATTTTTCACCGCACCGATGGCCCGGGCCAGCGCCGGATCAGCGAGGCGGGCCTGTCGCTGCAGTGCCACGCGGGCAACGGCGTCACGGATTTTGGATGCGGCGTCCATATAGACTCCCAGTTTATCGGGCGCGGCGCCAGTTGGCCCAAATGCTTCTTGAGAACATGCTTGCACATATTCAAAAAATGATGACCTTGTGGCTGCTGGGCTGCACAGCCGCCTGGCTGCTCGTATTCTGGAGCGGCTCCCGGGTGTTGGCCCTGGCCGGGGCCGTATGCATCGTGTTTTCCTACGCGGCAGGTCTCGCGGCCCAATTCATGGCGCTCTGGTGGGTGGGGCGCCATGATCCCGCGATGCGGCCGGGCTGGGGGCAACTGATGCGTGCCTGGCTGGTCGAGGCACTGGTGGTGCCCCGCGTTTTCTGCTGGCGGCAGCCGTTTCGCTGGAACGCGGTGCCGGATCATCTGGCCGCCGAGCCAACGCTGCACGGGCGCCGTGGCGTGGTTTTCGTCCATGGGTTCGTGTGTAACCGCGGCCTCTGGACCCCATGGCTTGAACAGCTCAAAAACCATGGCCATGCGTTTGTGGCGGTCAATCTGGAGCCGGTTTTTGGCGCGATCGACGAATACGTCCCCCTCATCGAGCAAGCCGTTGAACAGGTCACGCGTGCCACGGGGATGGCGCCCTTGCTGGTGTGCCATAGCATGGGCGGTCTGGCGGCGCGCGCCTGGCTGCGTGCATGCAACGCGGACGAACGCGTGCATCACGTCATCACCATCGGTTCGCCGCACCACGGCACCTGGCTGGGCCGCTTCAGCCATGTGGTCAATGGCCGGCAGATGCGCCTGTCAAGCCCCTGGCTGCAGCAGCTCGAGCGTGACGAGCCGATGCAGCGCCGCGCTCGCTTCACCTGTTTTTATGCCAACTGCGACAACATCGTGTTTCCCGTGGCTAGCGCCACCCTTGAGGGTGCCCGCAACTGCCTGGTGGCGGGGGTGGCGCATGTCGCGCTCGCGTTTGAGCCGCAGGTCATGCGTGAAACGCTGGCCCTGCTCTGAGCAGCAGCGCCTTCGACAGCGCTTTGTTGCAGGGCGCTAGGGTCCCTTGGTCGAGGGCTCGAGGACGCCGCGGCGCATCTGGTCGAGTTCGATCGACTCGAACAGCGCCTTGAAATTGCCCTCGCCAAATCCCTCATCCCCCTTGCGCTGAATGAATTCGAAGAAGATCGGGCCCAGCTGGTTCTCGCTGAAAATCTGCAGCAGCAGCGCGCCTGCTTTTCCGTCCAGCAGGATTTTTCGTTTCTTCAACTCGGCCACATTCTCGCCATGGCCGGGAATGCGCTTGTCGATCAGCTCGTAATACGTGTCGATGGTGTCAAGCAGCTTCACGCCACTGGCGCGCAGCGCGTCCACGCTGGCCGGCAGATTGGTCGAAGCCAGCGCGATGTGCTGGATGCCTTCGCCATGGTATTTGTCCAGATACTCCTGGATCTGGCCGGCCGTTTCGTTGCCCTCTTCGTTGATCGGGATGCGGATTTTGCCGCAGGGGCTGGTCATGGCCTTGCTCTTGACGCCCGTGACCTGTCCTTCAATGTCGAAGTAGCGAATCTCGCGGAAATTGAACAGACGCTCATAAAAATCCGCCCATTCCTTCATGCGCCCCCGGTGGACGTTGTGCGTCAGGTGGTCGATGCCGGTCAGGCCGTGCCCCGGCGGGTTGAGCGCTTCACGCGCGTTCAGGCCGCTGATGCCGCCGGGGATGGTTTCGAAGTCAACGTCGTAAAAGCCGATGTTGCCGATGTCGCCCTCCTGGGCGTTGTTTTTGCCGCGCCAGCGGTCCACCAGATAGATCAGCGAGTCGCCGATGCCCTTGATGGCGGGAATGTTGAGCTCGCCCGGGCCCGCGCTGGCCGCATAACCCCAGGCCCCCAGGGCGATGGCCCGCTCGTGGGCGGCCTTGGCGTCCTGCACCCGAAAGGCAATGGCGCAGATGCTGGGGCCATGCTGGCGCGCAAAACGCTGGGCAAACGAGTCCGGTTCGGCATTGATGATGAAGTTGATGCCGCCCTGGCGGTACAGCGTCACGTTCTTGTGGCGGTGCCGCGCGATCGGGCGAAAACCCATGCGTTCAAACAGGGCGCCCATGGCGACCGGGTCCGGGGCGGCGTATTCAATGAACTCAAAGCCGTCGGTGCCCATCGGGTTGTCCCACATTCTGTCGTCTCCGGTTGGTGGCGCTCGTCCAGGCGGGATGCGTTGCCGACCGGGGTTCCATCACCCCGGTTCGCTGCGCCACGCTGCAATGATGGCAGTGTAGAGGCGCGGGGGCGGCGTATTCCTGCAAATTGAAGCGTTTGATTTTAGTTATTTGCAATAAAATTGCAAAATGAACACCATGGATGCGCTTGACAAGCTCGATCGTGAAATCTTGCGCAGCCTGCAAGCGGATGGCCGGGCCACTTTCGACCAGATGGCGGCGGCAGTCGGCCTGTCACCCAGTGCCGTGCTGCGCCGCGTCAAGCGGCTGGAGGTCAATGGCGTGATTGAGCGTTATGTCGCGCTGGTCAAACCCGAATCCGTGGGGCTGGGGCTCACCGCGTACATCAATGTGCGGCTGGAAAAACACATCGAGAGCCACAAGCGAAATCCCATGGACCTGTTTCGCGCCAGCGTGCAAACCTGGCCGGAGGTGGTGGAATGCGTCGCACTCTCCGGCGAAATGGATTACCTGCTGCGCGTGCTGGTTCGGGATATGAGTGAGTACTCGCGCTTCGTCATGAACTCGCTGCTCAAGCACCCCAGTGTCCAAGATTGCAAAACCAGTTTTGTGCTGGACCGGGTCAAGGCGACAACGGCCATGCCCTTGTGAAGGCTGGGCTCATGGACCGCTGCACTCAAGAACGGGCCTGTGGCATGGCCCTGCTGCATGCGCCCTTGGGGCATGGCCTGGGTTGGCAAGTCTAGGGGAAACCCCTACATTAACAGCATGAACGGATCCAAGGACATGATCAAGGCAGGGCCGCCAACGGACAGCGGAGAGGCGTGGCGACCGCCCTCGGATCGCGGCGATTTGCTCGGCGGGCAGAAGGCGGCGCCGGTGTCGGTGCCCATCCGCTCGCTCGGGGCGAATCACCGCGGGCGCATTGCCAAGCACCTGCTGGCGCTGGATGAGCATGACCGGTATTTGCGCTTTGGCTACATGGCCAACGATGAGCAGATTCGTCGTTATGTGGACGGCCTGGACTTCGAGCGCGACGAGATATTCGGCATCTACAACCGCAAACTCCAGTTGATCGCCATGGCGCATCTGGCGTATTCCACGGACCGCAACTTCGCTTCCTGCTCCGAGTTTGGCGTCTCTGTGCTGAAGCCGGCGCGCGGACGGGGCTATGGCGGGCAATTGTTTGACCGCGCCATCATGCACGCCCGCAACGACGGGGTCAGCCTGATGTTCGTTCATGCCCTGAGCGAAAACACCGCCATGCTGAAAATTGCTCGCAACGCCGGCGCGACGGTCGAAAAAGACGGCTCCGAGACGGACGCCTATCTGCGCTTGCCGCCGGCCACGCTGGACACCCGCGTGACGGAGATGGTGGAGGAGCAGATCGCCAAGACCGACTATCGCCTCAAGGTCCAGGCCAAGCAGTTCTGGGACTTTCTGGCCGGGGTGCAGGAAGTGCGCCGCGGCGTGCGCGAAGGCCGGCACAAATCGTCGTCCTGAACCGGGCTGGCGGGCCGACATGTCGCTGCCTTGGCAATCCGCTATCCTTACGGGATCGCAACAACCGCATGTCCTGCTCTTCTGGCTGTGTCAGACCCCCATCCTGCGCGACATTCCGACAAGGAAGACAAACGCTCTTTCCTGCAAAAACTGGCCGAGTTCATCCATCCCGGACCGGACTCCACCGCTGAGCTGATCGAGACTTTGGCGGAAGCCGAGGACAACCATGTGATTGGCGCCGAGTCCCGCGCCATGCTCGAAGGCGTGATCCGCATGGCTGACATGACCGCCGGCGATGTGATGGTGGCCGCGACGCGCATGGACCTGGTCAACATCGATGCGCCCTACGACGAACTGCTGCATCAGGTGATCGACACCGCGCACTCGCGCTTTCCGGTCTATGAGGGCGAGCAGGAAAACATCATCGGCATCCTGATGGCCAAGGATCTGCTCAAGCTGCAGCGCGCCCCCGAACTCAATATCCGGGCCCTGCTGCGTCCGGCCGTCTTCGTGCCCGAAACCAAGGGGCTCAACGACCTGCTGCGCGAGTTCCGCGGCAACCGCAACCACCTGGCCATCGTGATCGACGAGTTCGGCCGCGTGGCCGGGCTCATCACCATCGAAGACGTGCTGGAACAGATCGTGGGCGAGATCGAGGACGAGTTCGACGTCGATGAAGACCAGGGCGACATCTTCGGCCTGGCCGACCGCAGCTACCGTGTCAGCGGCGATACGCCGATCGAGCGCGTGGAAGATGCTTTTGGCGTCAAGCTCGCCGGCACCGACGCCAGTGCCGGCTTTGACACCATCGGCGGCCTGATTGCCCATGCCATGGGCCATGTGCCCAAGCGCGGGGAGCAGCACACCCTGGCGGGGCTGCATTTCATGGTGCTGCATACCCGAGGTGGCGCCGTGAAATGGTTCAAGGTCGCGCCCGTCCCGCAACCCGTTAGCGGGGGGTAATGGATTCGCTGTCGCGACGCCTGTCGGCCTTACCCGGTGCCGTATTCCTGGGCTGGCCGGCGCTGCTGAGCCTGCTGGCCGGCCTGGCGCATGCCGCGTCCATCACCACGCCATGGGACGGCCAGCCGCTGTGGTGGCTTGAGCTGCTGGCGCTGGGCCTGCTGACGCGGCTGCTGGACGGCAGGGCCGGCTGGCAGCGCGCCGCCTGGCTGGGCTGGCTGTTTGCCACGGCCTGGCTGGCCGGCACGTTCTGGTGGCTTTTCATCGCCATGCACACCTATGGGGGGCTGCCCGCGCCGCTGGCCGCCCTGGCCGTGCTGGCGCTGGCCGCGCTGCTGGCCTTGTACTACGCCGCGGCTTGCGGCATTTTCGTGGCCCTGGCCCCCGCCAGCAGGGCGTGGGGCGCTCTGTTTTTTGCGGCACTGTGGACCCTGGCGGAGCTGGCGCGCGGCATCTGGTTCACCGGCTTTGGCTGGGGCGCGGCCGGTTATGCCCACGTGGACGGCCTGCTGGCGGGTTATGCGCCGTGGCTGGGCATGTATGGACTGTGCGCCGTGGCCGCCTGGCTGGCCATGACCCTGCCCCGGGTGTTTGTCGATGGCCGCTGGCAGCCCGGTGTGGTGCTGGCGGCGCTGGTCGTGCTCACGCTGCCCTGGGTGTACCAGATGGGCGACCCCCGACTGTCCAGGCCGGCCGGGCGGCTGGCCGTCACCCTGCTGCAGGGCAATATTCCCCAGGACGAAAAATTCCAGGCCGGCTCTGGCATTCCGCTTGCCTTGAAGTGGTACGCCGAGCAATTGCAGGAAAGCCGCACGGCGCTGGTGATCGCGCCTGAAACGGCCATTCCCCTGCTTCCCCAGCAGTTGCCGCCCGGTTATTGGAGCGCGCTTGAACAACGCTTTGCAAGCGGCCAGCAGGCGGCGTTGATCGGCATGCCCCTGGGCAGCTACCAGGAGGGCTATACCAATTCGGTGGTGGGACTCAAGCCCGGGCAGGCGCGGGCCTGGCGCTACGACAAATACCACCTCGTGCCCTTTGGCGAGTTCATCCCCGCGTTTTTCAAATGGTTCACCGCCATGATGAATATCCCGCTGGGAGATTTCAATCGCGGCGCCATCAGGCAGGCGCCCTTTGAATGGCAGGGCCAGCGCCTCGCGCCCAACATCTGCTACGAAGATCTGTTTGGCGAGGAGCTGGGCCTGCGCTTTGCGGACCCGGCCCAGGCCCCGACCATTTTGGTCAACGTCAGCAACCTGGCGTGGTACGGCAACAGCCTGGCGATGGACCAGCACCTGCAGATCGCGCGCATGCGCACGCAGGAGTTCGAACGTCCCTTTGTGCTGGCCACCAACACCGGCGTGACCGCGATTCTGGACCATCGCGGCCGCATCGCCGCCGTCATTCCACGCGACACCCGCGCCGTACTGGTGGGCGAGGTCGAGGGCAGAACCGGCACCACACCCTATGCGTGGTGGGTGTCGCGCTTCGGGCTCTGGCCCCTGTGGCTCGGTGCCGCCGGCCTGGTTCTGCTGGCCTGGCTGAGGCGCCGCCGCCGCTCGGGCCAATCCAGGTTGCTATAAAAACAATAGCTGCTTGCGCAATATCCAAAAGGCCTGGAGCCGCTTTTTATTCTGAATTTTCACTGGGCGGGCTGCCCCATGCGCACCAGCCGGCCGGGCCGCGCAGCCGTGATCTCGCCTTCGCGCTGCACCGCCACCCCCTGGACCCAGGTGCCCACATAACCCCGCGCCTTTTGCAAAAAGCGCTTGCCGCCCGCGGGCAGGTCGCGCACCAGCGCCGGCGTGCCCACGCTCAGGCGCCGCGGGTCGATCACGTTGAGGTCGGCCCGCAGGCCTGGCGCAATGACGCCGCGGTCGGCCAGGCCCAGGTAGCGCGCGTTGCGCCGCGTCATCATCTCCACCGCCTGCGCCAGCGGGAGCTGGTCGTGCGCGCGGCCCTGCACCCAGTGCGTCAGCATGAAGGTGGTGAAGCTGGCGTCGCACACCGTGCCCACATGCGCTCCGGCATCGCTCAGGCTGGACAGCGCGCGCGGGTGGGCCAGCATCTGGCGCACCACATCGAGCGAGCCCGCGTTGTAGTTGAAAATCGGAAAGTAGATCAGGTGGCTGCCGTCGCCGCCGGCCAGATGGTCGTACAGCGCCTCCAGCGGCGTGATGCCGCGCTGCTTGGCCTGCACCAGAAAGCTCTGCATCACCGTGGGCTCGTAGTTGAGCTGCCCGTCCAGCGGGAACATGCGCCCGCTGATCAAATCGATGCGCGCCAGCAGGATGTCCACCAGCGGCGGAATGGCCGTGCCGTCGCCGGCCAGTCGCTCTGATTTTTCGCCCAGGATGCGCGCCTTGCGCGCCGGCTCGCGCAGCGCGGCCGCGCGCTCGGCCAGCGGCAGCTGCGCCACCTCCTTGTAGCCGGGAAAGCCCATGAAGGGGTGAAAGCTCGCGTCCAGCCCGTTGATCACGCCAATGCCGCGCGCCGCGGTTTGCAGGTACAGCGGCAGGCCGGCGGCCACCGCCGCTTCCACCCGCTGACGGATCGCCTCGTACTGTTCGCCGCCCGGGTCGCGCTGCAGCCAGGTCATGGACAGGGGCTTGCCGCTGGCGCGCGCCAGCTGCTCCACCAGATCGAACTCGGCGTCAAAACGCTGCGGTCCCTGCAGCAGGTCGAAGTCGCTCACCACCTGCACCACGCCGTGGCGGATGCCCTCGAACGCCCGGGCGATGCCCGTGAGCTCGGCCGCGCTGGCCTCGGCGGCCGGCGTGTCCTTGCCCTCGGAGGTGCGGTGGTTGTCGCTGCGCCCGGTGCTGAAGCCCGCCGCGCCGGCCCGCAGGGCCTCATGCAGCAGGCGGCGCATGGCCTCGATGTCCTGCGCGGTGGCGGCCTGCTTGGTGACGGCGCGCTCGCCCATCACGTACATGCGCAGCGGGTCGTGCGGCACCTGCACCAGATAGTCCAGGCTGTGCGGTGTCGCATCCAGCGCGTCCATGTACTGGGGGAAACTCTCCCAGCCCCAGCGTATGCCCTCGTGCAGCGCCGCGCCCGGGATGTCTTCCACGCCTTCCATGAGCTTGACCAGGTCGTCCTCATGCCCCGGGCGCACCGGCGCGAACCCGACGCCGCAGTTGCCCATCATCAGGGTGGTGACGCCATGGTAGATGCTGGGCGTGAAGTTCTCGTCCCAGGTGACCTGGCCGTCGTAATGGGTGTGGATGTCGACAAAGCCGGGGGTGACCCACAGGCCGGCGGCATCCACGGTTTCCGTCGCCGCCTCGCTGATGGCGCCGACTTCAACGATGCGCCCGCCGCGCACGCCCACGTCGGCGATGACGGGTTCGGCGCCGGTGCCGTCAACGACGGTGCCGCCCTTAATGACGAGATCGAGCATCTTTTCTTCTCCACAAATAAGCCAGTGACATGCCGCTCACGATGTGCCAGATGCCCCACAGGCTGGCCAGCGTCACCATGCCCAGATCGCTGTTGAATTGCACGGCGATGATACCCAGCGCCAGCCCCGAGTTCTGCATGCCGCCCTCGATCATGACGGCGCGGCGGTCGCGCTCGCTCACGCGCATGGCCACGCTGGTGATCCAGCCGAAGAACAGGCCGCTGGCGTTGTGCAGCACCACGACCAGCAGCAGGGGCAGCAGCCCCAGCGTCAGCAACTGGCGTTCCTTGATGAGGCCCGCGGCGATGAAGGCGAGCAGCGCCACAACGGCGAAATTTCCCAAGGGCTTGCGGATGCGCCCGGTGAGCGCGGGCAGCTGGTGCGAAAAAACCAGGCCCAGGCTCATCGGCACGGCCAGCAGCAGCAGCAGGCTGATCCAGATGCCCGAGGGGTCGATGGCCAGCTCGCGCAGCCAGGCTGCCGTGGCTGGGTTGGTGGCGATCATCCAGCTGAAGTTGAAAGGCGTGGCAAACAGCGCAATCACGCTGGCCACGGCCGACACGCTGACCGACAGCGCCGTGTTGCCCCGCCCCAGGTGAGTCACCACATTGCTCAGGCTGCCGCCCGGGCAGGCCGCGACCAGGATCATGGCGGCTTCGACGTTGGGCGGCAGGTCCAGCAGCAGGGTGGCGGCCCAGGTGCCTACCGGCAGCAAAATGAACTGTGGAATCAGTCCGCAGATCACCGCCCTGGGGGTTTTGGCGACGCGCCTGAAGTCGTCGACCCGCAGTTCCAAGGCCACCGAAAATACCATGGTGGCGAGCACCAGACTCAGAATCAATTGTTGTGTTGTCATTTTTGCTTTCCTGTCCCCCAAAGGTTAACTGCACGGAAGCCCCGTAAAATCAAGGGTTTACGCGAATTGATTGCACGTTCCCACCAACCGTTCGCGCCGGGCCGCCCGCCTTGTGCCCGGCCCGCGCGTTCAAGCCCATTGCCATGTTGACCTTCCAACAAATCATTCTGAAATTGCAGTCCTACTGGGATGCCCAGGGCTGCGCGCTCTTGCAGCCCTATGACATGGAGGTCGGCGCCGGCACGTCGCACACGGCGACGTTTTTGCGCGCCATCGGCCCCGAGCCCTGGAAGGCGGCCTATGTGCAGCCCAGCCGCCGCCCGAAGGACGGCCGTTATGGCGAGAACCCCAACCGCCTGCAGCACTACTACCAGTACCAGGTGGTCCTGAAGCCCGCGCCCAGCAACATCCTGGAGCTGTACCTGGGCTCGCTTCAAGCACTGGGCTTTGATCTGAAGAAGAACGACATCCGCTTCGTGGAGGACGATTGGGAAAATCCCACGCTGGGCGCCTGGGGCCTGGGCTGGGAGGTCTGGCTCAACGGCATGGAAGTCACGCAGTTCACCTACTTCCAGCAGGTCGGCGGCATCGACTGCCGGCCCATCACCGGCGAGATCACCTACGGCCTGGAGCGCCTGGCCATGTACCTGCAGGGCGTGGACAACGTTTATGACCTGGTGTGGACCGACACCGGGTCAGCGCCGGGCCGCTCCCATGCCGACCCGGCCCCCACGGGGGGCAGCGAGCCACACGCAGTGGGTGAGCGTGGGGGCAAAATCCTCTATGGCGACGTCTACCTGCAAAATGAAAAAGAGCAGTCGGCCTACAACTTCGAGCACAGCGACGTCGATTTCCTGTTCACTGCTTTCACGGCACACGAGAAGCAGGCCAAGCACCTGATGGAGCAGCAGCTGGCCTTGCCGGCGTATGAACAGGTTTTGAAGTGCGCGCACAGCTTCAACCTGCTGGACGCGCGCGGCGCCATCTCTGTGACCGAACGCGCCGCCTATATCGGGCGCATCCGCAACCTGGCGCGCGCCGTGGCGCAAAGCTACTACGAGAGCCGCGAGCGCCTGGGTTTTCCCATGGCGCCGCGCGAGTGGGTGGCCCAGATGAGCAAGAAGGCGGCATGAACATGACTACCCAAAACCTTCTTGTTGAATTATTCGTGGAAGAGCTGCCGCCCAAGGCATTGAAGAAGCTGGGCGAGGCCTTTGCCGGCACGCTGGCCGATCAGCTCAAGGCGCTGGGTCTGGCCAGCGCCGACTCCGTCGTCACCGCCTACGCCTCGCCGCGCCGGCTGGCCGCGCACGTCACGCACGTCTGGCTCAAGGCCGCCGACAAGGCGGTGCAGCAAAAGCTCATGCCGGTGACGGTGGGGCTGGATGCCGCCGGTAACGCCACGCCCGCCCTGCTGAAAAAACTGCAAGCCCTCGGTGCCGACGTGTCCAACCCGGCCAAGGCCGTGGCGAGCTTGAAGCGCGCGCCCGACGGCAAGGCCGAGGCGCTGTTTTACGACAGCCTGGTCACCGGCGCCACGCTCGACAGCGGCCTGCAAAAAGCGCTGGAGGAAGCCATAACCAAGCTGCCCATCCCCAAGGTCATGAGCTACCAGCTCGAGACCGGCTGCGAACTGCCGGGCTGGACCAGCGTCAACTTCGTGCGCCCGGCGCACGGCCTGGTGGCGCTGCATGGCAGCACCGTGGTGCCGGTGACGGCGCTGGGCCTGAAGGCCGGCAACCGCACGCAGGGCCACCGCTTCGAAGCAAAAGTGTCGCCCGTGGTGATCCAGGACGCCGACAGCTATGCCCAGACCCTGCTGAACGACGGCGCGGTGATCGCCAGCTTCAACGACCGCCGCTTTGCCATCGTGCAACAGCTCGCGCAGGCGGCCGAGCGCCTGGGTCCGGGCTACGAGGTGCTGATGGACGAAGACCTGCTGGGTGAGGTGACCGGGCTGGTGGAGCGCCCCAACGTGCTGGTGTGCGAGTTCGAATCGCAGTTCCTCGAGGTGCCGCAGGAATGCCTGATCCTCACCATGAAGGCCAACCAGAAGTATTTCCCGCTGCTCGACGCCAAGGGCAAGCTCACCAACAAGTTTCTGGTGGTCAGCAACATCAGCCCGGATGATGCCAGTGCCGTGATCGGGGGCAACGAGCGCGTGGTGCGCCCGCGCCTGGCCGATGCGAAATTTTTCTTCGACCAGGACCGCAAGAAGTCGCTCGAATCGTGCGTGGCGGGGCTGGACAAGGTGGTTTATCACAACAAGCTGGGCACGCAGGGCGAACGCGTCGAGCGCGTGCGTGCGATTGCCCAGGCCATCGCGCAGCAGCTGGGCGATGCCAGACTGGTGGCGCAGGCCGACACGGCCGCACGCCTGGCCAAGGCCGACCTGCTGACCGACATGGTGGGCGAGTTTCCCGAGCTGCAGGGCATCATGGGCGGCTACTACGCGCGCCATGACGGCCTGGGCGAGGACATCGCTTTCGCCATCGAAGACCACTACAAGCCGCGCTTCGCCGGCGACGCCTTGCCGCGCAACCAAGTCGGCATCGTGGTGGCGCTGGCGGACAAGCTGGAGACACTGGTCGGCATGTTCGGCATCGGCAACCTGCCCACGGGCGACAAGGACCCGTTCGCGCTGCGCCGTCATGCGCTGGGCGTCATCCGCATGCTGAGCGAAAAAGAGCTGGCAGTGGGCCTGGATGAATTGATCACTGCGTCGATCGCGGCGTTTCCGGCCGCCGTTCGCTCCGAGCCGGTCGAAGGGCCGTTGAGCACGTTCATCTACGACCGCCTGGCCGGTTCGCTGCGTGACGAAGGCTACAGCGCGCAGGAAGTCGAGGCCGTGCTCGCGCTGCGGCCGCAGCGCCTGGGCGATATCCCCAAGCGCCTGGCCGCGGTGCGCGCTTTCGCCGTTTTGCCTGAAAGCCCCGCGCTGGCCGCCGCCAACAAGCGCATCGGCAACATCCTGAAAAAAGCGCAGGACGTCGACGCCCATGTCAGCGAGGTGCTGCTCAAGGAGCCGGCCGAAATCGCGCTGCATGCCGCCATGAAAGACGTGGCGCCCAAAGCGAAAGCCCAGTTCGAGGCCGGCGACTACACCGCCTCGCTGCAAACCCTGGCCGCGCTGCGCGCGCCGGTCGATGCCTTCTTCGACGGCGTGATGGTCAATGCCGAGGAGATGGACCTGCGCCTGAATCGCCAGGGCCTGCTCAAAAGCCTGCACGACGCCATGAACCGCGTGGCCGACCTGTCCCGGCTTGCCAGTTGAAACGGCTCATCATGAAACTCGTCATCCTCGACCGTGACGGCACCATCAATGAAGACAGTGCCGAGTACATCAAGTCTCCGGCTGAATGGCAGCCGCTGCCCGGGGCGCTGGAAGCGATTGCCCGGCTCAACCACGCCGGCTGGCATGTGGTGATTGCCTCCAACCAGTCGGGGCTGGGGCGTGGCCTGTTCGACATGGCCACGCTCAACGCCATGCACGCCAAGATGCACCGGCTGCTGGCGGCCGTGGGCGGACGGGTCGATGCCATTTTTTATTGCCCCCATACCGAGCAGGACCGCTGCCATTGCCGCAAGCCGGCGCCGGGCCTGTTCGAGCAGATCGGCGAGCGCTACGGCATCGACCTCAAGGGCGTGCCGACCCTGGGCGATGCGGCGCGCGATCTGTGGGCTGGCGTTGCCGCCGGCTGCGAGCCCCATCTGGTGCTGACCGGCAAGGGCGCGGCCTACCGCGCAAGCCCCTTGCCGGACTCCTATCCGCCGGACACCCGGGCGCACGACGACCTCGCGGCCTTTGCCGATTTTCTGGTCACCCGGGACGCGGCTGCCTAGGGCTGCCTTGCTTGATGTGTCGAGATGACAAGGCCCGCTGGCCAGAATAAGCCGATATGCCACTGATCCGATCGATCTTGCACATGCTGTGGATGCTGCTCACGGTGATGCCGTGGGCCCTCATCATGCTGCTGGCTTCCATCCGCGTGCGCGGCAAGCCGCTGTACTGGATGGCCGTGCGCTGGCTGAGCTGGGCCATCGGGGGGGCACGCGTGCTGCTGGGCATCCGCATCCGCGTGCACGGCATGGACAACCTGCCGCGCGGGGAAACCAGTCCGGCCATCCTGCTGGTCAAGCACCAGTCCACCCTCGAGACCTTTCTCATGCCCACGCTGATGCCGCATCCGTTGGCTTTTGTGTTCAAGAAGGAGCTGCTGTATGTGCCCTTTTTCGGCTGGGCCATGGCCCGGCTGGACATGATCCACATCGACCGCTCCCAGAGCTCCCGGGCCTTTGCCAAGGTGGTGGCGCAGGGCCAGGAATTGCTGGCGCAGGGCATCTGGATCATCATGTTCCCCGAAGGCACGCGCATTGCGCGCGGCAAGGCGGGCAGCTACAAGACCGGTGGCACGCGCCTGGCGGTGGCGACCGGCGCGCCCGTGATCCCGGTCGCCGTCACGTCCGCCAAATGCTGGCCGCGCAAGGCCTTCATCAAGCGCGCGGGCGTGGTGGACGTGTCCATCGGCAAGCCGATCCCCAGCGCGGGGCGCGACCCCGCGGAGCTGATGCGCGAGGTCGAGGCCTGGATCGAGGGCGAGATGCATCGGCTCGATCCCGAGGCGTACCGGTAAGCCCCCACGCTGGCCACTGCGTGTGCTGCGCGGTCCGGGCGCTCAGGTAAACTGACCCCCATGCGCAGGCTGTTGCAGTTCACCCTTGATCTTTTTGAGCCGGAACCGCGCGCACCAGCCGCCGCGGTGGCTGCGCCGCCGGCACCTGATTCCCACGCAATTTCAAAGAAAAATCAGGCTCAACCCCTCGTGGATACTGCGCAGTCAGCTATTAAATTCATAGCGGATGACGCGGCCCCCGCGGCCGCGCCGCTGAGCGAGATGATCGCGCCGGCTGTTTTTCGCCACCCGCGGGCCACGCGCGAGACCCGCTTGTGCGATGCCCTGGTGGCCTATGAGTTCAAGCGCGGCAAACGGCGCACCATCGGTTTTGTCGTCGGGCCGGACGGCCTGGTCGTGAGCGCGCCCAAATGGGTTCCCTTGTACGAGGTGGAAGCCGCCTTGCGCGAGAAATCGGCCTGGATCATCAAAAAGCTGGGCGAGACGCGCGAGCGCCACGAACGTCTGGAGTCCGCGCGCATCGAGTGGCGCGACGGCACCTCGCTGCCCTTTCTGGGCGAGCAGATCATGGTGGTGCTCGACCCGCGCCATGCTTTTGCCGGCGTGGGCGGCGAACTCAAATCCGGCGCGGCGGGCGCGATCCTGCATGCCGGGGCCGCGGCCCCCAGCCTCGCGCTGGCCGGAGTGCCCCTCAAGCTGCACGTGGGCCTGCCGCACAGCGCCAGCCCGGAGCAGATCCGCGACGCGGTGCAGGCCTGGCTCATGCGCCAGGCCAAGCGGGTCTTCACCGAGCGGCTCAATCACTTCGCGCCGCGCCTGGCGGTGCAGTGGCGCAAGCTGTCCTTGAGCAATGCCGGCACGCGCTGGGGCAGCGCCTGCATCGATGGCTCGATCCGCCTGAACTGGCGCCTGATCCACTTCAACCCCTCCGTCATCGACTATGTGGTGGCGCACGAACTCAGCCATTTGCGCGTGATGGACCACAGCCCGCGTTTCTGGGACACCGTGCGCTCCGTGGTGCCCGACTACCCCACGCTGCGCGGGCAGCTCAAGGACGAGGCCGTGCCGCGCTGGCAGTAGCGGCGGCGCACGGGGTCATCCGGAAAGACCGATGCCATCATGGATCTGAGCTATGCCACCCTCTCCAGCCTGGCGCTGGCCCTGGGGCTGGGCCTGCTGATCGGCGTGGACCGCGAGCGCCGCAAGGGCAGCGGCCCCACGCGGCACTTTGCCGGCATCCGCACCTTCTCCCTGGCAGCGCTGGCGGGCGCGCTGGCGCAGTCCCTGAACCTGCCCTGGGTCACGCTGGTGACCGCCGTGCTGGTGGCGGCGCTGGCCGTGGTCGCGCATCTGAAGGACCGCTCCCGGGACCCGGGCGTCACCACCGAGATCGCCCTGTTCGTGACCTTCCTGCTTGGCGTGCTGACGGTTGACCATCCGGTCGTGGCGGCGGCCGGCGGTGTCGTCGTGGCGGGCTTGCTGACCGCGCGCGCGCCCTTGCAGCGCTTCTCCACCCAGACCCTGTCCGAGCAGGAGTTGCGCGATGCGCTGGTGCTGGCCGGCTCGGCCCTGGTCATCCTGCCGCTGGCGCCCAACCAGCACCTGGCCTGGCTGGGCGGCGTCAACCCGCGCACGGTCTGGCTGCTGGTGGTGCTGATCATGGGCGTGCAGTCGCTGGGGCATGTCGCCCTGCGCCTGTTCGGCGCGCGGCTGGGCCTGCCCCTGTCGGGGCTGGCCGCGGGTTTCGTGTCGAGCACGGCCACCATCGCCGCCATGGGCGCGCGCGCGCGCAAGCAGCCCGAGGTCGGCACCGCCTGCATCGCGGCGGCCTGGTTCTCCACCGTGTCCACCGTCCTGCAGATCAGCCTGATCGCCCTGGTGCTGCAGCCCGCGGCGCTGCGCAGCCTGGGCCCCTCCCTGGGTTGCGCCCTGGTGACGGCGCTGGCGCTGGGCCTGGCCGCCCTGTGGCGCAGCGAGGTGCTGACGGATGGCGCGCAGGCGCAGGGGCGCGCCTTCAGCCTGCTCCAGTCCATCGGCCTGGCCCTGCTGCTGTCGGGCATCACCGCCGCCGTGGCCTGGGTGCAGGGGGCTTTGGGCACCCTGGCCACCTATGCCGCCACCGCCCTGGCGGGTTTTGCCGACGCGCATTCGGCCTCGGCGGCGGCCATCACCTTGTCGGTCCATGGCACCGTGGCGCCCGCCACCATGCTGACGGCCGTGCTGCTGGCCTTTTCCACCAATACCGTGAGCAAGATCGTTGCGGCCTACGCCGCGGGCGGCGCGCGCTTTGGCACCCCGGTCTCGCTGGGGCTGCTGGCCGTGGCCGTGGCGGCGTGGTTGCCCTGGGGCTGGGTCAGGGCGTGGACTTGAAGGCCGGCTTGTCCTGGCCGCGCTTTCCACCGGTCATGGCGCACACTACGCAAGCCGCAGCCCATGCGCCTGCTTAAAAAAATCCTGCTCAACATCCTTTCGGGTGTCATTGCGCTCGTCCTGTTATTTGAGGAGTGGGGCTGGGAGCCGCTGGCCGTTCTCTTCGCGCGCTTGGCCCGGATTCCCCTGTGGGCGTGGCTTGAGCGCAAAATCGCCCGGCTTGCGCCCTGGGCGGCCCTGCTGGTGTTTGGCGCGCCCGTGGTGCTGCTCCTGCCGGTCAAGTTCCTGGCGCTGTACCTTTTCGGCAAGGGGCAGGCCGCGCTGGGGCTGGTGCTTTTGCTGGCGGCCAAGCTCGTCGGAACGGCACTCCTGGCGCGCCTGTTTCAGATCACCCAGCCGGCACTGATGAAGCTGCCGTGGTTTGGCCGCTGGTACCCTCGCTGGAAGGCCTGGAAAGACGGCCTGCTGGCGCAGGTGCGCCAGTCCGCGCTGTGGTCCCTGGGGCGGCGGTTGAAGGCGCGCGTGAAGGCATGGTGGTCCAGCGTGTCCTGATGGACGGCGGGATCATCCACGCCGCGCAAGGGCGAGGCCCTGTGGTGTCGTTGGATCAGGTCGAAAGGGTATGGAGCAGCCATGTTGACTGAACTGTTGGAGCGGAACTGGATTTCGGTTCACGGGCTGGTGGCGGTATTTGCATTGGGCATCTACCTGAGTGCCTCGCATACCTTGCGGCAGCGGCGCCACCCCTCCGCCGCCATGGCGTGGGTCCTGTCGCTGGCCTTGATGCCGTACGTGGCGTTGCCGCTGTACCTGCTTTTTGGCAATAGAAAGGTCGTGCGCCATCTTCCCGGGGCGGCGATCCACATGGCCCCCGCCACGGATCAAGGCGCCTGCCAACCCGCGGCACGCATCCAGATCCTCGCGGGCACGCTGGGTCTGCCAGCGCCTTCGAGCTACGATCACTTCGAGCTGCATGAAGACGGCGGCCAGGCACGGCGATCCCTGCTGTCCGTGATCGATGGCGCCAGCAGCACGCTGGATCTGTGCACTTTTGTCTTCGGCCGCGATGTGCTGGGCCATGAAATTGGCCAGCACCTCATGCAAAAGGCTCGCAAGGGCGTGCGGATTCGCTTGATGATTGACGGCATTGGGGTCTATCTTGGCGGGTATCCGGATCTGCGGCCGCTGACGGCCGCGGGAGTGAGCGTCGCCTTGTTCGTCTCGCCCCTCAAATCCCCCTTGCCCGGAAGAACCAACCTGCGCAATCACCGAAAGATGGTGATTGCAGACGGTGAACGGAGCTGGATGGGCGGGCGCAACCTTGCCGCGGAATATTTTGAGGGCGACCATGCTTCGATGCACAAAAAACCGGCATGGATCGACTTGAGTTTCGAGTTGCACGGGGCCATCGCCAGGCAGACGCAGGAGCAGTTCAACAAGGACTGGGCGTTTGCGGTGCAAAAGCGCCGCGCCGCGGCGTCACCGCCAGTGCAAGCGGCCGGGGGGACGGAACCGTCAACAGCCCAGCTGGTGCCCAGCGGGCCCGATCAGGCCGAGGATACGGTCTACACCCTGTTGATCTCAAGCTGCTTTGGCGCGCAAACCAGAATCATGGCGGTCTCGCCCTATTTCGTGCCGGACGCCACGCTGCAGATGGCACTCACGCTGGCGGCACGGCGCGGCATTGCGGTCGACCTGCTGTTGCCGCGCAAGTCCAATCACCGGCTGGCCGACATGGCGCGGCACGCGGCGCTCAGGGAACTGTGCTGGTCGGGCGCGCGCGTGTGGCTTGCGCCCGGGATGATCCACGCGAAGGCCGTCGTCATCGACGACGAGATCGCCTTGGCCGGGTCGGCGAATCTGGATGGACGAAGCCTGTTCCTGAACTACGAAGTGATGGTGGCCTTCTACCAGCAGGCGCAAGTCAGGCAATTCGCGCAATGGATCGAGCGGCAGCGCGAGGGCGCGCAGCGCTATGAAGCCCAGCCGCCCGGGGTCATTCGGGAGTTTGGGGAGGGCATGGTGCGCTGGCTGGCATTCCAGCTGTAAAGAGGCGTTCCAGGGCCCGCCCGGGCCTGGCGGGCTTGCGCAGGAGGGCCGCGAAGCATCGCCTTAGCGCATGTCGAACAATTCCTGATGGAAATCGTCCGGCGCCAGCCCCCGGGCGATGAGGTCCGGGCGCAGTGCCTGGCCAAAACCCGCCGGGCCGCAGAACCAGATGTCGGCGGATTTCCATGACGCAACGGACTCGCATATCCGTTGCGCATCCAGCCGGCCATCCTGTGCGGTAACCAGAACGTGCAGGCTCAGCCCGGCCTCTTGCGCCAGCTGCCGCACCCGGCTGATGAAGCCTTCGTCGGGTGCGCTGGTGCAGTAGAACAGATCGATGATCTTGCCATCCGGCTGCTTTGCCAGGGCCTGCATGCGGGCGATGAAGGGCGTGATGCCGATGCCGCCGGCCACCCAGATCTGGCGCGGCTTGTCGCTGCTGAAATGAAAGCGTCCGTAGGGCCCCTCGACCTTGACCAGATCGCCCACCTTCAGGGTCTCGGGCAGGGTGTCGGTGTAGTCCCCGATGCCCTTGATGAGAAAAAACATTCTGCCATCGCCGCTCCACGCGGACGAAATCGTGAACGGGTGCGGCCCCTCGCTGCGATCGAAGGTGACGAAGGCGAATTGCCCCGCCTCATGCCCGGCCCACCGGTCCGTGAGCCGGATCGCGACCTTGAGCACCCGGTTGTCCGGGTGGTGCAACAGCTCCTCGATCATCCCCACGGCCCGGCGCTTGTAGCCCACCTTGCGCAACAGGGAGACGAATGCCCCGGCGGTGCCGCCGGCCATCAGAACCGCCATCAAGGGGCCGATGATGTCGCCCCAGTAGCTGAACTTCATCAATACCAGGGCATGAAAGACCAGGAACAGGTACACGATCGCCAGCAGGCGGTGGGTCTTGAAGAAGTAGCGGTAGGGAAAGCGCTTGAGCAGCGCCAGCACGATCAGCACGACCGCGGCGTAAAACGCCCATTCACCGATGGTTTCGGCCAGGCCGCGCTGGCTCTGGAAGAACTTGAAGAGGGCCACGCTCTGCTCGGCCCTGGGTTGGCGCACGGGCCGCTCCATCCAGCCCCAGCCGATCATCCATTTGGGCGCGTTCGCCCACAGCCAGTGGATGATGGAGAACACCAGGCCGGTGATGCCCAGCCATTTATGCAGCCGGTAGGTCTTGTCCAACCCGCCCAGAAGGGGCTCGAGGCGGGCTGGCCGGATTGCCAGGATCATGCCCACGCTCATGACCCCCATGCCGATGATTCCGGTGTAGTTCATGAGCGCGGTGCGCAGCGCAAAGAACTCGTAGGGCGCCCACGGCAGGGGATCGGCCACGAGCCACAGCCCGGTGAGCACGATGATCAGGCCCGCATAGCTCAGCTTGATGTTTTTCATGTTGTCCCTCCCTTTGATTGAATCTGGCTTGGCGGCTCCACACCCCGCGTTGCGGGTGCCGGCACAGCCAGAACGGAGCTCGCCCCTAGGGATATTGTGAGCGCCGCTCTGGCCGATGCGACACCATAACGCGCCCATATTGCCGTTTCGTATCGGCAGCAAGAAGCGCGCGTAAATCGGCCCGGGAACCCGTTTTTACGCTTTTTTTATGCCTGTATCTTCGCTTTCGCTACCGCTTTTACATGCTGGAGCCCACAATGCCCGCATCGCTTTGATACAGGAGGTCTGTCATGGACATGGTGTTTATCGGAGGCGCCGCGCTGCTGTGGGGCGTCATGGTGCTGCTGGTCTGGGGCTTTGAAAAACTCGCGCGTGCGCGGGGAGTCCGCTCATGATCAGCCTTGAAATTCTCTATGGTTTTGGCGGCTTGTGCGCCATTCTGCTGCTGGCCTACCTGGTTTATGCGCTGATCTGCGCCGAGGAGTTTTGATGAACACCGCATCATGGGGGCTGCTGGCCCTTTACCTTGGGATCTTGCTGGTGGCGGCGTGGCCGCTGGGCCTCTGGCTGGCCCGTCTGAGTTCCGGCCAGCTGCCGGCCTGGATGCAGCGGGTGGAGGCGCCCCTGTACCGATTGGCGGGCACCTCCGCCGACAAATCCATGAACTGGTCGCACTATGCGCTGGCGGTGCTGGCCTTTAATGCCCTGGGCGTGCTGGTGGTTTATGCGCTGCAGCGCTTGCAGGTCTGGCTGCCGCTCAATCCGGCCGGCATGGCGGCCGTGTCGCCGGATTCGGCGTTCAACACCGCCGTCAGCTTTGTCACCAACACCAACTGGCAGGGTTATGGTGGTGAAGCCACCATGAGCTACCTGACGCAAATGCTGGCGCTCGCCGTGCAGAACTTTTTGTCTGCCGCCACCGGCATCGCTGTCGTATTCGCGCTCATTCGCGGTTTTGCGGCGCGCTCGACCGGTGTCATCGGCAACTTCTGGGTTGACGTGACGCGCATCACAACCTGGCTGCTCCTTCCCCTGTCGCTGGTGTTTGCCGTGTTTCTGGTGAGCCAGGGCGTGATCCAGAACTTCGACGCCTACAAGGACGTGACCACGCTGGAAAGCAACAGCTACCAGGCGCCAAAAAGCGGTGCTGACGGTCAGCCCCTGAAAGACGAGAAGGGCAATCCGGTCATGGAAGACCTGAAGACCGCCACGCAGACCCTCGCCATGGGTCCGGTCGCTTCGCAGGAAGCCATCAAGATGATCGGCACCAACGGCGGCGGTTTCTTTAACGCCAACTCGGCCCACCCCTATGAAAACCCGAGCGCGCTGAGCAATTTTGTCCAGATGCTGGCGATCTTCCTGATCCCGGCCGCCTTGTGCTTTGCCTTTGGCCGCGAGGTCGGCGACCTGCGCCAGGGCTGGGCCGTGCTGGCGGCGATGACCGTGATGTTTGTCATCGCAGTCGTCGCCATCACGCCCGCCGAGCAGGCCGGCAATCCCCTGCTCACGCCGCTGGGCGTGGACCAGATGGCAAGCAGCGCGCAGTCCGGCGGCAACATGGAGGGCAAGGAAACCCGTTTCGGCATCAACGCGTCCAGCCTGTTCGCCGTGATCACCACGGCGGCATCGTGCGGCGCGGTCATTGCCATGCACGACTCCTTCACCCCGCTGGGCGGCATGGTGCCCATGGTGATGATGCAGCTGGGTGAAGTGGTGTTTGGCGGCGTGGGCAGCGGCCTGTACGGCATGCTGGTCTTCGCCATCCTGGCGGTGTTCATTGCCGGCCTGATGATCGGCCGCACGCCGGAGTACCTGGGCAAGAAGATCGAGGCGCATGAAATGAAACTCACCTCCATCGCCATTCTGGTCACGCCCATCGTGGTGCTGGTCGGCACGGCCATTGCCGTGCTGGCCGGCGCCGGCAAGGCCGGCATCGCCAACCCCGGTGCCCACGGCTTTTCAGAAATCCTCTACGCCTTGAGCTCGGCCGCCAACAACAACGGCAGCGCATTTGCCGGCCTGTCGGCCAACACACCGTTCTACAACACGCTGCTGGGCCTGGCCGTCTGGCTGGGCCGCTTCGGCGTGATCGTGCCGGTGCTGGCCATTGCCGGCGCGCTGGCCGCCAAGAAACGCCTGCCCGTCACGGCAGGAACCATGCCGACCCACGGCCCGCTGTTCGTGACGCTGCTGATTGGCACGGTGCTGCTGGTGGGCTTGCTCAATTACGTGCCGGCGCTGGCGCTGGGCCCGGTGGTTGAGCATCTGATGCTGTGGCCTGGTCATTGAACCGCCGAAAGTAAGGTAATTGACATGAAAACGAAAACTTCCCTGACGCTCTTCGATCCGGTGCTGCTCAAGCCGGCCATCGCGGCTTCGTTTACCAAGCTGGACCCGCGTGTGCAATGGCGCAACCCGGTGATGTTCGTGGTCTATATCGGCAGCATCCTGACCACGCTGCTGGGGCTGCAGTCGCTGCAGGACCAGGGCGCGGCGCAATCCGGCTTCATCTTTGCCGTGTCCCTGTGGCTCTGGTTCACCGTGCTGTTCGCCAACTTTGCGGAAAGCCTGGCCGAGGGCCGCAGCAAGGCCCAGGCGGCCTCGCTGCGCAGCCTGAAGAAAAGCACCTGGGCCAAGAAGTTCAAGGAACCCGCGGGCAAGGTGTTCCATGGAACGGCCTGGTTGCCCGAGCAGGCGGAAAACCTGCGCAAGGGCGATGTCGTGCTGGTGGAGGTCAACGACATGATTCCGCTGGACGGCGAGGTCATCGAGGGCGTCGCCTCGGTCGACGAGAGCGCCATCACCGGCGAATCGGCGCCGGTGGTGCGCGAGTCGGGCGGCGACTTCTCGGCCGTGACCGGCGGCACGCGCGTGCTGTCCGACTGGCTGGTGGTGCGCATCGTGGTCAATCCCGGCGAATCGTTTCTCGACCGCATGATCAGCATGGTCGAGGGCGCCAAGCGCCAGAAAACGCCCAATGAAATCGCGCTGACCATTTTGCTGGTGGCGCTGACCATCGTGTTCCTGGTGGTGACCGTCACGCTGCTGCCGTATTCCATCTTCAGTGTCGAGGCCGTCAAGGCCGGCACCGTGGTGAGCCTCACCGCGCTGGTGGCGCTGTTGGTGTGCCTGATTCCCACCACCATCGGCGGCCTGCTGTCGGCCGTCGGCGTGGCCGGCATGAGCCGCATGATGCAGGCCAACGTGATCGCCACCTCAGGCCGGGCGGTGGAGGCCGCCGGCGACGTGGATGTGCTGTTGCTCGACAAGACCGGCACCATCACCCACGGCAACCGCCAGGCCTCGGCCTTCATCCCCGCGCCCGGCGTGCCGGAAAGCCGTCTCATGCGCGCCGCATTGCTGGCCTCGCTGGCCGACGAGACGCCTGAAGGCCGCAGCATTGTCGAACTCGCTAAGCGCGGCCGCGTGGACGACCGCGCGGTCGAGGGCGTCCACTTCGTGCCGTTCACCGCGCAAACCCGCATGAGCGGCGTCGACATTCCCCAGGCGGGCGGGATGCTTGCCGTGCGCAAGGGCGCGGTGGATGCCGTGCGCGTTCATGTGCAGTTGCTGGGCGGCTCCCTGCCGGCCGAAGTGGCGCGCGCGGCCGACGAGGTGGCGCGCCGCGGCAGCACGCCGCTGGCCGTGAGCGAGGGTAATGCGGTGCTGGGCATCGTGGAACTCAAGGACATCGTCAAGGCCGACATCAAGGAGCGCTTTGCCGAGCTGCGCCGCATGGGCATCAAGACCGTGATGATCACGGGCGACAACAAGCTCACGGCCGCGGCCATCGCCGCCGAGGCCGGCGTCGATGATTTCCTGGCCGAGGCCACGCCGGAGGACAAACTCAAGCTGATCCGCGACTACCAGGCCGAGGGCCGGCTGGTGGCCATGACGGGCGACGGCACCAACGATGCGCCGGCCCTGGCGCAGGCCGATGTGGCGGTGGCGATGAACAGCGGCACCCAGGCCGCCAAGGAAGCCGCCAACATGGTCGACCTGGATTCGAACCCGACCAAGCTGCTGGAGATCGTGGAGACCGGCAAGGCCTTGCTGATGACGCGCGGCTCGCTCACCACTTTTTCGATCGCCAACGACGTGGCCAAGTACTTCGCCATCATTCCGGCGATTTTCGTGACCACCTATCCGCAGTTGGCGGCCCTCAATGTGATGCGCCTGGGCAGCCCTTCATCGGCCATCTTGTCGGCGGTGATCTTCAACGCGCTGATCATCGTGGTGCTGATCCCGCTGGCGCTCAAGGGCGTGCGCTACCGCGCCGTCGGCGCCGCCACGCTGCTGCGCCGCAACCTGGCGATCTACGGCCTGGGCGGCCTGGTCGTGCCCTTCATCGGCATCAAGGCGATCGACCTGTTGCTGGTCGCCTTGCGTCTGGCCTGAGCGGGCTGGTCCCCGGCAACAAGTTCAAAGGAACCCTCATGAAAAACATTCTTCGTCCCGTTCTGGTGCTGTTCTTCGTGCTCACGCTGCTGACCGGCGTGGCCTACCCGCTGGTCGTGACCGGCGTGGCGCAGGCGCTGTTCCCGGCGCAGGCCGGCGGCAGCCTGATCAGCCGCGACGGCAAGGCCGTGGGCGCGGCCCTGATCGGCCAGAACTTCTCCGACCCCAGGCACTTCTGGGGCCGTCCCTCGGCCACGGGACCCATGGCCTACAACGCCGCGGCTTCCAGCGGCTCCAACCAGGGCCCGCTGAACCCGGCGTTGACCGACGCCGTGAAGGGCCGCGTGGAAGCGCTGCGCGCCGCCGATTCGGGCAACACCGCGCCGGTGCCGGTGGACCTGGTCACCGCCTCGGCCAGCGGGCTCGATCCGCACATCAGCCCGGCCGCGGCGCGCTACCAGGTGGCGCGCGTGGCCCGGGCGCGCGGCCTGCCCGTCGACAAGGTGCAGGCGCTGGTGGCGCAGCAGGTGGAAGGCCCGCTCTGGGGCTTTCTGGGTGAGCCACGTGTCAACGTGCTCAAGCTGAATCTGGCGCTGGAAACTCTGCGCTGAGCATGACTTTCTTCGCGCGTGCGCGCGCTGGCTCGAATCCGGTACCGGAATCCCGGCTTTTCAACCCGGTCATTTAGGGCGGCGCGCCTAGCGCCCACTGGCGCCACTGTCGATGCACTGGCACGTGCCCATCCGTTTGCCGTTCAAAGTTCGGGCCACTTCGCGCACCACGCCTAATCGATGGCCGTGCCAAAGTGCCATCCAATCAATGGCCTCCGCACGGATCGCTTCCTGGACAGCCGAACGCCAGGCGCTGCGCAAGTTGCAAGCTTTTGATGGCGTCCTGTTTACGTTTTTTAAACAGGGCGTTGATCGGTCTAAGCACCATTTTTACGGCGGGACATCCAGAATTGGAATGTGGTTTTTTCAAGAACCATTTATGAAAGGACATCATGGCCTATGCTGCTTATCGCGAATCGTTTGGTGCAAACACTCTCCGTGCGCCACCTGCTGAGCGCCCGCAATCCCGGAAGCTGATGGTGCTCGACCTCACAGTTCCCAGCAGTGACGCTTTTCAGGTACGTCATCTGTTGTCGAACTGCCCTGACACTGGCGTTGTGCGCTGCATGCCGCGGCCTCATGACGGCATGGTGCTGCTGAAAATCCAGTTGCCCGCAGACAGGATGCAGGAGGTGCTGCATCTCCTCGTGACCTCTCTTCCGAGCGGGGTGGTTGGCGCATTCAGGTCATGGAGGAGCTATCTGAAAGAACATGGACTGACCCATGGATTCTGATGTGCTGCGGATGCTGTGCGCGTTGGCTGCTTTTGTCCTTCCGATGGCATTTGCCTGGATCATCGTGTGCTGGCAAAGCTCGCCAAAAAACGTCGAGCCGGAACCTCGCGTTGACGACTGATCCCGGTTATTTTTTCCGCGCTCAGGCGCTGTTTTTTTAATTAAGGAAATCGAAATGATCCCGGCCAAAATTCTTTTGTCTGTCACCGCAGCCGCACTGTGCGCCATGAGTGCCGCGCAAGCGCAAACAGCGGCCGCGCCCTCTGCCGAGCCTGCATCGCCCCACATCGTCACGGGCAATCTCGCGGTGGTGTCCGACTACCGCTTTCGCGGTGTGTCGCAGACTTATCGCCGTCCGGCCATCCAGGGCGGATTTGATTACACGCACGCTAGCGGATTTTACGTGGGTAACTGGAATTCCAGCATCTCGGACAACTCCTACAACAACGGCGCGGGTGTGGAGATTGACGTATACGGCGGCTATCGTTTTCCGCTGAACAAAGAGCTGAGCGCCGATATCGGCGTGCTCCACTATCTGTACCCGGGCGCTAAGCTCAACAGTGCGCCAGCGACTCCTACTGGCAACAAGTACGACAACACCGAGATCTACTTCGGGCTCACGCAGGGCGCCTTCAGCGCGAAGTTGTCGTATGCGGTCACCGACTATTTTGGCTTGAACAGCACCACGGCAGGTTATGCCTACTTCAACGCGCTTCCTGCGCGCGGAGATTCCCAAGGAACGACTTACCTGGACCTGAACTACAACGTCGATCTCGGCAACCAGATGACCCTCGGCCTTCACGCCGGGCACACCAGCGTGCGGCGGTACAGCGAGCTGTCCTACACTGACTACAAATTGTCGATCGGAAAGGAATATTCCGGCGTGAACTTGAGCCTGGCGCTGATAGGCACCAATGCAGACAGCACGTTTTATCAGGTGGGTGACTCCGCCGGCCTGAACCCAAGGGAGCTCGCGAAAACAACGCTGGTGGTCTCGGTCAGTAAAACTTTTTAACCGGACAGGCACGGCAATCGGGTCGACGTGACACGGAAATGTTACGCTTTCGCATGCGGCATTTGATTCACACAATTTTCGTTGATGGCCTCTAACCTCGACTCACGGCCCGACCCCGACCAGCTGCTCGAGCAGATCCGCAGCGAGGAGGCGCGTGCGCGGCGCGGCAGGCTGCGCATCTATTTCGGCGCCAGCGCCGGCGTCGGCAAGACTTACGCCATGCTCAGCGCCGCGCAGCGCGAACTCAAGGCCGGGCGCGATGTGCTGGTGGGCGTGGTGGAGACCCATGGCCGCAGCGAAACCGCCGAACTGCTGGCCGGGCTGCCGCAGCTGCCGCTGCGCGAACTGCCTTATCGGGAGCGCACGCTCAAGGAGTTCGACCTGGACGCCGCGCTGGCGCGCCGGCCCGACGTGCTGCTGGTGGACGAACTCGCGCATTCGAACGTGGACGGCTCGCGCCATCCCAAGCGCTGGCAGGACGTGCAGGAGCTGCTGGACGCCGGCATCGACGTCTGGTCGGCGCTCAATGTCCAGCACCTCGAAAGCCTGAACGGCACGGTGGGCGCGATCACCGGCATCCGCGTGCAGGAAACCGTGCCCGACACGGTGCTGGACAGCGCCGACGAGATCATCCTGGTCGACGTCACGCCCGATGAGCTGACGGCGCGGCTCAAGGCCGGCAAGGTCTACCTGCCGCAGCAGGCCGAGCGCGCGGCGAAAAATTTCTTCCGCAAGGGCAACCTGATCGCGCTGCGCGAGATCGCGCTGCGCCGCACGGCCGAGCATGTGGAAGACGATGTGCGCAGCTACCGCGTGGAGCAGAGCATCGCGCCCGTGTGGAACACCGAGGGCGCTATCCTGGCCTGCATCGGCCCGCGCGCGGGGGCCGAGCAGACCGTGCGCGCGGCGGCGCGCCTGGCCGGGCAGCTCAATGTGCGCTGGCATGCGGCCTATGTCGAAACACCGCAGCTGCAGCGGCTGGACGTGGCGCGGCGCGACCGCATCCTGGCCGTGATCAAGCTGGCGGAAGAACTGGGCGCGGCCACGGCGGTGCTGGCGGGCGGCGATATCCCGGCCGAACTGGTGACCCAGGCGCAGGCGCTGAACTGCGCCACGCTGGTGGTGGGGCGCCCGCAGTCCGGCGGCTGGGGCCGGCTGCGCCGCAGCATGACGCGCCGCCTGGCCACGCTGGCGCCCACGCTGGACATTGTGGAAGTCGGCCTGGCCGACAGCGCGCGGCGGCTGGCCCGGGTGGCGCAGCGCGCGCACGAGGAGGGCGAGGCTGGCAGCGGGCGCGCGGCCTGGGCGCGTTATGCCTGGGCCGTGGCCAGCAGCGTGGCGATCACGCTACTGGCCACGCCGCTGTACCCGTACTTCGACCTGGCCAACATCGTGATGCTGTTCCTGCTGGGCGTGGTGCTGGTGGCCGTGCGCTGGGGCCGCGGCCCGGCGGCGCTGGCGGCGTTCCTCAATGTGGCGGCGTTCGACTTCTTCTTTGTCGCGCCGCGCCTGTCCCTGGCCGTGAGCGATGTGCAGTACCTGCTGACCTTTGGCGTGATGCTGGTGGTGGGCCTGCTCACCGGCCAGCTCACGGCCGGCCTGCGCTTTCAGGCGCGCATTTCCAGCAGCCGCGAACGCCGCGCCCAGTCGCTGTTCGAGCTCACGCGCGAGCTCTCGGCGGCGCTGTTGAGTTCGCAGGTGGCCGAGCTGGGCGAAGCCGCGGTGCAGCGCAACTTCGGCGGCCGTGCGCTGGTGCTCACGACCGACGCGCACGACCAGCTGGTGCTGCCCACGCAGCCGCCGGCCGATTTCGACGCCAGCGTGGCCGACTGGGCTTTTCGCAACGCGCAGCCTGCCGGCCTGGCCACCAGCACGCTGGCGGCCCAGCCCTGGCATTACGTGCCGCTGCAAGCCCCGATGCGGATCCGCGGCGTGCTCGCGCTCAAGCCCGCGCAGCCGCGCTGGCTGCTGATTCCCGAGCAGAAGCAGCAGCTCGATACCCTGGCGCGCCAGATCGCGATTGCGCTGGAGCGCGTGCACTATGTCGATATCGCGCAAAAGGCCCTGGTCGAGATGGAGTCGGAGCGCCTGCGCAATGCGCTGCTGGCCGCGATTTCACACGACGTGCGCACGCCGCTCACGGCACTGATCGGCCTGGCCGAATCCCTGCGGCATTCGCAACCGCCGCTGGCGGCCGCCCAGGCGGACATCGCCCGGGTCCTGGTGGAACAGGCGCGCGAACTCAGCGCCCTGGTCAACAACCTGCTGGAGATGGCGCGGCTGCAAAGCGGGACGGTCAGCCTGCGCATGGAGTGGCAGTCGGTCGAGGAGGTGGTGGGCTCGGCCATCCGGGCGGCGCAGCCGGCCTTGGGCGGCCAGTCCGTGCAAACGGCCTTGCCCGCCGATCTGCCGCTGGTCGAGTTCGATGCCGCGCTGATCGAGCGGGTGCTGGTCAACCTGCTGGAAAACGCCGCCAAGTACGGGGCCGCGCCCATCGTCATCGGCGCGCGGGTCACGTCCGACACGCTGGTGATCACGGTGCGCGACCACGGCCCGGGCCTGCCGCCCGCGCTGCATGGCCGCGAGCAGGAGCTGTTCGAGATGTTCGCGCGCGGCGAGGCGGAGTCGGCCAAGCCCGGGGTCGGCCTGGGCCTGGCGATCTGCAAGGCGGTGGTCGATGCGCACGGCGGACAGATCGGCGCGGGCAACGCGGCGGACGGTGGTGCAGAATTCAGCTTCACCCTGCCCCGCAAGCCGCCACCCGAGGCGATCGACTAGAAAGCCCCATGCCAGCGCCCGTTGCCATTGTCATTGAGGACGAGCCGCAGATTCGCCGCTTCGTGCGGGCCGCGCTGGAAGCCGAGGGCTGGCAGGTGCATGAGGCCGCCACGGTGCAGCGCGGCCTGACCGAGGCCGGCACCCGCAAGCCCGACCTGCTGGTGCTGGACCTGGGCCTGCCCGATGGTGATGGGCTGGACCTGATCCGCGACGTGCGCGGCTGGTCGGCCGTGCCCATCATCGTGCTGTCGGCGCGCATCGACGAGGCCGACAAGATCGCCGCGCTCGATGCCGGCGCCGACGACTACCTCACCAAGCCGTTCGGCGTGGGCGAGCTGCTGGCCCGCGTGCGCGCCAACCTGCGCCGTCCGCGCGCCGCCGGCGCCGATGGCGGGAGCGCCGAGGAGGCCGAGCCGGTGTTCCGCTTCGGCGAGGTCGAGGTCGACCGGCCGGCGCGCGTGGTGCGCCGCCAGGGCGCCGAGGTGCACCTCACGCCCATCGAGTACCGCCTGCTGTCGGTGCTGATCGCCAATGCCGGGCGCGTGCTCACCCACCGCCAGCTGCTGCGCGAAGTCTGGGGCCCCTCGCATGCCGAGCAAAGCCACTACCTGCGCATCTACATGGGCCACCTGCGGCAAAAGCTCGAGGCCGACCCGGCCCAGCCGCGCCACCTGCTGACGGAAACCGCCGTGGGCTACCGGCTGCTGCGGGAGCCCTGAGGGCGCCGAGCGCGCACGGGCCCTCCAGCCTGGAATGCTAGACTTTTGCCATGGTCGCGCGCCCCGATGAGTTTGCCCGGTACTGCTGTGAACTGCTGTCCACGGTGGGCCCGTGCGTGGCGCGCCGCATGTTCGGGGGCTACGGCATCAGCACCGACGGGCTGACGCTGGGAATCCTGGCGGACCTGGGGCGGGGGGAGACGCTGTGGCTCAAGGCCGGCCCGCAGACGCGCGCCGTGTTCGAGGCCGCCGGGTGCGAACGCTTCACCTACCTGGCCAAAGGCAAGGCCCGAAGCATGGACTACTACAGCGCGCCCGGCGTCGCCATGGAGTCGGCCCATGAGATGGCCCCCTGGGCCCGGCTGGCCTTGCAGGCGGCACTGGCCGCTCGTCAACCCAAGCCCAAGCGCACGGCCAAGGCGTCAAGCCCGGGCGTGGTGGCCGGCAGGGTTGCCGCCAAGCCGCATCGCTGACGGCCGGCTTGACGCCGCTGCAGGCTTGCGCCGCGTCCATTCGAAAATTCAGCGGTGATGAACGCATTGCGGCCAGAACCGGCCGCTCAAGAATTTTCCATAAAGCAGACATTCATCCCTCATTTTTTGGGGTAGACGCCTGGTGGCGCGACAGCTACGATGTTGCGGAGTTTGTCTGCATTTTTAGTAGTGGGAGCTAAACAACAAATGACTGGAAAACGCTTTTCAATCAAGCACTTGAGTCTGCGGGGTGTGGCCAAGTTAGACCGCAGCGGTCAGATATGGCCTGCGAGCGGTTGCGGTCTATATTGAGTTAGGCAACGTATGAATTTCACCCTTTCCGCGATGCGATTCGCCTTAGCGCTCGCAGTTGCTTGGGCTTGCGCGTCTGTTGTTCACGCCAAAGATGTATGTGAGCCGATAGGCAATTCATCTGCGGATACAGCGTGCTCGCACAAGAAGCTGAAACGTACAGAGGCCAAGTTGAATGCACGCTATCAGAAACTACTCGTTGAGCTCGATGAAATATCGAAGGCCGATCCAGAACGTCTGGCGGAGCTAAAACCAAAGCTCATCGCTGCTCAGAGAGCATGGGTGTCATTCAGGCAAGCTCAATGCAAAGCGGTTGAGGTGTGGTACACGAATGGAAAACTGCAGGGCGCCCTTTACTTCGACTGCATGCGTTCGCACGCTGAGCGGCGAATCGAGGAACTCAATTCCTTTACCGACTATCGTACTTGAATGTTGCCTAACTACGCGTTGGAAAACGGACGCGCCGATCAGCGGCGCGCGTATAGCACGCGTCTGTGGCGGCGCGCCGCTCAACGGACTACAAGGGCTTTCCCAAGAGTCAAGCAAAATCATTCCATGACCACTCGCCACGCGAGTGGTCATGGAATGCAAGACAGATCAGGCGCACACAGCCTGGCGGTTGCAGATCAGGGAGGAACACAAGGTGCGGACTGGCGAAACTACAAACGGTCATTTGTGCAGCACAACTGCTGCGGACCCTGATGAAAGACGCACGCGGGGGCCTCATTCGTTAGCCGAGGAAGGCAATTGCCGCCTCCTTGAGTTAAACAGGCACACCCCGCGCAGGTCCAACCTTGCTCCATCACTGCAAGCCGTCACGCGGCGGAAGAAAGTGGTGTCGGTTGATCTCCGGAATCGGGTTCAGGAATGTTGTCGTACGCCATGGTCAGGCTGGCATGGCAAAACTCTCACCCCGATGCAGCATCGCCCAACACAGCCGGGCATTCTTGGCCGCAATGGCCACGATGGCACGCCAGTAACCACGTCGCTCGGCCAGCGCCACCGCCCAGCGGCTGATGGCATCAGACTTGTTCTTGGCACTGTTGAGCACCGCTCGCGCGCCCAGCACCAGCAGGGAGCGCAGATAGGGATCGCCCGCCTTGGTGATGCGTCCCAGCCGGTTTTTGCCGCCCGAGCTGTACTGTCCGGGCACCAGGCCCAGCCAGGCGGCGAACTGGCGCCCACTCTTGAAGTCGTGCCCGCTGCCCACCATAGCCAGCAGTGCCGTGGCGGTGGTCTCCCCCACACCACACAGGCGCATGAGCTGCTGTGCCCGGCTGTCCTCACGTGCCATCTGGGCCAGGTGTCGGTCGTACAAGGCAATGCGTTCGTCCAGGTGGTGCAGCTCGCTCAAAGAGTCACCCACGGCCGTGTTGGCCCAGCCGGGCAGCTCCTCCAGATGCTGCAGCGCCTCGCGGCGTACGGTGGCGGCCTTGAGCGGCAGCACGATGCCGAACTCCGAGAGCAGGCCGCGGATGCGGTTGATGCAGGCCGTGCGCTGCTCGATGAAGCCCTGGCGCACGCGGTGCAGGCACAGCTGGCCCTGCTGCTCAACACTCTTGACGGGAACAAAGCGCATGTTGGGCCGCTGCACGGCCTCGCAGATGGCGGCGGCGTCGGCCGCGTCGTTCTTGCCGCGCTTGCCCGAGAGGCGGTAGGGCACGACGAACTTGGGGGCGATCAGGCGCACCGTGTGGCCGTGAGCCTGGAACAGCCGGGCCCAGTGGTGGGCGCCGGAGCAGGCCTCCATGCCAATCACACACGGTGGCAGGGCGGCCACCACTTCCTCCAGCTTGCTGCGCGCCACGCTGGGGCGCACCAGCGCGGGCTTGCCGCCTTCGTCCACCCCATGCAGGGCAAACACGGACTTGGCGAGATCGATGCCGAGATAGACAATAGCCATGGACTTCCCCTTCCGGATGAGTTGATGAAAAGTTCGCACTTCCCATCGTGGCACTCAGTTGCCGTTTGCCGCAAGCCGCGGCGGGTTCGGGGCGGGGAAGTCCCTTTCATTCGTTAGGCATCGGCATGGACACTCCCGAAGACATCGCGCGAGATGAAGCGATCGCCGACCTTGTCGACGAAGCCATCGAGGAATTCACTTTGGATCGTTTGCGTTCGTACTATCTTGCGCACCCCTCGTTAGCTCTTCCAGCATTCGCGATGTATGACGAAGCTCTCGCGTCGCTTGCTGCGTCCAAGTCAGCAGCACTTGTTCTCTGTACAACCGCGATTGAACTCGGCCTGAAGGTCACCCTCCTTAGGCCAGTCGTTTACGGGCTGGTTCACAACGAGTCGGTGGCTGATCTCGTGTCTGATCTAGTCGCAAAGCAGAACGGCTATGACCGATTTATGCCACTGCTCGCACGCGTTGTTTCCGAATATGGTGGCATTGACGTTGACGTCCTGAAAATGGAAGGCCACGCAAAGACAATTTGGGAGGAAATCAAGATCCTTCAAGGGAAGAGAAACGCGGTGGTCCATCAAGGAGTTCCTGCGACGCTGGACGACGTTACCTTGGCTCTGCAAATCGGCGGCTATGTGCTAGGCATGTTTCTATCGTCTGTGCTCAAGAGGTTCGGCCTTGCACTCGATAACAAGCTGGTGATCGCCAATGCCTAACATTTTACAGGGACTTCCCAAATAGTCAACAGATTGGCGTTTGTTTTTTCTGGTAAGCGGTATTCCTGGTTGTTGGTGAACGTGAAGCGGCGATCCAGCGAGGAACAGACTGCACATCTACAGACGGGCTTGTTGCGCTGCTGCCAGCGCGGCCCCAGATACGAACCGCTCGGCAGGGCTCCATTCCGTTCCCGTGGTCGTTGTCTATCGAACGCCACAAAGGGTTAGTCGAGCTTGCCTGCCGCCGGTCTGACCTGTGGATTACATCTTCGGATTCACGTCTTGCAAGGAACGAACAACAGACTTTTGGATGAACCAGCTCTACGCTGCCGTCGCAGCCATACCAGGCTTCACGCTGACATGGTGCGCGTCAAACGCCTTGCCACGCATGAACACCGCCCAGAGAATCCTGGCGTTCTTGTTGGCCAGCGCCACGACGGCCTTTTGCCAGCCTGATTTCTCCCTGAGCTGATGCGCCCATTTGGAGATCGGATCATCACGGGTGTGCGCCGTCAATACCGCTGATTTGTCGCCCTGGATCAGGAGCATGCGCAGGTACACATCGCCGCGGCGGGTAATGCCCGCCAGCTTGTTCTTGCCGCCGCTGGAGTTCTGCTTCGGTGTCAGGCCCAACCATGCGCCAAACTGGGCGGCGTTTTTGAATTGCTTGAAGTCACCCACCGTTGCCACCACGGCTGATGCGGTGACTGGCCCCACCCCCATCAATTGCTCTGCCTGACGCACTTGTTCATTGGCCTTGCCGTGAGCGGCAATGCGTTCGTCACACCAGGCCAAGTGGGCATCCAGTTCCTGCCATTGGCTTTGCGCACGTTGCAAGGCCAGGCGAGCCAAGCCACCAAGTTCGTTGTTGGCGTCCTCCAGTACCTCGGTCAGCGCCGCCTTGAGCACCGCAGTCTTTTGACCAAACACCAGGCCAAACTCGGCCAGCAAACCCCGGATGCGGTTGGTGCAGGCGGTGCGCTCCTCTTTGAAGCCTTCGCGCAGGCGGTGGATGCACAGCATGCTTTGCTGTTCGATGGTCTTGATGGGCACGAAGTGCATCTGGGGGCGGCTGGCAGCTTCGCAGATGGCAGCGGCATCATTGGCGTCGTTCTTGCCGCTTTTGCCTTGCATGCGGTAGGGCGCGACCAAGTGGGCAGCGATGATGCGGGCGTCCAGCCCAAGGCCCACGAGCTTGCGCGCCCAGTGGTGAGCACTGGAGCTGGCTTCCATGGCAATCAGCACTCCGGCTGGCAGTTGGGCGCACCAAGGCATGAATTTATCGCGGCTCAAGGCGCGGCTGGTGATGACTTTGCCCGTGCCATCAACGGCATGGACCTGGATGACGTTCTTTGCTAAATCAACGCCAACTCGTGTAATCTCAGGCATGGGACTTCCCCTTCACTTTGGTTTCAGATTGAGCTCAACAACCCAATCTTGGCACTCGATGCCGTCGCCTCGAAGCGGGAAGTCCCTTCGTATTCCGGTCAACCGGACGCGCTACGGCAAGCCACCTTGGCCCGGTTGGCGGTACGCGGTACATTTTCGCCAACCGGGCCAAGGCGTCTTGCCTCCGCGTGCCGGTTACCTCGAACGTTGAGTGTCTGCTTTTCCAAACTCGCGTACGCCCGATTTGGGCACGCAACTGCCTCTGTTCAAGCGCCAGCGCCCGCCGCAAACCGGTACACCCCATCCGCATCCCGGGTCCGCCGCAGCCGGCCCTCGAACCACAGCGCATGCAGGTGGGCGATCGACTCGCCCATGGCAAAGGTCATCTGGTGCAGGTCGAGCTGGCGCTTGAATAGCACGGGCAGCACGTCGGCGGCGCTGCACGCCTGTTCCGAGCACGCCTGCATGACCTCGGCCAGGCGATCGCGGTGGTGCTCGTGCAGCTGCTCGATGCGCCGGTGCAGGCCGGTGAAGGGCTTGCCGTGCGCGGGCAGGGTGAGGGTGCCGGCATCCAGCGTCCTGAATTTGTCGATCGATTCCAGAAACAGCTTGAGCGGGTTCGATTCGGGCTCGGTGTCGAACACGCTGACGTTGGTCGAGATGCGCGGCAGCATCATGTCGCCGCCAATCAGCACCCGCAGTTCCTCGCAGTACAGCGAGATGTGTTCCGGCGCGTGGCCGTGGCCGCTGATGCAGCGCCACGCCCGGCCGCCGATCGCCAGCACGTCGCCGTCCATCATGCGCCGGAACTCGCGCGGCACCGCCGGCACCAGCGCGGGGAAGTAGCTGGCGCGCGCCTTGATCTGCGCCACCGAGTCCGGGTCATTGAGGCCGTGCGAGGCAAAAAACAGCGCCGCGCTGTCGCCGCCAAAACCGTTGGCGATCTGCGAGCCGATGCGCGCCATGCAGTAGTCGGTGGCGCTGATCCACAGGCGGCACACATGGCCGGGCGTGCTCCAGCGCTCGCACAGCCACCAGGCCAGGCCGATGTGGTCGGGGTGCATGTGGGTCACGATGACGCGCAGCACCGGCAGGCCTTCGAGCTCATGGGTAAAAATCCGTTCCCACTGCGCCTTGGCCTCGTCCTTGCTGATGCAGCAGTCCACCACGCTCCAGCCGGGCACGCCGTCGATCTCGTCGCGCAGCAGCCACAGGTTGATGTGGTTCAGGGCAAAGGGCAGCGCCATGCGGATCCATTTGACGCCGGGCGCCACCGCCAGGGTGGTGCCGGGTTCGGGCAGGGTGTCGCCCAGGGGGTAGTGGAGCTGGTGTTCGAGTTCGTTCATGGCGGGCAGGCGTGGCCTGATTTTGCTTCATAATTGACGTTTACGTAAACGTCAACGTTGGCGTTACGGAATTGTAGGCGCGCACCGCCCGCGGCGCTGTCACCTTTGTCGGACCTTACCTTTATGGCTACCACCTACAGCATCAGCGACCTGGCCCGGGAATTCGACCTGACTACCCGCGCCATGCGTTTTTATGAGGACATGGGCCTGCTGCAGCCGGAGCGTTCGGGGCCGGGCGGGCGCATCCGGGTGTACAGCGGGCGCGACCGCACGCGCCTCAAGCTCACGCTGCGCGCCAAGCGCCTGGGCCTGAGCCTGAGCGAGGCCAAGGAAATCATCGACACGTACGACAGCCCGCGCGACACCGGGCCGCAGCTTGAAAAATTCCTCGTGGTGCTGACCCAGCACCGCAAGCAGCTCGAGGAGCAGATGGCGGATTTGCAGGCCAACCTGGACGAACTCAAGGTGCACCAGCGCGAGACCCGGGCCCTGCTGGCCAGGAGCCAGAAGAAAAGCGGGAAGAAATCCCATGGCGCATGAGCTGTTGCATGCGCGCGTCCTGAAGAGCTTTGAGCGCCAGGGCCTGATGCGCCACCTGGGCGCGCGGCTGCTGCGCGTGGCGCCGGGCCTGTGCGAGGTGGCGCTGCCGTATTCGGACAAGGTGACGCAGCAGCAGGACGGCTTTCATGGCGGCGCCATGGGGGCGCTGGCCGACATCGCGGGCGGCTACGCCGCGCTGACCATGGTGCCCGAGGACATGGAGGTGACCACGGTGGAATACAAGATCAATTTTCTGGCGGCCTTGCAGGGCGGCGAACTGCGCGCCACCGGCCGCGTGGTGAAGGCGGGGCGCCGCATCATCGTGACCACGGCCGAGCTGGTGCATGTCGATGCCGCGGGCAAGCACAGCGCCTGCGCCGTGATGCAGCAGACCCTGGTGCCCGTGCCCAAAACATACTGAATTTGCAACCCCCGCCCTTGGACAAGCTCGGGGCGAACGGTTTTCAACAATGCCCGCTTGGGCCGAGCTTGTCGCAGCCTTCAGGAGACACAAAAATGAACCTACCCGGCCTGAATTTCCAACTGGGCGAGGACATCGATGCCCTGCGCGACGCCGTGCGTGAATTTGCCCAGGCCGAAATCGCGCCGCGCGCGCCCGAGATCGACCGCGACGACCAGTTCCCCATGGACCTGTGGCGCAAGATGGGCGATCTGGGCGTGCTCGGCATCACCGTGGGCGAGGAATACGGCGGCGCCGGCATGGGCTACCTGGCCCACATGATCGCGATGGAGGAGATCTCCCGGGCCAGCGCCTCGGTCGGCCTGTCCTACGGCGCGCACAGCAACCTGTGCGTCAACCAGATCAAGCGCAACGGCAGCGAGGCGCAGCGCCGGAAATACCTGCCCAAGCTGATTTCGGGCGAGCACGTCGGTGCGCTGGCCATGAGCGAGCCCGGCGCCGGCAGCGACGTCATCAGCATGAAGCTGCGGGCCGAGGACAAGGGCGGCTACTACCTGCTCAACGGCAGCAAGATGTGGATCACCAACGGCCCGGACGCCGACACCCTGGTGGTCTATGCCAAGACCGAGCCCGAGCTGGGCGCGCGCGGCGTCACGGCCTTCCTGATCGAGAAGGGCATGAAGGGTTTTTCCGTGGCGCAAAAGCTCGACAAGCTGGGCATGCGCGGCAGCCACACCGGCGAGCTGGTGTTTCACAACGTCGAGGTGCCCGAGACCCACATCCTGGGCGGCCTGGGCAGCGGCGCCAAGGTGCTGATGAGCGGGCTGGACTACGAACGCGCCGTGCTCACCGGCGGCCCGCTGGGCATCATGCAGTCGGTGATGGACAACGTGGTGCCCTACATCCACGACCGCAAGCAGTTCGGCCAGAGCATCGGCGAGTTCCAGCTGATCCAGGGCAAGGTGGCCGACATGTACACCGTGCTGCAGGCCGGCCGCGCGTTCGCCTACACCGTGGCCAAGAACCTGGACCTGCTGGGCGCCGAGCATGTGCGCCAGGTGCGCAAGGACTGCGCCTCGGTCATCCTGTGGTGCGCCGAGAAGGCGACCTGGATGGCGGGCGAGGGCGTGCAGATCTATGGCGGCAACGGCTACATCAACGACTACCCGCTGGGGCGCCTGTGGCGCGATGCCAAGCTCTACGAAATCGGGGCCGGCACCAGCGAAATCCGCCGCATGCTGATCGGCCGCGAGCTGTTTGCCGAAACCATGTGAAATGGGGGTCAGTGCCCCATTTGGCGGCTCAGGCGAAAATAGCACCATGACCGCATCCCTCGACGACCTCTTCGCCCACAACCGCGCCTGGGCCGCGCAGATGGAGCGCGAGCGCCCGGGTTTCTTCACCAACCTGAAGTCGCAGCAAAGCCCCAAGTACATGTGGATCGGCTGTTCCGACAGCCGCGTGCCGGCCAACCAGATCACCGGGCTGGAGCCGGGCGAGGTGTTCGTGCACCGCAACGTGGCCAATGTGGTGGTGCACTCCGACCTCAATGCCCTGTCCACCGTGCAGTTCGCGGTGGAGATGCTCAAGGTGCAGCATGTGATGGTGGTCGGCCACTACGGCTGCTCGGGCGTGCAGGCGGCGCTGGCCGGCGCGCGCATCGGCCTGGCCGACAACTGGCTGCGCCATATCCAGGATGTGCGCGACCGGCACCGGTCTTTGCTTGAGGCGATTCCCGGGAGCGCCCGGCATGACGCGCTGGTCGAGCTCAATGTGATCGAGCAGGTGGTCAATGTGGCGCAGAGCACCGTCTTGCAGGACGCCTGGGGCCGCGGGCAGGCCGTGACCCTGCACGGCTGGGTCTATGGCGTGCACGACGGCCTGCTCAAGGACCTGCACATGACGGCCGCCACGCAGGACGGCCTGGAGGCCGCGTATTCCAAGGCGATTGAGCGTGTAGCCCTTGCCAATCGGGCGTAACCAGCTATAAAAAAGGTAGCAACCGTGTTTCCCCAGCGCCTCGACTCCAGCATCGCCTACGAGATCGCCAAAGCCATGATGGATGGCTTCAACCGCCATTACCGGCTGTTTCGCACCGAGTCGGCGCGCGCCAAGCACCGCTTCGAGACGGCCGACTGGCACGGCCAGCAGCGCGCCCAGCGCGAGCGCATCGAGTTCTACGACCTGCGGGTCAAGGAGTGCGTGCGCCGGCTGGAAAAGGAGTTCAGGGCCGGCGAGCAGCCGATGGACATCTGGCACCAGGTCAAGCTGCACTACATCGGCCTGCTGGTGGACCACCACCAGCCCGAGCTGGCCGAGACCTTCTTCAACTCGGTCACCTGCAAGATCCTGCACCGCACGCACTTCCACAACGACTTCATCTTCGTGCGCCCGGCCGTGAGCACCGAGTACATCGAGAACGACGAGCCCGCCGCCAAGCCCACCTACCGCGCCTACTACCCTACGCGCGAGACGCTGCACGAGACTATTGAGCGCATTGTCGAAAACTACCAGTTGCAGCATGAGTTCGACGATCTGCCGCGCGACGCCGGCTTCGTGCTGGAGGCCATGAATGAACCGCTGGCCCAGACCAAGCTGCGCGCCAACTTCCAGATCCAGGTGCTCTCCAGCCTGTTCTTTCGCAACAAGGGCGCCTACATCGTGGGCAAGATCATCAACGGCTTCAACGAGGTGCCGTTTGCCCTGCCCATCCTGCACAACACGCGGGGCAAGCTGGTGATCGACGCCGCGCTGTTCGGCGAGGATGACCTGCTGATCCTGTTCAGCTTCGCGCGGGCCTACTTCATGGTGGACATGGAAGTGCCTTCCGCCTACGTGCAGTTCCTGCGCGGCATGATGCCCAGAAAGCCGCGCGCCGAGCTCTACAACGCGCTCGGCCTGGCCAAGCAGGGCAAGACGCTGTTCTACCGCGACTTCCTGTACCACTTGCGGCATTCCAGCGACAAATTCCGCATCGCGCCCGGCATCAAGGGCATGGTGATGCTGGTGTTCGACCTGCCGTCCTTCCCCTATGTCTTCAAGCTCATCAAGGACTATTACCCGCCGCAGAAGGACACCACGCGCGAGCAGATCAAGGGCAAGTACCTGCTGGTCAAGCAGCACGACCGTGTCGGCCGCATGGCCGACACGCTGGAGTACAGCGAGGTGGCGTTCCCGCGCGAGCGCTTCGACGAGGAGCTGATTGCCGAGATCGAGACCTTCGCGCCCAGCCAGCTCGAGGTCAGCGACCGCGACGGCGACGGCCGCGCCGAGGTCATCATCAAGCACCTCTACATCGAGCGGCGCATGATCCCGCTCAACATCTACCTGCAGGAGGCGTTTGACGCCGGCCCCGACGACCTGCAGGCCCGCGAGCAGATCGAGCGCGGCGTCATCGAATACGGCAACGCCATCAAGGACCTGGTGGCCGCCAACATCTTCCCCGGCGACATGCTGTGGAAGAACTTCGGCATCACGCGCCACGGCAAGGTCGTGTTCTACGACTACGACGAGATCGAGTACATCACCGACTGCAACTTCCGCCGCGTGCCCGAGCCGCGCAACGAGGAAGACGAAATGTCAGGCGAGGTCTGGTACAGCGTGGGCCCCCGCGACGTGTTCCCCGAGACCTTCGCCCCCTTCCTGCTGGGCAATCCGGTGGTGCGCGAGGTGTTCATGAAGCACCACGCCGACCTGCTGGACGCGGCCTTCTGGCAGGGCCACAAGGAGCGCATCCTGGCCGGCCATGTGCATGATGTGTTTCCCTACGAGCGCAGCCGGCGTTTTTCGCGCCGCCTGTCCCCTCAGCCGGCCTGAGCCGGGCCGCCGGCCAGCGGCAGCTCCACCCAGAACGCGCTGCCTTCGCCGGCCACCGATGCAACGCCGATCAGGCCGTCCATCGATTCCACCAGGGTCTTGGTGATGACCAGGCCGATGCCGGTGCCCTCGATGGAGCCGTGCTCGGCGCCCATGCGGTTGAAGGGCTGGAACAACTCGCCCAGGCGCTCGGCGGGAATGCCCAGGCCGGTATCGCGCACCGTGATGCGGTAGCAATGCCCGGGCCGGGGCTCGCCATGCACCGACACCCGGCCGCCGTCGCGGTTGTATTTGATGGCGTTGGAGAGCAGGTTGAACAGCACCTGGCGCAGGCGCACGCTGTCGGCGCGCAGCAGCACGGGCAGCTCGGAGACATCGAGCGCGATGCCGCGCTGCTGCGCCTGCGGTGCCAGGGTGCGCCGGGCCTCGGCCAGCACGTCGGCCAGTCCCACGTCCTCGATGTTCATCTCCAGCTTGCCCGCCTCGATGCGCGCCAGGTCGAGAATGTCGTTGACCAGGGCCAGCAGGTGCTTGCCCGCGGTTTCGATTTCGGCGGCGCTCTCGCGCGTGCCCTGGCTGGCGTTCTTGTCCATGCCCAGCAATTGCGCATAACCCAGCACGGCATTGAGCGGCGTGCGCAGCTCGTGGCTCATGCTGGAGAGAAAAAGCGATTTGGCCCGGTTCGCGGTCTCGGCGGCATTGAGCGCCTGGTTCAGATGGGTGGTGCGTTCCTGCACCAGGACCTCCAGGCGTTCATGCTGCGTGCGCAGCGCTTCCTGTGCCTGCATGCGCTCGGTCACGTTGGAGGCCACGCCGCGCCAGCCCCGGTGCTGGCCCCGCGCGTCACGCAGGGGCTTGGCCGTCAGCGACCACCACAGCTTGCGCCCGAATGCGGTGATCGGCACGAGCAAATCCCGAAACGGTGTCTCCTGGGCGAGCCGATGGTCCAGGGCGTTCAGGTACTGGCGATCCCCGCTTGCATGCGGGTCCTGTCTGGCGGCCAGCAGATTGATCAGGGGAAGCGTCGCCAACTCGGCGGCGGGCCGCCCAAATATTTCCTCCAGCCGCGCGGAGATGTGGTTCAGGCGGCCGCGGGCGTCGATTTCCCACAGCACGTCGCTGGCATTCTCCTCAAAATCGCGCAGCAGCAGGCCGATCACCTGGTTTTGCTGCTCGGCCCGGGCCTCCGCCAGCAGGCGCGAGCAGAAGGTGCGCGCCGTGGCCCAGACGCTGGAGGTCACGATGATGCCGTAGATGATCAACAGGCTGCCCACGGACGCCGCCAGCGCAAACTCGGCCAGCATGATGGCGGCGAACGAGGCCAGGGTCAGGATCAGCACCCAGGCCGTCCCGGCCACCGGCAAGGTGGCCAGCGCGAAGCCGCCCGCGCTCATCATGCCCGTGATCAGGGTGGCCAGAAACAGCTGTTGCGGACCGCTGGCGTGGGGAAACAACAGCACGGTCAGGATGCCCCACAGCAGGGCGAGCAGCGAGGCCTGCAGCGTGGCGTGGCGCAGGGCCCGCCGCGATGCGGTCGGCCGTGCCGGCCGGCGCCATTGGGTTCGCATGCCTTGTATCGCGGCGAGGCCGACCAGCAGCATCCAGCCGCCCAGCAGCCAGTGGTTCGCGCTGCCCCAGAAGGTGGCGACAACGAGCAGGGCATTGAGCAGATTGGCCAGCATGGTCAAGGGCGTCATGCGCAACACCACCCGCAGCTGCTTGGCGCGAAAGGCCGGCGCCAGCGACTCGTCGTCGGGATAGAGCTCAAAGAAGCGCGACAGGCGGGCCCGCTGGCGCTGGCCAAGGGAGCGCAGACGCTCAAGAATCGTGGTCATGACGGTCGTAACGCTTTTACTCGTGTGAACAAGGCCCCGGGCCTGCCGCCCGTCGGGTGGCGGGCACAAGAAGACATGGTAAGCCATGTTGCCGTGGGCCGGCCCCGGCGCGCCGGGCCGGGGCCGGCGGGCGCGTACACTCCGTCCTGCCCGGGGTGCGCGTTCAACGCGCTGAGATGGTTAGCCAAACCCGCGAACTTGATCCGGTTTGTACCGGCGTAAGAAGAGCCAGAAGCCCGCCCGCGGGCTTGTCATCCCTCTCCTGGGTTCGCATGGATTGACCGTTCGTCGGAGCAATGTGCAACCACTACAGGAGATGTGCCATGAATGCACCTGACAAACTGGCCCAGTTCATTCGCCTCACGCGCGAGCCCTTGCCGGCCTCGAAAAAAATCTATATCCCGGGCTCGCAAACCGATATCCGCGTGCCCCTGCGTGAAATCATGCAAAGCAACGGCGAGGCCGTCACGGTGTACGACACCTCGGGCCCCTACACCGACCTGCGGGCCACGATCGACGTGCGCCAGGGCCTGGCACCCGTGCGCCAAAGCTGGATCGAGTCGCGCGGCGACACCGAGGCCTACAGCGGCCGCAAGCCCTTTGCACTCGATGACGGCCTGAAGACGGGCGAGAGCGATGCGCTGGCCGCCCTGCGCGCCCAGGCCGCCGGGCTGCAGCGCGCGCCGCGCCGCGCCAGGGCGGGGGCCAATGTGTCGCAGATGCACTATGCGCGGCGCGGCATCGTCACGCCCGAGATGGAGTTTGTTGCCATCCGCGAGAACCAGAAGCTCGAATGGATGGCGCCCTACCTGGGCAACGCCGAGCGCGAGCAGCGCCTGGCCGGCAACAGCTTTGGCGCCAGCATTCCGAAGCTGATGACACCTGAATTTGTGCGCGACGAGGTGGCGCGCGGCCGGGCCATCATCCCGGCCAACATCAACCACCCGGAAGTGGAGCCCATGGCCATCGGCCGCAACTTCCTGGTCAAAATCAACGCCAACATCGGCAACTCGGCCGTGACCTCCAGCATCGAGGAAGAGGTGGAAAAACTGGTGTGGTCCATCCGCTGGGGCGCCGACACCGTGATGGACCTGTCCACCGGCCGCAACATCCACACCACGCGCGACTGGATCTTGCGCAACTCGCCCGTGCCCATCGGCACCGTGCCGATCTACCAGGCGCTGGAAAAAGTGGGCGGCGTGGCGGAAGACCTGACCTGGGCCATCTTTCGCGACACGCTGATCGAACAGGCCGAGCAGGGCGTGGACTACTTCACCGTGCACGCCGGCGTGCGCCTGGCCTTCATCCACCTCACGGCCAAGCGCGTCACCGGCATCGTGTCGCGCGGCGGCTCCATCATGGCCAAGTGGTGCATTGCCCACCACAAGGAGAATTTCATCCACACCCACTTCGATGAAATGACGGAAATCCTCAAGGCCTATGACGTGAGCTACTCGCTGGGCGACGGCCTGCGCCCCGGCTCGGGCGCCGACGCCAACGACGAAGCCCAGTTCGCCGAGCTGCGCACCCTGGGCGAGCTGACGCAACAGGCCTGGCAGCAGGACGTGCAGGTGATGATCGAGGGCCCGGGCCACGTGCCGCTGCACATGGTGCAGGCCAACATGACCGAGCAGCTCAAGCACTGCCACGAGGCGCCGTTCTACACGCTGGGGCCCCTGACCACCGACATCGCGCCCGGCTACGACCACATCACCAGCGGCATCGGCGCGGCCATGATCGGCTGGTTCGGCACCGCCATGCTGTGCTACGTGACGCCCAAGGAACACCTGGGCCTGCCCGACCGCGAAGACGTCAAGACCGGCATCATCACCTACAAAATCGCCGCCCACGTGGCCGACGTGGCCAAGGGGCATCCGGGGGTGCGGGCACGCGACGATGCGCTGTCCAAGGCGCGTTTCGAGTTCCGCTGGATGGACCAGTTCAACCTGTCGCTGGACCCCGACACGGCGCGCAACTTCCACGACGAAACATTACCGAAGGACTCGTCCAAGGTGGCGCACTTCTGTTCCATGTGCGGGCCGAAGTTCTGCTCCATGAAGATCACGCAGGAGGTGCGCGAATACGCCAAGGCCAAGGGCCTGAGCGAAGAGTCGGCCCTGAGCGAAGGCATGGAGAGCATGTCGGAGGAGTTCAAGCGGGCGGGTGGGGAAATCTACATTCCGATCGGCAAGGCCTGATTGCTTTGTTGTGAGGCGTGCTTGGCGGGCGTGAGTCCGGGGCCGCCAGCGGCAGAGGACGATTGGGTTCTCAATGCTGAAGCTGAGTGGGTCCTTAACGCAGGCGCTGGCCGGCGGCACAGGCCGCGACTAGCTTGGCGAGGCGCGAGGCGCGTGTCTCGGCTTTCTTGGCCGTGGTGACCCAGTGCAGGAGGGTCTTGCGATAGCTGGGCGGCGTTTCCTCGAAGAAGCGCCAGGCCGCCTTCTCGCGCTTGAACAGGCGGACCTCGGCGCTCGAGAGTTCCGCCGTGCCGTCCTGTTCGTAGGAGTAGATCGCCGACTTGGCCTCGCTCCGGCGGCCGAAGGCCTTCTCGCCGGCTGCCGTCATGCGCCCTTCGGCGCGAAGACGCTCGACCTTCGCGAGGTTCACCGCGCTCCAGATCGAGCCAGGCTTGCGGGGCGTGAACCGGATCAGGTAGGCGTGCTCGTCGATCCGCTTGCGCACGCCATCGATCCAGCCGAAGCAGATGGCCTCGTCAACGGATTCGGACCAGGCCATGCACGGATGACCTGAGCCGACCTTGTGGAACCCCACGACGAGTTCGGAAGAAGTCGCGGCGTTCTCCGCAAGCCACGCGCGGAACGCCGAGGTGCTGGCGAAGAATTTCGGATCAGTCATCGCGCGGGGTTCATGCGGCATGACGTGCGGCGACCAAGAGCCGGGAGCTGCGCAGCGGCGGAAGGCGCGTGGGCGTCCGCGTTGACTGGCTTGTTAGCTGTCTTGTCGGATGAAGACAATGCTCTCCCTTTCGTGTGGCCGGAATGCGGCATGGTATCGAATTACTTCCTCGGCGACCCCCAACTCGCCAGACTCTCCAAGAAATTTAGCCACTGGCCGAATGCGCCGACGAACGTTTTCTAGATGATCCTCAATTGGAATTTTCACATCGTAGTCATTCTGATCCAGCCATTCCCCATGCGCTGAGCGCTTCACATAAACAAAGGCGTCGGGCTCAATGCCTAGTCTTTCGAAGACCTGTAGAGCACATATACCTTCGACAATGGCGGCAGGCAGCTCCCGCAACTTCGCAGAGAGCCGAGGGAGGTCAAGGTACTCTACGTAAGCCCCTTTGTTTCGATCGAGAAAATCATCTAGATGTACGACCTGGCGGCCGAGAAGTGCGCCCAGCTCGCGCGCCAAGAACGACTTGCCGCTTCCATGCGCGCCATCCAAAGCTACGAATCGTGTACCCGCGTCACTCAAGAGCTCAGCGGCCTCCGATGCAGACCCGGTTTCGTACATGTTGACAGTTAATTCAATATATGCCGCACACACTGAGGTATAAAACAGCCGCTGTTATATAACTCGGTGCCAAAAAGCTGGCGCAAGTCCCCGCCTCGGAATGAGTTTGCGCACATTTCGGGTGATCGGCAGGTGAATAAAAATCCGGCAAACACCGCAAGAGTCTAGAGCTCAGGATGACCCGGGTCAATCCCAGCGGTGGGGTGTTCGTCGGCTTTCGGGTGGCCACCTGACTGTCCAGTCCTGGCCGTGGCCGGTAGTTCGATCCACCTTGGCACGCCAACATCATCGCCGGGAGTCGGGTGCCTGGGGATGTCCGGGCGCAGGCGCCATTCGCGGTGGCCTGCACGCTGACGTGCCAGACACGATGTTGACGCAGCAGCACACGCAAACCCATCACCGTGCCCCGCGAGCGTGCGCCGGAGAACGGATCTCCCCAGGTACCCGGCGTGCCATCCCGGTGGGGCGGCGCCAGCTCTGTGCCGAGGTTGACACCCGCGTGACCATACGTAGTCATCCGGACCGCGCCCGAAAGTCCGCATGGCCGGTTTCGCGGCAAAATGAGGCCACTTTTACTCAGAAAGAAGGAGCAAATCATGTCGGACCCCATCGTCATCGTCGGCGCCGCCCGCACCCCCATGGGGGCGTTCCAGGGCGACTTTTCTTCCCTCTCGGCCCATGACCTGGGCGGCGCGGCCATCAAGGCCGCCATGGAGCGCTCGGGGGTTTCTCCCGAGCTGGTGACCGAAGTCCTGTTCGGCAACTGCCTGATGGCGGGCCAGGGCCAGGCCCCGGCGCGCCAGGCGGCGTTCAAGGGCGGCCTGCCCAAGGGCGCGGGCGCGGTGACGCTGTCCAAGATGTGCGGCTCGGGCATGAAGGCGGCCATGTTCGCGCACGACATGCTGCTGGCGGGCAGCCATGATGTGATGGTGGCCGGCGGCATGGAGAGCATGACCAACGCGCCCTACCTGCTGCTCAAGGGGCGCGGCGGCTACCGCATGGGGCACGATCGCATCTTCGACCACATGATGCTCGACGGCCTGGAAGACGCCTACGAAGCCGGCCGCTCCATGGGCACCTTCGGCGAGGAATGCGCCGCCAAGTACAGTTTCAGCCGCGAGGCGCAGGACAAGTTCGCCATCGCCAGCGTGCAGCGCGCGCAGGCCGCCATCCAGTCCGGCGCGTTCGCGGCCGAGATCACGCCCGTCACGGTCAAGGGCCGTGCCGGCGACACGGTGATCTCGATCGACGAGGGCCCGGGCAAGGCCAAGCTCGACAAGATTGCCGCGCTCAAGCCCGCCTTCAAGAAGGACGGCACCATCACGGCGGCCAGCAGCTCGTCCATCAACGACGGCGCCGCCGCGCTGGTGATGATGCGCGCCTCCACCGCCGCCAAGCTCGGGCGCACCCCGCTGGCGCGCATCGTGGCCCACGCCATGCACGCGCAAGAGCCCAACTGGTTCACCACCGCGCCGGTGGGCGCCGTGCAGAAGGCCCTGGCCAAGGCCGGCTGGAGCGTGAAGGACGTGGACCTGTGGGAAGTCAACGAGGCTTTTGCCGTGGTGCCGATGGCGCTGATGGCCGAGCTCAAGGTGGCGCACGAGATCCTCAACGTCAACGGCGGCGCCTGCGCCCTGGGCCACCCGATCGGCTGCAGCGGCGCGCGCATCATGGTCACGCTGATGCATGCCCTGAAGGCGCGCGGCCTGAAAAAAGGCGTTGCCACGCTGTGCATCGGCGGCGGCGAGGGCACCGCCGTGGCGCTGGAGTTGCTATAAAAATAGTAGCTGCTTGCGCTTGTTTCACAAGGGCTGGAGCCTGATTTGATGCTGAATTTCGCATGAGCTCGGTGCTGGTCATCGGCGCCTCGCGCGGCATCGGACTGGAGTTCGCGCGCCAGTACAGCGCCGCCGGCGCGCGCGTGATCGCCACGGCGCGCGACGCGGCGGGCCTGGCACGGCTGCGCGAGCTTGGGGCCACGGCCCTGCGGCTGGACGTCAGCGACCCGGCCAGCATCAGCGGCCTGGCCTGGCAACTGGACGGCGAGCAGATCGACATCGCGCTTTATGTGGCCGGTGTTTACACGCAGGCCGGCGCCGACACGCCGCCCACCCGGGAGGAGTTCGACCAGACCCTGCACACCAATGTGCTAGGCGCCATGCAGGCGATTCCGCAGGTGGCGCCGCTGGTGGCGCAGGCGCGCGGCGGCAAGTTCGTCTTCATCACCAGCGGCATGGCGCAGGTCGGCGCGGTGGAGTCGAGCTTCGGCTGGACCTACCGCGTCAGCAAGGCCGCGCTCAACATGGCGGTGGCCGCGGCCCAGCACGACTACCCGGCGGTCATCATGGTGGCGCTCTCGCCCGGCTGGGTGCGCACCGACATGGGCGGGCCCGGCGCGGCGCTGGCCGTGGAAGACAGCGTGAGCGCCATGCGCCGCACGATCGACGGCCTGACGCCACAGCACAAGGGCGCTTTCCTGCAGTACGACGGCCGGCGTTTTTCATCCTGGTAGCGTGCAGCGCCACGGCGCTGACATCTTTCCGTCGTAGACTGCGGCCCATGTTTTTTCGTCCCGAACTCTGGCTCGCGGGCCTGGCCTGCCTGCACAGCGGGCTGGCCCAGGCCGACGAGCCAAGCCCCGACACACCGGAGCGCGTGGCCTTTCATGCGCAGACCACCTATGTCTGGCAGGCCAAGCCCGCGTTCAACGCCGCCTACAGCGGCCCCAACAGCCTGGGCACGGGCAGCGAAAAGTCGTACTCCTTCACCGCCACGGCCGATCTGGGCTTGCGCTTGTGGGACGGCGCCCAGCTGCACCTCAACCCCGAGGCGGCCCAGGGCCGGCCCCTGTCGCGGCTTGTCGGGGCGGGGGGGCTGTCCAACGGCGAGCTGTCGCGCGTGGCCGGCTCGGAGTTGACGGCCTACCGGGCACGCCTGTTCCTGCTGCAACGCTGGAATGCCGGCGGCCAGACGCAGCAGATCGAGCCGGATTTCAACGAGATGGGCGGCGCGGCCAGCGAGCGGCGCTGGACCCTGGTGCTGGGCAGTTTTTCCCTGCTCGACTACTTCGACAACAACCCCTATGCCAAGGACCCGCGCGAACAGTTTTTCAACTGGTCGTTCCTGACCCCGGGCGCGTGGGACTATGCGGCGGATTCACGCGGCTATTCGGTCGGCGCGCTGCTGGAGTACCGCACGCCGCGGTGGGCCGTGCGCGCCGCGCGCATGATGCAGCCGCTGGAGTCCAACGGCCTGCCGCTGGACTGGAATCTGGCCCGGCACCACGGCGACCAGATCGAGCTGGAATCCGATCTGCCGCTGCGCCTGCCCGCCGGCCCGCTGCGCGGGCGCGTGCTGGCCTTTCGCAACACGGCTGTCATGGGCAGTTATGCCGACGCGCTGGCCCTGGGCGGCGTGCCCGATGTGGCCCGGGTGCGGCGCGAGCAAGGCAAGACCGGCTGGGCGCTGACGCTGGAGGCGCCGCTGGACGAGGAGGCCGGCCTGTTCCTGCGCGCCAGCCGCAGCAATGGCGAGACCGAAACCTATGCCTTCACCGAGATCGACAGCCAGCTAGCCGTGGGTGCCCAGTTCAGCGGCGCGCCCTGGGGGCGGCGGGCCGACCGCTGGGGCGTGGCGCTGGCGCGCAACGGCCTGTCCGACCATCACCGCGCCTATCTGGCGGCCGGCGGGCTGGGGTTTTTCCTGGGTGACGGCGTCCTGAACTACGCCCCCGAGCGGGTCCTGGAGAGCTACTACCGCTGGGTGCTGGCGCCCTGGTCCACACGTGCGGGGCCATTGCAGTCAGCCCTGTCGCTGGGCTGGCAGCACATCGGCAACCCCGGCTATAACCAGGACCGCGGGCCGGTGAACGTGTTCTCCGTGCGCTGGCACAGCGAGTTCTGAGCGGCCGCGACTCGGCGGCATAATTGACGTTTACGTCAACGTCAATTCATCCAAGCCCATCGGGCCCACCACCATGCTGCTGACCCAAGACCAGGAAATGATCCGCGACGCGGTGCGCGCGTTTGCCCAGGCCGAGCTGTGGCCCCACGCGGCGCGCTGGGACAAGGAACACTACTTTCCGCAAGAGGCGCACCGGGGGCTGGCCGCGCTCGGGGCCTACGGCATCTGCGTGCCGGAAGAGCTGGGCGGCGCCAACCTCGACCATGTGACGCTGGCGCTGGTGCTGGAGGAAATTGCCGCGGGCGACGGGGGAACGAGCACCGCCATCAGCGTGACCAACTGCCCGGTCAACGCCATCCTCATGCGCTACGGCAGCGCGCGGCAGAAGAAGCAGTGGCTCACCCCGCTGGCGCAGGGGCAGCTGCTGGGCGCCTTCTGCCTGACCGAGCCGCAGGTCGGCTCCGATGCCTCGGCGCTCAAGACCACGGCCGTGAGGGAAGGCGACGCGTACATCCTCAACGGCGTCAAGCAGTTCATCACCAGCGGCAAGAACGGCCAGGTGGCCATTGTCATCGCCATGACGGACAAGGCCGCCGGCAAGAAAGGCATGAGCGCCTTTCTCGTGCCGACCGACGCGCCGGGTTATGTGGTGGCGCGGCTGGAGGACAAGCTGGGCCAGCATTCGAGCGACACCGCGCAGATCAACTTCGACCAGTGCCGCATCCCGGCCGAGAACCTGATCGGCGCCGAGGGCGAGGGCTACCGGATTGCCCTGGGTGCGCTCGAGGGCGGGCGCATCGGCATTGCCGCGCAAAGCATCGGCATGGCGCGCAGCGCGTTCGAGGTCGCGCTTGACTACGCCAAGCAGCGCGAGAGCTTCGGCACCGCCATCTTCAACCACCAGGCGGTGGGTTTTCGCCTGGCCGAGTGCGCCACGAAGATCGAGGCGGCGCGCCAACTGGTCTGGCATGCGGCGGCGCTGCGCGACGCGGGCCGCCCCTGCCTGAAGGAAGCCGCCATGGCCAAGCTGTTCGCCAGCGAGATGGCCGAACAGGTGTGCAGCGCCGCCATCCAGACCCTGGGCGGCTACGGCTACGTGAGCGACTTCCCGGTCGAGCGCATCTACCGCGACGTGCGGGTGTGCCAGATTTATGAGGGCACCAGCGATGTGCAGAAAATACTGATTCAACGGGCATTGGCCTGATCGCTTGCGGGGCAGACCGCAGCTGCGCGTCGCGAACAAGCACTGCTCTCAACCAACACAGAAAGGAAGATATGCCCATCACCAAAGGATTTCGCGCCCTCGTGGACGAAGCCACGGCGCAGATCACCACCTACAGCGTCGCGCAGGTGCGCGAGCGGCTCGATGACCCCAAGGTTCAGATCGTCGATATCCGCGACGCGCGCGAGCTTGAGCGCGAGGGTACCGTGCCCGGCTGCATCAATGCGCCGCGCGGCATGCTGGAGTTCTGGGTTGACCCGGCCTCGCCGTACTTCAAGCCCGTCTTCGGCGATGACAGCAAGGAGTTCATCCTGTTCTGTGGTGCCGGCTGGCGCAGTGCCTTGGCCACCAAGGCGCTGCAGGACATGGGGATGCGCAATGTCGCCCACATCGACGGCGGCTTTGCCGAATGGGTCAAGCAGGGCGTCCCGACCGAAAGCTATGAGGCGCACCGCGCGCGCCGCCATCCGGCCAAAGGCTAAGGTGGTGGCGGCCAGTCGCAACAGTGCCTGCCCCTGCGGCCGCCGTGATGGCGCCGGGCGCGCGCTGTCCCATGCGCAGTGCTGCGGCCGCTACCTGAGCACCTTTGACGCCACGCCCGCTCCCGACGCCGAGGCGCTGATGCGCTCGCGCTACAGCGCCTTCGTGCTGGGGCGCGCCGACTACCTGCTCGCCACCTGGCACCCGGACCGGCGTCCGGCCGAACTGGTGCTGGAGCCCGGTGTGAAGTGGCTCGGGCTGGAGGTGAGGGAGCACAAGAGAGTCGACGACAGCCATGCCGAGGTGGAGTTCGTCGCGCGCCAGCGCGAGTCCGGCGGGCGGGCCGTGCGCCTGCATGAACGCAGCCGTTTTGTGCGGGACAATGGGCGCTGGTATTACGTGGCTGGCGATCAAGAATAAAAATGGCTGCCAGCCCTTTTGCAGAAAGCGCAATGCGCTATTTAATTCATAGCGAAAGTCATGAGACCCATGCGATTCGAAGCGGTTCTGTTTGACTGCGATGGCGTGCTGGTGGATTCGGAACCCATCACCAATGGCGTGCTGCGCGACATGCTGCAGGAACAGGGCTGGACCCTGACGCCCGAGGAATGCATGCGGCTCTTTGTCGGCAAGGCGGTGAAGGACGAGCGCGCCCTGATCGAGCGCCATACCGGCCAGCCGCTGACCGAGGACTGGATGGTGCATTTTCGCGAGCGGCGCAACGCCGCGCTGTTGGCGGGGCTGAGCGCCATCGCCAACGTGCACGAGGCGGTGCATGAGGTGCATGCGCGGCACGCGGCGCGCATTGCCTGCGCCTCCGGCGCCGACCGCTTCAAGGTGGAGCTGCAGCTGCGCAAGGTGGGGCTGCTGGACTACTTTGCCGGTCGCATCTTCAGCGGCCACGAGATGCCGCGCTCCAAGCCGTTTCCCGATGTCTACCTGGCGGCGGCGGATGCGCTGGCCGCCCGGCCGCGGCGCTGCGCCGTGGTGGAGGACACGCTCACCGGCGTGGCCGCCGGGGTGGCGGCCGGCGCCACGGTGTTCGCCTACGTGCCGCAGGGCGATGCGCAGGTGTTCCGCCAGGCCGGGGCGGTGGCGGTGTTCAGCGACATGGCGCAGTTGCCGTCGGTATTGAGCTGAAAAATCAGGCCCCCACGCTTGCGCGCCGCGTGTGGCCGCGGCCTCCCGCGGGGGGCGCCGCCGCCCTGGGACGGCCCGGCGGCGCCAGAAATCTGCCACAATTGACGTTTACGTAAACGTCAATTCCCGGCCGCGCCGTTCGTGCTGTGGGAGACATTTGTTCAGAGAGCACTGACATGCCGATTCTGGAAAGCCAACTCAATGCCCGCTCGGCGGACTTCCTCGCCAATGCCGCGGCCATGCACGCCCTGGTGGCGGACCTCCAGGCCCAGGTCGCCAAGGTCGAGCTGGGCGGCGGCGAGGCGGCCCGTGCCAAGCACGCCGCGCGCGGCAAGCTGCTGCCGCGCGAGCGCGTGCAGATGCTGCTGGACCCCGGCACGCCGTTCCTGGAGCTTTCGCCGCTGGCCGCCCTGGGCATGTACCCGGACCGCGACGGCAGCGACAGCGCGCCCTGCGCCGGCCTGATTGCCGGCATCGGCCGGATCGAAGGCGTGGACTGCATGGTGGTGTGCAACGACGCCACGGTCAAGGGCGGCACCTACTACCCGCTGACGGTGAAGAAGCACCTGCGCGCGCAGGAGATCGCGCAGCAGAACCGCCTGCCCTGCATCTACCTGGTGGACTCGGGCGGCGCCAACCTGCCGAACCAGGACGAGGTGTTCCCGGACCGCGACCACTTCGGCCGCATCTTCTTCAACCAGGCCACCATGAGCGCGTTGGGTATCGCCCAGATCGCCGTGGTCATGGGCTCGTGCACGGCGGGTGGCGCCTACGTGCCGGCCATGAGCGACGAG
>JBEIOV010000010.1:0-123511 GCA_040377375.1 Hylemonella sp.
GACCCTGATCAATGACAGCGTGCAGCGGGTCGAGCAGGGCACCACCCTGGTCGATCAGGCCGGTGTCACCATGTCCGAGGTGGTCACCAGCATTCGCCGCGTGACGGACCTGATGGGCGAGATCAGCGCCGCCAGCAGCGAACAAAGCCAGGGCGTGGCGCAGGTGGGTGAGGCGGTGACGCAGATGGACCAGGTGACGCAGCAGAATGCCGCGCTGGTGGAAGAGATGGCGGCAGCAGCCAGCAGCCTCAAATCGCAGGCGCAGGAACTGGTGGGAACGGTCGCGGTGTTCAAGCTGGCGCAAGGTGAAGTGAACTACAGCACACCGGCAAAAACCGCCAGTGCACGCACAGCATCGGCCACGCCGGCCCCCAGGAAGCTGGGCCACGCCAGCGCACCGAAACTCGGGACCAGCGCCAAGCAGTCGGTCCCGGCCGCGGCCGCCCCCAAGATGCTGCCGGCCGCTGCGACCAAACCCGCGGCCAAAGCCGGTGGCGATGACTGGGAAAGCTTTTAAGCTGGTTCTTGACGGGCTATTGATGCGGGTTCACCATGGGCTCTTTGCTGGCGCCTGCTGGCCATCAACCCTGTCACCAGGCACACGCTGATCCTGCTCCATATCGGCCGTCAAGAGAGCCTTGGCGCCCATTGCGCGCCATCCATCGTTCGCGCGCCCGGACCCGCTCGTCAGCTGCCGCCCATGACTGGCTTTACGGACCCGTTTGGCCAGCGCAACACCCATGAGATGCCGCCATGCCCGGTTTTAAGACAGAATTGGCATGATGAGGCACATTGAACGACATCGGACACACCGCATCGGATGGCTGCGTGCGGCTGTTCTTGGCGCCAATGACGGCATTGTCTCCACGGCCAGCCTCGTCCTGGGCGTGGCGGCGGCAGGTGCAAGTTCAAAAAATGTGTTGATCGCGGGTGTCGCCGGTCTTGTGGCCGGCGCCATGTCGATGGCTGCCGGCGAGTATGTTTCGGTGAGCTCGCAAGCCGATACCGAGCGTGCCGACCTGGATCGGGAGCGCAAGGAGCTGGCGGCCGACCCCGTGCACGAGCAGGCGGAATTGGCCGCCATCTACGTTGGGCGCGGGCTCGATGCAGGACTGGCCTCCAGCGTTGCGACCCAGTTGATGGCGCATGATGCACTCGGCGCGCATGGGCGTGACGAGCTGGGCATCTCCGAAACATTGACCGCGCGGCCGGTTCAAGCCGCGCTGGCGTCGGCCGGTACTTTTTCAGTGGGCGCGGTCCTGCCGCTGGTGGTTGTCCTGTTGGTGCCGGTATCCGCGCTGATGTGGGCTGTTTCGGGCAGTTCGCTCGTGTTTCTCGCGCTCCTGGGCTCCCTGGCCGCGCGCGCCGGCGGTGCTTCCGTGCTGACTGCGGCCGTGCGGGTAACTTTTTGGGGCGCCTTGGCCATGGCCTTGACAGCCGGCGTGGGGGCATTGTTTGGGGTCAGTGCTTGAATTTCCCGCCGCCCGTGGGCAACAACCGCACTGGACTTATGATTCGTCAATTCATGGCAAAAGGAGAAGCAAAATGCTTGAAACCATTGCAATCATCCTGATTATTCTCTGGCTCCTGGGCCTGGTTTCCTCGTACACCATGGGCGGATTCATTCATGCCCTCCTGATCATTGCGGTCGTGGTGATTCTGATTCGTGTCATTCAGGGCCGACGCCTGTAGCGACCCTGGGATGCTGGCATCAGCGGGGACCCGGCGAAGCAGTCCGGGGCGGTGATCCAAAAGTTTCTTTAATAGAAGGAGACGAGATGAACGCAGTCAAGTTAGCGGCCATTGTGCTGATCATCGCCGGCGTGCTGGGCCTGGTGTACGGCAGTTTCAGCTACACCAAGGAGACCCATGAGGCCAAGCTGGGACCGATCGAGCTGTCGGTCAAGGAAAAGCAGACGGTCAATGTCCCGGTGTGGGCTGGCGTGGGGGCGATCGTGATTGGCGGCGTGCTCCTGCTTTTTGGAAGCAGGAAGGGCTAGCCGCCGCACCTGCTGGACGCGCATGAAGGAGCCACTCATTCGAAAGGCTGCGGTGGTCTCCACGCGCAAGAAGCCGAAGAGGCCGAGCATCATGGGCGCTCGATGCGCCGCAGGGTGCGCCGTGCTGGCGTTGGCGACTCTTCCCGCCATCGCCTTGGCCCAGGCGATATGCTCCGGCATTCACGTGAAGATTCTGGACATCAGGAACAGCACGGGCGCCGTCGCCTGCGCGCTGTTCGAATCGCCGACGGGTTTTCCGACGGAATACCTGCACGCCGCAACCAACATCATGATCATCAAGGTGCGGGACAAGCAGGCGCGCTGCGACTTTGAAGATATTCCGCCGGGAACGTATGCGCTGGCTGTCGTTCATGATGAAAACATGAACGGCGAACTTGACGCCAACTGGCTGGGAATCCCAACGGAAGGCTATGGTTTCTCAAACGACGCCAAGGCCCTGCTGGGCGCGCCTACGTTTTCTGCCGCCAGCTTTCCGTACGACGGAAAAAACCTGGCGCTGACGATCAGCCTGAATTACTGACGAATCAGGTCCGCCCCCTTGGGCGGCTTGAACTGGAAGGTGTCCGCCGCCAGACGCGGGTTGACCTCGACCTTGCTGAAGGTCAGCACCGAGCGCTGGCCGAAGCTGTCGAGGATTTCCAGCGCGGCCAGTTCCGCAGTTTTCTCGCCCGCGCGAAATCCCACGTGGATCGCCTTCAACTGGCCGTCCTTGGCCTTCGGCGTGGCCGCGACCCATTGCAGCCCGTCGCGCTCGGGCGCGGCGGCCAGGGTGAAATCGGCCTGCAAGGCACGCAAGTCGGGTGCGGCGGCAATCAGGGCCGCCGGCGTGGAACCCAGCACCTGGGCTTGCGGGCGCGCCGTGACCTGGTTCAAGTCCACGTCGTACAGCCACAGCGTCTGGCCATCGGCCACGATGCTTTGCTCGAAGGGCTTGCGGTAAATGAACTTGAAGCGGTTGGGCCGGGAAAACTCGAAGCTGCCGCTGGACGTTTTGCTTCTCGCGCCCTGGCCCTCGCGGGCCGGCGCCGTGACGACCTGGCTGAAGTCGGCGCGGCCGCTGCTGACGGTCTTGACGAAAATCTCAAGGCTTTGCAGGCCATCCGCCCTTGCGGACAGGGCGTATGCAGCTATCAAAAATATAGCAAAAAATGGTTTCAAGAAAATTACTCCGCCCGTGCGGGCACCAGGATTTCACGCTGGCCGCTGCCGCTCATGGCGCTCACCAGTCCGGCCTTTTCCATGTCCTCCACCAGGCGCGCGGCGCGGTTGTAGCCGATCTTGAGGTGGCGCTGCACCAGCGAGATGCTGGCCCGGCGGTTCTTCAGCACCACTTCCACCGCCTGGTCGTACATCGGGTCCTTTTCGCCGCCAGCCGCGCCGCCCTCGCCCGGCAGATCACCCTCGCCATCGACCGTGCCGCCCTCGAGCACGCCCTCGATGTAGTTGGGCTCGCCCTGGGCCTTGAGGTAGTTCACCACGCGGTGCACTTCCTCGTCGCTGACAAAGGCGCCGTGCACGCGAATCGGCAGTCCGGTGCCGCTGGGCATGTAAAGCATGTCGCCCATGCCCAGCAAGGCCTCGGCCCCCATCTGGTCGAGGATGGTGCGGCTGTCGATCTTGCTGGACACCTGGAAGGCGATGCGGGTCGGGATATTGGCCTTGATCAGGCCGGTGATCACATCCACGCTGGGGCGCTGGGTGGCCAGGATCAGGTGGATGCCGGCGGCGCGCGCCTTTTGCGCCAGGCGCGCAATCAGCTCCTCGATCTTCTTGCCCACCACCATCATGAGGTCGGCCAGCTCGTCGATCACCACCACGATGTGGGGCAGGCGGTCCAGCGGCTCGGGCGCTTCGGGCGTCAGGCTGAACGGGTTGGCGATGAACTCGCCGCGGTGTTTGGCCTCGTCGATCTTGTGGTTGTAGCCCGCCAGGTTGCGCACCCCCATCTTGCTCATGAGCTTGTAGCGGCGCTCCATCTCGGCCACGCACCAGGTCAGGCCGTTCGCGGCCTGGCGCATGTCGGTGACCACGGGCGCCAGCAGGTGGGGAATGCCCTCGTACACCGACATCTCCAGCATCTTGGGATCGATCATGAGCAGGCGCACATCGCGCGCCTCGGCCTTGTAGAGCAGGGAGAGGATCATGGCGTTGATGCCCACCGACTTGCCCGAGCCGGTGGTGCCGGCCACCAGCACGTGCGGCATCTTGGCCAGATCGGCCACCACCGGGTTGCCCACGATGTCCTTGCCCAGCCCCATGGTCAGCATGGACTTGGCTTCGTTATAGACCTGCGAACCCAGGATTTCCGACAGCTTGATGGACTGGCGCTTGGCATTGGGCAGCTCCAGCGCCATGTAGTTCTTGCCGGGAATGGTTTCCACCACGCGGATCGACACCAGGCTCAAGCTGCGCGCCAGGTCCTTGGCCAGGCCCACGATCTGCGAGCCCTTGACGCCCGTGGCGGGCTCGATCTCGTAGCGCGTGATCACCGGCCCCGGCGAGGCCAGGATCACCCGCACCTCGACACCGAAGTCCTTGAGCTTTTTCTCGATCATGCGGCTGGTCATCTCCAGCGTCTCGGGCGCCACGCTTTCCTGGCGCGCCTGGGCGCCGTCGAGCAGATCGACCAGCGGCAGTTTCGAATCCGGCATCTCGCTGAACAGCGGCTTCTGGCGCTCCTTGGCCACGCGCTCGCTCTGCGCCACCTCGAGCAACACCGGCTCGATCAGCACCGGCGTCGGGTGGTGTTCCTCGATTTCCTCGCGCTCCCCGATCAGCACCTCCTCGCGCTCGCGCGCCGCCTGCTGCCCCAGGGCCACGTCCTGCGCCAGCTCGCGCTTCTCGCGCCTGGACTCCACCCGGGCATAGATCCAGGCGCCAATGCGCTCGGCCACATGGCCCCACGAGAAGCGGAACACCAGCGCCACCCCCACCACGCCCAGCGCAATGGCCAGCAGGCCCGAACCCGCGAAACCCAGCCACTTCACGCCCAGGGGCCCGACGACATAACCCAGCACCCCGCCGCCATGCCCCGGCAGGCGCGCCTCCAGGCTGTACAGGCGCGACCACTCCAGCGTGGCGCTGGCGCACAGCAGCAGCACCAGGCCGCACCAGAAGGCCGCGCGGCTCGCGGCGAAGCGGGCGCTGGCCGATGTCTCCTGGCCGCCCGGATGGGCCGGCAGCTGCTCGCCGCGCATCCAGCGCGCCAGCGCGGCCAGCCAGACCCGCACGCCCGCCGCAAAACACCACCAGACCGAGAAACCGAGCAGGAAGTAGCTGCCATCCGCCACCCAGGCTCCCAGACGCCCGCCGCGGTTGCGCAGCGCGCCGCCGGTCCCCGAGGTGGACCAGGCCGCATCCTGCGTCGAATAGCTCAGCAGCGCGAGCAACCAGAAGGCCAGCAGCACGAAACCGGCCAGCAGGCCGAATTCATTGGCAAACCGCCCCCAGCCCGCGCGGGCCGGTGCCTGGGCCGCGCGGGAAGGGTTGTTCAGGGTATTGAGCGAGTAAGTCATGCGTGCGCAAGCTTAACCCAAGCACAAAAGTTCATTCAGGCAGGGCAACGCGCCGTTCCTTGACCAGGATGGAGCCGCCCTTGCGCACTTCAATGAAGCCGCGGTCTTCAAATTCCTTCATCACCCGGCTCACCATTTCGCGCGACGCCCCCGCCATTTTCGCAATATCCTGGCGCGCCATCTTGTTGGGAATGACCATCTCCTGGTTGGCATTGAGCGCCGCGTGTTCCAGCAGCACATCGGCCACCCGGCCGTAGACCCCCGTCAAGGCCAGCGAGCTGATCTTGCGGTCGGCGTGGCGCAGGCGCAGCACCAGCCCCCTGAGCATCAAGTACGCCATGGAAGAGCGCTCCGGCAGGTAGCCGGCGAATTGCGCGCGGCCCAGCACCAGCACATCGGTCTGCATTTCGGCCAGCACGCTGGCGGAATGCGGCTCATGGTCGATCAGGCTCATCTCGCCAATGTAGTCGCCCGCCTGCAGGGTCGCCAGAATCACTTCGCGCTCCTGGTCCTGCGTCATCACAACGTGGGCCCGCCCGGACAGGATGATGTACAGCGCGTCGGATTTCTTGCCCTGCTCGACGATGAGCTCGCCGCGCCTGAAACGCCGCTTGACGGCCACGGCTGCCAGGGGCTCGGCCTGCTCCGGGGTCAGCATGGCAAACAGCGGCACGCGGCGTATCAGGTCCAGGGTGCTCAACATCGACATGGCCTCATCCTTCTCTTGGACAATCGTTTCTTACAATCACGCCAGCAGATGCGGTATCCCCACGCGAGCACATCCGGAAACAAGCATTGATACTTCGGGTTCTGACCCAAACTGTACACGGCGAAAGCGGTTTTTTAGAAAAGGTTCAACCAATGTCAAACACAAAGCATGCCAAGGTCCTGATTCTGGGTTCCGGCCCGGCCGGCTACACGGCCGCCATCTACGCCGCGCGCGCCAACCTCAAGCCCCTGCTGGTCACCGGCATCGCGCAAGGCGGCCAGCTCATGACCACCACCGAGGTGGACAACTGGCCCGCCGATGTGGACGGCGTGCAGGGCCCGGAGCTGATGCAGCGCTTCCAGGCCCATGCCGAGCGCTTCAAGACCGAGATCATGTTCGATCACATCAATGCCGTGGATTTCAAAAAACGCCCGTTCACGCTCAAGGGCGACAGCGGCGAGTACACCTGCGACTCGCTCATCCTCGCCACCGGTGCCTCGGCCAAGTACCTGGGCCTGCCCTCTGAAACGGCCTTCATGGGCCGCGGCGTGTCGGGCTGCGCCACCTGCGACGGCTTTTTCTACCGTGACCAGGTCTGCTGCGTGATCGGCGGCGGCAACACCGCGGTGGAAGAGGCGCTGTACCTCTCCAATATCGCGGCGAAGGTGTACCTGGTGCACCGCCGCGACAAGTTCAAGGCCGAGCCCATCCTGGTGGACAAGCTCATGGAGAAGGTGGCCAGTGGCAAGATCGAGCTCAAGACCTTCAAGACCCTGGATGAAGTGCTGGGCGACGCCAGCGGCGTGACCGGCGTGCGTCTCAAAAGCACCAAGGACGGCTCCACTGAAGACCTGGAACTCAAGGGCTGCTTCATCGCCATCGGCCACTCGCCCAACACCGAGATCTTCCAGGGCCAGCTGGACATGGAAAACGGCTACATCGTCACGCGCGGCGGCTTGAAGGGTTTTGCCACGCAGACCTCCGTGCCCGGAATTTTCGCCGCCGGCGACGTGCAGGACCACGTGTACCGCCAGGCCATCACCAGCGCCGGCACCGGCTGCATGGCCGCGCTGGACGCCCAGCGGTACTTGGAGCAGGAGGCGTAGCCTCCTGCCTCCCCCAGGCTCCGCTCCCTTCGTTCGCTTACGCCACCCCCTCCCGCTGCGCGGAGGGGGCGCACCCAACGGCCCGGCAAAGCCGGTTCCGCGGGTGCCCTGGAACGGGCCTGCGCTGCGCGCGGCCAGATACCGCCATTGGGTAGTCGCATAGGCTATAATTTCAGGCTTTGCTGGATTCTCCAGCCCCCATGGGTTACCGCCACCCTTTCTGGCGAGGTAAAGCTCTCACGTCAGTGACAGCTGTTTAACGGAGTGTCCTCATGGCACGCGTATGTGTAGTTACGGGCAAAGGCCCGATGGTCGGGAACAATGTTTCCCACGCCAACAACAAAACCAAGCGCCGGTTCCTGCCGAACCTGCAATACCGCCGGTTCTGGGTCGAGACCGAAAACCGCTGGATTCGCCTGCGGATATCCAACGCAGGTCTGCGCTTGATCGACAAAAACGGCATTGACTCCGTGCTCGCGGATCTGCGCGCACGTGGCCAGGCATAAGGAGCTCCATCATGGCAACCAAAGGCGGACGCGAAAAAATCAAGCTGGAATCCACGGCCGGCACCGGTCATTTCTACACCACCAGCAAGAACAAGAAAACCATGCCCGAGAAAATGGCGATCATGAAGTTTGATCCCAAGGCTCGCAAGCATGTGGAATACAAGGAAACGAAGCTGAAGTAATTCAGGTTTCTGTTCCGAGTCAAAAAGCCCGCGTCATGCGGGCTTTTTTGTGGCCGGGACTTTCTCGGGCCGGTGCGTGGGGTCGGGATGCGCGCCCGACAGCGCAATCTTCCTTTTTCCGGCGCCCAAAAGGTGACCAAAACAGGCGAGCCAGCTTGACCCGCCAATCACCAGTCCACCAGGCTCAGGCCGATGCTCAGCACGGTGCGTTGGCGGTTGTAGTCCAGCAGGGAGTCGCCGTAGCCGCTGAAGAGCTGGGTGTGAATGCGCAGGCCGCTGCGGTTCTGGTTGTTCTCGTTCTTGCCCAGTGCCTTGAGCCATTCCAGGCGCAGCGAGCCGCGCGCGGTATCGTTCAATGGGTGGCGCACGGTGAACGCCAGCGTGTTGTTGCGGTTCACATTCCACGCGCCCGAGAGTTCGGCCCGCCCGACAAAGGCGGTGATGTCGGGGTTGTCGTCCTCTTCGGCTTTTTCCGGCATGCGCTGCCACAGCCGCCCCGTCAACTGGAAGCGCTGGTCCTTTTCCATGCCGGCCATCAGGATGACGCGGTTCCAGCTGCGCGACAGCGGCAGCCCCTGGCCGTTGGACTGGTGGTTCAGGCTGACGCCGCTGTAGCGCAGCCGCCAGCCCAGCGGCAGCGGGGCATCGGTCGGGTAGATGTACATGATCTCCGGCTCATGGTCGGTGGAGCGGAAGGGGCGCGAGATGTCGCCGCTGAAGAGCTGCCAGTACGACTGCTGCGTATAGCCGAACCACACCGAGTCGCGCCGCTGGGGATCGTGGCCCGTGAGCAAGCCCTGGGCAATCTTGGTCCGCAGCGACAGCTGGAGCCGGGTTTCGGTTTCCGAATAGGGCGTGGACGTGGCGGTATGCCCGGCCGCCGGCGTGCTGGGGGCCATGTTGACGCTGTCGGAGCCAATCAGTGACAGGCTCAGGGGCCGGTAGCTGCGGATGGCGAAGGTGCCGCAGTCACTGTCGGCCTCCAGCTCCCAAAAGCGCGACAACTCCGACTGCTGGTGACTTTTGCAGCCTGCCGTCGCGACCGCATTCGCCGTCGCCGCGGCATTGGCCGGGCTGGGGGTGGGCACCGGGGCGGCGGGGATGATGGCCACCGGGGCAGGGGCTGTCCCCGCGGTGGCGGGGAGGGGCCGTGTTTGTTCCTGCTGCCGCGCCCAGCGGTCATAGCAGGCCAGCCGCGCGTCCTTGTCGTGCGCCAGCTGCGTGCATTGCAGCCATTCCTGGCTGACCGGGGCCTGGGCCTGCGCCTGTGCCGGCAGGAGAAGGGCTAGTGCCAGCCCGGTTGCTTGCGCAAGACGAAGTGCTGCTCGGTGTTCTTGCTGATGTTTTTCCATGTACCGCTGATTTCCTTGCCGCAGGAGCCGTCCACGACGGTGCCGCTCCAGCTTGCAGTGATATTGTGCCCGTCGTCCGATTCCTCGAGGCTGAAGATGCCCTGGTCCACATCGCCCACGCACAAGCTTTGCACGCCGCCGCGCAGCAGCGCGCCCTTCACGCTGTGCGGGTAGTCCGGATGTTTCTCGAGGCGCAGGCTGGCGCCCTCGTGCTGTCCATCAAAGCGGGCTTGCCACAGGCCATAAAGCTGCAGATGACTGACTTGCGTGGCCGCTGGGCAAGCGGCGCCGCGCGAATTTTCAGTGCCATTTTGGCCCCGGGCCATTGAAAACAGGGCGAAGAATGCTATTAAAAATATAGCAAATCGGGTGTTCATGCGGGGCGGGCCTGCGCCAGTGCGGCGGCCGCGGCCGTGTCCTGGGCTTTTTTTGCGAACTCGGCGCGCAAGGCCTTGAGTTTTTCACGCGGATCCTCCCGGGTGGTGCTCTTGTCCAGCGCCATCTCCGCGATGAAGCGGCTGGGCTGGGCCGCCACCATGTCGCGGCCCTTCTTGCGCTTGCGGGTCCAGCTCACCGCCAGGCTGCGCTGCGCGCGCGTGATGCCGACGTACATCAGGCGGCGCTCCTCCTGCAGGCGCAGCGCGATGCTCTCGTTGGCCGCCTCATGGTCGCGCTCGGAGCCGCCCAGCGAATCGGCGCCCTCGCCGAGCTTGAAGGGCAGCATGCCCTCGGTCACGCCCACCAGCATCACATGCGGCCACTCCAGGCCCTTGGCCGCGTGCAGGGTGGACAGGGTCACCACGTTCTGGTCCTGCTGGCGCTCGCTGATGGTCGAGAGCAGGGAGATGGTCTGGGCCACTTCCAGCAGGGATTTTTTCTCGCTCGAGGTGGTCACGCCGGCGGTGTCATCGATCTGGCCGCCGCAGCGCTGCGCCATCCAGTCGCAGAACTCCATCACGTTGGTCCAGCGCGTGGCCGCGACTTTCTCGCTGTCCTCGCCGTCGTACAGGTGTTTCTCGTAGCCGATGTCCTTGAGCCAGTCGGCGAGAAACGCCCGGGAATCCTCGGTGCCCTGCGTGTGGCGGGCGCGGAACTCCAGGTCGTTGACGTAGCGGCCGAACTCATGCAGGCTGCCCACGGCGCGGGCGCCCAGCACCGAGCCCAGGGACGAGGAGAACAGGGCCTCGAACAGGCTTAGGCGGTACTGGCCGGCAAAGGTGCCGAGCTGCTGCAGCGTCTGGTGGCCGATGCCGCGTTTGGGCGTGGTGATGGCGCGCAGGAAGGCCGGGTCGTCATCGTTGTTGACCCACAGCCGGAACCAGCCGCACAGATCCTTGATCTCGGCGCGGTCGAAGAAACTCTGGCCGCCCGACACCTTGTACGGGATTTGTGCCTTGCGCAGCGCCTGCTCGAAGACGCGGGCCTGGTGGTTGGCGCGGTACAGCACGGCAAAGTCGCGCAATTCCTGGTGCTGCGAGTTGGAGCGCAGGCTCTGGATGCGGGCCACCGTGCGTTCGGCCTCATGCTCCTCGTTGTCGGCGTCCACCACGCGCACCGGCTCGCCCTCGCCCAGGTCGCTCCACAGGTTCTTGGGGAACAGCTTGGGGTTGGGGCCGATCACGTTGTTGGCCGCGCGCAGGATGGCGGACGTCGAGCGGTAGTTCTGCTCCAGCTTGACGACCTTGAGGCTGGGGAAGTCGATCGGCAGTTTTTTCAGGTTGTCCAGCGTGGCGCCGCGCCAGCCATAGATCGACTGGTCGTCGTCACCCACGGCGGTGAAGCGTGAGTTCTTCGGGTCGTGGCTGCCCACGAGAGCTTTCAGTACCTCGTATTGCGTGGCATTGGTGTCCTGGTATTCGTCGACCAGCACATGGCCCATCTGCTGCTGCCATTTGGCGCGCACCTCCGGGTGGTCCTGCAGCAATTTGAGCGGCAGGCTGATCAGGTCGTCGAAGTCCACGCTCTGGTAGGCTGTCAGCCGCTCCTCGTAGCGCGCCATGATGCGTGCCGTGATGCGTTCGCTGTCGTCCTTGGCCTGCGCTTCAGCCTGCGCCGCGTTCAAGCCCATGTTTTTCCACAGGCTGATGGTCCATTGCCATTGCCGCGCCGTGGCGGCGTCGGTCGAACCGCCGGCGTCCTTGAGGATTCCGGTCACGTCGTCGCTGTCCAGGATCGAGAACTGGGGCTTGAGGCCCAGCACCGCGCCGTCCTGGCGCAGCATGCGCACGCCCAGGGCGTGAAAGGTGCAAATCACCACCTCGCGGGCGGCCTTGCCGATCAGGCTCTTGGCGCGGTCGCGCATTTCGGCGGCGGCCTTGTTGGTGAAGGTGATGGCTGCAATGCGTTGCGGCTCCATGCCCGACTGGATCAGGCGGCCGATCTTGTGAGTGATGACTCGCGTCTTGCCCGAGCCAGCGCCGGCCAGCACCAGACAGGGACCATGCATGTAATTGACAGCTTCTTGTTGGGCGAGATTGAGACCGGCGGCAGGGGCAGTGGACATTCAGAAACTTAGGGCGAAGCCGGGAATGATACCGAGTGCGCGCCGTGCTTTGGCGGCGTGGCGCAAAGCACCCCCTGACTGCTGTGACAATACAGCCCGTGCTTGAGATCTTTTCCGTCACCTTCCCCTTTTTCGCGCTGGTGTTGTGCGGCTACCTGGCGGCGCGCCGGCGCATGCTGCCGCTCGAGGCGATTGCGGGCCTGAACAGCTTCGTGCTGTTTTTTGCGTTGCCCTGCATGCTGTACCGTTTTGGCGCCAGCACGCCGCTGGCGCAGCTGCTCGATGCCAGCGTGTTCTTTGTCTACCTGCTGTGCGCGCTGGTCTTGGTCGGCTTTGTCGTGGCCGTCAGCCTGAACCGCCGCATCGGCTGGAATGATGCGGCCTTTGGCGCGCTGGTGGCCGCCTTTCCCAATACCGGCTTTATGGGCGTGCCCCTGCTGGTGGCGCTGCTCGGGGCCCAGGCGGCCGGCCCGACGATCGTGACCATCGTGGTGGACCTGGTCATCACCACCTCGCTGTGCATTGCACTGTCCAGGCTGGATGGCGCCGATGCGCATGGCGCCAGCAAGGCGGCCCGCAACGCGCTCAAGGGCGTGGCGGCCAACCCCATGCCCTGGGCCATCCTGCTGGGGGCGGTGGCGTCGGCCATCAGCCTGGAATTGCCCCGGCCCCTGATGCAGACCATCGGCCTGCTGGCGGATGCCGCCTCGCCCGTGGCGCTGTTCACCATCGGCGCCGTGCTGGCGCGTTCGCAGATTCTCGCGGCGCAGAGCAAGCACCCGCCCATCCCGCTGCGTGACTATGTGCCGGTGGCGGTGTTCAAGCTGCTGCTGCACCCACTGCTGGTGCTGCTGGTGGGCATCGGCGCCATCCAGCTGGGCGCGCCGCTGAGCCGCTTTGCACTGACGGTGATCGTGCTGGCCGCGGCCCTGCCCAGTGCCAGCAACGTCTCCTTGCTGGCCGAGCGCTTTGGCGCCGACAATGGCCGCATTGCGCGCATCATCCTGGTCTCCACGGCGGTGGCCTTCCTCAGTTTCTCCGCTGCGGTCGCCCTCATGACCTGAAGTCCTGTGCGGGCCGGTCCCAGCGGGCTGGTCGATGCGGATAGGATCCGGCTATAAGATTGATATTTCAAATCAAATTGCCGTATCAATAGTTAAATCCTAAAATTGACTCACTTTCAAGCAAGGAGTCCATCATGCAAGTCGCGCAGCAAGGTATCGCCCGTCGCCAGCCGGTCTGGCTTGAATGCCTGGCAGCCTTGGCGCAGGCCAGCTGAGACGCCTCGCTCGAACGGACGTATCCCAACCACCAGGAGAAAACCATGTCCAATGAAGCCAAATGCCCCTTCCACGGTGCCGCCGGTAGCGGCACGCAAAACAAGGAATGGTGGCCTAACCAACTGCGTCTTGATCTGCTGAACCAGCATTCGGAGAAATCCAACCCGCTGGGCCAGCGCTTCAACTACGCCGAGGAGTTCAAGAAGCTCGACTACCAGGCGCTCAAGGCCGACCTGAACAAGCTGATGACCGACTCGCAGGACTGGTGGCCCGCCGACTCCGGCAGCTACGCCGGCCTGATGATCCGCATGGCCTGGCACAGCGCCGGCACCTACCGCGTGGGTGATGGCCGCGGCGGTGCGGGCCGTGGCCAGCAACGTTTTGCGCCGCTTAACTCCTGGCCCGACAACGTGAACCTGGACAAGGCCCGCCGCCTGCTGTGGCCCATCAAGCAGAAATACGGCCAGAAGATCTCCTGGGCCGACCTGATGATCCTGGCCGGCAACGTGGCGCTGGAAAACTCGGGCTTCCGCACTTTCGGCTTCGCCGGCGGCCGTGAAGACGTGTGGGAACCGGACCAGGACGTGTACTGGGGCAAGGAGACAACCTGGCTGGCGGCTGAGAAGCGCTACAGCGGCGAGCGTGACCTGGAGAACCCCCTGGCCGCCGTGCAGATGGGCCTGATCTACGTCAACCCGGAAGGCCCGAACGGCAATGGTGACCCGGTGTCGGCCGCCAAGGACATCCGCGAGACCTTCGCCCGCATGGCCATGGACGACGAGGAAACCGTGGCCCTGATCGCTGGCGGCCATACCTTGGGCAAGACCCACGGCGCGGGCCCTGCCAGCAACGTCGGCGACGCTCCGGAAGCTGGCGCGTTGCAGCAGCAAGGCTTCGGCTGGGACAACAAGTTCGGCAGCGGCAAGGGCAAGGACACCATCAGCTCCGGCATCGAAGTGACATGGACCAGCACCCCGGCGCGCTGGAGCAACGACTTCTTCCAGTTCCTGTTCAAGTATGAGTGGGTGAAGACCAAAAGCCCGGCCGGCGCCATCCAGTGGGAAGCCAAGGACGCCGAGGCCATCATCCCCGGCCCCACGCCCGACGCGCCGCCGCGCCGCCCCACGATGCTCACGACCGACCTGTCGCTGCGTTTCGACCCGGCCTACGAGAAGATCTCGCGCAAGTTCCTCAATGACCCGCAGGCCTTCGCCGAAGCCTATGCCCGCGCCTGGTTCAAACTGACCCACCGCGACCTGGGCCCCAAGGCCCGCTACCTCGGCCCCGAGGTGCCGAAAGAAGACCTGATCTGGCAAGACCCGCTGCCCGCTGCGACCCACAAGCCCACGGCGGCCGACATTGCCGACGTGAAAGCGAAGATCGCCGCCTCCGGCCTGTCCGTGGCCGAGCTGGTGTCCACCGCCTGGGCCTCCGCCTCCACCTTCCGCGGTGGTGACAAGCGCGGCGGCGCCAACGGCGCGCGCATCCGCCTTAGCCCCCAGAAGGACTGGGCCGTCAACCAGATCGCGGCCAAGGTGCTGCCCAAGCTGGAAGCCATCCAGAAGGCCAGCGGCAAGCTGTCGCTGGCCGACGTGATCGTGCTGGCTGGCGGCGTCGGCATCGAGATGGCCGCCAAGGCCGCCGGCTCCACGGTGGACGTGCCCTTCACACCGGGCCGCGTCGACGCCACGGCCGAGCAGACCGATGTGGAGTCCTTCCAGTACCTGGAGCCCATGGCTGATGGTTTCCGCAACTACGTCAACGCGAAGATGGCCAAGTCGGGCATCCCGGCCGAACACCTGCTGGTGGACAAGGCCCAGCTGCTGACCCTGACCGCGCCCGAGATGACGGCGCTGGTCGGCGGCCTGCGCGTGCTGGGCGCCAACTTCGACGGCAGCCAGCATGGCGTGCTCACGGCCAAGCCCGGCACGCTGACGAACGACTTCTTCGTTTACCTGCTCGACATGGCGACGGAGTGGAAGCCAGTCTCGAAGGACAGCGACACCTTCGAGGGCCGCGACCGCAAGACCGGCGTCGTCAAGTGGACGGGCACCCGCGTGGACCTGGTGTTCGGCTCCAACTCGGTGCTGCGCGCCCTGGCCGAGGTCTATGCGAGCGCCGACGGCAGGCAGAAGTTCGTGCAGGACTTTGTGGCGGCCTGGAACAAGGTGATGAACCTGGATCGCTTCGACCTTGAGTGATTTCGCAGGCACCGTCACTGAATCAGGCAAGGAGAGACAACATGCAAATCCCATTTCGCGCACGCCGCCTGGGCCTCGGTCTGTGGCTTTTGGGGCTGGGCATCGTGCTGCGCGACTTCACCGCGTGGTGGACTGAACACTAGGAGGAAACACATTATGGCCAGATATGCCCGGGCAAACCTGCCCACCATCATGAAAACCGGCACCTATTACGTGGTCCACGTGACGGTCGCGGCCCTGGTGGCCTTTGCCGTGACCGGCGATCTGCTCACGTCGCTGACGCTGAGCCTGCTCGAGCCCACCGTGCAGGCGTTTGTCTTCTTCTTCCACGAAAAAGCCTGGCAGCGCGCGGCCCGCCGGCTGGCCCCCGGGCCGCAGGGCGCTTGAGGCAGCGGGCGCCACCGCAACCCTGCGCGCGGGCGTCAGATCGTGAGCGGGTCCACATCCACCGCCCAGCGGATCAGGCCCTTGCCCTCGGGTTGCTGGCGCGTGGCATGCAGGATGCCGTGCCAGGCTGCCAGGAAGCGCTGCAGCGCGGCACGCGAGGGGCTTTCAACCAGCATCTGCGCGCGCTCGACATTGGCGACGCGCTGGATGCTCATGGGCACGGCCGGGTAGAGCGTGACCTGCTGCGCTTCTTCCAGGGCGCTGGCCACCGTGCTGGCGGCCGTCAGGAATCCCTGGGCCACTTCCTGGGTGCGCGCCTCGGCCCGTACCAGCGCCTGAAAGCTGAAGGGCGGCAGGCCGGCCTGCTCGCGTTCCTTGAGCTGCTGCTCGGCAAACGCCGGGTAGTCGTGTTTTTTGAGCGTCTCGAACAGTGCGTGCTGGGGGTACGAGGTCTGAATCCACATTTCGCTTTGCGCGCTGATGCCGGCATCACGCCCGGCTCGTCCGGTGGCCTGCATCAGCAGGCTGAACAGGCGCTCGGGCGCGCGAAAGTCGCTGGAGAACAGCGCGTTGTCGGCGTTGATGGCGGCCACCAGCGTGATGCGGCGAAAGTCGTGGCCCTTGGCAATCATCTGCGTGCCCACCAGGATATCGACCTCGCCCGCATGCACTTGCGCCAGTTGTGACTCCAGTGCGCCCTTGAGCTTGGTGGTGTCGGCGTCGATGCGCGCGATGCGCACCGGCTCGCCGTCGGGGTATTCCTCCGAGACTGAATTCGGCCGGCGCACATCGGCCAGCAACTCGGCCAGGTGTTCTTCCAGCCGTTCGGTGCCGCGGCCCAGCGGGGCGATGTCGGGGTTGCCGCAGGCCGGGCAGGCGCGCGGCACGCGTTCGGTGAAGCCGCAATGGTGGCAGCGCAGGGTGCGGTCGATCTTGTGGAACACGCGGTAGGCGCTGCAATGGGGACATTCGCTTTTCCAGCCGCAGTCGCCGCAGTGCAGGACGGGGGCATAACCGCGCCGGTTCAGGAACACCATGCACTGCTCGCCACGGGCCACGCGTTCCTTGATGGCATCGAGCAGGGGGGGTGAGAAGACCGCCTTTTTCGGCTGATGGTTCATGTCCACCCGGCGCACCCAGGGGAGGGCGCCAGCAGGCGTTGGCAAGCCGCCTGCGGTGCCGGGCAGCGTGCCGCCGCCGATCCGGCTGGGCATCAGCAGGCGCAGGTAGCGCCCGCCTTGCGCCGCGGGCCGGCTGTGGTACCAGCTCTCCAGCGAGGGCGTGGCCGAGCCGAGCATCACCTTGGCGCCTTCCAGTCGGCCCCGGTACACCGCCAGGTCGCGCGCCGAGTAGCGCGCGCCTTCCTGTTGCTTGTAGCTCGGATCGTGCTCCTCATCCACCACGATCAGGCGCAGGCGCGGCAGCGAGGCAAACACCGCCATGCGGGTGCCCAGCACAATGCGCGCGGCGCCACAGTGCGCGGCCAGCCAGCTCTTGAGGCGCTGCGGGTTGGTCATGCCGCTGTGCAGTGACACCACCGAGCCTTCTCCGTAAAGGGGCGCGAAGCGCTCCAGGAAGCGGGCTTCGAGTTGCGGCGTGAGGTTGATCTCGGGCACCATGACCAGCGCCTGGGCGGCCGGATCGCGCGCCAGCAGTTGCTGCACGCCATGCAGATAGACCTCGGTCTTGCCGCTGCCGGTGGCGCCAAACAGCAAAAAAGGGCCGGCGTGCGCGTCAAATTCGGCAATCGCGCCGGCCTGCTCCGCTGTCAAGGCCAGCGCATGGGCCGCGGCAGCGTGCACGGGGCCGATGGATTCGGCGGCTGGCGGAGTGCGCCGCTTGAGCCGGCGCGCCAGCTGTTGGGTGCTCAGGTCGCGCAATTGGGGCGGCAGGGCGGCCAGCGCCACCTCGCCCAGCGAACGCTGGTAATAGTGGGCGGTAAATGTTACCAGTTGTTGCCAGGCTGGCGTCAGTGGTGCGATCGTGTCCAGCACGGCAGCAATCGGGCGTGTTTTTTCCGCGGCGATTGGATTGGTACTGGCTTGCTGCGGCGTGTCCCACACCACACCCAGGGTCTCGCGCTTGCCAAAGGGAACGCGTACCAAGCACCCAGGGCTAAGTGCCAACTCACTTCGATAAGTCAGGGGGCCAGCCACCTGGCTGTGGGCCGGGGTCTGGACAAGGACCGAAAGCCAATGGGTCATGCAAAAGCCGGGGTTGAGTTGGTTTGTTGAAGTGAACTTCTTAAAGAGCCGCTAAGTGCTTGATCTGAAACAACTTTACATGTCATTCATGATTTCTGTGGATAACTTTGTTGATATGTTGTCGCCATGCGCTCCAAACCCTTGAAAATCAAGGCTTTCGCTGAAATGCCCACAAAAAAAGCAAAGTCTAAAATCGTTATAAATCAATAACTTGCGATAGCTATTGGTTTTGTAGCAACGATGCCCCGAATGGGGGAGGTCTTTTGCACCGCAGCACGAAATTTGTGCATAAGTCAGGAGTCACCAACAAATTCCGGCCCCAAAGCATGGTAGTGAAGGCCGAAAAAACAAGCTATGCCCGCATCTTGCGGGAGAACTCATGCACCGCCTGTACCAGCACCGCCACATGGTCAGGCGGGGTGTACTGGCTGATGCCATGGCCCAGATTGAAGATGTGGGTGGGACCGGTGGCGTCAGGTTGGTGCGCTGGCGCACGGTGCGGCAGCCCGAAGCTTTGCAGTACCTTGAGCACCTCGGCCTCGATCTGGGCCGGCTGGGCAAACAGCACGTTGGGGTCGATATTGCCTTGCAGCGCCTTGTGCCGGCCCACGAGCGCGCGCGCCTTGCCGAGGTTGACAGTCCAGTCCAGACCCAGCACATCGCAGTCGAGCGGGTCCATTTCTTCGAGCCACGGGCCGCCGCCCTTGGTGAACACGATGCGCGGCACGGTCTGGCCGTCCACCCCCATGCGCTTGAGCTGCGCCAGCACGCGGGCCGTGTAGGCCAGGCTGAACTGCTGGAACGCGCCGTCGGCCAGCACGCCGCCCCAGCTGTCGAAAATCATCACGGCCTGGGCGCCGGCATCGATCTGGGCGTTCAGATAAGCCGCCACCGCGTCGGCGTTGACCTGCAGTATTTTGTGCATCAGGTCGGGCCGGCTGTAGAGCATGGTCTTGACCAGCCGGTAGTCGTCCGAACCGGCGCCCTCGACCATGTAGCAGGCCAGCGTCCACGGGCTGCCCGAGAAGCCGATCAGCGGCACGCGGCCATGCAGGGCCTTGCGGATCGAGGTGACGGCGTCAAACACATAACGCAGCCGGTCCAGGTCGGGCACTTCGAGTCGGGCCACAGCCGCCTCGTCGCGCACGGGAGCGGCAAAACGCGGGCCTTCGCCTTGCGCGAAGGAAAGCCCCAGGCCCATGGCGTCGGGCACGGTGAGGATGTCGGAAAACAGGATGGCGGCGTCCAGCGGGTAGCGCTCCAGCGGCTGCAGCGTGACCTCGGTGGCGTAGTCCACGTTGGTGGCCAGGCCCATGAAACTGCCGGCCCGGGCGCGGGTGGCGCAGTACTCCGGCAAATAGCGCCCGGCCTGGCGCATCAGCCAGACCGGGGTGTGGTCGGTGGCTTGGCGCAGGCAGGCGCGCAAAAAGGTGTCGTTTTGCAGGGGCGGGAAAGGGGAAGTCGAGCTCATGCCCCAATTGTCGCAGGGTGGCGTACGCGACCCGGATGTCAGCGGGCCAGCCGCACTTCAAGGATTTCGTAGTCGAGGGCCTCGTGATAGGTGCGGGCATCCCGGGTGGCCAGATGCAGCAGGATGCGCGGGGCCTGGGCCGTCACCAGGCGATGCAGCAGGACGCCGGCAGCGACCAGGGCCAGACCCGCCCACGGATAACCCGAGAGCGCCAGGGCCGCGCCCAGGCCGGCCAGGGGCATGGTGATGGCAACGATGAGCAGGCGGTGCCGGATGTACTTTTTCGCGCGCTCGGGGTTGACGATCAGCCGGTAGCGGCCGGCGGGCAGGCCCCGGCAAAATTCGGCGTGCGAGACCTCGATCGGCTCGGGTGCCAATGCCGGCGCGGGGGTTTCGCTCATGCTCGCTCGCGTGTGGCGTGATCGATCTTGAGGCAGCGGTTCTGCACCACCCGCAGGCCAGCCGAGCGGGCCTTGTCGGCCGCCGCCGCATGCTCGATGCCCAGTTGCAACCACAAGGCCCTGGCGCCAATGGCAATGGCCTCGTCGGCCACCGGCGGCACGTCGGCGCTGTTGCGGAATACGTTGACCAGATCGATTTTCTCGTGCCGGGCCGCCTCGGTCAGGGACGGATACGCTTTCTCGCCGAGAATCTGCGTCGCGTTGGGGTTGATCGGCACGATGCGCCAGCCATGGGCTTGCATGTAGCGCGCCACGCCAAAACTGTCGCGGTGCGGCTTGGGCGACAAACCCACCACCGCCACGGTGCGGCAGTGTTCGAGGATGTGGCGAATGTCGTCGGTTTCGGTCATGGCCTCATGATAAGGCGCCGGGCCGGGCGTCAGGATGGGTACTTGATGGAACAGCCATAGGGCGGGCTGGCCGGCGCGCTCAGCGGCTTGCCGGCCAGCGCCTCGCCCAGTCCCTGGCGGATGTAATTGGTGGCGATCTTGATGTCCGCCGCGCGGCTGGATGCGATGCTGTCGATCCCGCCCGCATAGATCAGCCGGCCTTGCGGGTCGATGATGTACATGTGGGGCGTCACCCGCGCGCCATAGGCCTTGCCCACCGCGCCGTCCTCATCCATCAGGGTGGCGGCGGGCGCGGCTTGCTGTTCACGCATCCAGCGCGCCAGCTGCGCGGGCGCGAGGTAGTCGCCACTGCCGGTCTCGGTGGAGTTGATGGCCAGCCAGACCACGCCTTGGGCCGCCGCTTCCTTTTGCAGCGCTTGCATGTTCGCGGCGTTGTAGTGCTTGCGCACGAAGGGGCAGCCCGGGTTGTTCCATTCCAGCACCACATGCCGGCCCTTGAAGTCAGCCAGGCGCACGGTCTTGCCGGAGGTGTCCTTCAACTGGAAATCAGGCGCGGGCTGGCCCAGGGTCGCGGCATGGGCGCCGCAGGTGGCCAGAACGATAGGGCCCAGCAGGGCCAGGGCAAACAGGGAACGACGCAGCATGATGAAACTCCTGAGTTGTGCCAGGCCATCCATCCGGGGATGGCACACCACCGCGGCGCTCACAGTCTGGCAAGCGCCGAGCGAACTTCCTCCATCGTCAATATCTCGGACAGCACCACCGGCGTGCTGCCTTTTTTGTAAATCACATAGACCGGCACGCCGTTGCGCCCGAGCTGCGCCAGCGCGGCGGTGATGGCCGGGTCGCGCCGGGTCCAGTCAGCGCGCAGCAAGGCCACTTTGTTGGCATCGAGGTCGGCCAGCAGCCGGGGGTTGGCCAGCGTGGTTTTCTTGTTGTACTGGCAGGTCACGCACCAGGCGGCGGTGAAGTCGACAAAGACGGGCTGCCCGGTGGCCAGGATGCGCTCCACCCGGTCTGGCGCCCAGGGCTGCCAGCGCTCAGTGACCGCCACCGCCATGCTCTCCACCGGTTTGATGATAAATTGGCCGATAGCCCACGTCAAACCTGCGAAAGCAGCTATCGAAATAATAGCAACAACAGTGCGGCTGCGGCCTCGCAAGGTCAAGGCCCACAGCACCATGCTCAGGGTGACCAGCAGCGCCAGCAACGCGCCCACGCCATCAATGCCGCTTTGCTGACCCAGCACCCACAGCAGCCACACCACGGTGCCGAACATGGGGAAGGCCAGCACGTGGCGCAGGGTGTCCATCCAGGCGCCGGGACGGGGCAGGGCGCGTGCGAAGGCCGGCACCAGGCTGGCCAGCAGATAGGGCAGGGCCAGCCCCAGGCCGATGGCGGCAAAGATAGAGAGCGCCTGCGGGGCCGGCAGGCCCACCGCGAATCCGAGCGAGGCCCCCATGAACGGAGCCGTGCAGGGCGAGGCCACCGCCACGGCCAGCACGCCCGTGAGGAACGAATCCACCACCGGATGGCGGGCCTGGAACGACGCCAGCGAGGAGGGGGCGAACTGGCCAAACTCGAACACTCCGGCCAGGTTGAGGCCGATCACGGTGAACAGCGTGGCCAGCCCGGCCACCACCCAGGGGTTCTGCAATTGAAAGCCCCAGCCCAGGCTTTCACCGGCCGCGCGCAGGCCCAGCAGCAACAGGCCCAGCAGGACAAAACTCAGGATCACGCCGGCGGTGTAGGCCAAGCCGCTCAGGCGATGGCCGCGGTGGTCGTCGGCGTGGCGGGTAAAGCTCAGCACCTTGATGGCCAGCACCGGAAACACGCAGGGCATGAGGTTGAGGATCAGTCCGCCCAGCAAGGCGCCCAGCAGTGCTGCCAGCAGCGTGAGCGAGACAGCCGGACCGGGGAGCAGCGGCGCCGTGTTGGCCTGGAGCGCCGCCCGCAGTTCGGGCGACACCCCTGGGGCGGCCTGCGCCACCTGGGGCCAGCTGCCGGCAACCCTGAGCTCGGCCCGGTAACCCTGGCCCTGCAAGGCCAGCACCACGGGCATCACGGCCGGGCTGTTGCTGCGCTGGGGCGACAACGGCACCCGGGCGGTCCAGACAGGGCCCTGCCAGCGCTGGGACCAGGGGCCTGCCGTTTCGATCACTTCCGGCGTTTCGGGAAAGAAATCCAGTGTCTTGCCGCGCAGCGCGGCGGGCAGCCCGCTGACGGACAACTGGATGGCCTGGCCTTCAATGTCGATTTTGCTGGCGGCGCCGGCCTGGCCCAGCGCCTTCGGGTTGGCCGCCAGGGCCGCGTCAAAGGCGGCGCCGTGCAGTGCCATGGAGCCCTTGACGGGAATGCGCAGCGCAAACTCGCCGTCCTCGGGGATGCACTCCTTGCGGCACACCAGCCAGGACGCCTTGAGCTTGATGTCCAGGGTCTGCCCTCCCGGCGCCGTCGGTGGCGCCGGCTTGAACTCCGGCGTGATGGTCAGCGGCACCGGCAGCAGCACGGTGCCGTCAAAGCCGTAGTTGGCCAGGGTGCCGATGGCGATTTTCCTGGGGACGGGCCAGGCGATGTCGCCTGCCGTCACGCCCGCTGGCAGCGTCCATTCCAGTGTCGTGGGCAGGCCCGAGTCGCCCGGATTTTTCCAGTAGGTATGCCATTCGGGCTGGTGGGTGAACTGCAGCCCGACCCAGACGGTTTTGCCGGGATCGACGCCGTCGGGCGCATGGGCCATGAGCTCGGCCCGCACCTGCTCGGTGGTGACCACCGGTTTTTTCGGGTCGATCTGGGCGTTGGCGAAAGTGGAAACGGCGCCAAGTGCCACAAGGAAAAGAGCACTCAGGGACATGGGGAGGCGCTGCAGTGAAGTCATGGATGCCAAGGTCGGGACGATCTCGTGGGAGTGCGCCGGGGCGGTTGAAGTTCCGCGCAAGATGGGTGACAACCCAGCCGCCGGAGGAACCCTGAATATAAGTCAAGGTGCATGGACTTGCATAAACCTATGGGATTGATTGACACTATCTAATCCCCAGAGAGGGGGGATCCATGAATAATGGAGCTGCTTTTCGATGCAATGCCCCCGGCAGGCGGTTGCCGGACGCAAGAGGTCGCGAGGAGGAGGAATCATGGGACCGACGATTGAGGCAGTCTTGAATCCGTGGGTGTCGCAGCTCAAGAGCAAGGTCAATTTGCCCGTGCTGCTGCGCTGGGGTAGCGACGCGGCCCAGAGTGCGGGGGTGCGGCTGGGCGAGTTCGTCCATCCCAAGGTGGAAATCCATGTCAAGCAGGCCAGTGCCGTGCCCCTGCTGCTGTCGCCCAGCCTGGACAAGCTGGGCGAGGCCTATGTGGAGGGCAAGATCGACGTCACGGGCCGGGTGGAAGACATTCTGGACATGGCCCACCGGCTGGCCGAGGCCGGCTCGCCGTCCGCCGGCGAAGGGCGGCTGGCGCGTGTGATGCGCCGCTTCACGCACGACAAAAAGAGCGACCGCGAGGCGATCCAGTACCACTACGACGTCTCCAACGAGTTCTACCAGGCCTGGCTCGATCCGGCCATGGTGTATTCATGCGCCTACTTTGAAAACGGCGACGAAACGCTGGCCCAGGCCCAGGAGAAAAAGATTGACCACATCCTGACCAAGCTGCGCCTGCAGCCGAATCAGCGCCTGCTGGACATCGGTTGCGGCTGGGGCGCGCTGGTGCTGCGTGCCGCGGGCAAGTTCGGCGCGCGCTGCGTGGGGGTGACGTTGTCGCACAAGCAGTTCGAGCTGGCGACCGAGCGGGTGCGCGCCGCCGGGCTGCAGGACCGCGTCGACATCCGCTTGCAGGACTACCGCGACGTGGCGGGCCAGTTCGACCGCATTACCAGCGTGGGCATGTTCGAGCATGTGGGGCTCAAGCACCTGGAGGCTTATTTCAGGAAGATCCGCGAGCTGCTGACCGAGGATGGCTGGGTGCTCAACCACGGCATCACCTCCACCGACGCCAATGACGGCGAAACCAGCCATGGCGGCGGCCGTTTCATTGACCGCTACGTGTTCCCGCAAGGCGAGCTGCCGCACATCAGCACCGTGCTCAAGACCATGCAGCAGGGGGGGCTGGAGGCCACCGATGTGGAGGGCCTGCGTGGCCACTATGCGCGCACCCTCGGGCTGTGGAGCCAGGCGTTCGAGGCCAACGCCGACAAACTCCGGGCCATGGTGGACGAAAAGCGCTGGCGCATCTGGCGCGTCTATCTTGCCGGGTCCCAGTGGGCGTTCGAGAATGACGAGGTGTCGCTCTACCAGGTGCTGTGCCGCAAGGCCGGCCTGCCGAGCCGGGGCCAGCCCTGGTCGCGCGGCTGGATGTACGGGCGGGGCTGAATCCGGCGGCGTTTGATAATGCGGGGATGGTCGCCCCCGCCCCCGCCATCATCCTGGCCACGCTCAACGCCAAATACATCCACGCCTCGCTCGGCCTGCGCTACCTGCTGGCCAACATGGCGCGCCATGGCGGCGAGGACCTGCGTGCGCAGACCGTGCTGCGCGAATTCACGATTGCGCGCCAGCCGCGGGAGATCGTGGACGAGCTGCTGGCGCTCAATCCGGCCATCATCGGCTTCGGGGTCTATATCTGGAACGTGACGCAGACCAGCGAGGTGCTGCGCCTGCTCAAAGCCACCAGGCCCGACGTGAAGGTGGTGCTGGGCGGGCCCGAGGTCAGCCATGAGGTGGAACAGCAGGAAATCGTGCGGCTGGCCGACCATGTGATCACCGGCTGGGGCGATGTGAGCTTCCCCAAACTCTGCCGCATGCTCTTGCACGGCCCGCAGCCGCTCATGAAGGTCATCGCCGGCGAGCAGCCGCCGCTCGATCAGATCAGCCTGCCCTACGCCGATTACAGCGATGCCGATCTGGCGCACCGCCTGCTCTACGTGGAGGCCTCGCGCGGCTGCCCCTTCAAGTGCGAGTTCTGCCTGAGCTCGCTCGACAAAACGGCCTGGGCCTTTGAACTTGATCCCTTTCTGGCCGAGCTTGACGGCCTGTACCGGCGCGGCGCGCGCAACTTCAAGTTTGTCGACCGCACCTTCAACCTCAAGATCGACGCCTCGGTGCGCATCCTGCAGTTTTTCCTCGAGCGCCTGAGCGCACCGGGCAGTTCAGAACCGCCGGACCTGTTCGTGCACTTCGAGGTGATTCCGGATCACCTGCCCGATCGGCTGAAGGACATGATCGCGCGCTTCCCCGAAGGCATGCTGCAATTCGAGGTCGGCATCCAGAGCTTCAATGCCGAGGTGCAGCAGCGCATTTCGCGCCGGCAGGACAACACCCGGACCGAGGCCAACCTGCGCTGGCTGCGTGACCACAGCCGGGCCCATTTGCACGCCGACCTGATCTTCGGCTTGCCCGGCGAAACGCTGGCGAGCTTTGCCGCGGGTTTTGACCGCCTGCACAGCATGGGGCCCCATGAAATCCAGCTCGGCATCCTGAAGCGCCTGCGCGGCACGCCGATGGCTCGGCACACGGCCGAGCACGGCATGGTGTATGACTCCGAGCCGCCCTACACCGTGCGCCAGACCGCGGTGGTGGATGCCCCCACGCTGCAGCGCTTTGCACGGATGGCGCGCTACTGGGATCTGGTGGCCAACTCGGGCCGTTTTGCGCACACCCTGCCCCTGCTGCTGCAGGGTCCGTCGCCGTTCGGGGCTTTCATGGGTTTTGCCGACTGGCTCTGGCACCGCGCCGGCGAAACCGGCGGCCTGACGCCCGAGATGCTGGTCGATGCGCTGTTTGACTACCTCACGACCGAGCGCGGACAGGACACCGAGCGCACGCGCCAGACCCTGCTGGCCGACTACCTGGCCAGCGGTGCGCGAGCCCGTCCGCAGAGCCTGCGCGGCGTGCTGCCCGCGCAGGGCGCGCCGCTGCGGCGCACGGCCCGCGCGCTGATTTCCCGGCAGGAGCGGCACACGGTGGACACCGTGCCGTCTAAGATAGGCGCATGAAAACCAAATCCAGATTCTGGGCGGATCTGAGCACGCGCGACTTTGCGCAGCTCGACACGGCCCGCGCCATTGCCGTGCTGCCGGTGGCGGCCACGGAACAGCATGGCCCGCACTTGCCGCTGTGCGTGGACACGGCGCTGGTCGACGGCGTGGTGGCGGCCGCGCTGGCGCACCTGCCGCAGGCCTTGCCGGTGCTGTTCCTGCCCACGCAGGCCGTTGGTCTGAGCCCGGAGCATGAACGTTTCCCCGGCACGCTCACACTCCGGGCCGAGACCGTGATCCGGCTGTGGACCGAGATCGGCGAGTCGGTGGCGCGCACCGGCATCAGGAAACTGGTGCTGTTCAACGCGCATGGCGGCCAGGTCAGCGTGATGGACATCGTGGCGCGCGATCTGCGCGCGCGGCTGGACATGCTGGTGTACAGCGTCAACTGGTTCAACCTGCCGCTGGGCGACGCGGTGGACGGCCTGTTTTCCGCCGACGAACACCGCTTCGGCATCCATGCGGGCGACATCGAAACCTCCATGATGCTGGCGCTGGCGCCGGAGCAGGTGGACATGGGCCAAGCGCAAGACTTTGCCTCCAGCTCGCAGGCGCGGGCCAGGAAGTTCGCCCTCCTGGGTAACGGCAAGAGCGCCAAGCTTGGCTGGCAAATGCAGGACTACAACCCGGTGGGCGCGGTCGGCAACGCCGCGGCGGCCACGGCGGACAAGGGCCGCGCGGTGCTGGGAGCGGCCGGGCGCGCCCTGGCGCAACTGCTGGCCGAGGTCGCCCAATTGCCGCCGGACACGCTGGTGCCGCGGCCGGGTTCCCCCCTCTGAACCGTTTCACATGATGGTGCGGGCCCCGTTTTGGCCTTCATGCACCAAACTGGCACAGCCATTGCTTGCTGTGCAAGCATGCATACCGATGCCCCCAAAGTTCTGACAGCGCCGAGCGCACCGGCTGGCCATGTCTGGCAAAACCCGCTGGCCTTGCTGCTGGAATCCACCGGCGAGGGGATCTTCGGCATCGACATGGATGGCCTGTGCACCTTCATCAACCGGGCCGGCGCGCGCATGCTGGGCTGGGTGCCGGCCGAGGTGCTGGGGCGCAACATGCATGAGCTGACGCACCACTCCCACGCCGACGGCAGCCATTACTCGGTGGACGAATGTCCGATCTTCAATGCCTTTCGCGCGGCGCAGCCCTGCCGCATCGACGCCGAGGTGTTCTGGCGGCGCGACGGCGGCGCCTTTGCCGTGGAGTACTCCAGCCACCCCATTCTGGAAGAGGGGCAGGTGCGCGGCGCGGTCGTCACTTTCGTGGACATCACCGAGCGCAAGCGCGCGGCCGACACCCTGCAGCACGTGAATGCGGAGCTGGCGCATGCCAACCAGCGCCTGGCCCAGGCCAATGACGAACTGGAGCGGCGCGTGAGCGAGCGCACGCGCGAGCTGTCGGCCGCCCTGGGCCAGCTGCGCGAACTGGCGGCCTATTCCGAGAAGATCCGCGAGGAAGAGCGCACCCGCATCGCCCGCGAGGTGCATGACGAACTGGGCAGCCTGCTGGTGGCCTTGAAGATGGATGTGAACTGGCTCGACAAGCGCCTGGGCGAGCAGCAGGAGCGCACGGCCGACGCCGCGCAGGACATGCGCGAGCGCATGCGCTGCAAGTGCCAGAACATGAGCCGCCTGATCGAGTCCGCGGTGGACAACGTGGGCCGCATCATCACCGACTTGCGCCCCAGCATCCTGGACCACCAGGGCCTGTGGGCGGCGCTGGAGTGGCTGGCGCACGAACTGCTGCCCGCGGCCGAGCTGGCGCTGGACTGGCAGCTCGATCTGCCTGACGGCCTGCAACTGCCCGAGGCCGAGGCCATGGCGGTGTTTCGCATCTTTCAGGAAATGCTGAGCAACGTGCTGCGCCATGCGCGCGCCAGCCAGGTCGATATCCGCATCACGGCACAGGCGGGGCAGCTCTGCCTGTCGGTACGGGACGACGGCTGTGGCGCGCCGCCGCAGGCCTTCGAGGCGCCCGATGCCTATGGCGTCATGGGCATGCGCGAGCGGGCGCGCCATTTTGGCGGGCAGCTGCAAATCAGCAGCCAAACCGGGCTGGGGTCCTTGTTCGTGCTGCGCTGGCCGCTATCCATGCCGGAGCAAAAAGCCGCTTCCCTGCGCTTGGGCGCGGAGGCCTTGCCATGATTCGCGTGCTGCTGTGCGATGACCACCGCATCGTGCGCGAGGGCCTCAAGCAGGTGCTGGCCGATGCGCCGGACATCCAGGTGTGCGCCGAGGCCTGCACCGGCACCGAGGTGCTGGCGCAGGTGCAATCGCTCATGGTTTCCACCCCGGCGGGCGTGGGGCTGGACGTGGTGCTGCTCGACATCGCCATGCCCGGGCGCGACGGCCTGGACGTGTTGCAGGCGCTGCGCCAGACTCATCCGGCTCTGCCGGTGCTCATGCTCAGCACCTACCCTGAAAAACAGTATGCGGTGCGCTGCATCCAGCTCGGCGCGGCGGGTTATCTGCACAAGAGCGCCGACCCCGACGACATGGTGGCCGCGGTGCGCAAGGTGGCGCTGGGCGGGCGCTATCTGACGGCGGCGACGGCCGAGGCGCTGGCCGGGGCCGTCGGCCGCGCCGGAACGCGGGCCGGGTCGGCGGGCGCCGGCATCGGCTCCCTGTCGCACCGCGAGTTGCAGGTTTTCCGCCTGCTCACTTGCGGGCACAGCGTGAGCGAAATTGGTGCGCAGCTCAAACTGGCGGCCAACACCGTCAGCACCTACCGCGCCCGCATCCTGGAGAAAACCGGCGCCCGCAACGACGTGGAGCTGGCGCTGCTGGCCGAGCGCCAGGCGCCCGCCGCGTCGACGGGCGTGAATTTGTAGGGCCAGCCCTACAGCGTGTCGATGCAGCGACCGTGAAATGCAGGCGCTGCGCCGCATTCCTGCAAAACTGGCCCGGGCCTTGCGTTGTGGCATGCACCAACTTCATCGAGGTGCACCATGTCCGAATTCTTCTCTCCTTACGATGCCGACCGTCCCCTGATGCTCAAGTGCAGCTGCGGGCGCGACCACAGCGTGGCCGATCACCATCAGGAGGTGGCGGCGGACGGCGCCGCCGCGGAATTGCGCCGGCGCAGCCTCAGCAGCGAATTCGAGGCCTATTCCAATGCGTTCATCGAGGCCACGCTGGTCAAGGCCATCTTCCCGCAGGACGAGGTGCGCCGGCGCTTTTTGCGAGCAGTTGGAAAAGGCACGGCCATGGCCGCCATCGCCAGCGTGCTGCCGGTGGCCAGCCTGCAGGCCATGGCGCAGGACAAGAATGCGCTGGAGAAAAAAGACCTCAAGATCGGCTTCATCCCGATCACCTGCGCCACGCCGCTGATCATGGCGCACCCGCTGGGGTTCTACAAACAGCAGGGGCTCAATGTCGAGGTCACCAAGACGGCGGGCTGGGCGCTGATCCGCGACAAGATGATCAACAAGGAATACGACGCCACGCATTTCCTGTCGCCCATGCCGCTGGCCATCTCCATGGGGCTGGGCTCCAACGCCACGCCCATGAACGTGGCCACCATCCAGAACATCAACGGCCAGGCCATCACGCTCTCTCTGAAACACAAGAACAACCGCGACCCGAAGAACTGGAAAGGCTTCAAGTTCGCGATTCCGTTCGAGTACTCGATGCACAACTTCCTGCTGCGCTATTACCTGGCCGAAGCCGGCCTGAACCCCGACACCGACGTGCAGCTGCGCGTGGTGCCGCCGGCCGAGATGGTGGCCAACCTGCGCGCCGGCAACATCGACGGCTTCCTCGGCCCCGATCCCTTCAACCAGCGCGCGGTGTACGAGGAAGTGGGCTTCATCCACCTGTTGACCAAGGACCTGTGGAACGGCCACCCCTGCTGTGCTTTCGGCACCTCCACCGAGTTCATCCAGAAGAATCCCAACAGCTTTGCCGCGCTGTACCGCGCCGTGCTCACCGCCGCGGCCATGGCGCGCGACCCGAAAAACCGCGAATTGATCGCCAAGGTGATCGCGCCGCAAGCCTACCTGAACCAGCCCGAGGCCGTGCTGACCCAGGTGCTGACCGGCAAGTTCGCCGACGGTCTGGGCAACATCCAGAACGTGCCCGATCGCGCCGACTTCGATCCCATGCCCTGGCAGTCGATGGCGGTATGGATGCTCACGCAGATGAAGCGCTGGGGTTATGTCAAGGGCGAGGTCAACTACAAGCAGATCGCCGAGAAGGTTTTCCTGCTGACCGACGCCAAGAAGCACATGAAGTCGCTCGACCAGAAAGTGCCCGATGGCGCCTATCCGAAGTTCAAGATCATGGGCAAGGAGTTCGACGCCGCCAAGGCCGACCAGTACGCCAAAGGATTTGCCATCAACAAGATGTCCTGAAGGGGTCTGTTACTCCCTCTCCCATTCGGAGAGGGAGTAAAACCGATCCAAACACTGAAGCAATGACTCCATGAACCTCTTCAAAACCCTGGGCTTTCGCGCAGGCATCGTCTCCGCCGCCCTCTTCGTGGTGTTCATCGCCATCTGGTACGCGGCAACGGCGACGACTGCCAGCACCGGCGGCAACGTCACCGGCATGACGGCCGAGCAGATCGAGTACCAGAAGATGATGGGCAAGGACCCCGGCGCCGGCAAGGCCTCGGGCTTCCCGACGCCTGGGCAGATGGGCAAGACCTTTGTAGCCCAGCTCAGCGACCCGTTTTACGACCGCGGCCCCAACGACAAGGGCATTGCCATCCAGCTCGGGCATTCGCTGGGCCGGGTCGCGCTGGGCTTTTTGCTCGCTTGCCTGGTCGCGGTTCCGCTGGGTTTTGTCATCGGCATGTCGCCGCTGCTGCGCCGCGCGCTGGACCCCTTCATCCAGGTGCTCAAGCCGATCTCGCCGCTGGCCTGGATGCCGCTGGCGCTGTACACCATCAAGGACTCGTCCACCTCGGGCATCTTCGTGATCTTCATCTGCTCGGTCTGGCCCATGCTGATCAACACCGCCTTCGGCGTGTCGGCCGTCAAGCGCGAGTGGCTCAACGTCGCCAAGACGCTGGAAGTCAAGCCGCTGCGCAAGGCCTTTCTCGTGATCCTGCCGGCCGCCGCGCCGACCATCCTGACCGGCATGCGCATCTCCATGGGCATCGCCTGGCTGGTGATCGTCGCCGCCGAAATGCTGGTAGGCGGCACCGGCATCGGCTACTTTGTCTGGAACGAATGGAACAACCTCTCCTTGACCAACGTGATTTTTGCCATCGTCGTGATCGGCGTGATGGGCATGCTGCTGGACCTGATGTTTGCGCGCCTGCAGAAGTGGGTGACCTATGCTGAATAATCCCGCCTCCGGCGCCGCATCAGGCCGCCCCTTCCTGCAGGTCGAAGGCCTGGCCAAGTCCTACCCCGGCACCACCGAGCCGGTGTTCGACGAGGTCAACTTCAGCATCAACCGCGGCGAGTTCGTCTGCATCATCGGCCACTCGGGCTGCGGCAAGACCACCATCCTCAACGTGCTGGCGGGCCTGGAAAGCGCCAGTGCCGGCCATGTCTTCATGGACGGGCGCGAGGTGTCCGGTCCCAGCCTGGAGCGCGGCGTGGTGTTCCAGGGCCATGCGCTGATGCCCTGGCTCACGGTGCGCAAGAACATCGCCTTTGCCGTGCGTTCCAAATGGCCGGACTGGAGCTCGGCCCAGGTCGATGCCCATGTGCAGAAATACGTGGCGCTGGTTGGCCTCTCTGGCGCCATTGACAAAAAGCCTTCGGCGCTGTCCGGCGGCATGAAACAGCGCGTGGGCATTGCGCGCGCCTTCGCGATCGAGCCCAAGATGCTGCTGCTCGACGAGCCCTTTGGCGCGCTCGATGCGCTGACGCGCGGCACCATCCAGGACGAGCTCTTGAGCATCGTGCGCGAGACGCAGCAAACCGTTTTCATGATCACGCACGACGTGGACGAAGCCGTGCTGCTGGCCGACAAGATTTTGCTGATGAGCAACGGCCCGCAGGCGCGTGTGGCCGAGATCGTGCGCAACACCATGCCGCGCGACCGCCAGCGCGCCACCGTGCACCACGACCCGCAGTACTACCCGCTGCGCAACCACCTGGTGGACTTTCTGGTGGCGCGTTCGAAGGATTTGTCGCACGGCAAGGCGCCGGCGCACCCACCCACGGTGGAACCCGGGCGCGGCGCGCTGGCCGACGCGCCGGCCTCCGTCACCCTGAAAGCCGTCGCATGAACCGCCGGGCCGCTCCCAAGGCGAATACCGCAGCCTGCAAGGCGGAGGTTTTTCAATGAGCACCACTGAACAAGCCCGCCCGCCGCTGCCGCCCTTCACGCTGGAAACTGCGAAAGAAAAAGTGCAGAAGGCCGAAGACGCCTGGAACAGCTGCGACCCGGACCGCGTGGCACTGGCCTACACCGAGGACTCGGTCTGGCGCAACCGCGCCGACTTCTTCTCGGGCCGACCCATGATCCGCGAGTTCCTCAAGCGCAAGTGGGCGAAAGAGCTGGACTACCGGCTCAAGAAGGAACTCTGGGCCTTCACCGGCAACCGCATCTCGGTGCGCTTCGAGTACGAATGGCACGACGACGCCGGCTTCTGGTTCCGCTCCCACGGCAACGAGCAGTGGGAGTTCGACGAGCTGGGCCTGATGCGCCGCCGCGAGGCCAGCATCAACGACGTGCCCATCAAGCAAGCCGAGCGCAAATTCCACTGGCCGCGACCCGTCGCGCCCTGAATCTCGACCTTTTCCTTCTTTTATTTCTCAAACACAGGAGCAAACAGCATGAACCGCAATGACATCACCGAAAAAATCATCACCGTCAAAGTCAGCAAGGGCATCACCTGGGAATCGGTCGCCAAGAAAGTCGGCCTGAGCAAGGAGTGGACCACCGCCGCCTGCCTGGGCCAGATGACGTTGGACGAAAAGCAGGCCAAGATCGTCGGCAAGATTTTTGGCCTGAACGCCGAAGAGCAGAAGTGGCTGCAAGTGGTGCCCTACAAGGGCTCACTGCCCACGCCCGTGCCGACCGATCCGCTGATCTACCGCTGGTACGAAATCGTCAGCGTCTACGGCACCACCATCAAGGAACTGATCCATGAGGAATTCGGCGACGGCATCATGAGCGCCATCGACTTCAGCATGGACATCGTGCGCCAGCCCGACCCCAAGGGCGACCGCGTGAATGTGGTGCTGTCGGGCAAGTTTCTGCCCTACAAAACCTACTGAAGCCAATGACCGGGGCCCGCCTGGCCCCGGGGTTGCGCCGGCCGGCCCGGCGTCGCGGGGGCCGTGGCCGGCCTAGGGCTTGTTCGGGTCAGTGCCGTTGCACAGATAGGCCCAGCTCATGCTGTGCAGCAATTCGAACACTTTTTCGATTTCCGCCTTGATGGCCTGTGCATTGCCGCTTCCCGTCTTGATCTTCACCTTGCTGATCATTTTGTCGATCGGCGTGTTGCCGTCGAAATACCTGAACAGCATCTTGTTGATGGCATTGCCGGGCAGGTGAAACACTTCCTGCCTGCTGCCCAGGGTGTAGGTGATGGAGAGCTTTTCTCCCGGCACGATGGCCTGGTGAATCTGCTCGTTCATGCCTTTCATCTCGGCGGCCAGCACGATGCACAGGGCCTGGTCCTCGACCCGGGCGCTGCGATCGGGGTTTCTGGCCGCGTAAAACGAGTGCTTGATGATGTTGCCCGACAGTTTTTCGGCCACTGAGAGTTGCTGGCGGCGGCTCAAACCTTCACACAGCCGCAGCGTGGAGGGGTTGCTCAGCAGGTTCCTCGGCTGATAGAGGCGTTTTTGCGGACCGGTGAAGTCGACCAGCTGCAAGCCGCCAGCCTGCAGCAGGTCGTGGACGGCATCGACGTCATAGTAGCGGTCCTGGCTGTGCAGCAGCAAATCATAGAGGCCTGCATCGCCATAGCCAGCGGCACCGATTTCAGATTCCCACTGCTCGCGGTTGCGCTGGAAATAATTGGTGGGCGGCAATTGATGGAGCACGGCGCGCGCCTCGACGATCTTGTCCCGGACCGCCATCGTGTCCGGCAGCAGCGTGCGAAAAATCTCCTGCATCTCGTACACGCCGCGCCGGCCATAGCGGGCATATAGCATCAGGAACAGGGCGCCATCGTCGCGCAGTGCGCTGGCCAGGCTTAGCAGGCCGTGCACCGGCTCCGGCAGGTGATGCAGCACGCCGGAGCAATTGATGTAGTCGAAGGTGCCCAGTCCCAGCTTCGGAATATCCAGCAAGGAGGCCGTGACCCACTCGATATTGGCAAGCCCCCGGACCCGCGCGCGCTGCTCGGCGACTTCACGCGAGGCCCGCGTCATGTCCAGATAGACGATCTGCGCATTGGTGTGGCGCAATTGCTCCGCCAGGAAAATCGCCGCGTCGCCCGTGCCGCCCCCTGCCACCAGGCAGCGGAAATGATCCTGGACGTTCAGCTTGCCCTTGAAGCAGTAGTGGCTGAGCTCCGTCAGGTCGTCTCCCACGGTGCGCATCAGCCGCTGTGTTTCATCGGCCGGATTGCGCGGCGGATAGGGCAATTCCTCGTACTGCTGCTTGACCAGGGATGCCGTCATGGTGTTATTCATTGGTGAGTTCACGCGCATGATACGGCTTCCCGTCCGGGCCACGCCCCGGCCCGGCGCAGGGTGAACGGATCAGGACGCTGCGAGTGACAACAAATGTGTGCGTTCGTCCGCGTCCAGCGTTTCGATCTCGGCCATCTGCTTGTCCAGCACGTCCAGCGTGGCTTCCGACGCATCGCTACCGCGCCGCAGGCGCGCGATGATGCGCTCGCGCAATTGCGCCGGCGCGGCCTGCGGCGCGAGGATGAAAAACGCCACCCCCATCTCGGCCGCCAGCGCCTGGAAGGCGGCCCGTTCCGCGCGCTTCAAAAATGCCGCATCGACGATGGCTGACCAGCCGGCCGCCAGCTGCTGGCGGGCCAGATCCTGCAAGTGGCGGTAGGTGCGCTGGTGCGCCTGCGGCTGGTAGATGCCGCCGTCCACCGGCGAGGCGCTTTTGTCCTGCGGTGCCAGCCCGAACAGGCGTTTGCGCTCCACATCCGAGCGCAGGCGCAGCGTGGTGGCACTGGGGTCGTCCAGCAGCAGCCGGCTCGAGGCCACCGTCTTGCCGCAGCCCGACAGGCCATGGGTGATGACGAGCCGGGGCTGCGGCGGCGCGGCGATGCGCTCGGCCAGGGCGATGTACTCTTGCGCCTCGCGCGGGTCGCCCCCGTTCTGACCGGCGCGGATGGCCGCCACCTTGGCCCGCACCATGGCGCGGTAGGCCGCGTAAAAGCGCAGCAGCGGCACGGCCTCATGGTCGCCGCCGTCGGTCAGCCATTCATTGAGCAGCCAGCAGGCCAGTCCCGGCTGGCGGTGATCGAGCAGATCGACATAGGTGAAGGCGATTTCGCTGGCCACGTCAATCCAGCGAAAGGCCTCGTTGAATTCGATGCAATCGAACAGCGTCACGCGGCCGTCGATGAGGGCCAGGTTGCCCAGGTGCAGGTCGCCATGGCACTCGCGCACCCGCCCGTTGGCCTTGCGCGCCGCGAACCGCGGCTGCAGGCGCTGAAATTCGGCGCGGCTCCAAGCCGCCAGCGCGTCGAGCCGGTTTTGCCACTGAGGGTCGGGCAGCAGGGTGTGCAGTCCCTCGAAGTTGTCCAGCACCGGCGCCAGAATTTCCGCGGGCGCGCCGAAGCGCGACGCCACCGGGGCCACGGCCGCGTCGCGATGGAAGCTGACAAGGGTCTGGGCCAGCTCGCTGAGGTGCTCCGGCGTCAGCGCGCCGCGCGCGCACACCCGGTCCAGTCGGGCGTCATCGTCGAAGCGGCGCATCTTGACCGCGAATTCGATCGGATCGCCTGGGCCGCCGAGCCGGGGATTCCCGGGTGTGCCGGTGATCGCCACGACATCCAGATAAAGCCGGGGCGCAAAGCGGCGGTTGAGCCGCAGTTCGACCTCGCAGAAGGTGCGGCGCTGGTCCAGCGTGCCGAAGTCCAGAAAAGGCAGGGTGACGGGTTTCTTGATCTTGTAGGCAAAGTCGCCGGCCAGCAGCACCCAGGAGATATGGGTCTGGACCAGCTCGACGCGCGGCGCCGGGTCGGGGTAGCGGCCGGGCTGCAGCAGGGCTTGGATCAGCGCAGGCAGGGGTTCGTGCATGACAGGTCGGGCGAAGCGCGGAACGGCCCATGGGACACAGGCCGCCTTCAGTGAAGAACCAGCAGATGGTACTGGACTTGTGTCGCCCGAAAATTCCTCAGGCCAGCGTGAAGGGCCTGGACGTGGTTTTCACCCGCACCACGGCCTGGCGTGCTTCGTAGGGCACGGATGCGCAGCCGCAGATGTCAGCCGCGATCGTCCGGGCCTGGCGCGCGATCGGCTCGATGAAGCGGCTGGCCTGGCCGTCGATCGTGATGCAGTCGCCCAGGGCGTGGATGCGCGCGTCGCTGGTGCGCAGGGTCCGCGGCTCCACCGCAATGCCGTTTTGCCAGGCCAGGCCGGCGCCCTGGGCGAGCCGGCCCGGGGTTTGCAGGCCGATTGCCGCGATGACCTGGTCCGCCGCGAAACGCTGGCCGCATTCGGTGCTGACGCGCAAGCGCTCTGCGATTTTCTCGACCCGAGCGACTTTCACCCCACCCACAAAACGGATCGGCAGGTCTTGCCAGGCCTGCAGCAGTTGCGCTCCGGCCTGGTCGGCCTGCCAGCGCGCCAGCGGCTTGGCCTGCACGTCCAGCAGCGTGATGCGGTGGCCGCCCAGCGCCAGGTCGTTGGCCAGCTCGCTGCCGACCAGGCCGGCGCCGACGATGAGCACGTCCTTTGGCGTGTCCCCCAGCGCCGCGCGCAGCCGCAGGTAGGCTCCCAGGTGGTTGATGCGCCAGCACAGCGCTGGCGGCAGGGCCGCCGGCAGCGTGGCCCGCGCCCCATGGGCCAGCACCAGCTGCTCGTAGCGCAGGGTGCCGCGCGTGGTGCGCAGTTGCCGCGTGTCGCGGCAGATGCGGATGGCATGGGTGTGGGGCAGCAGGCGCACGCTCAGGCGCCGGGCCGCGGCCACACCGCTTTCCTTGATGAGATTTTGCGGGGCCAGTTCTCGCGCCATGGCCACCGACAGCAGGGGCTTGTCGTACAGGTCGCCGGCGCAGGCGGTGACGAGGGTGATGGGCAATTCGGCATCAGCGGCGCGCAGCTGCTCGGCCAGTTGCCAGCCGGCACGCCCGGCGCCGACGATCACCACGCCGGGCCTGTGCCGCTGGCTGGCGGCAGCGGCGGGTGGGCAGTCCGTGGCTGGCGCGCGCCGGGCCGCGTCCAGGCTGGCGGGCGCATACAGCTCGAAATCCGACTTGCCCACGCCGCACAGCGGGCAGGACCAGTCGTCGGGGATGTCTTCAAACCGGGTGCCTGCGGCCAGCCCGCTGTCGGGGTCGCCCTCGGCCTCGTCGTAGATGTAGCCGCAGGCGTGGCAGATGTACTGCTGCCATTGGGCAACTGTCGCGCTCATGCCGGCATCTCCTCGGCACTGAGCCGCGCCATTTCCTTGCGCAGGTGCTTGATGGCGGGCGTGACGATGGCCACGAAGTGCGACTCGCGCACGCGCCGCTGCACCTCCGAGCTCATCAGGTAACCGCGCGCGCCCTGGTGCATCAGGGCCGACTGCGCGGCGCGCAGGCACAGCTCGGCGCCGTGGGCCCGGGCATCGAGCACGTCGATGAAGAATTCGGTGGACGGGTCGAACGGCGTGTCGGCCAGCTTCACCACGCGCGCGGTGAGCGCATCGAGCTCGGTCTGCAGCGTGTCGGGCCGGTCTTCCAGGAACTGGTTGACGTGGCCCAGCTGCGGCTCCACCGCCCACATCGAATCGATGGCGCCCTGGGTGATGCCCACCGCCATGCCGCATTGCAGCATCACGAAGGCGGCGCGGATGCGTGCGATGGTGGGCTTGGCCGGGTCGGCCATGATCTCGTCCGCGCCGATGAACAGATTCTTGACGCGCACGCCGTACGTGCCGGTGCCTTCCATGGCCGAGAAGCTGGGGCATTCGCGCAGTTCCACGCCGGGGGCGTCGCAGCGCAGCAGGAACATGACCTCCTTGTCAAGCGGGCGCTCGCCGTCCATCACGGCCGCGATCGCGCCAAAGTAATGGTCCGGCCCCAGGTTGCTGACCCAGGGCAGCGTGCCGTTGATGAGGTAGCCGCCCTCGACCTTTGTTGCCTTGAGCAGCAGGCTCTCGATCTGGGCGTAGCTCTTCATAGGGTTGGACAGCGCGGTGCCGCCCAGGCCTTCGCCGCCGACGTGCCGCAGCAGCGCCTCGCCCATGAGCGCCGGGTTGCCCGACTGCTGCATGTACAGGCCGCACACCGCCTGGCACCACATCATGAAGCCGGTGGCGCCGCACACGCGCGAGACCTCGGCCATGGCCTGGATCGCCAGCGCGTAGCTGCCCGGGCCGGCGGGCGCGTCCAGGTGCGCGCTCATGGCGCCCAGCCGGGCCAGCTGTTGCAGCAGCTCGCGCGGGTAGTGGCCTTCCCGGTCGATGTCCTGCACCTGCTGCTGCAGCGGCCCTTGCGCCACCGCGCGCACGGCGGCCAGCAGGGCATCGCCGGACAGCGGCGGCAAACCAGTGACTTCACGGGGCAGGTCGGCGGGGTTCATGAGGGATTCCTTGGAGTGATGGGCTTGTAAATTCCGCTCGGGCTGAGCCTGTCGAAGGGCTCAGGGCGAACGGTTCAATCCGTTCAGTCAGCCAGGCCGATGGTGAACGGGATCGGGTTGCGCATGGTGTTGGCCACCGGCGAATAGAAGTTGGCGTGCTGCACGATCTCGTCCAGCACCTCGCGCGGCGCATCGCCTTCCACCAGCACCTTGACGCGGATCGCCTGAAAACCCATCTCGGGCGGTGTCTTGCTCAGCGCGCCGCCGGCACCCCAGGCGGCGGGGTTGCCGATGTCGCCCTCCAGAAACACCTCCAGCTTGGTCAGCTTGACCTGCTTCCAGGTGGCCACGGCGGTGATGCCCACGGCCAGGCAGCCGCCCAGGCCCGAGAGCACGATCTCGCCGGGCGCGGGCGCCGTGTCCTGGCCGAACAGGTGCAGCGGCTCGTCCACCACCACCGGGGCATGATTGCCCACGTAGCTGAGCGAGCGGTACTGCCCCTCCATCACGGTGTGGACCTTGTTGGTGCCGCGCGAGGCGGGGTTGTTGCGGCCCTTCTCGGCAAAGGCGGCCAGGCCTTGCGCGTCGATCGGACGCAGATAGGCCTTGACGGTTTGCACGGGAGGCAGCAGTTCGGCGGTAGACATGAAGTTTCCTTATCAAAGAGGAGGGTTGGTCAATACAGAAAGCAAAAAAGGGGGCGCGTCGTGGCGGCGGGCGGTCGGCGCGGGGCTCAGGCCGCCATCGCCATGGCGGGCTGCTTGTGGGCGCTCTTGGCCGTGGGCAGGCCGGTCTCGATCGGCAGCGCGTCGTCGCGCGACCACTCGTTCCACGAGCCGAAGTACATGCGCACATCCTTGAAGCCGGCCTGCTTGAGCGCCAGGAAGGTGTTGGAGGCGCGCGCGCCCTTGAAGCAGTAGAGGTACACCGTGTCGTCGGGGCTGATGCCCTGGGTGGCGCATTCGGCGCGCACCTCGTCGGGCGACTTGAACACCGGGCCCTGGGCCGAGGGTTTCATGAAGCGGTACCACTCCACCCACTTGGCGCCGGGCAGGCGGCCCTTGCGCGGCGCGAAGTCCTTGCCATAGGGAGAAGAGCTGTCGCCGATCCACTCGTCCACATCGCGCACGTCCAGCAGCACGGTGTCGGTGCCCAGGGCGGCGGCCACGTCTTCCTTGGTCAGCATCACGTCGGCCTGCTTCAGGCCGGTGGGGAAGGTGGCGGGCGCGGGCGTCACGGCGGCGGTGGACACCGGCAGGCCGGCGGCCTTCCAGGCCGAGAAACCGCCGTTGAGCACCTTGACCTTGGGGTAACCCAGCCAGGTCAGAAGGTAGTAGCCGCGGCACGACTGGCCGTAGCCGCTGTTCATGGCGTCTTCGTAAAACACGGCGGTTTCCTTGCCCGACAGGCCGATGGCGCCCAGGTGCGCGGCAAAAGTGGCCTTGAGCTCCTTCAGTCCCTCGGGCGTGGAGGTGGCCAGGTACGTGAAGGTCTCGCGCAGGTTCGCGGCGCCCGGGATGTGGCCCTGGGCATAGGTGTCGGCATCGCGCGTGTCGATGATGACCACGGGCCCGGCGGCCTGCAAGGCCATGAGTTGATCGGGAGAAATCAGAACGGTGGAATCGGATGCAGAGCTCATGGTGTCCTCTCAACGGGTTAAAGGCAGATGCCTGAGCTGCTTATCGCAACCCCCGTGCCATGATGCGGCATTCGCAAAAATTTATGAAAAACAGGCCTGTCGGCCTTGTATTTATTGCGTGAACAGCTATTAAAAATATAGCAACTCCGGCGGCCAGGCGCAACGGCGGAGGCGGGCCCCGTTCACAATGGCTACACAATGTCGACATTGTGGTTGCGTGTTCCCGCGGTGCACGCAGAGGTCAGTGAAGGGTTTGCGGTGCGGGTGGCGCTTGCGCGCGCCGCCGCGAGGCCGCCCGGCGTGCGGGTGGGCATTGCAGGGCGCGAGATCGGGCAAGTGCCTGGTTAATACGCTAGCGGCAGCTCGCCAGCACCTGTTTGAAGTCCAGGTGCCCCTGAAGTATTTTCTCGATCGCATCCTGCTCGAAGGTCACCATGCCATTGCGAAGCGCTTCGCGCAGGATTTCGGCGGACGTTGCCTTGGCCTGAATCTTGGCCTTGATCGCCGGCGACGCGACGAGCAGTTCGTACACCCCCATGCGCCCCTTGTAGCCGGTGTGTTCGCAGGCCTGGCATCCGGGCGCCGACTGCAGCGTGATCAGTCCCTCGCCATTGCCGTAAAGTGAACGCCAGCGCGCGGCGATCTCGGCCGGCGCCAGGCCCAGATCGCGGCAGTACTCGTGCGCGAGCGTGTCGATTTCCTCGGCCGAAGCCAGGTGCGGCGTGCGGCATGCCGTGCACAGGCGGCGCACCAGGCGCTGGCCGACGACGCCGAGCAGCGCGTCGGAGAAATTGAAGGGATCGAGGCCGAAATCCAGCAGCCGCACGATGCTTTCGACGGCGCTGTTGGTGTGCATCGTCGACAGCACGAGGTGGCCCGTGAGCGACGCGGAGATCACCGTGCGCGCCGTCTCCGGATCGCGCGTCTCTCCCACCATGATCACATCGGGATCGGCGCGCAGAAAGCTGCGCAGCACCTCGGGGAATGTCAGGCCCAGCTTCTCGTTGACCTGGACCTGGCACAGGCCGTCCTGGCTGATTTCGATCGGATCCTCGACCGTCCATATCTTGCGGTGGGGCGTATTGACGCGGCTGAGTAGCGAATGCAGCGTGGTGGTCTTGCCCGAGCCGGTGGGGCCGCAGACGAACAGCAGGCCGAAGGACCTGGCCACCATCGCCGTCAACTCCGCGCGAACGGGCGGGGACAGCGCAAGCTGGTCCAGGGACAGGGCGCGCGGGGCGGAGAGGATGCGCATGACCACGTCCTCCAGGCCGTTCGCCGTGGGCATCATGATCACGCGCAGCTCGATGCGCCGGGAGCCGAAATCCTCGAAGCGGATCCTGCCGTCCTGCGGTCGCCTGTGCTCAGAGATGTCGAGCTCGCTCATGATCTTGAGCCGCGACACCAGCGCGGCGCGAAAGCCGGGCGGGACCTCGATGTAGGGCGCCAGGACGCCGTCGACGCGAAAGCGCACCCGGCTCGGCTTGTCCCCCGGCATCGATTCGATGTGGATGTCGGAGGCACCCTGGTCATAGGCGTCCGTGATCATCTTGTTCACGAGCCGCACCAGCGTGTTGTCCGACTCGGCCTCGATCTCCTCGCGGGGCCGCTCCGCGGTCCGGCTTTCGCTTCCCAGCGCCGCCACGAGCTGCGCGATCTGCTCGACGTCCGCGTCGCCGCCATAAAACTGCGCGATGGCGGCGAGCACATCCTCGCGCGCCGCCATGGCCGGATCGACCTTGAGCCCGGTGAAGAACTCCAGCTCGTTCATCGCCATCCACGAAAGGGGGTCCACCATGCCCACGGCGATCCGCGTGTCGCTGCGGTACAGCGGCATCACGAGGTACTTGCGGGCGAGGTCGGCCGAGATCGCCTTGATGGCGCGCGGGTCGTAGTGAAACGTGGCCAGGTTCACGGAGGGCACGCCGAGCTGTTCGGCCAGGGCCCGGCGCACGTCTTCGCGGGACACCGCGCCCGTGTCGACCAGAATCTCGCCGAGCTGCTTGAGCCGATCCGCGCCCTGCTCCCGCAGCGCCGCGTCGCGCTGCTCCGGGGAGATGAGCTTGTCCTGAACCAGTACATCCCCGAGCTTGAGATGCGACGTGGTCTTGCGCCGCCGCAGGGCGGATTCGAGCTGCTCGCGCGTCACGACACCCTGGTCGACGAGGTGGTCGCCGATCTTCTCGGTCCGCAGCCGCTGCTGGATTTTCAGCGCGCCCTCCAGGGCCGCGCTCCCGATGTCGTTGCGGTCGCGCAGCGCCTGTCCGAGCAGTTTTCCGATGCGGTAGTTCGCGACCCCCTCCGTCGGCACGAACCAGCGCAGGACCTGGTCGCCGTAATCGGGGACGAACAGGAACAGGCCCGCCCTGCGGGGCAGGACCGACACCACATCGGTTTCGAAGGTGGTGGAGTCCTTGAACACGATCACGCACTTGCGCTTCACGCGCGAGGAATTCGCTTCCAGGCCGCCGGAAGGAACCGGGAGCGGGATGTTCTCAAGCCGGATCGACCGGCTGAGGGACAGGCTGCGGAACGATGGGAAAGGCAGCACGCGGCGCGCACCCGCATCCGGCTGGAATTCGAGCAGGCCGCCGTCGAAGTCGATGCGCAGCACGGCGCCGAGCACTTTTTCCCCGTTGAGGAGCGTGACCAGGACACGCTCGGGTTTGGCATCCGCGTCGGGATCGATCACCCGCATGTGCAGCGGCGAGGGCCAATTCAGCGCAACCGGCACGCGCACCTCGGCGGGGGGCGCGGAGAGGGGTGGTTTACCCGGGGCGATTTTGGAATTGGGATAGCTTGCCGACATGTGCCGCCTCCTGCCGAAACAAGGAATGGTCTTGGAGGCGGATCACGCCACAAAAAAAGCGGGAACAGCGCAGAAAAACCGCAGAGACCCGGGAAGCGGCCATCGGTGGCCATCGCTTCCCTCAATAGAAAATTGTGCGCTTGCTCAAGGTGGTGTTCTGTTCGGTAGAGCACATAAGCCGCCGCCGCGCCCATGCCGCGCCCCCGGCGAAAGGGCAGATGCGTGAAAATGAAACCGGCAGAGCCCCCCACAGGAACCCGCATGGAACATAACGTCTCGTTGATCACCACGCTTGCCGTCGGCTTCGGCCTTGCGCTGCTGCTGGGCTTCGCGGCCGAGCGGCTCAAGCTGCCGGCGCTGGTGGGCTACCTGTTCGCGGGCATCCTGATCGGCCCGGCGACGCCGGGTTTCGTGGCCGACGCGGGGATCGCCGCCCAGCTGTCGGAGATCGGCGTCATGTTGCTGATGTTCGGCGTCGGACTGCATTTTTCGCTCGACGACCTGCTCTCGGTCAAGCGCATCGCCTTGCCCGGCGCGGTGGTGCAGATGGGGCTGGCAACGGCGCTGGGCATGGGCCTGGCTTGGTGGTGGGGCTGGAGCCTGGGCGCCGGGCTGATCTTCGGCCTGTCCCTGTCCTGCGCCAGCACGGTGGTGCTGCTCAAGGCGCTGGAGGCCCGCGGCGTGCTGGACACCATGAACGGGCGCATCGCCGTGGGCTGGCTGGTGGTGGAAGACCTGGCCACCGTGCTGGTCCTGGTGCTGCTGCCGCCGCTGGCCGGCGTGCTGGGCGCCACCGCGGCGCCCGCCGCAAGCGGTGCTCCGCTGTGGCAAACCATCGGCCAGACGCTGCTGCAGGTGGCGGCCTTCGTCGCCCTGATGCTGATCGTCGGCCGGCGCGTGCTGCCCTGGATGCTGTCGCAGGTGGCCTCCACCGGCTCGCGCGAGCTGTTCACCCTGGCGGTCGTCGCCACCGCGATCGGCATTGCCTACGGTTCGGCGCAGCTGTTCAGCGTGTCGTTCGCGCTGGGGGCATTTTTTGCCGGGATGGTGATGCGGGAGTCCGAGTTCAGCCACCGCGCCGCCGAGGAGTCGCTGCCGCTGCGCGACGCGTTCTCGGTGCTTTTCTTCGTGTCGGTGGGCATGCTGTTCGATCCGGCCGTGCTGCTGGACGAGCCGCTGCATGTGCTGGGCGTGGTGGCCATCATCATCATCGGCAAGTCGCTGGCGGCCATGGCGCTGGTGCTGGTCTTGCGCTACCCGCTCAACACGGCGCTCACGGTGGCCGCCAGCCTGGCCCAGATCGGCGAGTTTTCCTTCATCCTGGCCGGCCTGGGGCGGTCGCTGGGGCTGCTGCCCGCCGAAGGCATGAGCCTGGTGCTGGCCGGCGCGCTGATCTCCATCGCCCTCAACCCCTTCGTGTTCGCCGCCATCGTGCCCCTGAGCCGCTGGGTGCTGGAGCGCTCGGAGCTGGCGCGCCGGCTGGAGCGCCGCGGCGACCCCTTCGCCGAGCTGCCGCCGAGCACGGAGCGCAAGTACCTGCAAGGGCAGGTGGTGCTGGTGGGCTACGGGCGGGTTGGCCGGCGCATTGCCCACGCCCTGGGAGAACGCGGCATCCCCTATGTCGTGGCGGAACAAAACCGCGAGCAGGTCGAGGCGCTGCGCCAGCAGGGCGTGGCCGCCGTGTCGGGCAATGCCGCCGATCCGGCGGTGCTGATCCAGGCGCACATCGCGCAGGCCGCCATGCTGGTGATAGCCACCCCGGACCCGCTGGGCGTGCGCCAGATGGCCGACACCGCGCGCGCGCTGAACCCGGCCATCGAAATCGTGCTGCGCACCCACGGCGAAGACGAGTCCAGGCTGCTGCGCCAGGACGGCATCGGCACGGTGTTCCATGGCGAGGAAGAACTGGCCAAGGGCATGGCCAGCCATGTGCTGCGGCGCTTCGCGCCGCCGGCCGCGCCGGCGCATGGGCCTGCCGCGGGCGATGGGCGCGCATGATTCGCGCGCGGCGACGATCAATCGCCAGCACGGGGGCGCTCCCCCGCGTGGCTCACGCGATGCCCGTCAATAGATTGCGAAACGCGGCCGATGCCGGTGACGGCGCGATATTGGGCGCGCGCAGCAGTACCAGGGTGCGCGTGATGGCGGGCCGCCCAAGAGGCCGGCTGGCCAGCTGCAGCCACTCGATCAGCGGCTGCAAGGCCGTGGTCAGCACGGCCATGCCGAGGTTCTCGCGCACCATGCCCACCATCGTCCATGGCAGCGATACCTCGTATGCATAGCGCAGGCGCAAGCCAATGGCCGCCAGCCGCTCGTCCAGGTGCCGTCGAACAGGATTGCCGGACAGGGGGCCGATGACGGGTTCATCCGCGAGGTCCTTCCATTCGACCAGACGCTTCTTGGCCATCGGATGTTTTTTCGGCAAGGCCAGGATGTACTGGTCACTGTAGAACGGGGCCGCCAGCAGATCGGAGCGCGCATCCGTCTGGGTCGCGATGCCCAGATCCGCGACACCCGCTCGCACCAGGGCATGCACCTCCTGCTCGGCGACATCATGCACGGTGACGCGGATGCCGGGGTGCGTCTTGACGAATTGGCGCAAAAGGGGCGGGAGCAGCAGGGCGCACTGCGCGCTGGGCGCGGCAATGCTCAAGTGGCCGAGAGAAAAGTTCGCGTACCCCTTCGCCTGCTCCAGCAGGCCGTTCCAGTCGTTGACCAGACGCCGCGCGGCGGGCAGCAGCGCCTTTCCTGATTCGGTCAGGCGGCAGCCCCGCGTATGCCGGTCGAACAGACGCGTTTCCATCATGCGCTCCAGCTTGGACAGGCTCGCGCTCAGCGTGGACTGCGTCATGCCAAGCCGTTCCGACGCGCGGGTGAAATGCGCCGTGTCGGCCAGGGTGGTGAAGACGCGCAGTTCGGTGAGGGAAGGTTTCATCGCAAATACCGATTGATTATTTCGATTATGCGTCTTTCAAGATCAGATCAACGCACATAAGCTCATGACACACATCAACTTTGGAATGCATTCATGAACCCCACTTGCGCAACTGGATCAGGCCCTCGCCGGGCCGCGGCATGGCTTCTGGCAGCCGCGGCACTGGCGAGTTTCGCGGCCTGGGGCCAGGACACCAAAATCCGCTTTACCCTGGATTGGCGATTCGACGGTCCGGGCGCCATTGTTCTTTTGACCAAGGCCAAGGGGTACTTCGCCGCCGAAAAGCTGGATGTGGTGATTGACGCGGGCAACGGATCCACGGCCGCCATGCAACGCATCGTCGGGGGAACACACGACATCGGCTTTGCCGATACCAGTGCCTTGGTCGAATACCTCGCGGTCAACCCGAACAGCCCCCGCATTCAAGCGGTTTACATGCTTCTGGAAAGAACGCCGTCGGCCATTTTTGCGCTTAAATCTTCCGGCATCAGGACGCCGGCCGACCTGAAGGGCAAGAAGCTCGGCGCGCCGGTATTTGACGCCGGCCGCAAGTCCTGGCCCGTGTTTGCCAAGGCCAATCGCATTGACGCCAATGCGGTCAGTTGGACCAATGTGGACCCGGCCTTGCGCGAGACGCTGCTCGTCAAGGGGGAACTGGACGGGATCACGGGCTTTTACTACACCAGCCTGCTCAACCTGGAAGGCCGCGGCGTCAAGGAGAGCGAGCTGACCGTGTTCAAGTATGCCGACCATGGCGTCAATCTGTACGGCAACGCCGTCATCGCCTCGGCCAGGCTGCTGACCGAGAACCCCCAGGCGGTGGCCGGCTTCCTGCGGGCGCTCAACAAGGGCATCAAGGAAACCATCGCCGATCCCAAGGCCGCCATCCAGTACGTCAAGGAGCGCAACGGCATCATCGACCCCGCGGTCGAGGAGCGCCGCCTGCGCTTTTTCCTGGACAACTTCGTGGCCACGCCCACGGTGCGCAAGACCGGGCTGGGGGACGTGGACAAGCCGCGCCTGCGCAGCAACATCGTCCAGATCGTGGACGCTTTCGGCCTGAAGAATTTCGTGGATGCCGACCAGCTGTTCAACAGCAGCCTGCTGCCCGCCGCGGCCGAGCGCAAACTCTGATCGCCGGGCACCTTCCTCATGGCATCTCTTCATAGCGATTTTGTCTCCAATGCCTGGTACGCCGCGGCAAGCAGCAGCGAAGTGGCCGACCGGCCCCTGCCGTGCACGCTCCTGGCGCAGCGCATCGTTCTCTACCGCAGCCAGTCTGGCAGATTGGCCGCCTTGCGCGACCGTTGCGCGCACCGTTTTGCGCCGCTGTCGATGGGCGACATCCAGGGCGAAACCATCGTATGCCCCTACCACGGCATGGCCTATGACGGCACGGGGCGATGCCAGCGCGTACCGGGCCAGAATGGCGCCCCGGCAGGGGCCGTCGTGCAAAGCTTTCCCGTGCTGGAACGCTTTGGCTTGGTTTTTGTGTGGATGGGGAAGGCCGAGCTGGCCGACCCCGCGGCGCTGGTGGACATCGACCAATACGCGGCAGTGGCGGCTGGCGGCTGGGGGCTGTCTCGCGGGTACAGCTTGTTCAAGGCCAATTGGCTCAACATCGCCGACAACCTGGTCGACCCCGCGCACACCAGTTTTGTTCACCAGCGCACCATCGGCAACACGGCGGCGGAAGATGTTGCCGTCAGCGCCAGCGAAAGCCAGGGCGTGGTGACCTGTGGCCGATGGATAGAGGGGGCCGCGCCAGTGCCCATCGTGAAGCGGTTCGTCGAGCGTTTTTCCCGCCCGGGTTGCCTGGTGGACCGATGGCAGTTTTACCACCTGAAGGCCCCGGCCACGTCCTGGGTGGACTTCGGCGCCATGGATGCCGGTCTGGCGCACACGCCGCAGGAACAGGCGGCGGCTCCTTACCGCGTGCTGTCCTACGCGTTTCTCACCCCGCGGGACGCGTCATCGACGCACTACTTTTCCTTTCAGCTGCGCAACTTTGCAACGCGGGACGCGGCCGTCACGGCGGAATTCGAACAGCTCTACAAGGCAACCTTTGACGAAGACCGCGTGCTTCTTGAAGCCATCCAGCGTGAAGAAGACCGCCATCCGGGCCTGCGGCCGGTGCGCATTGCCAGCGATGCCGGCGTGGCGCGACTGCGCCGCCTGATCGGGACACTGCAACAAAAGGAATCCGAAGCCGCCGAAAAATAAAAGCGGCGCGCATCCGAAAAATGTATGCTCCGGGGCACGCAGCGCGGCTGCCTGCCTCGCGCAGGGCCGGACGCTGCCACCACCCGCACCCATGCCCGGAGGATGTTTCGTTGGCTCGCCTGGACCCTCATAACAAGTCGCGGTATTGGCAAGCGCCCGGCCTGCCCGGCATGGACCTGCTTCATGCCGATTTCACGACGCATGACTACGCCCCCCACCTCCACGAGGCGCTCGTGGTGGCGGTGACCGAGGTCGGCGGCTCGGAGTTCAAGAGCCGCGGCCGCACGGATACCGCCCATGCGCAGGCGCTTCTCGTGTTCAACCCGTTTGAACCCCATTCCGGGCGCATGGGCGCCAGCGCGCGCTGGCGCTATCGCTCCTTCTACCTGGGCGAGGCCGCGACGGCGGACGTGCTGGCCTGCCTGGGGATCGATCAGCCGCGTTATTTCACATCGAATGTCTTCCACGACCCCGCGCTCGTTCAGCGCTTTCTGGAACTGCACCGGGCCCTGGACGCGGAGCCGGACGCCCTGCTTCACCGGGAGTTGCTCGTGCGCAGCTTCGGTGCGCTGTTTCTGGGGCATGGCCAGGCGGCGCAACGCGCTCCCGCGGCGCCGGCGGATGCGCGCGTGCTCGTGCCCGTGCTGGAGCTGCTGCAGGACGCTTACGCGCAGCCCTTGACGCTGGCGCAAATGGGGCAAGTGGCGGACCTGACGCCTTTCCAGCTGATCGGCGTGTTCAAGCGATCCATCGGCCTGACCCCGCACGCCTACCTGACCCAGCTGCGGCTCAAGGCCGCCGCAGGGCGGCTGCGCGCCGGCCAATCCGTGGTCGACGCCGCGCTGGCGGCGGGTTTTTACGACCAAAGCGCGCTGAACAAGCACTTCAAGCGGGCTTTTGGCATGACACCGCTCCAGTTTGCGCGCGCGCATGCCGGGTGAAAAACCCCGCCGCCGTCAATTTTGACCAATAACTCGGCAAGCCGTCCTGCCATGCTGGCGCCAACCCGCAAGGCAAACCATGACGCAACTTTTCCGCCAGGACCATTCCGGCATCCTCAAGATCGGGAACAAGGGCCGCTGCAACCGGCGCGCCCGCATCGGGCTGCAGGGCCGGTAGATGCGCAAGCTGCTCCTCTCGCTCTGGGCCCGCCCGGTCTGGCTCCTGTGGCTGCCACCGGCGTTCTGGGCCGGCAACCTGGTCCTGGGCCGCGCGCTGGGGCCGGTTTTCCCGCCGGTTTCCCTGGCGGTTGGCCGCTGGGTCGTGGCGCTGCTGGTGCTGGCACCCTTTGTCTGGCGGCAGGCCCGGCGCGAGCAACACCTGCTGGCCCGGCACTGGGGGCTCATCGCGGCCTGCGGCGCCTTCGGCATCGCCGGCTACAACGCCCTGGGTTACCTCGCCCTGCAGACCGTGTCGGCCGCCAGCGTCGCCTTCCTCAACTCGACGCTGCCGCTCATGGTCCCCTTGGCCGCCGTGCTCCTCGGCGTCGAACGCATCCGCTGGAGGGCGCTCCTGGGCATCGCCATTTCGTTTGTTGGCGTGGCGTGGATCGTGGCGCGCGGCGACCTGGCCAGCCTCGCGGCTCTGCGGTTTGACGGCGGCGAGCTGCTCGTGCTCGTGGCCGTGGCCAACTACGCCGTGTACTCCGTTCTCCTGCGGCGCAAGCCCGCGGCGATCGACCCCCTGGTGTTTCTGGCCGCAACCATGGCGGCGGGGCTCGTTGTCCTGATGCCTTTCTGGGTGGTCGAACTCGCGCGCGGCGCCCGGATCCCGACCGATCCGGCCTCGCTCGGGGCCGTTCTCTACATCGGCATTTTTGCCTCGCTCTTCGCCTTCATCCTCTGGAATCGTTGCGTCGCAACGCTGGGCGCCACCGTGACGGGCGTCTCGTTCCACCTCGTCGCGCTGTTTACCGCGCTCCTCGCCTTCCTCGTCCTGCGGGAACCCGTGCACGCCTTCCATGTCGCCGGCATCGCGCTGATCCTGCTGGGTTTTTTCGTCGCGACCCTGCGCCGTCAGGTGGCGCTCAGCAAAAATTTATAAGAAATAGGGCTGTAGCCCTTGACTTGATTATGTGAGCAGCTATTAAAAATATAGCAAATCTAACGAGTGCTCAGGCCGGAAAGCACTTTATGTTTTCACAATGTCAGCATTGTGTTTCGTCGCTTTTGTGTAAAAAGCAGATGTCAGGGAAATGCCCTTTGCGGTCAGACGAACACATCAAAAGGGAATTCTCAACGTTATATTGGTCCCAGGGCTGTCCAGTAGCCGCAACATTGAGGACCCAGATACTGAGTAGAGTTATCAGTATGCGGTAATTCATCGCGCCTATTCGAAAATTTACCGTTGGAGGAATCCGCGCTCTTTGGTGTTCCCAAAGGAGGTCCATTCAATGGGCGAGTGGCCGTAAGACTTAGTAGGTAACCTGTGTGGGTGGGGGTTGACGGACGTGATTGGGCTTAAAAGCTGGCGCCAGGATGGTTGGCCGTGCCTGAGTGTGCGATAAGTTCGTGCCCAACTAAGTTCCAAACCCGAGGCGTTGACTGATCGTCAGTATGGAATGCCGTTCAGAGTGAATCGCCGTCGTTGACGGCGGGACATCCGGCAGTGATGGCTAATAGGGATAGCCGCTCGCCAAGGTGCAGTTATGCCAGGGCATTTCCTGTTGACAGAAAACCAATAGTGTTTGAATCTCACCTGAAGTGCGGATGCCTCAAAGAATGTGGTGACGAGGGTGGGTTGAGATTGAGCACGAAGGCGCGAGGCTGGCACAGATAACAAGGGGCGTGTTAAATGACAAGTGAAGTCTTGATGCTAAACAAGGACGCCGTTGTGATCGCGGCCGATAGTGCGGTCACGACTGGGCGAGACCCGCATCCAAGATACTCTAAGTCGGCGAATAAGATATTTGATCTGTCTGCTCATGGAAATGTCGCGTTGACAATTTACGCCAGTGCGGACATTGACAGGGTGCCCTGGGAGCTTGCTCTGAAGCTGTTCCGGCAAGGCGATGCTCATCATGCAGAACGCCCTCAGTTGGAGGACTACAGCGCAGCGCTGATAAACTTTCTGCAGGCTAATAACAGGCTATTTCCAGTTGCAGTTAGAGGAGATATCCTGTCAAAACGGCTATATCGCGCATCCGGTCATGTTCTTACGGAAATTGCCTTAACCAATCCCGGATTTCAAGATGTAAATGCCATCCCAGCGCAGCGGCAAGCAGAATGGCAAGCGGGGCACCGAACATGTGCAACAAGACTCAGCGCTGTTCCGGTGGCCACTCTCTTGCAGCCAGCTGATATCGCATTAGTTCAGGCAGCTTCAAATCAAATTCTTGCCGATCTGTCGAAGGAACTTTTGACCGAGCCACGATATCAATACGTTAACCCCAATCAACTGGCAGCGTTGGCGATGGAAGTTTTAACCAAAGAACCCGCTAGCTTTTTAAGCTCGACCGGTGTGGTGATCGCCGGCTATGGGGGTGACGAAATATTCCCATCGTACATTCACTTGCGATTCTATGGGCACATCGGAGATACGCTCTACTGGCAAAAAATAAACTCGTATGCTGTTACGCACGATAACGACGCATGGATTCAGCCGTTTGCGCAAGCCTCGATGATCGAGAGATTTACGGATGGTTTCGACTCTACTCTTGCGGAAATCAACCGTGAAACAAGCCTAACATTCGTGCAAAATGTGCTTAAGGACATAGCTGCTGCCGGTGTTCAATTGAATCCGGTGGCATTCCACGGAGTGGTTACCCAGAGGCACAACGAGTTCATGGACGCATTTAGGTTGAAGAACTGGACCGAGAACTTCTATCCTTTGCGGCGAGTGCTTAACAGCCTGAGCGTTTCTGAAATGGGACATCTCGCGGAGTCTCTTCTTGTTCTTGAGGCGCTACGAGAGCGCGTTACGTCACCGTCTGAATCCGTGGGTGGGCCGATCGATGTCGCCGTAATTACGAAGGGCGAAGGGTTGATCTGGTTGAAGAGGAAGCATTATTTTGAGCCGCAGCTGAACTTGCGGTTCATGAATCGAAGCAAGTAGACGTAGGAGGAAAAGAGTATGGAGCAACCAGGACTGCTTGGGCTGTGGACGAGGCGAATCATCCAGATGCAACATAGGAGCGAGCAATCCTCGCCTTTATCGGGCGCCTTGGAGAGCGAGGAGGCCGCTCGCCTCATTCGTGAATATCAGCTCTCGATAAATGAGAAGCTTAAAGCGACCGAACTGCACGATACTGCGGAGGCCAAGGCCCCCCAATTAAGGGCGATAGCTCGGTGAAATAGGTGCCTCTAATAGGTGCGCTGTGATCGATGGCGATGTGATAAAACTCAACAAAGTCAGCGGCTAATGTAGTACTTTGGGAAGAATATTTAAAGAATCTTCCTGACCATAAGCTGACAAGCGCTGCACGCCGCTGATTCGGCCTTCCGCAACCAATACCCTAATGACCCGTGCCTTCAGGCATCCCGCGCCAGCCGCAGCCCCGAGAACTGCCAGCGCGCCTCCGGCGGGAAGAAATTGCGATAGCTTGCACGGATATGGCTGGCCGGGGTGGCGCACGATCCGCCGCGCAGCACGTACTGGCCGCACATGAACTTGCCGTTGTACTCGCCCACGGCGCCGGCTGCCGGCTGAAAGCCGGGGTAGGGCCCGTAGTCGCTGCGGGTCCATTCCCACACGTCGCCGAAGGCCTGCGCCAGCTGGCCCTCGGCCGCCGCCTCGCGCAGCGCCAGCGGATGCAGGGCGCCGCTCTCGGCAAAATTGCCGGTGCGCGGCGCATCGCGCGCGGCCACTTCCCATTCGGCTTCGGTCGGCAGCCGGGCGCCGGCCCAGCGCGCAAAGGCCTCGGCCTCGAAAAAGCTCACGTGGCAGACCGGCGCGTGCGGGTCCACCGGCACCTCGCCATGGAGCGTGAAGGCATGCCACTGGCCGTCGCGCTGCGTCCAGTAGCCGGGCGCCTGCCAGCCACGGGCCGCCGCGGCGTCCCAGCCGGCGGACAGCCACAGCTCGGGCCGGCGATAACCGCCGTCGTCAATGAAGTCGATGAAGTCGCCATGGGTCACGGGGTGGGATGCGATCTGGAAGGCATCGAGCCAGACGCGGTGGCGCGGCGTTTCGTTGTCGAAAGCGAAATCCGGGCCGGCGTGCCCGGTCTCCCGCAGGCCTTGCGCATGCGCGATCCATTGCCGCTCGCGCGCGCGCACCGGGGTCAGGGGCCAGGGTTTCTGGTAGGCCGGTTTGTGCGGATGGCGCGACAGCAGGTGCTTGACGTCGGTGAGGATGAGCTCCTGGTGCTGCTGCTCGTGCTGCAGGCCCAGCTCGATCAGGGTGACCACTTCAGCCGATGGCGAACCGGACAGCAGGCCGGGCAGGGCCGCGTCGACATGGCGGCGGTAGGCCAGCACCTCCTCCAGCCCGGGGCGCGACAGCAGGCCGCGCTCGGGCCGCGGGTGCCTGTCGCCCACCGCGTTGTAGTAGGAGTTGAAGAGCACGCGGTAGGCGGGGTCGAAGGCGCGATAACCCGGCTGGTGCGGCGCGAGCACAAAGGTCTCGAAGAACCAGCTAGTGTGCGCCAGATGCCACTTCACCGGGCTGGCGTCGGGCATGGACTGGATGGCGCAGTCTTCCGCCGAGAGCGGCGCCGCCAGCGCCTGCGTGGCCTGGCGGATGGCGCGATAGCGGTGCTCCGGCCCCGGGCTGGCCGCGGTGCGCGCCAGGGCGGTTGTCGACTCGGGCATTGGGTTCACGGGCACCTCCACAAATCAAGTCTCCGGGAGGCCGAGTTTAGTCACCTGGCGCTCCAGGCGCCAGCGCGCCGTGTCGGGGGCCGCGCCGGCACGGCGCGTGCGGCACAGGGCCGGATGGCGTTGCGGCGGCCACCGTGACGCTGCTACGATGGCTGGGCCGACCCCGGCCTGCCCCCCGAGAAACCCGATGAAACCATCCGATGAAAATACCCCGGCCCACCTGGAGAACAGGGCGCTTTTGCCGCTGCTGGTTGCCGTCTCCCTGGCTTTCGGGTGGATTTTGCTGCCGCTTTTCGGGACGATCATGTGGGGCGCGATCATCGCCCTGCTGTTCACGCCGGTGTACCGCCGGCTGCTGCCGCGGCTCAGGCAGCGGCGCACGCTGGCGGCGCTGCTGACGCTGCTGATCGTGCTGCTGATCGTCATTCTTCCCTTCGTGCTGGTCACCGCCTCGCTGGCGCGCGAAGCGGCGTTTTTGTACCAGCGGCTGCAGTCGGGCGAGTTGAATCCGGCGCTTTATTTTCACGGGCTGTTCGACGCGCTGCCCAACTGGGTGACGGCGCTGCTCGACCGCTTCGGCCTGATCGACTTCGACACCCTGCAGCGCCGGCTGTCCGCCGCGCTGACGCAGGGCGGCCAGTTCATCGCAACCCAGGCGCTGAGCATCGGCCAGAACACCTTCGAATTCGTGGCCAGCCTGTTCATCACCCTGTACCTCGCGTTCTTCCTGATCCGCGACGGCGACGGCGTGGCGCGCGCCGTGCTGCGCGCGGTCCCGCTGGCGCCCGCGCACAAGCAGGAGCTGCTCGACAAGTTCACCACCGTGATCCGCGCCACGGTCAAGGGCAACCTGCTGGTGGCGGCCATCCAGGGGGCGCTGGGCGGCCTGGCGTTCTGGTTCCTGGGCGTCAGCGCGGCCTTGCTGTGGGCGGTGCTGATGGCCTTCCTGTCGCTGCTGCCGGCGGTCGGCGCCGGGCTGGTGTGGCTGCCGGTCGCGCTTTATTTCCTGATGACGGGCGCGATCTGGCAGAGCCTCGCGCTGATCGCCTGGGGCGTGCTGGTGATCGGCCTGGTGGACAACCTGCTGCGGCCGGCCCTGGTCGGCAAGGACACGCGCATGCCCGACTACGTGGTGATGATCACCACGCTGGGCGGCATGGCGGTGTTCGGCATCAACGGTTTTGTCATCGGCCCCGTGATCGCGGCGATGTTCATCGCGGTCTGGCACATCTACGTGGCGACGCGAACCGATGCCAGGCCGTGACGGCCGCGGGCGGCGCCGCTGATGCCGGGCGTCCCTAGGGCAAATGCGTCACGAGATCGCGCGCTGATTCCTGGACAATGCTTTTGAGGGAAACGTATTCCTCGGCCATCGATTCATGCGAAACGGTGGACTCCTGGGCGCCTTCCCAGGCGACCGAGCCGTCCTTGCTGTCCCAGATTTGAAGGAACAGCCGGATGGTGCTGGTCTTGGTTTCCAGCACGCGCAGCCCCAGCATCCCGAATCGGCCCCGGGATTCCTGCCGGAACGCACCCAGTTTGAGTTGCGCCAGATAACGAACGCCGGCCACCTTGGCCACTTTCTGCAGGCTCTCGGGGTCGAAGATGCCGGCCGAGCGGTAGTCCTCGAACATCTGCCGGTATTCGCGCGTGAGCCCCATGCGATTGATCGCGCTCAGTGTTTGCGGCAGGGGCACGACGCGCAGGTCCGGACGGATATTTTGCAGAATTTCGGTGAAGGAGAGCGCCAGGGCTTGTTTGTCTTCTTCCTGCCCGGTCACCGAGGACGGCGTGATGAAGGCGATCCCTCCGGCCCGCAGATCCTCCGGTTTCAGGTTGATCGCCAGCACCTGGGTCGTCGGAACGATTTGCTGGGTGTCCGCCTGGAACTTCTGGCCGGCACAGCCGCCCAGCAGCAGCGCCAGCGCAAGGGCCAGCAAGGCCGGCAAGCGGGCGGGCGCGGCGCTGGCCGGCATGACGGCCGGCCATGGGAAGCCGCCTTGCCAACCCGTTGTTTTCATTTCGCCTTCCTTGCGCTGCATCGATGTGATGATCGCCTTGCACGCCCGCATGCGTTACAGGCGTCCCATCAGCAGCAGCACGATGAGGATGATCACGATCAAGCCCAATCCGCCGCTGGGCCCGTAGCCCCAGTTCCTGCTGTGCGGCCAGGTCGGAATGACGCCAATCAGCATCAGGATGAGAACGATCAGCAGTATGGTGGCCAGGCTCATGGCTTTTTCCTTCAAATAGGTGCGGAGTACCGGTTCATCGGGACTCCGCTGGACGTAAAAAATGGCGACATGGATGGCTGATCCATGGCTTCGGGTTATCCACCCCAAAACCAGCACGGTTCAGCTTGTGTCACCCGACACAAGCGCAGCATGAACGCATGCCGCGAGAAGTTCTGTGCGCTAGCGAACACAGGAACGGCTTTTGCCGCGTTCGGGCGCCTGTACGCAGCCGATGCGCGGCGCCCACGCGCTGCGGGGCACCAGCGATGCCGGGACTTACTTCTGCGGCGCGGCCTTGCGCAGCCGGTAGCCGAATTGCCGTGCCGTCAGGCCCAGGGCCTGTGCCGCGCGCGACTGGTTGCCGTGGTGCAGGGCCAGGGTGCGCTGCAGTTCCTCGAGGGTGTGCGAGTGCGCCGGCAGGTAGTCCCGCACCAGCGGGGCGGGGCGGGCGCTGGCCGGCATGGGCGCGGGCGGCGGTGCGTCGGGTAGGCTGGCGTTTTCACGCGGTAAAAAGCGCTCCAGCGCGGCGGCCGACACCTGGGGGCTGTCGGCCAGCAGCACCAGCCGTTCGATCACATTGCCCAGTTCGCGGATATTGCCGGGCCAGGGGTGGTTTTCCAGCCGCTCCAGCGCGGCGCCGGAGAGGTGCACATTGCGCTGGTTGGCCTGGTTGGCGCGGTTCACGAAATGGATGGCCAGGGTGCGGATATCCTCGCGCCGCTCGCGCAGGGACGGCAGCCGGATCGGGATGACGTTGAGGCGGTAGAACAGGTCGCGCCGGAACGTGCCCCTGGCCACGTCGGTCTCCAGGTCGCGGTGGGTGGCGGCCACCAGCCGCACGTCCACCTTGATCTCGCGCTTGCCGCCCAGGCGCACGATGGTGCCCTCCTGCAGGGTGCGCAGCAGCTTGGTCTGCATGGCCAGCGGCATGTCGCCGATCTCGTCGAGGAAGATGGTGCCATGGTGGGCCTGTTCGAACCAGCCGGCGCGCGTGCTGGCCGCGCCGGTGAAGGCGCCGCGCTCGTAGCCGAACAGCTCGGACTCGAACAGGGTGTCGGGAATGGCGGCGCAATTGACCTTGATGAAGGGCGCGTCGCGCCGCTGGCTGCTCAGGTGCAGGGCGCGCGCAAACAATTCCTTGCCGGTGCCCGATTCGCCCAGCAGCAGCACGCTGGCCTGCGCCTGCGAGACGCGCTCGAGCTCGCTCAGGGCCCGCAGCAGCGCGGACGAGCTGCCGATGATGCCGTAGCGCACGGCGGCGGCGTCCAGCGCGTGGGTCAGCAGGGCGTTGCGGGCTTCGAGCGCACGGGTTTTCTCCTGCATCAGGGTTTGCAGCTGCAAAATCTGCCCGGCCAGCGTGGCCAGGATCTTGAGCAGCGCCATGTCGTCGTTGAGGTGGCGCCGGCGGCTGCGGATGCGATGGCAGGCCAGCACGCCCACGGTCTGGTGGTTCACCTCGATCGGCAGCGCCATGAAGGCCACGGTTTCCTGCGGCAGCTGCGCGCGCGTCACGGCGCGGGCCAGAAACTGGGGTTCGGCATCGATGTCCTGCACCAGGATCGGCTGGCCGGTGGCCAGCACGCGCCCGGTGATGCCTTCGCCCGGGGCGTAGACGCCGCGCGCCATCTCGGCCTGGGTCAGGCCGTAGGCAAAGCAGATGCGCGCCGGCGCGCTCTCGCCATCTTGCGGCGCATGGTCCGGATCGCTCAGCACGATGCGCCCGCGGTTCAGGCCCAGCAGTTCGGACATCAGGTGCAGCATCTCGCGCATCACCACGCCGGGCGCCAGGCTCTTGCCGATCAGGCGCATCACTTCGCGCATCAGCAGCAGCTCCTGGGCGCGCCATTGCGGGTCGGGCAGCGGGGCGGTGGCCTGGGCGTCCAGCGGTCCGGCGGGGGCGGCCGGGCCGATGGAAGGTGTCAGGGTGGAGGCCATGCACCGGATGCTAGCAAAAAGCCGGCCCGAAGCGCTCAGGAAGCCAGCAGGCCAAAAAAAAGCTGCCGCACCATCGGTGCGGCAGCTGCCATCAGGCGCTTGATGCTCAGGCGCCGATCAGGCCGCCACCGGTCTTGGTGATGACGATGGTCGAGGAGCGGGGGCGCGCCGTGCCGCCATCGGGCCAGTGGCTCTCGAAGTTGGCTGGTGTGGCGATGTTGCCCGCGGTGGTGTTCTCGCCCGGGTGCTGGATGTTGATGAAGATGGCCTTGCCATCCGGCGTTTCGGTGATGCCGGTGATCTCGCAGCCTTTGGGGCCCACCAGGAAGCGGCGCAGGGTGGTCGAGGAGGCAACCTTGCCGGCATAGGTCGCCACCGTCTGGTTGGCGCCGCCGTTGCTGGGCACGGCCGTGTTGGTGACGCTGACCGCGCCGCCGTCGCCATAGGCGCCTGGCAGGGCGGCCAGCATCATGCAGTTGGTGACGTCGGTGTAGTTGCCGTCGTCGGTCTGGATCCACATCAGGCCGGGGACGGCCTGGCTGAACCACAGGCCGTCGGGGCTGGAGAAGTCGCTGTCGGCCGTCAGGCCCGAGATGTTCACATTGGAGCCGTTGGCGTCGGATTGAGCGCCGAACAGGTAGATGTCCCAGTTGAAGGTGAGCGCCGCCGGGTCGCTGCCGGTTTCCTTCATGCGGATGATGTGGCCGTTGACGTTGCCGGTATTGGTCGCGGCGCCCTTGGCGTCGGAGTAGTAACGCGGGTTGGGCGCGTCCAGCCCCTTGGCCTTGCCGCTGGTGAACGTGCCGGTCGTGCCGCGGTTGCTGTTGTTGGTCAGGGTGACGTAGATGTCGCCGGTGGTCGGGTGCACGCCGGTCCACTCGGGGCGGTCCATCGGGGTGGCGCCCACGGCATCGGCGGCCAGGCGGCAGTTGACGAGCACGTCGGACTGATCGGCGAAGGTATAGGCAAAGCCGTAGGCGGTGTAGCCGGCGGCGATGGTCGCGTTGCTGATGTTGAGTTCGGTCCAGGTGCCGCTGCCGTTGGCGTTGTAGGTGGCCACATACAGCTTGCCGCTGTCCAGGTATTTGTTGCCGGCGGTCAGGCCGCCGTTGGCGTCGGCGGCGTCCCAGTTGGCCGTGGAAACGTATTTGTAGATGTATTCGCCTTGGGAGTCGTCGCCCATGTAATAGACGATGGGTTTGCCCACGGTGACCTTGGCCGGCATGGCGCCCTCATGGCCGAAGCGGCCCATGGTGGTGCGCTTGCGCGGGAGGGAGGCCGGGGCGAACGGATCGACCTCGACCACCCAGCCGAAGGTGTTGGCGGCGTTGCGGTAGTCGTCGGTGGCGGCGGCACCCACGACGTTGATGTTCCAGCGGTCGTACAGGCCGGTGCCGCTGACGTCACCGCCCGTGGGGTTGGCCCAGCCGTAGCTGCCGTTGCTGGAAGTTGTGCCCATGTAGCGGTTCTGCACGGCCTGCGTCTTGGTGGTGGCCGTGGCGGCGCTGGCCGGGCGCTTGAAGTAGCCGGCCCAGTTTTCCTCGCAGGTCAGGTAGGTGCCCCAGGGGGTGACGCCGTTGGCGCAGTTGTTGAGCGTGCCGCGGGTCTTGACACCGGTCGTCGAGTATTTGGTTTGCACCAGGGCATTGCCGCTCACCGGACCGTTGAGGTCCATTTCAGTGGCGGCGGTGATGCGGCGGTTGTAGGTGGAAGCCTTGTTGACCGCGAAGGTGCCGCTGGCGTTTTGCACTTCGATCACGGAAACGCCGTGGACGTTGACTTCCTTGTCGATCTGCGCGACCACGCGGCCGGCGGTGGGGAAGCCGGCGCCGACTTCGGCCGCCGTGTGCAAGAAGATCTGGGTGATGTTCTCGTGGTTCATGGCCAGCAGGCCGCGGTTGACATTGGTCAGCTCCTTGCCGGTGCCGGCGCTGTTCAGGCCGTAATAGGACATGCCGTCATGGTGGTCGCCGGCGCGGGTGGTGAAGCTGGCGGCGCTGTCGGTGCCGTCGTTGGCATAGGCCGCGGTGGCGTTGTTGATCGGATCGCCGAGGCGGTACAGGGCGGAATAGGTGTAGCCCGTCGGGATCGTGACGAGGTCGTCCAGGTTTTTGGCGACGGCCGTGAAACCCAGTCTGAACGTGGTATCGGCGGAACTACCACCGCCGCAGGCGCTCAGGCCCATCCCCATGAAACTGCTGGCGGCCAGACCGAAGCCACCTTGCAGGACGCTGCGCCGCGCCAGGCGGGCGTTCAGGATGGTCTCAAAGCTGGGGTTGCCAGACGTGTTCTTGGAAATATCGTCCTGGCCGTTGGGGGAGTCGGGATGGTGTTTGGGGTGGGACACGTGAAATCCTTGTGGTTGGAAAAGCCACGATTGTTGTTGCCGGGTATGAAAATTTCGTGACACTCCCGGCCTTGCGCCGCCGCGGCCCGGGTTTCCTCAGGGTCCGCACGCCCGATTCGGGGCGGGTGCGATGACGTTGGCAGCTGGGCGGCTAGCGCTGCCGCTGGCAGCCGGACTGGCGATTTCTTTTTTTCTTCCGTGCGCGGATCGGCGGACCGTCGTGATCCTGGCGGGCGTGTTCGTCACGGAGGCGGCGGGGCCGCGGTGGAATCAGGCGTAGGTGATCCAGGGCGCGTGGTCCGGCTGGTCCAGGTGCGGCAGGGTGTTGTAGGTCTGCAGCGTGTGGCGCTTCGGATTGAAATTGAACTCGGTCACCGAGCTGTTGCGGATGCGCAGGTTGAGTTCGATCGTGGTCTCGGGCGTGGTGCCCAGCACATGGCCCACCGCGGTGGCAATCGGTCCGCCGCTGGAGACGATCAGCACAGGGCCGTCGAAGTTCTGCCGGATGTGGTCCAGCGCGCTGGTGACGCCGGCCAGAAACTGCGGGTAACTCGGCATGCCCTTGGGGCTGACCACGCCGTTCATCCACTGCGTCAGGCCGTCGCGCAGCAGGCGGAAGTGGTGGCGGTACAGCTCGGGCGTGTCGGGTTTTTCCAGCGGGTGCGGGTGGATGGCGGCAATCACGGCCTCGCTGTCGTACTCGTTCAGTCCTTTCCAGAGAATAGGTGCCCCCACGCTTGCCGCTTCGTGTTCTGCGCTGCCCCCGGGCGCAGGTGGGCCCGGCGCGTTGCTTGGGGCCTTCGCCTCCTGGGACGGACCGGCGGTGCTCATTTCGCTTGGCGGAGCAGCGATTCCCAACCCTTCGGCAATGCCGGCCCAGGTCTGCGCATGGCGGCGCAGCGTGCCGGTGAGCACGGCGTCGAACGCCAGTCCCCGCTCGCGCCAGTACTCGCCCAGCCGCACGCTTTGCTTTTTCCCGAGCTCGCTCAGCTGGTCGTAGTCCTGCGCGCCAAACGAAGCCTGGCCGTGGCGCACGAGGTAGAGGGTTCCCATCCCCGGATTGTGGCTAAAAGTGCCTCCAGCCCTTGTCGCACGGGCGACGACAGCTATCAATTCAGGAGTGAATTTCGACCGGGCCGTTCGGCGTGTGCAACTGCGCCGTGAGGCGGGCCGGGCCGGCCTGGACCGGCACGTCCGCCAGCCCGATGGCGCGGTAAGCCGTGGCCAGCGCTTCAGCCTGCGGGTGAGCCACCCGCAGGCTGTGCAGCGTGACGCCGCTCTCGGGCATGGCTTGCGCGGGATGCACGGCACCCCACTGGATGAGCGTGGGCAGGCAGCCGTCGAACAGGCGCTGGCCATCGTCGCGCACCGTGATCCGCCATTGCAGCAGGCCAGCCGGCGTGGGCCGCGCGGCTGGCAGCACCTGGCCGCGTGTTATGCCTTGCGTCTGGAGCGCGGCCACGGCCGCCTGGGCGTCGGGCACGCTGGCCAGGAAGTGCACGAGCTGCGGGCCCTGCCTGGCCACGCGCTCGCGCAAGGCCGGCTCATCCATGTCAAACCAGCGCCGGGTGGTTGCCGGGCGCTGGCGGGCGGTGCCCGGATCGATGGCGATGATCTCGAAATAGGCTTGCGGGTGCCGCGGCGTCGCGATCTTGAAAACCCGGTTGTGCGTGCCCATGAGCGCGTGCTTGCCGCCCGGGCCGGGCGTGATGCCCAGGGTCGCTTCGCACCATTGCACACCCTGCTCCAGGCTGGCCGCCATCAGCACGAGGTGGTCCAGCATCAAAGCACCACGCTGCCGTCGATGCAGGTGACGCATGCGCCGCCCACCCAGACCTGGCCGGCCGCATCGCGCTCGATGTGCACGCGCCCGGCGCGGCCCAGGCAGCTGCCTTGCGCGGCCATGTAGCGTTCGGGCAGATGGCCCTCGGCGATCAGCCACTGGGCCAGGCTGGCGTTGAGGCTGCCGGTGACCGGGTCCTCGTTGATGCCCACCGGGGCGGCGAAGCCGCGCACTTCCAGATCGGGGGCGGCCGCGGCAGCGGGGTCCGCGGCGTGGTCGGCAAAGGCGCGGGCTTCGCGGTTCGATCTTGCTATCAAACTTGTAGCTGGCTGCGCAGGTTCGACGGCGGCCACACCCACTTTTTGCTTGAGGTTTTTCAGGGCGGCATGGTCCGGCTCCAGGCCGAGCACGGTGTCCTGGCTGTCCAGCAGCAGGCCGAGCCAGAGCGGGCCGTTGTCCAGCAACTGCGCGGCAAGGATCCGAACAGGATCAAGCCCGAGCGCGGAGGCCACCTGTGCCAGCAGGGCCGAGCTGGGCGTGCTGCGTTGGAGTGGTGGCGCGGCAAAGGCCAGACGTTCGCCGTGGCGACGGATGCGGACCAGGCCGACCTGGCATTCCTGCACGATGTCATCGCCGGCTTTGGGCGCGCCACCGGCTTGCAGCCAGGCGTGGCAGCTGCCCAGCGTGGGGTGGCCGGCAAAGGGCAGCTCGCCACCCGGCGTGAAGATACGCAGGCGGTAGTCGGCCTGGCCTTGCGTGGGCGGCAGCACGAAGGTGGTTTCCGACAGGTTGGTCCAGCGCGCGAAGCGCTGCATCTCGTCATCGCTCAAGCCCCGGCCGTCCAGCACCACGGCCAGCGGGTTGCCCAGGTAGGGCGTGTCGGTGAAGACGTCGACCTGCTTGAAGGGCCTGTCCTGAGCCTGTCGAAGGGGCCGGGTCTTTGCTGATGCTTGCGTGGGGAGGCTCATGCCATGTTCTCCCGGATGACGGCGGCGAGGGCGGCCACGCCCTGCTGGATTTCCTGCTCGCTGGCGGTCACGAAGGACAGGCGCAAGGTGCGCGGGTCGGCATGGTCGGCATAAAACGCGGCGCCCGGCACGAAGGCCACGCCCTGCGCCACGGCCCGGGGCAGCAGGGCCGCGGCGTCCAGCCCTTCGGGCAGACGGGCCCAGAGGAACATGCCGCCGGCGGGCTGGTTCCAGCTCACCCCGGGCGGCATGTGCTGCGCCAGCGCGGCCAGCATCACGTCGCGCTGCGCCTTGTACAGCGCGCGGATGCGCGGCACATGGCGGTCCAGAAAACCATCCTTCATCACTTCGGCCACGACGCGCTGGTTGAAGCCGGGGCTGTGCAGGTCGGCCGCCTGCTTGGCCTGCAGCAGCTTGGGGAACACGGCCCGGGGCGCCACCAGAAAGCCCAGGCGCAGGCTGGGCGCCAGCACCTTGGAAAACGACCCGAGGTAGAGGCAGCCGTCGGGGTGGCGCGCGCTCAGCGGCGCGGGCGGCGGGCGGTCGAACCAGAGCTCGCCATAGGGGTTGTCCTCGAGCAGGGGCAGGCCCAGTTCGGCGGCGCAGGCGCTCAGTGCCGCGCGCCGCGTCTCGCTCATGGTGCGCCCGGTGGGGTTCTGGAAATTCGGCAGCACGTAGAAAAAGCGGGGGAAACCGGGGTCGGATCCCGGTTTCCCCCGTGCATTCGCGCGCAAATCGGCGATGTCCACGCCCTCCTCATCGCTGGCCACGCTGCGCACCTGCGGCTCCATCGGCGCGAAGGCCTGCAAGGCGCCCAGGTAGGTGGGCGTTTCCACCAGGATGCGGCTGCCCTGGTCGATCAGCACCTTGGCCGCCAGATCCAGGCCTTGCTGCGAGCCGGTGGTGATGAGAACCTGGGCCGGGTCCACCGGCCACGGCAGGGACGCCGCCACCATCTCGCGCAGCGGGCCGTAGCCCTCGCTGGCGGCGTACTGCAGGGCGGCGGGGGCATCGTCGCGCAGCACCTTGGCGCAGGCGGCGGCGAATTCCTCCACCGGGAAGGTCCTGGGCGAGGGCAGGCCGCCGGCGAAGCTGATGATGCCGGGGCGCTCGGTCAGCTTGAGGAGTTCGCGCAGCACCGACGGGTTCATTTTTTCCGCGCGCGCGGCCAGCACCCAGGGCATGGGTGCGCAAGGGGTCTGCTTCATGGCTTATTTTGAGAGTGAAGTGGATGGAGCGTCAATCGACGATGAAAAGGACAGCGCCTTGCGGCGAGGTGGAGCGGTGGGGTTCGGCCTGGTCGGCCACCTGGTAGCTCATGCCGGGCGTGAGGGTGAAGCGGCGCCCGTCGGCGAGTTCGGTGTGCAGCGCCCCCTTCAGGCACAGCAGCACATGGCCCTTGCTGCACCAGTGGTCGGACACATAACCCGGCGTGTATTCGACCATCCGCACCCGGATGTCGCCGAACTGCTGGGTGCGCCAGAACGCGCGGCCCGCCTCGGCCGGTTTCTCCTGCGGCGCGATGGCGGACCAGTCGGTCGTCCCAAAGGGGATGGCGCTCATTTTCATGCTTCACCTCTCGTCAAAATGGTTGTTTCAATTCCCGCCGTGAATCCGCGCGGCGGCACGCCAAGGCCCGATGGCGCGGCGCTGGCCAGGCCCCGCTGCCGGGTGCGGTTTTTCGCTGTCATGAAACGACGCCTTGCCGTACCGGCATGGTCCTGCTGATGAAGACGGTGGCGATCACCGCCACGGCGAAACCGATGCTGAGCGCGTCGAGCGACTCGCCCAGCAGCGGCACGGCGAACAGCATGGACAAGAAGGGCTGCAGTAGCTGCAGCTGGCTCACGCGCACGGTGCCGCCCAGGGCGAGACCCCGGTACCAGGCAAAAAAGCCCAGCCACATGGAGAACACGGCGACATAGGCGAAACCGCCCCAGGCTTGCATTTTGATGGTGGCTGGCGGCCATGCCATCCAGGCCAGCGGCAGACTGATGGGCAAGGACAGGAGCAATGCCCAGCAGATGACATGCTCGGGACGCATGCGCTGCGAGAGCCGCGCGCCATGGCCGTAGCCCACGGCGGCGCAGGCCATGGCCAGCAGCAGCAGGGCGTCGGCCCAGGCCGGTGTCAGGCCGCCCTGCCCGGAGCGCAGCACGGCAAACGCCAGCACCAGCGCGCTGCCCGCTGCCGCGCACAGCCAGAAGCCGATGGAGGGGCGTTGCCGGTGCAGCCAGGCGCCCACCACCGCCGTGGCCAGCGGCAGCACGCCCAGCATCACGCTGGCATGCACCGCCTCGACATGGCGCATGGCGATCGAGGTGCACAGCGGAAAACCGAATACCACCCCCAGCGCCACCAGCATCAGCGGCAGCCAGTCGGCCCGGCGCGGCCGGGGCGCGCGCGTGGCCAGCAAAAAGGCGGCGGACAGCACGGCCGCCACCACCGCGCGGCCCAGCGCGATGAAGAGGCCCGACATCTGCGGCGCCTCGGCCGTGCCCACGGCCAGCCGCGTCATGGGCAGGGTCAGGGCAAAGATGGCCACGCCCAGGGTGCCCAGCCAGAGCCCCTGGCGGGTGTCGTGTGCGTGCGCTGTCATGGTGCCGCTCATGGCTCAGAACGTGGCCATCCAGCCGGCGGTGAGCACCAGCACGGCCGCCATGGCCCGGTTGAACCAGCGCAGCCGCCGGCCCGAGTGGCCAGGGCCGCCGAGCCAGTCGCGCAGGAGCGCGCCGATGAGGGCATAACTCAGGTTGCTGGCCAGGCCAAAGGCCAGCATCAGCGGCAGGATGATGGCAAAGCGGGCCAGCGCGTCCGCATGCCCGGCCAGCCAGCCCGCCACCACGGTGAGCGCCAGCATCCAGGCCTTGATGTTGAGAAACTGCAGCATCACGCCCTGCCAGAAGGTGACGTTCAGCCGGGAGGTGTCGGCCGGCGCCGGGCTCCCGGCGCCGGCCAGCTTGAAGGCCAGCCACAGCAGATAGGCCACGCCGATGGCCTGGATGCCGATGCGCAGCGGCGGCAGCGCCAGCACCAGGGCCCCGACGCCCGCGGCGCACAGGCTCAGGAGCAGGCCCCAGCCCACGGGGACGGCCAGCACGAAACGCAGCGAGCGCTTGAACCCCCCGTTGGCCGCCAGCGCGGTGGACAGCGTGGTGTTGGGGCCGGGCGTGAAGCTGGCCGCCGTGGCCAACCCCAGCAATGTGGTGAATTCAAGGCTTGTCATGGAACGGGTCTTTGGCGTTCATGCATTTGACTTTATAGTTGAAACCAGCACACTGCCAGTACAGTTTTGCAGACAATTTGCTGATCTGTATTGCCGGCTTTGGCAACACAGGGTGGCTTGGGAGGGGTCCTCATGTTGATGAAAACGCCGTCGCAAACGCTGGCCGAGCAGCTGGCCGGCCGCTTTGCCGAGCGCATCCGCAACCGCCTGCTGGCGCCGGGCACGCGGCTTGCCTCGGTGCGGCAGTGCGCCCAGCAGCAGGGCGTGAGCCCGTCCACCGTGGTGGCGGCTTACGACCAGTTGCTGGCGCAGGGCCTGGTGGAGGCGCGCAGAAACCGCGGATTTTTTGTGCGGGAAAGGGCGCCAGCCCCCGAGTCCCTTGCGCAGTCAGCCATTCATTCGATGGCAAAAACGGACGCCCGGCAGATGTCGCGGGGCGGTTTCGAGGCACAGCACGTGCCGGTCAGCGCCACGGCGCTGATCCGCGGCATGTTTCATGGCAGCAGCGACAAGCCGCAGCCCGGCATGGGGGTGTTTCCACCGGACTGGCTGCAGACCACGTTCATGGCCGCCGCGGTGCGGCGTGTCACCAGCTCGCGAGAGCTGCAGGCGTTTTCGTTGCAGTATGGCGAGCCCGCCGGGGACGCGGGCCTGCGCCAGTCCCTGTCGCACAAGCTGGCCGGCTTGAATGTGCACGCCACGCCCGAGCAGATCATCACCACGGTCGGGGCCGCCCACGCGCTGGACATTGTGAGCCGCACCCTGCTGCGTGCGGGTGACCCGGTGATGGTGGAAGAGCCCGGCTGGGCCATCGAGTTTGCGCGCCTGACGGCCTTGGGCATGCGCATCCTGCCGGTGCCGCGCCGTGCCGATGGGCCCGATCTGGAGGTGATGGCGCGTTATTGCGAGCTGCACAGCCCGAAGCTGTTTGTGAGCGTGAGCGTGTTCCACAACCCCACGGGCTACTGCCTCACGCCGGGCAGCGCGCACCGGCTGCTGCAACTGGCCAACACGCACAACTTCCATGTTGTCGAGGACGACACCTACAGCCACATCGCGCCCGAACATGCCACCCGCCTGTGCGCGCTCGATGGCTTGCAGCGCACGATTTACGTGAGCGGTTTCTCCAAAATCTTGGCGCCGGGCTGGCGCGTGGGTTTCATGGCCGCGCCCCCGGCGCTGCTGGAGCGGCTGCTGGACACCAAGCTGCTGGCAACCCTGACCACGCCGGCCCTGCTGGAAAAGGCGCTGGCCTGGTGTATCGACCAGGGTCAGTTGCGCCGCCATGCCGAGCGCATCCGGACCCGGCTGGATCTGGCGCGCGCGCGCAGCGTCAAGCTGGCCCTGGCGCACGGCTGCGGTTTTGCCGCGCCGCCGGCGGGCCTGTTCGGTTGGGTGGAAACCGGAGTGGACACCGACATGCTGGCGCAGCGCATGCTCGACGTGGGTTATCTGCTGGCCCCGGGGGCCCTGTTTCATGCCAGCCGTCAGCCCAGCACGCTGATGCGCATCAATTTCGCGGCGACGCAGGAGGCCCAGTTCTGGAAAGTTTTTTCAAAAGTGCGTGCCGGCTTGTGAAGGCCAGCCGGTCACACCAGCAGCGAGCCCTTGGCGGGGTGGACCTGGGCCGTGGACAGGGTGCGCAGCAGGGCCCGGTTCACGTCTTCGCTGTTGATGCTGTGGGTGTCGCACAGCGCCTGGGTTTGTTGCGTATAGGGGGATTCCAGCGCGGTGGCGATGTCGAGGTAGGGCACGTAGGGCCCTGAACGGCCCAGCAGCGCCGAATTGATGCGTTCCGGGAAGGGGATACGCTGCAGGGCCGCGTTCAGCGGTTCGCCCAGCAGCAGGTCGATCTGGGAGAGCAGGCCGCACATGTAGATTTCCCGGCGCAGGTTGTCTTCCTCGCCGGCGTCGAGCAGGTGCTCCATCAGGCGGGCGCGCACCACCAGGGCCATGCGCACGGGCTGCAGGTTCAGATCGCTGGTGGCGTGCGGCAGTTGCTCGAGCAGCCAATTTTTCAGCATGGCATAACCCAGCACCATCAGGCCGTGCCGCAGTGAATCGACTTCCGCGCGCAGGCCGAGCGCGGCGGAATTGGCATAACGCATGAAGCGGTAGGCCAGGATCGGCTCTTCGCTCAGGACGTGCTCGATGGCCTCCATGGACTCGTCGGCGTCGGCCGCTTCCACCAGCCGGACGATGGCGCGCTGGCTGGGCTGGATGAGCTGGTGCCGGTAGCTGTGCAGCACGTCTTCCATGGGCCAGCCGGCCACGCCCCAGGCGCCTTGCTGGTCCAGGCAGTGCTCGGCCAGAACCCGGCTGGCGACGGCTTCATAGATTTGCTCCGGCACGACCGGGCTCTTGATGGGGGATTTCAGGGTGGCGGCCGTGCCATTGTGCTTCTTGAGCGAGACGCGCAGGCCCGCCAGCGCCTCTTCCGGCGTCAGCGTCACCATGGTTTTGTCGAAGCAGCGGGCCAGGGCCGCGCTCGGCCGCTGGCCGGGCTCGCCGCGCCAGACCAGTTTGAGGCCGCGCTGCTGCGCCAGGTGAACGCGCTGGGCCATGGTGGGGTCGGCCAGCCAGCGTTCGTTGACTTCGATCCACGGGCTGTCGACGGGGGCGTGTTCCAGCACGTCGCCCAGGAGTTCGGCGGATTGCAGCGACAGCAGGAGCCGGGGGGCCTGCTCCGGCCACAGCTCCTTGAGCGTTCCCAGCAGATGCAATGCGTCCACATGTCCCGTGGAATTGGCGTCGATGAACAACTGGACGCCGCAGAGCTGGCGCAGCTGGTTCCACAAGAGCTGGTATCCGAGGGAAACACTGCCGAGAACGGTTTGGGCCATGGCTTTAGCTTATGTAGTTGAACAGGGACAGGCGCTGCACCTGAGCATACGACTTCAGCGCGGCCTCGTAGCCGGTTTGCTGGTTCTGAAAGTCGGAAATGCCCTTGACCACGTCCAGGTCCTCGGCGCGCGAACGCTCGCCCTCGAGCTGTACCGAGCGCAAGTCCTGCGCGCCGCTGATGGAGTCCGCACGGTTGAGCCATGCGCCAGCCTGGCTGCGGGCCGCGCCGACGCGGTTGAGGCCGCCGTCGAGCTGGGCCAGACCATCCTGCACGGTTTGCGTCAGGCCGGGCCGGGTGCCCGACGCGCCGTCGATGCCTGCGATGACGGTGTCCAGCACCTCGAAAATATTCGCTTTCGTCTGCGCGGCCGGCCGGGCCGTGGCGCTGGCGCCGATGGTCAGCGTGTCGCCCGTCTTCGGGGCGCCGTTGGCGGTGAATGAGTAGGTGTGGCTGGGGTCCAGCGGGTCGGTGAACGAAATGATCTGGCCGGACACAAAAGGCTGTGCCGTGACGATGGGTGCCGTGACTGGAACGGTGTTCACGGCATACGAGATGGTGCCGTTGGCGGCCGTCGTGAAGGTGACGCTGTAGTCGACGTTGCCCGGTACATTGAGAATGCCCGCGCCGTTTGCGCTGGCATTGCTGGCGCTGATGGCGTTGGGGGCGGACAAGGTGTTCTGGATGGAGTAGTTGTTGCCGGATGCGGTGACCGTGTAGCCGGCCGGCAGCGCCGCCTGGATGGCGGTTGCCACGGCCGCCGGCGATCCGTAGGCGCCGTTGAGCACCACGGGGTTGCCGTCCACGCTGAAATTGGCGGCGGCGAAGGTGGTGGTGGCGGAGGTGAATGAAACGCCGGCATTGGTCACCTGCCCCTGATCGGTCCAGATCTGGCCGACGGCCGTTTTTTGCCCGGTGATGTTGAAGTAGCCGTTGTCTTTCGGGACGCCGCCGAAAGCCGCCTCGCCATCCATGACCAGCGGGACGGACACGCCGGTGGCCGCCGTCTGGCCGTTGATGCCCTTGAACGTCACGTTGGTCGAGTTGTCGAGAAAAGGCGCACCATTGCTGCCCAGGCCGTTGAAGATGGGCTGCCCGTTCACATCGGTGGTGTTGGCCATCGTCAGCAGCTGGTCCCGCAGGCCCAGCATTTCCTTGACGATGCTGCTGCGGTCGGCGCCGGTCAGGCTGCCGCCGCCGGCCTGGACCGTCAACTCCCGAAAACGCTGCAGCGTGGCGGTGGCGTTGCCCAGGGTGGACTCGATCTGGCCCAGGGTGTCGCGTTGCGCCGCGAGAGCCCGCTGTTCGACCTTCACCCGCTCGATGCGCATGAGCGCGCGCTCGGCTTGCGAGGCGCCCACGGGGTCGTCGCTGGGACGCGCCACTCTCTTGCCGGAGGTGAGCTGTTCCTGGGTGGCGACGAGCTCGGTCTGCCGCGCCGACAGGTTATCGAGCGCGTTGTTGTAGGTGTTGGCTGTTCCGAGTCTCATGCATGATTCCTTGTTTCAGGTGGCCGAATCAACGCACCATTTGCAGCAGCGTGTCAAAAATGGTCTGGGAAACCTGCAACAGTTTCCCGGACGCCTGGTAGGACTGCTGGTACTGGATCAATTTTGCCGCTTCTTCGTCCAGGTTGACGCCGGAAACGCTGGCGCGTTGCTGTTCGGCGTCCGTCACCAGTGATTTCGAAATTTCCGCCGCGTTCTTGCCGCCTTGCACCGTGATGCCGATATCGGACAGCATGGTGGCATAAATGTCGCTGACCGGCGTGTTGCCAAACAGGGGGGCCGTGGCGTCGCGCAAATTCAGGATGGCCTTGGCATTGCCGCTGTCGTTCTTGAGCGAGCCCACGATCGTGGCGCCGCCGGGAACCACGATGGTCGAGTCATTGGCCTGCACGGTCATGGTGTCGCCTGCTGCGGGGCTGCCCTTGAGCGTGAGCGACCAGCCGTTGTAGGCAATGGGCTGACCCGGGTAGTAGGCCACCGTTCCGACAACGGCCGGCACGGCGCCGGCCACCGTGAAGCCACCCGCGCCATCGAAGGTCAGGGTGACGGTGGCCGAGAGGTTCGCATTGGTTTGCGTTGCCTGCAGTTTTTCAATCGCCAGGCTGCCCGTATTGGTCGCCGCGGGTGTGGCAACCACCGGGTTGGCCATCGCCAGCCGGGCAGGGGCGGTGATGGCGGCCGATATCGAGCCGGCCGTGGTGCTTTGGCGGATCAGGAAGTTGTCGCCTGCCAGGGCGGCGCCGCTGCCGAGCTGGATGTTCATGCCGTCGATTTGCACCGGCACGGCAACGAAGGCGGTGACGGTGTTGTCGGACAAGCGCGTGATGCTGCCAGCGGTGGGTCCCGTGAAGCTGATCTGATAGTCCGAGCGCACCAGGGCCGACGGCGTGGCGGCGAGGGTCGCGTCGTCCAGGCTGATGTCCAGAACCGCTGTTCCCGTGTTGGACGGTGTCGGCACCACGGGAATGAGGTTGAAGAAATTGCCGCCGGCGACGCCATTCAGGTCAAGCCCCAGGCGGTTTTGCTTGTTCATGGCGTCCCCCACGGTGAGCGCCATCTTCCAGAGCTGGTCCTTGCCCTGCTGCAGATCGTTGTTCTGGAATTTCAGCAGGCCGGTCATTTCGCCGCCCGCCAGCGCTGCCTCGCTCAGCGGAACGTCCTGCCCCGCCTGCTTGATGTACAGCACCTGGCGCGAAGGGTCCCGCACGTCGTTCTTGAGCAGCAAGGAGGAACTCGCCGAGCCCAGCACCAGCGGCTGCCCGCCGGCGATCATGACGGTCAGCGAGCCGTCCGCGGCCGGAATCGTGGCGGTCTGAACGAATTTGTTCAGATCGCGAATCATCTGGTCGCGCTGGTCCAGCAGGTCATTGGGTGTCTGTCCGGTGCCCGCAGCCGCCGCAATTTGCTGATTGACGGCGGCAATGCGTGAAGCCAGGCTGTTGATCGACGCCACATCGCCCTTCATCTGCGTGGTCACGCCGAGCTGGATGTCGTCAAGACGCTCGGCCATGGTGCGAAAGCGCGCGGCCAGTTCATCGGAGCGAGCGAGAACGACCGATCGCGCGGCGAGGTCGGACGGACTTTGCACCACATCGGAAAGCGAATTGAGCATGTCGTTCACCGCGGCGCCCAGTCCGGTGCTGCCGCCCTGAAAGATTTTCTCGAGCTCGCCCAGTTTGTCGGATCGCACGGCATCGGAGGCGCTGATGGCCGTCGAAAGGGCCACTTGGCGAATCTGGAACTCGTTGAAGCTGCGCGTCACGGTCTCGACATCCACGCCCTTGCCATAGTAGCCGCCGCCCGAGAACTGTCCGGGCTTGCTTGCCAATGCCACGGACTGGCGGGAATAGCCGACCGTGTTGACGTTGGCAATGTTGTGTCCGGTGGTGGCCAGTGCGGCCTGGCTGGCGGCCAAGGCGCTGCTGCCGATGCTGAGCAGGCTCGATCCCATAAAACCCCGCTTAGGCCTGAACGCGCTGCAGCCGCAGCGTGGTGTTGATGGCGCGACTCAGCTTGGAAGCGTAGTCGGGATCGGTGGCATAGCCGGCCTTCTGCAGGCCATCGGCATAGGCATAGGCCGAGCCGGTTTGCTGGCGCGCCTGGGCGTAGCGCGGGCTCTGGCTGATCAGCCTGGCATAGTCCTTGAACGATTCCTCATACGAGCCATAGGCCCGGAACTTGGCGCTTATCTTCTGCGGTGCGCCGTTGACATATTCCGTGGTGGTGACCTCGGCCACCTTGCCGGTCCAGCCCGGCCCGGCCTTGATGCCAAACAGGTTGAAGGAGGTGGAGCCATCGGCTGCCTTGATTTCGCTCTTGCCCCAGCCGGTCTCATGGCCGGCTTGCCCCAGCATGAAGCTGGCGGGGATGCCGCTGGCTTTCTCGACCCGGGCCGCGGCTTCGGCGTGCTGTTGCACGAAACCGCTCTGGCTGACGGTGGGAGCGGATGTGGCGTAGGCAGCGACGGCGGACGATTTCTGGAGCGCGGTTGCGGCGGTGCTGCCGGCCTTCTTGCCGAGCCCGTCCGCGCCGGCTTCGGCCCCCGCCATCTGGCGCGACAACTGTTGCGCGATCATGTCGGAAAGTCCCCCCGGCATGCCCGACATCTGGACGGCGAACTGCTGATCCAGCAAATCGGTACCCAGGTCGCCCTGCGCACTGTCGGTCAGGCCGGACTTCATGGTGGCCTCGCGCATGCTCTTGAGCAGTTCGCGCATGAACAGCGACTCGAACTGCTTGGCCGCTTCCTTGATGGCGGCAGGCGTGTTTTGGCCGGCCTGCAGCTTCAGGCTGTTGAGCGTCCGTGCGTCGGCCGCCAGCGAATTGGTGGGGACCTGGCTGATGCTCATGTCAGATGACCTCCAGCTCCGCGTTCAGGGCACCAGCGGCCTTGATGGCCTGCAGGATGGCGAGCAGGTCTTGCGGCGTGGCGCCCAGCGCGTTGAGCGCCCGCACCACGTCGGAGAGTTGCGGCGATGCCGGCACCTGGATCAGGATGCCGGGCTCCTGCTTGATCTGGATAGTGGATTTTTCGGCGACGACGGTTTGTCCGCTGGACAGCGCATTGGGCTGGCTGATCACGGGCGTGGAGCTGATGCTGATGGACAGGTTGCCGTGGGCAATGGCGCAAGGGCCCAGTGTCACGGCCTGATTCAGAACGATGGAGCCCGTGCGCGAGTTGATCACCACCTTGGCCGCCGGAACAGAGGACTCCAGGGGCAGTTCCTCCAGTTCCGCGAGGAAGGAAATGCGCGCATCCGCATCGCCAGGCGCCTTGACATGGACCGTGCGCCCATCCAGCGCGCGCGCAGCCCCGTCGCCGAATCGCCGGTTGATGGCCTGTGCCACGCGGCGTGCCGTCTGGAAGTCCGAGGCGCTCAGGCCGAGGGTGATGCTGTCGCCTTCCTGCAGGGGCGTGGCAACCAGGCGTTCCACCTGCGCGCCGGACGGGATGCGCCCGGCGCTCAGGTGGTTGATCTGGACCTTGCTGCCACCGGCGGCGGCACCCGCGCCGCCAACGATCAGGTTCCCCTGGGCCAATGCATAGATTTCGCCATCCGCGCCCCGTAGCGGCGTGGTGATCAGGGTGCCGCCCTTGAGCGATTTGGAATTGCCCAGCGACGATACATTGACGTCGATCGCCTGGCCAGGCCGGGCAAAAGCCGGCAGTTGCGCCGTGACCAGCACGGCCGCCACATTTTTGAGCTGAAGCTGCGACATGGCCGACGTGGGCAGGGTAATGCCGAGCTGCTGCAGATAATTGCTCAGGCCCTGGGAGGTATACGGCATCTGGGTTGTCTGGTCGCCCGTGCCGTCCAGTCCCACGACCAGGCCAAAGCCGGTCAGCTGGTTGCTGCGCACGCCCTCGACGGCAGCCACTTCCTTGATTCGGCCCGCGTGTGCGGAGCCGGACACCGCCAGAAGGCATGAAATCAGCAGCAGCCCCGCCATCTGCTTGAGCTGGCGGAGTTTTGACAAATTCATGGAAGCATTCATGGCGTTAAACAGGTCTCTGATGGGGTGGGGTGGAATGGTCCATCCACACAATCACATTCTGAAGAGGATCAAAAAGGCAGAACGGTCAAAAAGAACCGTGCTAACCAGCCAATTGTTTGGGCTTCCCCCTGCGCGCCGCGACCTTTGGATTCGATGCGGGCGTTGGCAACCTGGGTCGAACTCACGATGCTGCCGGGCAGTATGGAGCGGGGGTCAATGGTTCCCGAGAAGCGCAGCACATCGACATTCTGGTTCACGCCGATCTGCTTTTCCCCGATGACCACCAGATGTCCATTGGGCAACACCTCAACCACGGTGGCGGTGATGGAGCCGGAAAACGTGTTCGCGCTTTCCGTGCCGCCCTTGCCGGCAAAGTCGTTGGCGGAGGAGGCGCCCACGTTCAGATTGGCCATGTCGATGGGAGCGAGGATCGGGAACGCCGTCACGCCGGCCGAGGTGCTCGCCGTGCGGTTGATCGTCGAAGTGGATTTCTGGCTCGCCGTGACGTTTTCAACAATCTGGATGGTAACCGTGTCGCCCACGACGCGGGCGCGCCTGTCTTCAAAGGCGGGGCGGTAGCTGACGGTCTGAAACAGGCCGCCCGTGTTGGGTTTGGCCATGGCCGAGGCCGCCGGCATGGTTTGTCCGGGTTTGGGTTCGGCGAAATCGACCTTGGCGGTCTGGAGCGATTCGCATCCAGTGCACAGCAGTCCGATGCCCAGCACCGTGCCGCACAGCCGCAGGACGGACGCGTTGGCGTGGAAAAAAGAGGAGGTGTTCATGATCTGGCCCTTGAGGGTGCGCGATAGCGAACCGGCGGTGCGCATCAAAGCTGTCCCAGCTTTTGCAGCATCTGGTCCGAGGTCTGGATGGCCTTGGAATTCATTTCATAGGCCCGCTGGGTCTGGATCATTGAGACCAGCTCCTGCACGACATTGACGTTCGAGGTTTCCAGGAAACCCTGCATCAGGGAGCCCAGTCCGTTGGCGCCGGGCGTGCCGGTATTGGGCTGGCCCGAGGCCGCGGTTTCGCTGTAAAGATTTTGTCCCTTGGGCTCCAGCCCGGCCGGGTTGATAAAGGAGGCCAGGGCAATGGTTCCGATCGGCTGGGGGGCGACGTTGCCAGGCACGGTTGCCGTGACAGTGCCGTCGGCGCTGATGGAAACGCTTTTGGCGTTGGCGGGGATGGTGATGCCATTGGCAATGGGAAGCCCGGTGGCCGTGACCATGCGCCCCTGCGCGTCGATCTGGAACGAGCCATCGCGCGTGTAGCCGAGCGTGCCGTCCGGCATGGTGACCTGGAAGAACCCATTGCCCTGGATCGCAACGTCCAGGTTGTTGGAGCTCTGCTGCACATTGCCTTGGGCGAAAGAGCGGCTGGTGGCGACAGTGCGCACGCCCAGGCCCACTTGCAGGCCGGTCGGGAGTTGCGATTGCTCCGAGCTGTTGGAGCCGACCTGGCGCAGGTTTTGATACATCAGGTCTTCAAACACGGCGTGCGCCCGCTTGAAACCGGTGGTTGACACATTGGCCAGGTTGTTGGAGATGACATCCAGCTGCATTTGCTGGGCTTCCATGCCGGTCTTGGAAATCCACAGGGAGTTGATCATGATTGATTCCTTGGCTGTTAGGTTGAGCGTGAGCCCGTTGTGTGCTTAGCCCTGCATGCTCAGGAGCTGGCCGGCGGACCGGTCGTTGGACTCGGCGGTCTGGAGCAGGCGCATCTGAGTCTCGAATTGCCGGGCCGTCTGGATCATGCCCACCATGGTTTCGATCGGATTCACGTTGGAGCCCTCCAGGACGCCCACCTGCAGGCGGGCCAGCGTATCGTTGGGCAGCGGGTCGCCGGATGCCGTGCGGAAAAGACTGTCCTCGCTTCGTTTCAGCGGATCGTCCACGGTCGGGGTCACCATCTTGAGGCGCCCGATGCCGGTGGCGGGCTGATCGCCGACCTTGGCGCTGAGGCTGCCATCGAATCCAAGCGAGACCTCGGCGCCAGCGGGCACGGTCAAGGGGGCGCCGCCGTCGGACAGAACGGTGAGTCCGTTGCCGGTGAGCAAGGTGCCCTCGGGGGATACCTCAAAGGAGCCGTTGCGCGTATAAGCCTCCGTGCCGTCCAGGCCCTGGACCGCGAACCAGGCATTGCCCTGGGTCATCGCATCCAAGCTGCGGCCCGTGCGCTGGACCGAACCCGGGGTATCCAGATAACCCGCGGTGGCCTCCAGTGCAAATACCCGGGTGGTGGCGCCATCGCCACGCAAGGGAACGGCCCGGAACGTCGACAACTCGGCACGGAAACCGTTGGTCGATGCATTGGCCAGGTTGTTCGACAGAACAGCTTGCCGGTGGGCTGCCGCATTGGCACCCGTCATCGCGGTGTAAATCAGACGATCCATGGCTTATTCCTTCAACGGGTGCGCTACATCAGTGGCTATCAGCGCAAGTTCACCAGTGTGGACATCACCTGATCCTGGGTCTTGATGGTCTGGGCGTTGGCCTGGTAGGCTCTTTGCGCCGTCATCATGTTGACCAGCTCAGCGGTGAGTTCCACGTTGGACTCTTCCAGCGCCCCGGACTGCAAAGCCCCGAGATTGCCCTGACCGGGTGTATTGACGATGGGCGAGCCCGAGGTCGGACTTTGGGACCACACATTGCCCCCCAGGGCCTGCAAGCCCTGGACATTGCGGAACGTGGCCAGCTCGACCTGGCCGGCAACCTTGGTCTGGCCGTTCGAGTACTTGGCCAGGAGGATGCCCTCCTTGCTGATGTCCACGCCGTTCAAGGCCCCAGGTGCGTTGCCGGTGACGGCAAAGTTGGTGATGCCGAACGCGGAGCCGTATTGGGTCACAGTGCTCAGGTTGGCGGTGATGGGCGGAATGACTTCCGACAGGCCGCCGGTTGACAGCGTCACCTGCGGGATCTGCGGCAAGGTGATGATGCCGTTGGTGACGGACGAGGTCGTTACCACGCCAGCGGCCGTCCAGGAATGGGAATCGATCGTTCCACCTCCCGCCAGGGTGGGATTGCCGCCGGTGTTGGGGTAGTTGATGGTGGCCAGCGGACGCATCGACGTCGTCACTTCGCCGGTCACGCCGTTGATGGGCTGCCCGTTGGCCGTTGCGTAGACATTCCACGTGTCGGTGTTGACCTTCTGGAAATAGTAGGTCATGGCAACCGGCTGTCCCTTCACGTCATATACCGTGGCGGAAGTGGCGTTGTTGTAGGTCGCCGGGTTGGTCGTGTCGATTCGTTCCAGATCAGGCGTGGCGGCCGGTGCCACCGCGATGCCCGCGGGCCTGCCAACGCGGGAGTCGGTATTGAACTCCATGGTCATGGTCGTCGTCGCCGCGGGCGCGATGCCGGCGGTGGGCAGTTGCAGCGGACCGGAAATGCCGGGAATGATCGTGCCCGAGGCGTCGGCCGAATAGCCCAGGAGCTTGTAATTGGAGTTGTTGACGATATAGCCATCCGTGTCCAGCTTGAACTGGCCGTTGCGGCTATAGACGGCGGGGCTGCGGCCGTCGGTCAACTGGAAAAAGCCGGATCCATTGATTGCCAGATCCAGCGAATTTTCGGTGGACGTGATGTTGCCCTGCGTGAATTGCTGGGCCACGACGCCGGGGTTGACGCCGATGCCGACGTTGGAGCTGGCAGTGCCGCCGCCGCTGAGGGACGCGGCATACATGTCCATGAACTCGGCTCGCGAGGACTTGCTGCCGATGGTGTTGGCATTCGCAATATTGTTCCCGATCACGTCCAGGTTGCGGCTTGCCGCGTTCAGACCAGACAAAGCTTGTTGAAAACTCATGATGTGCCTTTGGAGAAAATGGGTTGAAAAGTTTCAGAGGGAGGTCTACAGAATGGCCCGCACGTCGTTGTAGGTCACGTATTTCTGGCCTTGCAGCTGCAGCGTGATGACGCCCAGTTCAAAGCCAATGGAGGTCACCTTGTCCTGTGCCAGCGGTGTGGCCGTGACTTGCTGGGTGCCCAGCTTGGCCGTGACCTTGAAGGTCAAGTCCGCTTTGTTCATGCTATCGGGAGCGGTCCAGTCAAACTGGACGCGGCCGGCGCTTTGCGCGCCCAGGTTGAGCGTGTCCACCACCTGGCCGCCAGGCCCCATGATTTCCACGGTGACCGTATCAGTCGCACCAGCCAGGTTGATGGCGCCTTTGCCGGTCTGGCCGGTAAAGCCCAGGGTGTTCCCGTCGGTCAGTATTTCCCGGCCAACAATCGAGGTGCTTTGCAGCACTTGCAGCGAGGTGAGCTGCGTTCCCATGTCTTTCATGGTCTGGTTGAGTTGCTGGATGCCCGTCACCGTATTGATCTGCGCCATCTGCGAGGTCATCTGCGCGTTGTCCATGGGGTTCATCGGATCCTGATTGTTCAGCTGTGCAACGAGCAATTTGAGGAACCGGTCCTGGGAGGCGGCCGGATCGGTGTTGGCGGCAGAATTGCTGGTGCCGGTTGTGGCCGTGGTGTTGCTGGTGCTGGTGACGTTCATGAGTCAGTTCTCCTAAAGGTTTATTGACCCATCTGCAGGGTTTTGAGCAGCAGCGTCTTGGCGGTGTTCATCACTTCGACGTTGTTCTGATACGAGCGGGAGGCCGAGATCATGTTGACCATTTCCTCCACGGGGTTCACATTGGAATGGGTGACATACCCTTGCGCATCGGCCGATGGATGGCTGGGGTTGTGAATCTTGCGTCCGGGTTCGTTGTTCTCCCGAATGGCATTGACCCGCACGCCGGACGATGCATCCGAACCCATGGGCACGGTTTCGAACACCACCTGCCTGCCTTTGTAGGCCTGTCCGTCCGGGCCGGCCACCGCATCCGCGTTGGCCAGGTTGCTGGCGACCACGTTGAGCCGTTGCGACTGGGCGCTGACGGCGCTGCCGGAAACGTTGAATATTGAAAACATGGACATGATGATTTATCTCCGCAAGGGTGATTCGCGTCACTGCCCCTGAATGGCGCTCAAGATTGTTTTGGATTGGCCGTTAATAAAACGGAGGGTGGCTTCGTAGCGCACCGAGTTGTCGACAAAGTTGGCGCGTTCGCGATCGAGGTCGACGCTGTTGCCGTCCATGCTGGGTTGGCTTTGCGCAGCGTAGGCCAGTTTGGGGCTGGCATTCGAGCCAGCGCCCTGCAACGGGATGTGCCGGGCATGAGGACTTGCACTGGAAGCCAATTGGCTACCGCCAAGGGCGTCGCTCATGGCCGACTTGAAGTCAAGGTCGCGGGCCACATAACCCGGCGTATCCGCGTTTGCAATGTTGCTGGCGATGACACGCTGACGCTCGGCGCGGAGCACCAGGGCCTTCGCATGGAAGTCCAACCCGCCAGTCATCTGTGCAAACATGGAACACCTCAACTTTCGATCTTGAACCCCATGACGGTCGCCAGAGGTTTCGATGTCTGGCAATTATGGGAAAACCTTTAATTTTTGATGCGCCGAATAAAGGGGTGAACTGCCGTTATTTGGGTGCTTCGTGGCGTCCGGCCCTGTCTATAGTCATTCATGTGGGGAAAGGCCCCTTGGCCCGGCTGTGAAGCCGGCAGGCAAGACAAGATGGGATGGGTGTCATGACTAAGGTAATGAAAATTTCGCGCACGGCTTGGGGCTGGATGGTGGCGCTGGCTTTCGCGACCGGCGCGCAGGCGCAGGGCGCCGGAGCCGATTTTCTGGGTGCGACCCAGCGCTGGCTGGATGACGCTGTCTCAGCTATCCGGCCCTCGGGAACTGCCCCGCTGCGCATGGAGGTCACGCTCGGCGCGCTGGACAGCCGGCTCAAGCTGGCGCCTTGCGCGCAGGTCGAGCCCTATATTCCCGTGGGCATGCGGCTATGGGGGAAGACCCGTCTTGGGCTGCGCTGCTCAGATGGGTCCGCCAAATGGAATGTTTTTCTGCCGGTGACCGTCAAGGCGTATGGCCGCGCGTGGGTGGTCAAGGGCAATGTTGCTCCCGGCGCCGTCCTGACGCAGGCTGATGTCATGGAAGCGGAAGTGGACTGGGCCGAAGAGGCCAGCCCCATTGTGACGGATCCGCAGCAATGGATGGGACAGGTCGCGATGCGGCCATTGACCACGGGACAGGCACTGCGCCAGGGCATGCTCAAGCCGGCACAGGTTTTTCAGGCCGGATCGCAGATCCGCGTCCTTGCGCAAGGAGGGGGATTCCAGATCACATCGGACGGGCAGGCTTTGTCCGCGGGGGTTATTGGGCAAGCCGCCCGGGTCCGAATGGATAATGGACGGGTCATGTCCGGTGTTGTACTGGATGCCCGTACAGTGCGGCTTGAGATTTAAGGCACAAGGTTTGTGCAAAATAAATTAAAGTCAGTCATGATTCGGCCGATAGAAATCGTACGAGGCTACATATCAGGTAGTTTTGGAGAACGCGATGAAGATAGGTCAAACATCAGATATTCCTGTGGCGGTCACGCCGGCAACCCAGACGCCCCCTCAAAAGGCGGCAGGGCAAACCGCGAGCGCCACTGCGGCGAAAGACGCCAAGTCTACGGGGGTAGCCGTGACGGTGTCCACGCTTGCGCGTACGCTGGAACAAGCCAACCGTGGAGAGGCGGCGGACGTCGACACGGAGAAGGTGGATTCCGTGCGCTCGGCCATTGAGCAGGGAACCTATGTTGTCAACGCAGAAGCGATTGCGGACAAACTGCTGGCCAATGCCCAGGAAATGCTGAATCGCACCCGCAGTTAGCGCAATTTGCTTTTCTATAGGCTGTAACCATGTTGTCCCCGCAAATCGAACAGGCACTGTCGCAGGTTGAAAACCAGTTCGACGCGCTGTCGGCTGCGCTTGTCAGTGGGGATCTTTCGGCACTGGAAGCAGCCAGCAATGGTTTGCGGCAGATTGCTGTGGAGTTTTCCGGCTTCTTGCAGAACCTGGGGCCGGCCGATCTGAGCCAGCAAGATTTAAAGCGGCGCATGAAAAGAATCGCTGCCGGCTTGGCTCAGCAGCGCGAAGCGCTGATCCGCCGATCGGTGGGAATTGAGCGCGGTCTGGAAGTTCTTTTGCCAACGCCTTCCTCTGCGGCAACTTATGCCCAGGCATCGGGTCCGTATGGCAACGGTGGCAAATCAAGCGGGGCCTTCAAGCTTCTCGTTGCTTGAGCGGGCCTGCCGAGGACGGCAGAGCCTATTTTCCGGATATCCAACGCGCACCAGCCGGGAGTTAGCTGCCCGGGGAAACCTCAGGGGTTTCGAGCGGGCTTCAATGGGCCCGCATTTTGGCGCGCAGGCGGGCGATGGACTGGCTGTGCAGCTGGCATACTCGTGATTCTGTGACGCCCAGGACAGCCGCGATTTCCTTGAGATTCATGTCGTTTTCATAGTACATGCTCATGATGTACTGCTCCCGCTCCGGCAACCCCTTGATGGCGACAACCAAAGCCTGTTTCAACCGCTGGTCACGCAGTAAAAGCATGGGGTCGGTATCGCTGGCGCTGACATGGCGATCAAGAAAGCTGTCTTCGTCATCGCTGCCGCCAGCCATGTCTTCGAGATAGACCAGCTGCGTCCCCCGCACTTTGCCGAGCAAGCTCTGATAGTCGGCCAAGCTCATGCCCAGTTCGGCTGCGATTTCAGATTCCGCGGGGCTACGTCCCAGCTGGTGTTCAAGCCTGCGCAACGCCTGCTCGATTTCCTTTTGACTTTTTCGTGAGCCGCGGGACATCCAATCGTTCTCGCGCAATTCGTCGATCATCGCGCCGCGAATACGCTGCGTGGCGAAGGTTTCAAACTGAACCCCCTGGGCCGCCTCGTATCGGGTCAAGGCTTCGGAGAGTCCGATCAATCCGACCTGAATCAGGTCATCAACCTGGACACTGGCTGGCAGCTTCACCATCATGTGATGAGCCAGACGCCGGACCAGAGGAGAGTACTGCCGGATCATGGCGTCACGGTCGAGTTGGCCTTTGGCGGTATACATCAATGTCTTTCTACAAAATGATCGTGAGCAACTGATTCACGACTCCATGAAAGGGTCGACGCATCGCGATGCAATGATATTGCGCTTTCCAGCAAGCGAAGTGCAAGCCGGTGGATATCGTCTGACGGGCACTCATCTGACGGCGTGGCCCGGATCGTCAACGGATTCACCTGGTAGCCCAGATAAGTCATTGCACAATTCTGCAGGCTTTTGTTCATGGCTTGACTCGGATTCGAGGCGTTTCGAACAGGCTCGCGCGAGATGGACGCTATGGTAGGTCGAAGTTTGGCATTTAGCAACAGGTGCTTGAGGGCTTGATAAGCCGATACAAGCGACATTTTGCTCGATCCCACGGTCAGCAGGGGCTCAATTCCGCTGTCATGCAATAACGGGCCGAGAATGTCTGCCCGTGCGTAAACCACAATCACCCCATAACTCTGAAGGAGGCCGTCGAGTTGCTGCCATGGACGATGACCCTCGCCTTCCTGGCGGCACAGTCTTTCCAACCCATGCGCAGCGGGTATGACGGACCATGACATCCGGTCCAGGCTTTCTGGGTCGGGCCAATAGACATCATCCAGAAGCTGCTCCAGCCCCGGGTTATTGGCAGATTCGGCCGTGGTGGCATCGAGAACGGCAACGGAATAGCCGAAGTCGACCAGCGCCGAGCACAAGTTCCACAGGAGGGGCAGCTCGTCCTGCTGCTCGCCATGGCTGGCCATAGCGAGCACGCGAGGCGTCGCTTGCGCCGCAAGGAGGCGCAAGCCGGCTCCCTGATTGATGCCTGCCTCAAGCATTGAGCAGGCCTCGCTGCTGTGGCATGCTGACAGGCTGGGCAAAGAAGAAGCCCAGATCGACGGTCTTGGGGTCGAACGCTGATTTCGCCGGCGCGCGCATGGACATGCGAACCAGTTTTGCGGCATCCGCGGACTCCCAGTCCTCGGGCACTTTCTGGCCGGTAGTGATGCCGCGCAGAACCAGCTGGTGACGAATGGTCGCATCCAGGACTGGCCCCAGTTTGACGGCCTCATCAATTTTCGAGAGCACCGCCTGCTGCACGCCGTTTGACTTGAATGACGAAACAACATCATCCAGTGTGTCGCCGTGGCCGCCAGCATTGAGAACCAGCAAGCGGTTGACATTGGGCAAGTCCAGAACCTCCAGCATGTCGCGCTTGCGAGGGTCGCGCGGTGCGAGCCCGGTGGTGTCGATCAATATCATTTTCTTGTTGGCAAGAAGATTGAGAAGATCTTGCAATGCGGCACGATCATGCGCCAGGTGCGCCACGACACCCATCATTTGACCGTAGCTTCGCAACTGCTCATGTGCGCCAACGCGGTAGGTGTCCAGTGTGATGAGGCCAACGCTTGCAGGACCGTGGACCCGAGCGCACAGGCCGGCCAGCTTTGCGGCTGTGGTGGTTTTGCCAACGCCCGTGGCTCCGACCAGGGCGTATGCGCCTCCCTCCTCATGCAGGGGGAGTTCCCCGGCATCGGTTTTCAAATTGCGTTCGAGGACATCCATGACCCAGCGAACGGATTCGGTCGCTCCCGTGTCTTCCGGCATCCGCTCCAGAATGGCCCGCGCCAGGGTGGGGGAGTAGCCAGCGCGGATGAGCTTGAGCATCAAATTGGATTGAACGGGATTCTGGCGGGCCTGACCCAGCCAGGCCAGCGTATTGAAGCGGTCCTCAATCAACTCTTTCATGGCATGCAACTCGTCCACAATGCCTTGAGAGGTCGTTGTTTCCCGCATGAGGTCATGGCCTGCCTGAGGCTTACGTGCCGGAGTCGCTTTAGGTGGTGCTGAGCTGGTGTTGATCTGCTGGCTGGCCATGCTGGACGGGCGGACGGGCTCTTGCGCCGGCAGGCTGTCCTGGCGTGCGCTCAGTGCCTCGTGACGGCGACGCAGCATTCTTTCCCGTACATAGTCCTGAAACGACAGGGTGCTCATGGCAAGCTGTGCCGTGTCCTCTTCGACCGGATTCCTGGCCGGTACCGCGCCAGCGCTGGACAGAGACCGGTGGGCAGCGGGCTCTTTCGCGCGGCTGGCGACGTTGTCGGAATGATCGAGTGCGGCCAGTGCACCCTCGGCCGTGGCAACGACCTCGACACCGTTGGGTGTGGGCCGGTTCGAAAGAATCAATGTGTCCTCGCCAAATGCCAGTCGTGCCTTGGCAAGTGCTTCACGGGAAGTTGGAGCGGTAAAGCGTTGAATGTTCATGATGATGCGCCTCTGAGGATCGGGCCGATACGAATGGTGTGAGTTTCAGGAATTTCGCTGTGTGCGAGAACTTGAAGACGGGGAGCAACACGACGCACCAGTCGCGCGATGGCACTGCGGATCTGGTCGGGAACAAGCAGACAGGCGGGAACGCCGATCTCCTCCTGTTTCAGTGCGACTTCCGCGGCGGTTCTGGTCAACATTTCGGCAACACCGGGGTCCAGGGCGGGTCCCGTGGCATTGCCGAGTGCCTGAACCAGCAAGCGTTCAAGAGAGGGGTCAATCGCGATGACATTGAGTTCACGGGACGGGCCGTAGATTTGCTGCACGATGGCTGGCGACAGGGCAACCCTGACCCGTCGTGCAAGCTCCGCGGGATCCGTCACGGAGCCGGCGTGTTCTGCAAGTGATTCGATGATCGTCCGGATGTCCCGAATGTGCACAGATTCATCCAGCAGCAATTGCAGGACCTTCTGGAAAACAGCGATCGGAACCATTTTGGGGACGACTTCCTCGATCAGTTTGGGGGCCAGCTTGCTGACGTGCTCAACAAGTTGCTGGGTTTCCGTGCGGCTCAGGAGTTTCGATGCCTGCACTTGCATCAAGTGTGACAAATGAGTCGCCATCACAGTCTCGGAATCAACCACGGTAAAGCCGGCCATTTGTGCCGCTTCTTTCTGGCGCTCGTCGATCCAGTGCGCAGGAAGCCCAAATGCGGGATCTGTGGTGGGGGTTCCGATCAAAGGAGTGGAGATGCCCCCTGGATTGATGGCGAGGTACATCCCGGGGAAGGCCTCGCCTTCGCCAACAATCACGCCGCGCAACGTGATCCGGTAGCCGCTGGGCTTGAGTTCCAGATTGTCCCGTACGTGAACCGCAGGCGGCAAAAAGCCGACTTCCTGAGCAAATTTACGGCGTACACCCTTGATGCGGGCGAGCAGATCGCCCTGGCGGTTCTTGTCCACCAGCGCAATGAGCCTGTACCCCAGTTCAAGACCCAGCTGGTCAACTGGCTGCAAGTCATCCCACGACGCTTCGTTGTCGGTGGCGGCCGGTGTGTCCTGCGCCGCGGGATCTGCCGGCGGCGGTTTGTGAGCGAGAACCCAGGCACCGTATCCGAGGGCTGCTGCAATGCCCAGAAAGACCAGGTGCGGCATGCCGGGAATCAGTCCGAGGATGCCCATGATGCCGGCCGTGATCCCAAGAACCTGCGGTGAGACAAAGAGCTGTTTGACAATCTGGCGACCAATGTCATCGTCCTTGCCGACGCGGGACACCACCATGGCAGCCGCCACCGAGATCAGCAGGCCGGGGATTTGCGCCACGAGGGCGTCGCCGACGGCCAGCAGGATATACGTGTCGGCAGCCTGGGATGCGCTCAATCCATGCTGAAGAATACCGATGGCGAAGCCGCCAATGATGTTGATCAGCAGAATCAACATGCCCGCAATCGCATCGCCACGCACAAATTTCGAGGCACCATCCATGGAGCCGAAAAAATCGGCTTCTTCCCCTACTTCGGCGCGGCGGCGCTTGGCTTCCTTTTCGTCAATCAGGCCCGCATTCAAATCCGCATCCACGGCCATCTGCTTGCCGGGCATGGCATCCAGGGTAAATCGGGCAGAAACCTCTGCGATACGCTCCGAACCCTTGGTGACCACCACAAAGTTGATTACCACCAGAATGGCAAACACGATCAAGCCGACAGCAAAGTTGCCGCCAATGAGGAAGTGGCCAAATGCTTCAATCACGGCGCCTGCCGCGCCAGCGCCGGTGTGGCCATCGAGCAGAACAACGCGGGTCGACGCCACATTCAGGGACAGCCGCATCAATGTCGTCAACAGCAGCACAGAAGGAAAGGCTGCAAAGTCGAGTGGACGGATCATGTAGGCGGCAACCAGCATGACCATCAGTGCAATCGAGATATTGATGGTGAAAAACACATCCAGCAGCCATGAGGGCAAGGGCAGGACCATCATGGACAGAATGGCCACGACCACGATGGGCGCGCTCGCCCCCTGCAACCGGCTTGCATTGCCGAACCATTGCTGCAAGGATTTGAACTGAGGGTTCATGGCGTGGGTAGGTTATTGGCTGATTTGGACAGCGGATCAAGTTCGGCGGGAACGAACGGCTGGGGCAGCTCACCGGGCATGGGGCCATCACCGCGCATGGCAACTTTGAGCCGGTAAACGTAAGCCAGTACCTGGGCGACGGCGGTATACAGGCTTGACGGGATGTCCTGGTCGAGTTCCGCGTTCGCGTACAGGGCACGTGCCAGCATGGGAGACTGAAGGACCGGGATGGAGTTTGTCTTGGCGATTTCCCGGATTTTCATGGCGAGCAAGTCAGCCCCTTTTGAGATGACCTGGGGCGCGCGCATGGTTTTTTCGTCGTATTTGATGGCCACGGCAAAGTGAGTCGGGTTCATGACCACGAAGTCCGCCTTGGGCACGGCACCGACGCTGTTGCGTTGTGCAATTTCACGCTGACGTTCCCGTATCTTGCCCTTGAGTTGCGGATTGCCATCCGATTCCTTGTGCTCCTGCTTGACTTCTTGATGCGACATCTTGAGTCGTGATTTATGCAGGAAGTTTTGCAGCGGAACATCAATGACCGCAACGCTCAAAATCACCAGGAGCAGCAGGCCCATGCCGGTTGTGAGCCACTCTGTCAAATGCAGGATGGCAGCATTTGATGGCTGCAAGATAAGCGAGGCAATTGTCTGAAGGCCGGAGCTCAAGAAAGCAGTCGCGATGGCGATGAGAACAAAGGTGATGACAGTCAGTTTGAGAATCTCGGAGAACTTCTCCTTGGTGAACATGCGCCCGAACCCGGCGAGCGGGCTCACGCGGCTGAAGTCCGGCATCACGGGCTTGAAGCTTGTGACCCAGCCGCCCGCGATCACCGTGCTTCCCACGGCTGCTGTCATGATGATGGCCGCGAATATGACGCAGCCCAGCAATCCCGCGAGCGTCATGTCCTGCAGGCGGTCAAGCAAGCCACCTGTCTGCATGACGGAAGAGGCATTGAAGGAAAGCTGCTGGCTTAAGCTCAGTTTGAGGTGATCAAACATGAGCGGCGCAAGCAGCATCAAGCTGATGGCGCCAGTCCCCAAAACCGCCAGGTGGGACAAGTCTTTTGAACGCGTGACCTGGCCATCCTCGCGGGCTTTTTGAAGCTTGCGTTCGGAGGCCGGTAAATTGCGATCCTGACTGCTTGATTCCATGATGGTGGGACTGTTCGGTTCCCACCATTGTCGTTAAGCGTTGCGCCAACTAAAGGTCAATAAGAGGGCTTTTGACCTGTCTGTTTCATCTCGATGGACTCAAGGGTTTAGCGGGTCAAAAAATCAGAATCCCAGGCTTGCAAGCAGTTCATCAACCTGGGACTGATCGGTGACGACATCCGGGTTGCCGGCGGCATCGACCACCGGTCCATCCAGCGCGGGTTTGTACTCGTGCACCGGTGCCGTTTTGATGGAGTCTGGGGGGGCAGTCTGAATCAGCAGCTGGAGCAGCTGTTCTTCAATGGTGGCTGCCAGGTTGACGACTTTGGCAATCACTTGGCCGGTCAGGTCATGAAAGTCCTGTGCCATCATGATTTCGGTCAGATGCTGGTCAATTTCCTTGGTCGATCGTTCAACGTCAGTCAGAAAATTCATGACATGGCCCTTGGCCACGGCGGCCACCGGATCCTTGACGATCAGCGCGCCAATCCGGCGTGTTTCGGCGGCGATGTGGTCGTGTTGCGCCTTGGCTTGATCTACCCGGTTGAGTACTTTTTCCGCGGCTTCACCGGTGAGTCTGGCAATATAGGTGAGTCGGCTTTTTGCATCGGGAAGTTCGCCAGCCCAACTTTGGACTTTTTCGGTCAGGCCAAGTCCGCTGAGTGAATCATGAAGCTGGCGTGTCAGTACGCCAATCCGGTGATGGACTTCGGCGGTGGAGGCGCCACTCTCGGTGTGTGTGGTATCGCTGGTTTGCATGGTATTTATTGCAACCCCGTTTTCTTGAGGATGTGAACCAACTTATCTTCAAGAGTCGCCTTGGTAAAGGGCTTGACAATGTATCCGGCGGCGCCCTGCTGCGCGGCAAGGACAATATCCTCCTTGCGTGCCTCAGCGGTCACCATGAGAACGGGGATGTGCTTGAGCTTCTCGTCCTTCTTGATTTCGGCCAACAACTGGAACCCGTTCATATTGGGCATGTTGATGTCGCTGACAACGAAGTCAAACTTACTGCTGCGAAGCTTATGCAACGCAACAACGCCATCCTCTGCTTCGTCAGCCTCGCTGAAACCGCTTTCCTTGAGCAAGTTACGTACGATCCGCCGCATGGTGGAAAAGTCATCAACAACTAAAAAGCGAAGTTCATTGGCCATGGGTGACCCTTTCAATAGCAGGTGGCTTGATCATTGTAAATAGGTACCAGTTCATGGTTGTTGTTTCGCTTCCGATTTGACTTCACCTGCGGCTGGTGCAGCACCGGGCGGGACTGGTGCTTGCCCCCCCCCCATTAGGCGCTCCTCGGCCTCCCGCGTCATGACTATGATACTGATTCTCCGATTTGTGGGGCTCAGGGGGTTTTGTGCGTCCAGCAGGATGCTGGATGCAAGGCCGACGACGCGGGCCAGTTTCTCATCCGGCATGCCCGCTGCCGCAAGCTCGCGCCGCGATGAATTCGCCCGGTCCGCCGAGAGTTCCCAGTTGCTGTAGCCGCGTTCCCCGCTGCCGTAGGGCGCGCGATCCGTATGGCCGTCCAGACTGATTTTGTTCTCAACCCCGTTTAATGCGGCGCCGATCTCCCGCAAGATGTCCCGCATATAAGGCTTGACGACAGCACTCCCGCTGTCAAACATGGGGCGATTCTGGTCGTCAATAATCTGAATCTGAAGCCCGTCAGGGGTTGTTTCCATCCGGATTTGCGATTTGAACTCGCTCAGCTTGGGGCTGTTGTTGATCACGGTGGTGATCTTGTCGCTCAAGGCGGTGAGCTTTTTCGCATCCTGGCGGGCCAGTTCGGCTTTGATGGCCTCGGCCGTTACTTTTCTTTTGATGGGGTCGTCGCCATCGCCGCGGCGGGACTGTCCGCTGGCTTGTGTCAGGTCGTTGCCTCCGCCTGGCAGTATGCTATTGCTGCTGCCCGAACCACTGCCGCCTGGAAGGGCGACTTTCAAAGGGGCGTTGAAGTAGTCCGACAAACCCTTCAAATCCCCCTTCGATGTAGAACCGAGCAGCCACATGAGCAGGAAGAACGCCATCATGGCCGTCACGAAATCGGCGTAGGCAATCTTCCAGGCGCCACCGTGAACCGCGTGCCCGCCCTTTTTGATTCTCTTGACGATGATCGGTTGCAGCTTTTTCGGATCTCCAGCCATGTCAATCTCCTGAAAGCTTATTTTTTGCCACGGACATGACTTTCCAGTTCAATAAAGCTGGGGCGTTCCGTGGAAAACAGGACTTTGCGGCCAAATTCAATGGCTGTCGTCGGGTTGTACCCCTGCATGCTGGCAAGCAAGGTCGTTTTGATGCACAGCAACTCTTTGGCGCCATCTTCCATCTTCTGCTCAATGAGGCCACCCAAGGGTTCCACAACACCATAGGCCAGAAGAATACCCAAAAAAGTGCCGACCAGGGCGGAGGCAATCATGCCACCCAGAATGGCTGGCGGCTGACCCACAGACCCCATGGTATTGACCACGCCCAAAACGGCGGCCACGATGCCAAAAGCCGGCAATGCCCCAGCCAGGCGCGCAATGGCGGCCGCCGGGGCATGGGCCTCCTGGTGGTGCGTTTCTATTTCACTGTCCATCAGGGATTCAATTTCATGGGCATTGAGATTGCCCGACACCATCATCCGAAGATAGTCGGTCATGAATTCGACAATGTGATGGTCGCCTCCCACCTCGGCGTGTTTTTTGAATATTTCTGATTCATGGGGCGCTTCCACGTCTTTTTCGATGGCCATCAGCCCTTCCTTGCGCGCTTTTTGCAAAATGTCATACAACAACGCCAAGAGATCCATATAACGTGCTTTGGTGTACTTGGAACTCTTGAACGCCTGCGGTATGGCGGCAATGGTGGCTTTGAGGACCTTGGGTTGATTGTTCACGGCGAAAGCGCCCAGCGCGCCGCCGAAAATCGTGATCATTTCAAAGGGCAAGGCTTCGAGAAGAACCCTGACGTTGCCGCCGTGAAAGACGTAAACGCCGAAGATACAACCCATGGAGACGACGTAACCGACGATTACTATCATGTGCGTTCTGTGTCAAAGTTAGTGGTCGCATCCATAGTTGCCGAACCAACTATATTTTGCGCTGATTCATTCTAGGGGAATAAGCAAGCGTGAGAAAACGAAAAAAGGGCTCATTAAGAGCCCTTTTATGAGGGTTTCGCGCTGATACAGGCCGATCAGTGCAACAGGATGCCTCCTGCGACAGCGCTTTTTCCGGCGCGCGCCGGCGGCTCGCACAGGCCGCACACGAAATGACGTGAGTTTTCATAGGGCTCGGTCACAAAATGCCCGCCGCACTTGGAGCAACGTGTCATGGCCAGCATGTTGTTGTCAATGAACTTGACCAGGCGCCAGGCGCGGGTGATGGACAGAATGGGCTCGACTCCGCAGGATGCTATTTGCTCGCTGTAGAGTTTGAAAGCTTTCATGACGGCGTCAATGTCTTCAAGCGCGCTGACCTTGCTCAGGTATTCATAGGTATTCAAAAACAGCGAAGCGTGGATATTGGGCTGCCAGGTGAGGAACCAGTCTGTCGAGAACGGCAGTTGGCCCTTGGACGGGGAGCGGCCGGCGACTTCCTTGTACAGGCGCAGCAGGCGTTCGTAGGAGAGTTCGGTCTCGCTCTCCAGCACCTGCAGCCGGGCACCCAGCTGAATCAGGGCCACTGCCCGCTCAATTTGCTTGGACTCATTCAAAACGCTTTTTGCTGCCATGGGGGACTCCGCTGAGGATAAAAACAATTCAGATGATTCGGGCTGCGTGGCTCACACGGCTTCGGCAAATCGACCGGCCATCAAAATGCTGGCGTGCAGTTTGGTCGTGGCGTCGTTGTCTACTTTGCGCGTGGTATGGTTGGTCAGCAGGCTCCATACGATGTCATCGTCCACGCGGAACCGGCACAGCAACATGTTGCCCGATGCGATTTTCAAAATCTGCGCGGGTGAAAGGTTGACGATGAGCTCGGCAGCATCCTCGGACATGCCCAGGCGAAACAGCGCTTCGGCACGATCCATACGAATCAGGTTCTGTGCCAGCATCAGGTAGGTCAGATTGGCTTCCCTGATTTCCGTCAGGATTTGGTCGCTCGTCATATTCAGCTCCTTGCGTGGGGTGGTTTTCGCGGTGATCACGATGGGGCTGATTCTGAACGTCGTGCCAAAAACTTGAATCAGCGAATGGCTGTTTGTCGTGTCGGAAGCCCGGCTATTGCTTGTAGGGGTTCTTCCTACAGGCTGCCGTTGCAGCAAAACAGGCTGGGGCCCAGGATCGGCACCAGGAGCGGTTTCTTGATTCTTTTTTTAAAGTATTTTCAGCATCCAATTCCTCAAGGTTTGATTAAATCGCCCGAAAACTATCCCAACGAGCCCTGTAAAGGACCCGTCGTCCGGCAGGTACCGGGCAGGAGATGAGAGTTGGCACACAAGTCCAAATCGAGTTTCTGCCAGGTCCCCGGTCATAGCTGTCAGCCTCTGTGCTGGCGTTGGGATCGGCAGCAATGCCGGATTTTTTGGTTTTTTTTGGAGTATCAAAATGACAGGCGTCAATACAAACTTGGTTTCTTTAAACGCTCAGCGCAATCTGAGCAGCTCGGCAGCCTCTCTTGCCACGTCGGTGCAGCGCATTTCTTCGGGCCTGCGCATCAACAGCGCCAAGGACGACGCGGCCGGCATGTCCATTTCCGAGCGTTTCACCACGCAGATCCGCGGCATCAACGTGGCTGTTCGCAACGCGAACGACGCCATCTCGCTGTCGCAAACGGCTGAAGGCGCACTCGCCGGCACCAGCTCCAATCTGCAGCGTATTCGCGAACTGGCAGTGCAGTCCGCCAATGCCACCAACAGCTCGTCCGACCGTGCAGCCCTGCATGCGGAAGCTTCGCAGCTGATTTCCGAGATTCAGCGTGTCGGTAGCGGGACTTCGTTCAACGGCATCAATTTGCTGGATGGCTCGTTCAGCAACAAGGCTTTCCAAGTGGGTGCCAACTCGGGCGAAACCATTTCGATCGCCTCGATCGTCGATGCGCGTACCTCGGCCCTGGGCAGCAATGTGCTGGTGGCCAACGGCACCATGACCGGCAATGTGATCGCGGCAGTTGCCTCGGCCGCATTGGCGATCAACGGCGTGGTTGCCGAGACCGATCTGACGGTGACCGCAGGCGGCGTGACCAGTGGTGCCATTACGTATGCGCTCAGCGCCGGTGCCGATGCCATCGCTACCGCCATCAATTCTGGCGCGGGTAGCCTGGGCGTGACCGCCACCGCCACCAACAGCACCACTTTGTCGGGCCTGAGCGCGTCCGGCACGGTGAGCGGCACCATCAATGGCCAAGCTTTCTCGGCAGTGATCTCTGACCAGAACGACCTCAGCAGCTTGGTCTCGGCGATCAACGGCGTGGCAGGCACCTCCGGCGTGACGGCAACGTTCACCACCAGCTCGTCCAAGAGCAACATCACGCTGAGCACGACCGATGGCCGCAACATCGTGATGGGCGACTTCCTGAACGGTGTTGCAACCGTCAGTTTTGGCGGGCAAACCCTGACTTCGGGCGGTAACGATTCCTCGGTTGCCACGGGCACGGTTTCCATCTCCAGCCCGAAAACACTGTCGGTGCAAACCGCCAACGCTGATGCATTTGCTGCCGCCGGCACCAACAACGCTTCCTTCATCTCGCTGGCGGCGCTGGATCTTTCCACGGCTGCCGGCTCGACCGCTGCGCTGGCAGTGCTTGATTCGGCCCTGTCGCAGGTCAACAGCGGACGTGCTGATCTGGGTGCGATCCAGAATCGTTTCACTTCGACGATTTCCAATCTGCAAATCAGCTCTGAAAATCAGACCGCTTCACGCAGCCGGATTCTGGACGCAGACTTTGCATCCGAAACCGCCAGCCTGTCGCGTGCTCAGGTGCTGCAGCAGGCCGGCAACGCGATGGTGGCCCAGGCCAACCAGCTGCCGCAGGGTGTTCTGGCCCTGCTGCGTTAAACCAGTAGAGCGCTGAAAAGCCGAAGGCCCGGGTTTACCCGGGCCTTTTTCATGGGCAAGAGATTTTGAATTGGAGGGTATTTAAGCCATTTATCGGCCTTTACGGTCCGGCGGAAGCTGCTGAAATTCAGTCTACCAACTCCGAAAGGAGCTGGGGACTGCATTGTGCAGAACCCCGGTCGTGGCGGCCAGCTATTACTGGCCTGGAGATCGGCAGCAATGCCGGATTTTTTCGGCTTTTAATAGGAGTTTTAAATGTCTCAAACCATCAATACCAATCTGGTGTCGTTGAATGCCCAGCGCAATCTGAGCACTTCGGCAGCCTCTCTTGCCACCTCGGTGCAGCGGCTTTCATCCGGTCTGCGCATCAACAGCGCCAAGGACGACGCGGCCGGCCTGTCGATCGCGGAGCGTTTCAGCACGCAGATTCGAGGCATCAATGTGGCCGTGCGCAATGCCAATGATGGCATTTCTCTGGCGCAAACGGCTGAAGGCGCACTCGCGAGCACCAGCGGCAATCTGCAGCGTATCCGCGAACTGGCGGTGCAGTCCGCCAATGCCACCAACAGCGCGTCCGACCGTGCAGCCCTGCATGCGGAAGCTTCGCAGCTGATTTCCGAGATTCAGCGCGTTGGCATGACGACCACGTTCAACGGACTCAAGTTGCTGGACGGTTCGTACACGAGTCAGGTATTCCAAGTGGGCGCCAACGCGGGCGAGACGATCCCCATCGCTTCGATCGTCGATGCGCGTACCTCGGCCCTGGGCAGCAATGTGCTGGTGGCCAACGGCACCATGACCGGCAATGTGATCCCGGCAGTTGCCTCGGCCGCATTGGCGATCAACGGCGTGGTTGCAGAAACCGATCTGACGGTGACCGTGGGCGGTATTGCCAGCGGTGCCATTACGTATGCGCTCAGCGCCGGTGCCGATGCCATCGCTACCGCCATCAACACGGGCTCGGGTGGTTTGGGCGTGACCGCCACCGCCATCAACAGCACCACCTTGTCGGGTCTGAGCGCGTCCGGCACAGTGAGCGGCACCATCAATGGCCAAGCTTTCTCGGCGGTGATCTCTGACCAGAACGACCTCAGCAGCTTGGTCTCGTCGATCAACGGCGTGGCAGCCACCTCCGGCGTGACGGCAACGTTCACCAGCAGTTCGTCCAAGAGTAACATCACGCTGAGCACGACCGATGGTCGCAACATCGTGCTGGGCGACTTCCTGAACGGTGTTGCAACCGTCAATTTTGGCGGGCAAACCCTGACTTCGGGCGGTAACGATTCCTCGGTTGCCACGGGCACGGTTTCCATCTCCAGCCCGAAGACACTGTCTGTGCAAAATGCCAACGCTGACGCATTTGCTGTCGCCGGTACCAACAACGCTGCCTTCATCTCGCTGGCGGCGCTGGATCTTTCCACGGCTTCCGGCTCCATTGCAGCCCTGGGCGTGCTTGATTCAGCCCTGTCGCAGATCAACGGTGGCCGTGCGGATCTGGGTGCGATCCAGAACCGCTTCATGTCGACCATTGCCAATCTGCAAGTCAGTGCCGAGAACCAGACTGCATCACGCAGCCGGATCATTGATGCCGATTTCGCGGCTGAAACCGCCGATTTGTCGCGTGCCCAGGTGCTGCAGCAAGCCGGCAATGCGATGGTGGCCCAGGCCAACCAGTTGCCGCAGCAGGTGCTGGCGCTGTTGAGGCAGTAATCGGTCAATGTGCGGGGGACCGAGTGCCGGAAATTCTGGATTTTCCTGATTTCTCTCAAGTTCGCGACATATCTTCCGATATGTTCAATAACGGCGTTCTGTATAGGTTCGCCGGCGGACAGGATTTGTGCTCGACCTGAAAACAAACTGCCTGATCTGAGGCAAACCTTGGCAGGAGAATTGAATGGCGCTTTCATCACCCGGTATCGGTAGTGGGCTGGATATCAACGGTATCGTTTCGCAGCTGGTGGCGATTGAAAAGCAGCCCTTGCAAAACCTGCAGGTCAAGGCCCAAACGATCCAGACCAAGCTTTCAACTGTGGGTCAGATTCAGAGCCAGGTAGCTACCTTGGCGGATGCCGCAACCAAGCTCGCCAGTTCGAGTAACTGGACTGGCTTGACTGTGAGTTCGTCCAATACCAGTGCCATTACAGCCAGCGTGTCCACCAGCGCCGCAGCCACCTCATTCAGCGTGGAAGTGCAAACTTTGGCGGCAGCGCGCTCTGCCGTGACGCAGACCGCCGTTTCCAGCACGACAACCTTCGGCACGGGAGGCTCACTCAGCATCCAACTGGGCAGCAGGGCGCCTTATGTCAATGGTGTCCGGGTTCCCGGAGCCTTCGCGGCGACGGCCGGTGTTTCGGCGGTCAATGTCACCATCGACGCCGCGGATACCCTGTCCAGCATCGCCACGAAGATCAATGCAGCCAATGCCGGGGTGACCGCCACCGTGGTGCACGATGGCTCTGGCGACAGACTGCTGATGCGATCGAACAATACGGGCATCGATGCCGACTTTCAGGTGGCGACGACGGGTGATCCCAGTCTCGCGGGTTTTGCCTTTGACAATGCGGGTGGCCCCACGGGCATGGTTTCGGCAGCGGTCCAGGCACCCAAGGATGCGGAGGCCACCATCAACGGAGTGGCTGTTACATCAGCGACCAATTCGCTGACGGACACCGTGCCAGGCCTGACCATGCAATTGACCCAAGTCACCACGGCGCCGGTGACCGTCAAGATATCCAAGGATGTGGCTACTGTCCGGGCCAATATCCAGGCATTTTTGAAGGCTTACAACGCCGTGAACCAAACGCTGACCGATGCGACAAAGTATGACGCCGCCACCAAGACGGCAGGTCCGTTGCAGGGAGACTCCACCATCGTCGGATTGCAAAACGCCCTGCGTTCCTTGTTGGGCTCCAGCAGCAACGGTTCGACCTTTCAGCGCCTTTCCGATATTGGCCTTCAAATGCAGAAGGATGGCTCCTTGACGGTCAATAGCACCAAGTTTGAAAGCGCCATTGCGGACGTGAGTAACTTGCAAGCTTTTTTCACGGCGGACAATGGCGACACCCAGACAAACGGCTTCGCACTGAAGATGAAAACCTTCTCGCAAGGCCTGCTGGCCTTCGACGGCCAGGTGACCACCAAAACCAGCGCGCTCAAATCGGCGAGCGCCAGCAATACCAAGGATCAGGAAAGAATCACGGAGCGCGCGGCTGCGGCCGAGATACGGTTGAAAAAGCAGTACAGCGCGCTCGATGCCAATCTCAGCAGCCTGCAAGCACTCAACTCGTATGTGTCGCAGCAGGTGACGGCGTGGAATAAATCCACGGGGTGAGCCGCAAAGCGAGGCTCAGTTGATGGGCGTGACCGCAAAGCTTGCGGGTGGCAGTCCTTGCTGGTAGCGCTCATGCATGGTGATGTAAGCGCTCTCGACATGCCGGCGAAAACGTGCGGTGTCGAACAGCGGCGGGGTCATGCGTTCGTGCCCAAGTCGGGATTTGACGCCGGCCAGCATCTCCGGTGCCGTGGCCAGCCTGAGGGCCAGTGCTTCATAGTCAAGCAGATTGTGGGTCACCATGTCCGGCAACCCGACGGCATGCAACAGGCTGCCCGCGACGCGGCTGGCAAAAGCATGGCCCATGCAGGTGAGCACGGGCAGCCCCGCCCACAGCGCGTCGCTCGCCGTGGTGTGGGCGTTGATGGGCAGCGTGTCCAGGAACAGGTCAGCCAGCCTATGGCGCGCCAGATGGTCCTTGAGCGGCACGCGCGGCGCAAAGACAAGGCGCTCGGGGGCAATGCCGCGCTGGCTGGCCTCCCGCTTCAGGTTGCGTGAGGCGGCGGCGTTGTCTTCCAGCAGCCACAGCACGCTCCGGTCGACTTGATGCAGCAACCGCATCCAGATATCAAAAATAGGCGGGGTGATCTTGTAATTGTTGTTGAAACTGCAGAACACAAAACCTGTCCCGGGCAAGTTGACGTCAGCGCGGCTGGGTGTATGCGCTGCGATCACCCGCTTGGAGTCATTGACCTGGTAAGTGTCTGGCAAGCGGACCACTTTCTCGGCGTAGAAGGCCTCCTGTCCCGCGGGAATGACGTGTGAATCGGCGAGAATGTAATCGATGTAGTCGGCCCCCATCGTGCCTGGATAACCCAGGAAATTGACCTGTACCGGCGTGGCGCGGCAAGCCAGGATGCCCGTGCGGCTGCCCTGGGTAAAACCCTTCAAATCGACCGCAATGTCAATTTGAAGGTCGCGCAGCATCTCGGCGACCGAGTGATCGTTCATGTGCCGGACATCAATGAATGAGTTGAATGAGCGCTCCAGACGCTCCCGCATATCGCTCTTGGCGTCAGGACTGAATGAGATGGCCGCGACCTCGAACCGCGTCTTGTCATGAAGTTCAAACAGCTCCGCCATCAGGTAGGCGGTGGCGTGGTTGTGGAAATCGGCAGACAGGTAGGCGAGGCGGACTCGGTCATGCGGGTAGCGTTCGCCATTCCAGAGCGACCTGGCGGCGGCAGGGTGCTGGTTGGCGATGTAAGTCCGGGCACACTGAAGCTGGGCGGCGGCGCTATCCGAGACAGCGAGGAAGAAACTGGGTGTGTCGGCAAGTTTGCCCTCACTCACAGCCCTGGTGACCCGTTCCACGGCCTGTGAATACTGGGTCCAGTCGCAACTGTGAAGCTGCGAGTGCAGCTTTTTGCCGCTGGCATAGGCATGGTCTGGCTGGAGTTCAAGCAGCCGGGTATAGCACTGGACCGCTTCTTCGTGGCGTTTGAGCGTCTGCAATATGTCCGCACGGTTTCCAAGCGCCTGGACATAGTGGGGATTGATCTGGAGTGCGCGCTCATAACTGGCCAGCGCATCGTCAAACCGCTGGAGATCCTGCAGCGCAACGCCGCGGTTGTTGAGCGCTTCCGCATGGTCAGGGTGGCTCCTTAAAGCGCTCTCATAGCTGAAGAGCGCATCTTCAAGGCGCCCAAGACGTCGCAGGGCGTTGCCTCGATTGTTGAGGGCTTGTGCGTAGTCAGGTTTGATGTCTAGCGCGCGCGCATAGCTGGCGAGTGCATCCTCGTAGCGGCCGAGGTCTTCCAGTGTGACGCCGCGGTTGCTGTAGGCATCGACGAAATCCGGCTTGAGGGTGATCGCACGGTCATAACTGTCCAGGGCTTCCTGGTAGCGCTGGAGGGAGCGCATGGCGTTACCCAGATTCAAGTGTGCGGCGGCGGAGTCCGGTTGGAGGGCTATGGCTTTCCTGATCAGTTCAATGCCAGCCGGGATGTCGTTTTGTTGCAGTGCCACCACGCCCAGCAGGTGAAGTGCATCGAAATGATCCGGTGTTTCGGCCAGTGCCGCGCGATACAGCCGCGCGGCCTGCCCCAGTTGGCCTTGCTGATGGTGTGCCAGGCCGAGCTGGAAGCTGGACAGAGGGGGTGCCAACGGTGCTGCTGGCAACGGATTGGGCTTGCGCAGGGGGGGGACGGATTTGCCTTTGCCCATTGAGGAATCGCTTGTGCGTTGATTTGCCCGGCATTGTGCCGCAATTGGCCTGGTGAGAGATAAACTTGGCGGCAGGGTTGCGCGAAACCTTCGCCCATGGCCATCGAAAAATCCGGGTTCAGGGGTGAAATTCCTGCTTCAAGTCAGTGCCACTTGTGCCGATAATTAATCCAAAGGTAAAACGAACAAGGAATTGCAGCATGTTCACTCCCGTCTCTACTCGCTCAGCATCCGCCTACAAGCGCGTGGGCCTCGAAACCAGCGTTGAAGGTGCCAATCCGCACCAGTTGATCAACCTGTTGTTTGACGCCCTGCTTCAGTCGCTCGGAGCCACCCGGGACGCAATGCGTCGCAAAGACATCGCCGCGAAAGGGGCCGCCATTTGCAAGGCGGTGCGAATTCTTGAAGAAGGACTCAAGGGCGCCCTGAACGAAAAAGACGGCGGAGAGGTCGCGGCCAGTCTCGGCACCTTGTACCAATATTGCAGTTTTCGCCTGACCCAGGCCAATATGACCAATGATGATGCCTTGGTGGCCGAGGTGCAGCGTCTGATTGAACCCGTGGCGTCTGCCTGGAAGTCGATCGAAGGCAAAGGTCCGGCCTATTTGCAGCCAGTGCAAGCCGCAGGAGTCTGATGATGCCGCAAAATCTGATCGACTACTACAGCGCGATTGAAAACGCCAGCCGGCAAATGCTGGAAGCGGCGCAGGCTGAGGACTGGGACCGGGTGGCCCGGCTGGAGGGGGCCTGCGCTGTCCTGATCAGCCAGTTGCAGCTCAAGTCGCACTCCGATGAACTCAAACCCGATCAACGTATCGAGAAATCCCGCATCATGCAGCGCATTCTGCGCAACGATGCCGAAGTCCGCACCCTGGCGGAGCCGTGGCTGCGCGATCTGGAAACCATGCTGGGTGATCAAAAGCGGGTCCTGCACTGAGGGAAAAATGACCTGTCCCTTGCAAGACGGGGCGGGCACTGCGAGTCCTGGCTGCGATCCCGGATCACTGGATTCCTCGAAAATATATGCATTTTCGAGCTGAAGTCCTTGCAGATAAAGCGTAAGGCGCTATATTTTTAATAGCGCCTCATTGCGCTTGCGTTCAAGATCGACATCATGACGCTGACAGCAAGGCGTTCAGGGCCGAAGCTCATGCAGCTTGGGCCAACGGCGGGTCTGGTCAGACCTGCATGTTCATGATGTCCGTATAGGCCTGAACCATCCGATTGCGGACATGCAGCGTGGCCTGGAACCCGATTTGCGCCTTTTGAATGGCCACCATGGTTTGTTCCAGGCTCACATTCGGATTTTCCATTTGCACTTCCTGTTGAAGGCGGGTAGCATCGTTTTGTGCCGCGCTGACGGAGCTCAGCGCGCTTTTGAGGGCGCTGGAAAACCCCCCCTCCGGGCTTGTGGTGACTTGAGATGGGCCAATCCGTGGCGCCGTGCTGGGCCGTACGGACACGGGCATCGTGGTGGGTGAAAGACGGAGATCCATAGCTACCTTCCCTGATGAATTTAGGGTTGCTTGATCGTAGTGGCGGGCGGCCTGTGCCATTATTTTGAAATGCTGGGTAAAACCCGGGCTTATTCGCCTAATGTTTTCGGGGCGAGCCCGAATAATTGGCAGCATTCATGGCGTGATACGCGCCCTACCGTACCGGAAAGCACGATGTCTGCATTAGCCACCCCAATCCCTGTCAATCCATCATGGTCCGAGCGGCTTGGCGGGCTGGACCGGGCCCAAAGAATCCGCTTGGGTCTTGGCATTGCCCTGTTTGTGGCCATTGGGGTCATCGGGCTCGTCATGGGGCGGCAGGCCGAGTGGCGTGTGCTGTACGCCAATCTGGCGGACAAGGACGGCGGTGCCATCATTGCCCAGTTGTCCCAGATGAATGTGCCCTACAAGTATTCCGATGGCGGTGGCGCCATACTCGTGCCGGCCGATCGTGTTCACGATGTCCGGCTGCGGCTTGCTTCACAGGGCTTGCCCAAGGGCTCGGTGGCCGGCTTCGAGATGATGGAGGCCAATCGCTTCGGCATGACGCAATTCCAGGAGCGGTTGACTTTTCAACGCGGCCTGGAAGGGGAGTTGACGCGTTCGATCCAGGCGCTTTCTTCGGTGCAAAGTGCCCGGGTGCATCTGGCATTGCCAAATCAGAATGGTTTTTTCCGTGAACAGCAAAAACCCTCCGCGTCCGTTCTGGTGAGTCTTCATCCGGCGCGCACGCTGGATCGTGCCCAACTGGCGGGCATTATTCATCTGGTCGCTTCCAGCGTTCCCGAAATGAGTCCTTCGGCTGTGAGTGTCTTGGACGACACGGGCAAGCTGTTGTCTACCCCGAGCGATGGAAGTGGTGGCATGGCTGGCGCGGGAGACGGACAGCAACTTCAGTATGTGCAGCAACTCGAGCAGCTTTACAGCCGGCGCATTCTGGATATTCTGGAGCCGGTTGTCGGGCGGGAAAACATCAAGGCCCAAGTCACGGCGGAAGTCGATTTTTCCCAGACAGAGTCCACGTCAGAGTCGCACCGGCCCAATCAGGGGGCGGATGCCGGCGCCATTCGCAGCCAGCAACTGATTGAAAGCAGCAACAGTGCGGGCGCCAACGGCAGCGGCGCGCCTTCAGGTGTGCCGGGTGCCACAACCAATCAGCCGCCCGGGCCGACGTCAGCGCCGGTGAATGGGCCGGGTCAGACCCTGGCTGCGGCGGGCGGGACGACGAGTGGTGGTAGTGGTGGCTCCAAACGCGAGTCCATCATCAACTACGAGGTGGATAAAACGGTCAAGGTGGTGCGTGGCGGTACCGGGGTGGTAAAGCGGCTGAGTGCTGCGGTGGTCGTGAATCACCAGACCATCACGGATGGCAAGGGCAAAACCACCACGACCCCCCTTACCGAGCAGCAGATCGAGAAAATGACGGCGTTGGTGCGTGAAACCATCGGTTTCAACAAGGATCGAGGGGACTCCGTGAACCTCATGAACGCGCCATTCACCATGGAAAAGACGACTCTCGCAGAGCTGCCCTTGTGGAAGCAGCCCGAGGTCCAGGACATCGCACGCAGTGTGGCCTGGCCGGTTGGTATGGTTTTGTTTGGCGTGCTGGTGTTGATGGGCATGATCCGTCCCGCCCTCAAGGCCATGGCGCGGCCGCAATCAAAGGCCCGCGGTCAACTGGAGGCGGTTGTGTCGGACGAGCCGGATCGGCCGCAGCTGCCGGCCCCGGTGAAAAAGGCCGAGCCGGCCGGACCCACGATCGAGGAGTTACGCCTTGAAGATGCACGCAAGCTGACCAGGGACAATCCGGCAGCAGTAGCCAACATCATCAAGGGCTGGGTCAATGGCGAGGTACATGCCTAATCGGCATTTGCCGGGGTAAAACGATGCAACAAGACCAGGGTTTACACGACGCCGCGATTTTGCTGATGTCTCTTGGAGAAGAAGAGGCTGCGGAGGTGTTCAAGCATCTTTCGCCCAAGGAGGTGCAGAAACTGGGGGAGGCCATCGCGAAGACCAAGACCATTACGCGTGAACGCGTCGACGAGGTCGTGGACAAGTTCACGGTGGTGGCCGCATCCCAAAGTCTACTGGTGTCTGATTCGGGCGATTATGTGCGCTCAGTCCTCAAGCGGGCCTTGGGGGATGACAAGGCAGCACTCCTGATTGACCGGATTCTTCAGGGGGGAGACGTGTCGGGCATCGAGAGCCTGAAATGGATGGACCCATTGTCAGTGGCCGAGCTGCTGCGCAATGAGCATCCGCAAATTGTGGCGGCGATTCTGGTCCATCTTGACTACGACCAGGCGGTTGATGTCCTGAAGCAGCTTAGCGAGCGTCAGCGCAATGAAGTGATGCTGCGCATCGCGACCATGGAAGGTATTCAGCCGACTGCATTGAAGGACCTCAATGAGGTGCTCTTCAAGGTTCTTGCCGGCGGCGACAAGATACGGAAGTCTTCTCTGGGTGGCGTCAAGACGGCTGCGGAAATGATCAACCTGATGGGTACTGTGATTGAGGGGACGGTGATTGAGTCGATACGCAGCCATGACCCCGATCTTGCCCAGAAGATCATGGACAAGATGTTTGTCTTTGACGATGTGATCAAGCTTGATGACAAGGCGATCCAGCTGGTGCTCAAGGAAGTGGCATCTGACTCGCTGATTGTCGCGCTCAAGGGGGCTCAGCCCGATCTCAAGGAAAAATTCCTTGCCAACATGTCAACCCGCGCAGCGGAGACGCTACGGGAAGATCTGGAATCTCGCGGGCCCATGCGCTTGTCGGAAGTCGAGGCGCAGCAAAAGGAAATCCTGAAGACAGTGCGGCGTCTGGCCGACGAGGGACAAATTGTTATAGGTGGTGGCGGTGATGACGCCATGGTCTGAAAATGCGCAACTATTCACGTTTTATTCCTGACGAAGAAGTCGGTGCTGTTTCCCCGTGGCATTTTGGTGCGGTCGGCGATGCATCGCTCCTGCTGGCGGCCCAGATGCGTGAGGAGGAAGCCGCGGCTGAGCAGATGAGGGCCGCGGAGCTCAGACAAGAGGGCTATGCGGAGGGTTTTGCGCAAGGACATGCCCAGGCGATGATTGAGGCACAGCGCCAGATCACGGATTTCATCAATACCCAGGGGCAGGAGGCAGCTCAAAAATTCGCCGGGTTATTTGAGTCGGCCCAGACGAAGCTGGCTGATGCCGAGCAGGTCATCGCCCAAGGCGTTCTTGAATTGGCGTGTGAGCTGGCCCGTCAGGTACTGCGCCAGGAGCTGTCTGTCAATCCCAATGCCTTGCTGCCTGTGATCCGGGAGGCGTTGGGTGTTCTTGTCACGGACGGGAAAAGCGCCACGGTCAGGTTGAATCCACTCGATCTGGATGTGCTCGAGGATGCGCTGCGTGCCGAGTTCGCAAATCTTTCCCTGACATTGCTGGCGGATGCGACAGTCAGCCGCGGTGCTTGCCTGATCGAGTCGGCCGGTACGGTGGTGGACGGAAGTCTGGAAAAGCGGTGGATGCGTGCTGTGGCCAACTTGGGACTCAGTGTGCCTTGGGAGGCGTCCGCGGATGAATAACGACACTTCGTGCAACTGGCGTCGTTTTCTGGATGACGCCCGGCAACGTGTTCATTCCGGAAGCGCGCTGGAGGTTCGCGGCACCCTGACACGACTGACGGGTCTTGTTCTTGAGGCCACGGGTATTCGCGTTCCGGTGGGGTCCCAATGCATGGTGACGATGAAGTCACAGCCCCCCGTGCTGGCCGAGGTGGTCGGTTTTTCAAATGACCGGGCCTTTTTGATGCCTGCTGGCGATGTTCACGGCTTATCAAGTGGCGCCAGCGTGGCGCCGGCGGCGGCCTACGTGGCGGTGCCTCGGCTGGGCGAGGTGCAGCCGGTGGATAGCGCGGCCAGTGCCGGGATGTTGCGCTTGCCCCTGGGCGACGGCTTGCTGGGGCGTGTTGTGGATGCGCAGGGGGCGCCCATGGACCGGATGGGTCCCATTGTTGATGTGACTTCCTTGCCGCTTGGGCGCAAGCAAATCAACGCGATGGACCGGGCGCCGGTGCGTGTGCCCCTGGACACGGGTGTTCGGGCCATCAATGCGCTGCTGACGGTTGGCAGAGGCCAGCGAATCGGCTTGTTTGCCGGCTCCGGTGTGGGCAAGAGTGTTTTGCTCGGCATGATGGCGCGCTACACCCAAGCCGACGTGATTGTGGTTGGCCTGATTGGGGAGCGGGGACGCGAGGTCAAGGAATTCATCGAAGACATTCTTGGCGATGAGGGGCGAGCACGGTCTGTCGTTGTTGCCGCGCCGGCGGACGCCCCGCCGCTGCTGCGGATGCAGGGTGCCGCTTATGCAACAGCAGTGGCCGAACATTTCCGGGACAAGGGCAAACACGTTTTGCTCCTGATGGATTCACTCACCCGCTATGCCATGGCCCAGCGTGAGATCGCTCTGGCGATAGGCGAGCCGCCCGCGACCAAGGGATATCCTCCATCCTGCTTTGCCAAGCTGCCGCAACTGGTGGAGCGCAGTGGCAATGGACTTCACGGGGTTGGTTCCATCACGGCTTTTTATACGGTGCTTTCGGAAGGCGATGACCAGCAAGACCCGATCGCAGACGCGGCCCGCGCCATTCTGGATGGCCATATTGTGCTGTCGCGCTCGCTGGCCGAGTCGGGGCATTTTCCCGCCATTGATATCGAGCAGTCGGCATCGCGCGTCATGCACAACGTCGTGCCTCGTGAGCATTTTGAGATGGCACGACGTTTTCGCAGCATCAACTCCCGTTACGAGAAGGGGCGTGACCTGGTCCAGATCGGGGCCTACGCCAGCGGCTCTGACCCGGCTTTGGATGAAGCGATTGCGCTGCATGACCCGATGAGCGGGTTTTTGCAGCAGGACATGTTTGTCTCGGCGTCCCTGGAAGACAGTTTGCACGAGATGTTGACAGCCATGACCCGCGAACCTTCCGGTCCATGAAAACTGAAGAATCCTGGAAGCAATCATGTCAGCGGTGAAAAGCGTACTTCTCGCGATCTCGGTGGCAACGGGAAAGCGCGATCAGATGGAGCAGCGCTGGGGGCAGGCCCAGCGAGCCTATTTGTTTGCCCAAGATCAAATGCAACAGCTGGAAAACTATGCGGCGGAAACGGAATCGAAATGGACTTTGGCGGCACAAATTCGCGCCACCCCGGAATTGATGCGGCATCACTATCAGTTCATGGATCGTTTGCATCATGCGATTGGCCTGCAAAAAGGGGTTCTTGGCGGCCTGTTCGACCAGGTTGAGAGTGCCAGGAAGTCCTTGCTTGAAGCGGAATTCCGTTTGACCAGCCTGAAGCAGGTGTTGAAGAAAAAACAGGCGGATATCGCCGTTTTGCAGGTACGGCGTGAACAAAAGCAGATGGATGAATTTGCCGCTTTGCAGTACGCAAAGACAAAGACTCGGTATCACAGTGGAGAACTTTCATGAGCATTGAACGGAATGGTGGGCCTGGTGCTCAAAAAGCCACGGCTAGCGCCGAGGGCCATGGCGTCAAAGGCAAGGCGAGGATGACGACGGGCGATTCCGGCGGTTTGGCAATGGGCGGATTCTTGGCGCTGATGAGCGCCTTGGGGGCTGATGGCAGTGCCGGCATGTCGGGTGGCGTCGGCTTGATGCAAGATGGTGCGACGGATCAGCAAGCATCGGGCGAGGGAAAATTGCCCCCGGCCGACTTGTTGCCACCCGATCCAGCCATGCTGTTGGCCCAGAGTTTGCAGGCCGCAGGGTCGGTCGCCACGGCCCAGCCGGGTGAAGCGGCCACCGCCAAGTCGACTGATGCGGCGGCTGTCGTCGAATCAGGGACGGCAAACGGCGGGCACGCCCGGGGTCGGCCAGCGCCCGGCATATCCTCCGCTGCCGAGGTGAAGGATGCACGGGGGGAGACGACGGTGTCGCTATTGGCGACCCAATCACAAGATTCCAAGCAGGTCGCCGACGAGCTGGCCGCGAAAGCGATAAAAACCTTTTCCGACAGTATGGCCAGGACCAAATCCGGTGATGCCCGGTCGGGGGCTGCGGTGACGCCAGACTGGCATGCACTGAAGCCTACGTATAGTGCTGACGTTGCGTCCTTGAGCTCTTCCGTTGCCGCGACCATGGTGGCGATTGGAGATGCCGGGGCCAAGCAAACGGAGCGGGTCGCTGGGAAGTCAGAAGTCCGGCAGATTGGAGGCTCCGCAGAGGGGGCTTGGGGGCATCAGGCCTTGTTGGCAGGGGGGCAGGTTGACGCGCCTTCGCCAACGGCTGAGCCTTCCATGGTGACGCCAGAGATGTCGGTGGCGGAGCAGGTGAACTACTGGATCTCGCGCGATGTCCAGAATGCCGAGCTGAAACTCGACGGTTTTGGCTCCGACCCGGTGGAAGTAAGCATTTCCATGCAGGGAAATGAGGCCCATGTTTCGTTCCGGACAGACCAGGCGGAAACTCGTGAAATGCTGGAAGGTGCGGTTTCGCACTTGAAAGACTTGCTGAAAAGCGAAGGGCTTGTGCTGTCAGGGGTTTCTGTAGGAACATCCGGACATGATGGTCAGGGTGCGTCGGAGAGGCGGAATCGTCCGGGCGCACGTCAAGCGACGGTAATGGCCTCCGAGCCGGCGCCGGTTGATGGTCTTTCCCGGGCGGCGCGTCCCTCAGGCAAGTCGGTTGATCTTTTTGTATAAGACGGATGTGGATTCATCAGGAACGTGCGATTGCCATGGTTTTTGACCGTTAATCCGGTCATCGTTACTTTTGAGATACAGAATAATGGCACTGTGTAAATCGTGCTGATTTGACGGTCGGGTGCCATAAACCCAAGCTCATAAGGAAATACAGTGTCTGCCAAACCCGATGCTGGCGAACCAGCCAAAGCACCACCGAAAAGCAAGAAGCTACTTCTGATCGTCGGAATTGCCGTCGTTGTGCTGGCCTTGATCGGTGGCGGGGGCTGGTTCTATTTGAGCCGGCAGCATGCTGCGGTTGAAGGCGAAGGCGAGGTAGAGGAGGTTGTTCGGGTTGCGCCACCCAAGGGACCGCCAACATTTCTCCCGCTGGATAACATGATCGTTAACCTGGCCGATCCTGGTGGCGAGAAAATTGCCCAGATAGGCGTTACGTTGGAACTCTCGGATCTCAAGGCGACTGAGAAGGTGCGGCTGTATTTGCCAGCCATACGCAGTGACATCCTTTTGCTGATATCCCAACGCACGGCGGAGGAACTTCTGCAGCGGGAAGGCAAGGAAAAACTCGCCGCTGATATATTGCGGGGGACTTCCCGTCACTTCGTCAGTGAAGTTGCAAATGTGCCGGAGAAAGCGAAGAAGGAGACTGGCAAACCTCCAAAGGCGAGTGCTGAGAAAAACAATTCTGAAGAGAGTCCGGTGCGCGGGGTTCTCTTTTCCAGCTTCATCGTGCAGTGACGGCGAAACAGGAGCAGATATATGAGTGAGTCTTTTCTGTCCCAGGAAGAAGTCGACGCCCTGCTTGAGGGGGTCACGGGTGAAAGCCAAAAGCTTGTCGAGGAAACGCCGGAAGCGGGGGAAGTCCGCAACTACAACATATCCAGCCAGGAGCGGATCGTTCGCGGGCGCATGCCGACGATGGAAATCGTCAACGAGCGTTTTGCGCGTAACCTTCGCGTGGGGCTGTTCAACTTCATACGCAGAAGCCCTGAAATCTCGGTTGGTCCCGTGGCCGTTCAGCGGTACAGTGCCTTTTTGCGTGAGCTGGCGGTCCCGACGAATTTCAACATTGTGGCGATCCGGCCCTTGCGAGGCAGTGGGTTGATTGTTTGCGAACCGGCGCTGGTTTTTGGTGTGATTGATACGCTTTACGGCGGGATTGGAAAGTTTCAAACACGGATTGAAGGCCGGGATTTTTCCGCCACTGAGCAGCGCGTCATCAATCGGCTGGTGACCGTGATAACGGAAGAGTACAAAAAGGCGTGGAAGGGCATTTACCCTCTGGAACTCGAGTATCAGCGATCCGAGATGCAGCCGCAGTTCGCCAATATAGCAACGCCCAGTGAAATCGTTATTTCGACGTCGTTTCAGCTGGAAATTGGCGAAATCACGGGGGCGATCCATTTCTGCATGCCGTATGCGACGCTGGAGCCCATTCGTGACGTGCTGTATTCCTCCACGCAGGGTGACTCGATTGAAGTGGACCGTCGTTGGGTCAATGTGTTGACACGCGAAATCCAGGCAGCCGAGATTACACTGGTCGCTGTTCTGGCGCGTGCCGATGCGACTGTTGAGCAGTTGCTGGCGATGAAGGTCGGGGATTTCATTGAACTGGAGCGTGAACCGCGAATTCAGGCCTCGGTGGATGGTGTTCCCGTGTTTGAATGCCAGTATGGAACGCATAACGCAAAGTATGCAATTCGAATTGATAAAAGTCTAAGGGGTAATGACCTTAACTGGATGGGAGAACGACATGGCAGTTGACGATAAACCAAGCGAAGATGACGGCATGGCCGATTGGGCGGAGGCTCTTCTGGAGCAGAAGAGCACGGATGACAAAACTGCTGATGGCGAGTCTGGCGGAGTTCTGGCGGGCGAGTCCCCCCGTCCTTTCTCATCTTCTCCTGCTTCGGCCGACTCAACGGTCAGTGACATCAACATGGTGCTTGATATCCCGGTTCAGCTCTCGGTCGAGCTGGGTCGAACCAAAGTGCCCATCAAGCATATCTTGCAGCTGGGTCAAGGGTCTGTGGTTGAGCTGGATGCATTGGCGGGCGAACCAATGGATGTACTGGTCAACGGCTATCTGATTGCCCAGGGTGAGGTGGTGGTTGTAAATGACAAGTTTGGCATTCGCTTGACAGATGTGGTGACGCCGTCGGAACGACTGCGCCGCGTCAGCAAGGGCTATTGACCCCCTCATGACGACCCAGACCATTGTCACTGTTGCAGCCTTTCTGGTTCTTCTTGCGCTCCTGCCACTGGGGATCAAATGGCTGCAACGGCGCTCGCAGGGGGGCGCATCTGCAATGGCGGCGGCCTCAAAAATTGTTTCGGCGGTCGCTGTGGGACCGCATCAACGGGTGGTGACTATTGAAGTTGGCCCCGAAGGTGGACGGACTTGGCTGATACTTGGGGTAACGGCGCAATCCATTACATGCCTGTACAGTGTGGCAGTTGAGTCGCAGCCAGAGAAGGGCCGGATTCAGGTGGCTGAGAGCGTGCCGGTTCAATCTTGACTCAGGAGTCTTCGGTAGTGGGCAATCAAAACGGGCGTGACGGGCGGCGTGTGTCACTGCTTCAGAAGTGCGTGGTGGGATTGCTCGCCCTGATGATTCATTCGGCCGCGTTTTCCCAGAGTGGTGGACAGCTTCCCTTGCTGGTGGGGACGGGCGAATCCGGGCTGAGTTTTTCAGTGCCCATCCAGACGCTGCTGTTTTTCACTGCGCTGTCTTTTTTGCCGGCGATTCTGCTCATGATGACGGGCTTCACGCGCATCGTGATCGTGCTCTCATTGCTGCGCCAGGCGTTGGGCACTCAGTCCGCACCCCCCAATCAGGTGATTGTGGGGCTTTCCCTGTTTCTTACTTTTTTCGTGATGGGTCCAACACTTGATCGGGTCTATAACGAAGCCTATTTGCCTTATACGCAAAATGCCATGCCTTTCGAGCAGGCACTGGCGAAGGCGGAGGACCCGATCCGGCGGTTCATGGTCAAGCAGACCAGACAGTCTGATTTCTCGTTGTTTGCCAAGTTGGCCAAACTGGATGCAAGCGTAAAAGCTGAAACTGCACCCATGCGAGTCCTAGTGCCTGCATTTGTCACCAGTGAGCTGAAATCGGCGTTCCAGATTGGGTTCATGATTTTCATCCCTTTCCTGGTGATTGATATTGTGGTCGCCAGTGTTTTGATGTCCTTGGGCATGATGATGTTGTCGCCCGTACTGGTCGCCCTTCCTTTCAAGTTGATGCTGTTTGTGCTGGCGGACGGCTGGAATCTGTTGATCGGCTCTTTGGCCGCCAGCTTTGTTACCTGAGGGGCGGCAATGAATGCGCAGATGGTTCTGACAATGGGGCAGGAGGCCTTGTTGATGCTGCTGATGGTGTCTTCTCCGGTGCTGGGCATCGTATTGGTGGTGGGGCTGATCGTTAGCCTGTTTCAGGCGGTGACGCAGATTCACGAGGCAACACTTGCCTTTGTGCCCAAACTGGTTGCCGCCATGGCGGTGTTCGCCTGGGCCGGGCCATGGATGCTCAATATGCTGGTTGAATACATTCGCCGCACGATCGAGTCGATCCCCGCTTCTGTCATGTAGGTGGGCCTGACAGCGTGATTGCGTTAACCGAAGCCCAGCTGGTCGCATGGCTTTCGCCCATACTTTGGCCATTTCTGCGGGTTCTTGCGGTCTTCACCGCCGCGCCCATATTTTCTTCACGGGGCTTTCCTGTGCGAGCCAGGATTGCGCTGGCATTTTTTATTGCATTCGCGGCGCAAGCCAGTTTGCAGAATCAGCCGGTTATCAGCATGAATGGGCCGCAGGCATTGGGCGCCTTGATCCAGCAAGTTGGCATCGGATTGGCCATAGGGTTCACGGTCCGGCTGGTATTTTCGGTCGTTGAGCTTGCCGGTGAGGTTGTTGGTTTTCAAATGGGGCTTAATTTCGCAGCTTTTTTTGACCCCTCCCTGAACACCCAGTCCAGCGCGGTAGCCCGATTTTTTGGTCACATGGCGGCCTTGCTGTTCGTGGTTCTCAATGGCCATCTGATGGTGTTGATGGCCGTGATCCGGAGTTTCGAGGCGTTTCCGGTGGATCAGAATTTTCTGCAAGCGCTGTCCAAAATGAAGCTGTATGACCTGGGCGCGGATCTGTTCGCCAGTGCGTTATGGATTGCCTTGCCCATGGTTGGGATGCTCATGTTCGTGAATCTGGCGCTTGGCATCGTTTCCCGCGTGGCGCCGCAGATGAACATTTATGCCATTGGATTTCCCATAACGCTCGCGGTCGGGTTGATTGGCATTACCGTCACCCTTCCCATGCTGGATCAGCCCTTCATGGCCCTCATGGGGCGCGCCATTGATATTTTCTCGGGAAAGTAGCCGCTTCAGACGAGCTCGTTGCGAATGGCGTAAACCGTCAGCTCGGCGTTGTTGGAGAGCTTTAGTTTTTCGAGGACGCGTGAGCGATAAACGCTGACGGTTTTGGGGCTGAGCATGAGCTCTTCGGCGATATCCGACAAACGCTTTCCGGATGCAATTTTCAGAAGTGTCTGGAGTTCGCGTTCCGAAAGTGTCGCGTGAAGAGCCTCATTGGTCGGGGCCGATAGACTTTCCGCAAGCATCTGGGACACGTCAGGCGTGATGTATTTCCGGCCTTGGGCGACAGTTCGCACGGCCGTGATCAGGTCGGCTGGATCGCCGGCCTTGTTAAGGTAGCCCTGCGCGCCCGCTCGAAGACAGCGAATCGCATATTGGTCTTCCGGAAACATGGAGACCACCAGCACCTTGATGGGAGAGTCTGATTCGCGCAGAGTGGCCAAGACTTCCAATCCACCTCTTCCAGGGAGATTCAAGTCCAGAACAAGAACGTCGCAGGGTGACGAGCGCAATACTTCTCGAACCTCGGCGTAGCTTCCCGCCTCCGCAATGACCTGTATATCCGTCGCTTCGGAAAGGGTGTCACGAATGCCTCGCCGGACCACGGCATGGTCGTCACAAAGAACAACGCGAATCATGAGGCGGTTTCCTGACTTTTTTGCAATGGCGGGCCTGCCAATGGTACCGACAGAATAATGGAAGTCCCTATGCCGCTACGGGTACTCACATCCAGCCAGCCTCCGACTGTTTTAGCGCGTTCATAAAGCCCCCTGATGCCAAATGCCTTGGGCTTGTCACGTTCGGCCTGGGAGATGCCCTTGCCGTTGTCGGTGATCTCCAGGGTGAGAACACCTTCGGCATCCGACAGGTCAATTGTGACCTGATCACAGTGGGCATGCTTGGCGATGTTGGTCAAGGCCTCTTGGGCAGTTCGGTAGGCGGCCAGCTGTATGGCCTTTGCTATGTCAGTTTTTTCATAGCTTGCCCGGAATGTGGTTTTAATTCCGGTTCGTTTTTCAAATCCCCTGGCGAGCCAATGAACAGCCGCCTCCAGGCCTTGGTCGAGAATGGCGGGACGCAGGTTCATCATAATGCGCTGGCTTGCCCCGAGCGCATGTTGCAACATCTCCGTCGCGGCATGGACATGCCCAAGGGTTGCGGAATCAGATGCATGCCGTCCAATCCAGGAGAGATCAAGCTTGACCGCTGCCAACGCGCCTCCGATATCGTCATGTATTTCACGCGCTATGGCGGCCCGCTCTTGTTCTATGGTCTTTTGCAGGTACTCGGCAAAATCTGCCAGTCTCTTTTCGGAGAGAGCAAGTTCCGCATCTGCCTTCTTTTTTGCGCTCAGTGCCTCTTGGACTTCAATGGAACGTCGGATGACTTGAGCCAGCTTACCCATGTCGTCTTTGAGCAGATAGTCACTCATGCCAAGCTTGATCGCGGCGACGGCGGCTGGCTCTCCTATGGCGCCGGAGAGCAGGATAAACGGTGGGCACCGTTCCAGCCCCGACAGGGAGTTCCACGCGTCAATGGCGGTAAATCCGGGTAAGCGGTAGTCGGCCAAAATAACGTCGAAGTCTGATTCCTGGACTTGCCGCCGAAATTCATCAAGGGCCTCAACGCGTTGCATGGTGAAGTCCAAGTCGGACCTGTGCAGCGCAACTTGCACAAGTTCGTGATCAAGAACAGAATCTTCCAAGTGAAGGATGCGAATAGGACGATCAAAAGATTCTTGGTGCATGTTCGGCGTTATGATGGTCTCGGCCTTTTGTGGCAGGCTGGCTTATGAAAAAACCGGAGTGTCCTTGGCTAAATTGACAAAAGCGGCCTTGAGTTTTTCCCAAAATTGTCGAATCTTGATAATCTGGCTTCCCGTGAAATTCTAATGCCGCCAAACAAAATCGTGAATGATGCGATGACCGGTCCCGAGGAGGGAGAGACAATGCAAGCAACCCCGACAATGCCCGCCGTTCCTTCGGTTGAGTTGCCAGTCATGCTGGTGGCTGAGGTGCAGGACTCGCTGCTGGTGGTTGTACACGACTTGAACCGCCTTGACGGCTTGCTGGCGCATACGATGGAAAACCTGATGGAGCGGTTTACCAGTGCCAGTGCAAATCTGGCGGACCCGATGTTGCTTGATTCCAAAGAGCTTGACGGGGTCAGGAATTCATTGCGGGCGGCAGTTACCGAACTTCAGTTTCAAGACATGGCCTCGCAACTGATTGTTCATACCTCCAAAATCCTTCAGGGCTGTGCCTATCGGTTGGCCTCAGAGTCGATGGGGCGGGAAGATGGCGAGGCCCTTCCCTTTGTGGAAGAGGTACCAGACCGCCCCAATCCCGTCACCCAGGACGAGATGGATGCAGGCTCAATTGAGCTTTTCTGAATATTCCAGATTAATTTTATAACTGAACCAGTCGGAGTTCCTCATGCCTTCAATACTCGCTGTTGATGATTCGCCATCCATGCGCAAGATGGTTTCTTTTACTTTGACGGGGGCCGGCTACCAAGTGGTGGAGGCGGTTGATGGGCAAGATGCGTATGAAAAAGCCCAGAGTCAGTCGTTTGACCTGGTTCTGACGGATCAAAACATGCCCCGGCTTGATGGGTTGGGTTTGACGCGGAAATTGCGGGAACATCCCCAATTCAAAACCATTCCCATTTTGGTGTTGACGACCGAATCCAGTGATCTCATGAAGCAGGCGGGGCGCGCTGCTGGTGCTACGGGTTGGTTGGTCAAGCCGTTTGATCCGGCTCGTTTGCTAGAAGTGATAAAAAAGGTAATTAAGTGATATCATGCCTGACATGTCTCGTGTGAGATAGACGTCAGGCGGGCGTACGTAATAAAGGAGTTTGGTATGGCAGATGCACATCAAGAGAGTGGTGGTTCGGGCGATGCTTTCGATCTAAGTCAATTTTATCAAATATTCTTCGAGGAGGCTGGAGAGAATCTCGATTTGATGGAGCAGATGTTGCTCAATCTGAATCTTGAAACAGCAGACGACGAGGAATTGAACGGGATTTTTCGTTGTGCGCATTCTGTCAAGGGTGGTGCTGCCACTTTCGGTTTTTCGGATGTGGCGGAGTTGACCCACCAGATGGAGTCCTTGCTTGACCGCTTGCGTCGTCATGAACTTCAGCCCAATTCCTTGATGGTGGATGTGCTGCTTGAGTCTGCGGATGCATCTCGTGGTTTGCTGGCACGCCACCAGGCTGGCGGGGAGGGGGATGCCCCGCCTACAGCCGATTTGGTGCGCCGCATCAGCGAGTTGGCCTCTGGCTTTACTCCGGCTCCTCAAGCCGCTGCTCCTAATGCAGCATCGCCAGTGGTTGCTTCCGTGTCAGCTCCGCCGCCACCCGCGCCTATGGTGTCGCCAACTCGTGCTTCTGGCGCATCTGAGAAAACGACGCGTTCGCTTGAAATTCGGATTGGTCCATCAGTGGATGTGCAGGAGCAGGCCGATGCGATAAAAGAGTTGTTTCGCGATATCGCTGGCCTCGGTGAAATTCGGGATTTGGCGAATGAGCGGTCCGACGTCCGGGTTTTTGCGGTCGAGACGACATCTACTGATGATGATCTTCTGGATCTTTTTGCTTTTCATGTCTCCAGAGAGCAGGTGTCGATCAAGGTGGTCGGTGGCCCTGGGCAAGCGGGGGCAGGCTCCGGCGTGGACGCTGTGGCGGCTCTTGCCAACCCGTATGACGATGATCCACCTCCTGGGGCGCCGCTGGCCCCCTTGCCCGGATTCGGATTTTTCCCCGGCGCTCCGGGGGCCCCAAGCGCTGAGTCAGCGGATCAGAAGGCACCTGCAAAAACTGCAGGCAGGGCGGTGGCTCCGGCAGCAGCGCCCGAGGCCGCGACCATCCGGGTGGCGATCAGCAAGGTGGACCAATTGATCAACCTGGTTGGCGAGCTTGTTATCACGCAGGCCATGCTGGCCCAAAACAGCCGCGCGCTCGATCCCGCGGTCTACCAGCAACTTCTGGCCGGTTTGGCGGATCTTGACCGCAACACTCGGGATCTGCAGGAATCGGTCATGTCGATCCGCATGATTCCGATGTCAATTGTGTTTAGCAGGTTCCCGAGAATGTTGCGCGATCTGGCATCGAAGCTTGGCAAGAAGGTCGAATTTGTGACGCAAGGCGAGGCCACCGAACTGGACAAGGGTTTGGTGGAAAAAATCACCGATCCCCTGACGCATCTGGTGCGAAACAGTTGCGACCATGGAATCGAATTGCCCGCGGATCGTCTGGCACACGGGAAACCGGAAAGCGGGACGATTACCTTGTCGGCCGCGCATCAAGGTGGCTCGATTGTTATCGAGGTTCGGGATGATGGTCGCGGCTTGTCCAGGGAGAAGATTCTGGGCAAGGCGCGCGAGCGCGGCATAGAGGTGTCTGACCAGATGTCGGATGCGGATGTCTGGCAGCTGATTTTCGCCCCCGGATTCTCAACGGCTGACGTGGTGACGGATGTTTCCGGGCGCGGGGTCGGGATGGATGTCGTGAAGAGAAACATCGCGGCCCTGAATGGGACGGTGGAGATCGATTCGTCCGAAGGCTATGGCATGAAGGTGTCTGTCCGCCTGCCATTGACGCTGGCGATCATGGATGGCATGTCGGTCGGTGTTGGCAACGAGGTTTATCTTCTTCCGCTGTCCTCTGTCGTCGAGTCGTTCCAGGTCAAGGCTGATACGGTGAATACGGTTGGGCAAGGTTCCCAATTGGTCAAGGTGCGGGACGAATACATGCCTGTGATTGAGCTGGAAAAGGTCTTTCAGGTTCCACGATTTGATCTTGACAAATCGTGCGACATCATGGTTGTCGTGGAGGCGGATGGTAGTCGCGTTGCGTTGCTGGTGGATGAGCTGCTAGGTCAGCAGCAGGTGGTTGTGAAGAACCTCGAAACCAATTACCGCAAGGTTCCCAATGTTTCCGGTGCCACGATTCTTGGGGATGGCAAGGTGGCGTTGATTCTTGACACGAGTGCGTTGGTTCGTCGCTCGCGGCATTAAATATCCCGACTTGAAGGAGAGCAGCATGGGGGTGATGGAAAAAATGGGCGAAGTGGCTTCTGCTGGCGCACGAGAGTATTTGACGTTCCGGCTCGACCAAGAGGAATATGGGATCGATATTCTCAAGGTTCAGGAAATCCGGGGCTATGAACCGCCAACCCGGATTGCAAATGCCCCGGTGTTCATCAAGGGTGTTGTCAATTTGCGTGGAACGATTGTTCCCATCGTGGACATGCGATTGAAATTCAGCTGCTCCAAGGCTGAGTACAACTCTTTCACGGTTGTCATCATTCTTAATTTGGGAACCCGAATTGTGGGAATTGTCGTGGACTCGGTCAGTGATGTCATGGAACTCCCCCCGGAAAATTTGAAAGCCGCACCTGATATCGACAGCGTGATTGATGCCGGTGCGGTTCTGGGCCTTGGCTCGGTGGGGGACCGGATGCTGATTCTGCTGGATATCGAGAAGCTCATGGCAGGCGTTGACATGGGGTTGGTGGCGCCAGCGGAGTAGTCATGAAGCAAATGAGACCGGGCTAATGTTGCCGATGCACAAATTCAACCGTCCGATGGCGTCTGTCCGGGGACTGGCTGGCGCATCGTCGGACTCCGGCGGGGCGGCAGAACAGGAACGCGAGTTTATATGGACCAGCGCCGACTTTGATCGCGTGCAGTCATTGATCTACCAACGTGCTGGAATCAGTTTGCACGATGGAAAGCACGCGATGGTGTACAGCCGATTGTCACGCCGCTTGCGCGATACGGGCTATCAAAGTTTCCATGATTATTTGGGCTGGCTTGAAACGCATGATGGGCCCGAATGGCAGGAATTTGTCAATGCCTTGACAACCAACCTCACCTCGTTTTTTCGCGAGCAGCATCATTTTGAAATTTTGGCCAATCACTTGAAGTCCAAGCCATCGGGGACTGCGTGGCGTGTCTGGTGCAACGCAGCGTCTACCGGGGAGGAGCCATATTCGATTGTGATGACCGCCATGGAGGCGCTTGGCACCAATCCCAGCTTCAAGCTCACCGCCAGTGACATTGACTCCAAAGTGCTCGCTTCGGCCGCGCGAGGGGTTTATCGGCTTGATGGACTTAAAGGCCTCGACTCGCAACGCTTGCAACGCTTCTTTTTGCGTGGCAAGGGGGCTAATGAAGGCACAGCGCGGGTCAAGCCGGAGCTGCAGCGCATGGTCGAATTCCTGAGCGTGAATTTGATTAAGGATGACTGGCCGTTCCGTGAGCCCTTTGATGTCGTCTTTTGCCGCAATGTCATGATTTACTTTGATGCGCCGACGCAGCGCAAAGTCCTTGAGAGAATTCATCGTGTGATGAAACCCGGAAGTCTCCTTTTTGTCGGGCATTCCGAAAATTTCAATGAGTCGCGCGATCTGTTCGTTTTGCGAGGCAAGACGGTTTATGAGCGTCTTTAAATGCCCAGGCTTGATACCCACAGGATGCCAGCCCAATTGATGACAGGAAGCGTATGAATCTGTCCCCACCAAGCGCAGAGCCAGCTTCACTTCGCATTATTGGAGACCTGTCGGCCGCCAAGATCTTGGCGGGCGGACGGGTGTCGCGCGTTGACCAACTCAAGGCACGGCCGCGCAAGCCTGGCGAAGCCTCGTTTTTTTACGCAGATCACCATTTTCAGTATGACGCCGTCAAAGTTTTGCCGGGTGAGTATTTCGTGGCGAACGAGGATCTCGTGATCATGACGGTTCTTGGCTCGTGCATTGCTGCTTGCCTTTGGGATGGCAAGGCGCGTGCCGGTGGCATGAATCACTTCATGTTGCCGGACGGTGACAGTGCCGATGGTTTTGGCCGATACGGCTCTTACGCAATGGAGTTGCTTATCAATGAGATGTTGAAAATGGGTGCCCGCCGCGAAACCATGCAGGCCAAAGTTTTTGGTGGAGCCCAGGTCATGGCGGGATTCACCACGATGAATGTGGGGGAGCGGAATACAAAATTCGTGCTTGACTATCTGCAAACCGAACGTATCCCGGTGGTGTCGCAGGATGTGCTGGATATTCATCCGCGTAAAGTCTGTTTTTTCCCCGTGACTGGGAAGGTGCTGGTAAAACGCCTGGCCCATTCGCATCCCGAAACGCTTGCTGTGGAGGAGCGCCGTGGTAACGCGGCAACCGTCGCGAAAACCACATCGGGTGGTTCCGTGGATCTGTTCTGAGGGGGAGACGTGAAAAAAATTCGCGTTGTGGTGGTTGATGATTCAGCCTTGGTGCGCAGCCTCTTGGCGGAAATCATCAATCGTCAAAAAGACATGGAATGCGTTGGTACTGCCAACGATCCGCTTGTGGCCAGGGAGATGATCCGGGATCTCAATCCTGATGTTCTTACCCTGGATGTGGAAATGCCGCGTATGGATGGCATCGACTTCCTTGGGCGGCTCATGCGTTTGCGCCCCATGCCTGTGGTGATGATCTCAACGCTGACGGAACGCGGCGCAGAGGTCACCATGAGGGCGCTGGAGCTGGGGGCGGTTGACTTTGTCGCCAAGCCACGAATTGGTCTTGCCGACGGGATCAAAGAGCTGTCTGACCAAATTGTGGAAAAAGTCAGAGTGGCTGCGTCCGCTCACATCAGGCGCACAGCGCCGACATCTGCTTCATCAGGTGCGGCTAACGCGCCGGTTCGTTCAGCGCCGGTTCTGATTGGCCGCTTGTCGACTGAAAAGTTGATATGTATCGGTGCCTCGACTGGTGGAACGGAAGCGATCAAGGAAGTCCTGACCCGCATGCCGGCGGATTCACCAGGCATTGTCATTACCCAGCACATGCCTCCTGGTTTCACCACCAGTTTTGCGGCACGGTTGAATAGTTTGTGCCAGATCACGGTTCAGGAGGCTGTCAACGGTGAGCGGATCCTGCCTGGGCATGCCTATATTGCGCCTGGTGGAAAGCAGTTTCGCGTGGACCGCAGTGGAGCCAACTACCTGGCCGTGGTTGAGGATGGAGAGCCGGTCAACCGGCACAAACCTTCGGTGGAAGTTTTGTTCAAATCAGCGGCAAATGTGGTTGGACGCAATGCTTTTGGCATCATGCTGACCGGCATGGGCAATGACGGTGCCAAAGCGATGCGCGAGATGAAGGATGCCGGCAGCTACAACTATGTCCAGGATGAGGCCAGCTGCATTGTTTTCGGAATGCCGCGAGAAGCTATTTTGCATGGTGCCGCAGACGAAGTGCTGCCCCTGACCGAGATAGCGCCTGCATTGATCGCCAAATTAAGCAGCACAACGGACCGCTATCGCGTCTAAGACGAGAGGGCTTTGGTATCCCCGCCTGCGGGTGGGGAGTAGTCGCAAGCTGGCATCAGGGGGCGGAGAGCTCTTCCCAGCGTGTCAATGTCAGCAGCAATTCTTGTTCAATGGCGGCGTCCCGCTTGTGGAGGTCATTTGCACGAAGTGGGTCGCGCGCATAGAGGCTGCCGTCATCAAGTTCAGCCCGCAACAGTCGTTGCTCGCGTTCCAGGGTTTCGATTCGGTCCGGCAAGGCGTTCAGCTCCCGCTGCTCCTTGTTGCTGAGCTTGCTGTTGCTGGACGGGCGTTTGACGGTGGAGTTATCAAGAGACTTTTTGCCACTATCCCTTGTCGGTTGGGCGCTACTAGCTATTGAATTTGTAGCGGATTGCATTTCCCGGCTGCGCTTGGACTGGGTCAGCCAGTCCTGCACGCCACCTTCGTATTCACGCCACATGCCATCGCCCTCAAAGGCGATGGTGCTTGTGACGACGTTGTCCAAGAAAGTGCGGTCATGGCTGACCAGAAAGACGGTGCCATCGTAGTTTTGCAGCAAATCTTCAAGCAGCTCGAGCGTATCAATATCAAGGTCATTGGTGGGCTCATCCAGTACCAGCACATTGGCTGGGCGAGCAAACAGGCGCGCGAGCAGCAGCCGGTTTCGTTCGCCACCAGACAGTGAACGAACTGGCGAGTTGGCGCGGGCCGGGGAAAACAGGAAATCGCCCAGATAGCTTTTGACGTGTTTGCGCTGATTCCCAATCTCTATCCACTCACTGCCCGGGCTGATAAAGTTTTCCAGCGTGGCATCGAGGTCAAGTGCATTGCGCATTTGATCAAAGTAAGCTACCTGCAGGTTGCTTCCTTGCCGAACCTTGCCGCTGTCAGGCTGCAGTTCGCCCAGGATCAACTTGAGCAATGTCGTCTTGCCGGCCCCATTGGGGCCGATCAAGCCGACTTTGTCGCCGCGCAGGATGGTGGCGGTAAAGTCTTTGACGATGACTTTGTCGCCGAATGACTTGCATACATCGGTCAATTCGGCAACGAGCTTGCCGCCGGGTGCGCCTGAAGCCACATCCATTCTGACGCTGCCCAGGGCATCCCGGCGCGCTGCCCGGCTGGCCCTGAGTTTTTCAAGGCGTCCGATACGGCTCTGGCTGCGGGTACGGCGCGCCTCCACGCCTTTGCGGACCCAAATCTCCTCCTGAGCCAGCAGCTTGTTGGCCTTGGCGTTAATAACCGCCTCCTGTGCCAGTTGCTCTTCTTTCTGGACAAGGTATTGGGAAAAGTTTCCCGGGTAGGAGTTCAGGTGACCTCGATCGAGTTCCACGATGCGTGTGGCCACCCGGTCCAGAAATGCTCGGTCGTGGGTGATGGTGACGACACTTCCCTTGAAATCAATCAAGAGACCTTCAAGCCATTCAATGGAGTCCAGATCCAGGTGATTGGTGGGCTCGTCAAGCAGGAGCACATCCGGTTGCGCGACCAGAGCCTGGGCCAGGGCCACTCGCTTCTTTGTGCCCCCGGAAAGCGTACGAATCAGGGCATGCCGCTCCAGATGGAGTCGGTGCAGTGTTTCTTCTACTCTTTGTTCCCAATTCCAGCCGTCTTGCGATTCAATCGCGCTCTGAAGCGCATCGAGATCACCCAGGCCGGCGGAGTATTGATCAATCAAGTCGATGATCTTTGCCACACCAGCGCTGACAGCGGCAAAGACAGTGGCGTCCGGATCGAGGGTGGGTTCTTGGGCGACATAGGCAAGCCGCAAGTTCTGTTGGTATTGCAATGTTCCGTCGTCGGGTTTCTCAAGTCCACCCAGAATTTTGAGAAGCGATGATTTGCCTGCACCGTTGCGGCCGATCAATCCGACGCGCTCACTGGTTTCCAGGGAGAAATCGGTGTGGTCAAGCAGTGCCACGTGGCCAAAAGCCAGTTGGGCGTTGAGAAGGGTAATAAGTGCCATGTTGAGGGGGATTATCCGCGTCGGTGGCGCAGCCCTCGTTCGAAGGGAGATTCAGGCCGATAAGCTGGACTTTGAGATGGAGCAGCAGCCGACGGGTTCAACAGGTTGGTGAATCCCTTGTTGTTGAAGCGGTAGGGCGGATGCGCTGCAAAGGCAACTTTTGTTTTTCTATCGCGAGGCGAGTGAGCCTCTTTTGCATGAGGGTGCGAAATTTTTTATCGGCATGACCGTTGCCGTGCTATAGTTGCAGGCTTCGCTTCTGAAATTCAAATAAAAATGGATGCAGTGGCGGGGCGGTGGTTGGTGTCATTGGGTGCCCGCCCAGCCCAGCTAGCCTGGAAAAAATAAAGGCCGAGCGGGTTGACAGTGTTTTAAAAAACATGTCATAATTCAAGGCTTCGCTGATCACAGCAAAGCAAGCGCAAGGCGGTTAAGTTTTGCGATGGTTCATTAAAAATACACAGCCGATAAGCGTGGGCGTTTGAAGGCGATTGCCAAGTTCTTCGGAACTAAGTCTTAACTGGCTTACAAACGCTCATGAGAATAGAAGTGAAGTTCACTTCAATTCCGTTTTTATGAGTTGCTCGAAAGAGCGAAAAAATTCAAGATCGAACTATAGAGTTTGATCCTGGCTCAGATTGAACGCTGGCGGCATGCCTTACACATGCAAGTCGAACGGCAGCACGGGAGCAATCCTGGTGGCGAGTGGCGAAC
>JBEIOV010000034.1:0-19952 GCA_040377375.1 Hylemonella sp.
CCGCCAAACTTGGCCGCCAAAACAGTGGTGATGGCCGCGGTCAAGGTCGTCTTGCCGTGATCCACGTGGCCAATGGTGCCGACGTTGACGTGCGGCTTGGTTCGTTCAAATTTCTCTTTTGCCATTTTTCTAATCTCCAAAAGGATGCGAAAAGCAACTCATTCATCAAAAACAAAGCCGCGACGCGCAAGCACCAGGCAACACGCCAAAACTGGTGCCCATTGCGGGAATCGGACCCGCGACCTCTCCCTTACCAAGGGAGTGCTCTACCACTGAGCCAAATGGGCTATTTATCCATCACCTGCAACAACAAATTGACGCCTGGAGCGGGAGACGGGAATCGAACCCGCGTCATTAGCTTGGAAGGCTAGGGTTCTACCATTGAACTACTCCCGCATCGGGACCGAGACTCACTCAACCCCAAGGCGCGATATCCAAAAACACTCTGCAACTGCGCTCTACAAGTCAATCCATCACTGGTGGAGAGGGCTGGATTCGAACCAGCGTACTCGTAAGAGGGCAGATTTACAGTCTGCTGCCATTAACCACTCGGCCACCTCTCCTTTGGTGAACCGCAGATTATGCCATGAAAATATGACGGCTGCGCCCCATTCCGCACCGGATAGCTACCAATTGATCGGTTGCGCGCCATGCTTGCGCAAGAATTCATTGGCAAGACCAAAGTGGCCGCAACCCATGAAGGGCTGGGGCGGCCGCAAGGCCGCCAGCGGCGACGGATGATTGGCCGTCAGCACCAGATGGCGCCCACCACCCCGCCCCGCCAGATCCGCATCATCACCCACCAGACCACGCCAGGCCTGTGCCTGTGCCCCCCATAACATGAACACAACCGGATTTCCATTTGCCAATATGGCCTTGATAATTCCATCAGTAAGCACTTCCCAACCTTGCTTGGAATGACTGGCGGGCTGACCCTCCTCAACCGTCAGGCAGGTATTGAGAAGCAACACACCCTGCTGTGCCCAGCGCACCAAGGACCCGCTGGCCGGCATGGCTGCACCGCTGCTGCGAGCAATTTCCTTGAAGATATTTCGCAGGGAGGGCGGCAACCTGACACCCGGCGCCACCGAAAACGCAAGCCCTTCGGCCTGGCCCGGCCCATGATAGGGGTCTTGGCCGAGAATGACCACCTTCACCTGCGACAGCGCAATGAGTTCCAAGGCCCGAAACGGTTGGGGCGGGTAAATCGTGGCGCCTGCCGCCAGCCGCGCGCGAATGAACTGATCCAGTTCGCGGGCGGGCGCGCTGGCCAAAAAGCGATCGACAACAGGCCGCCAGTCTTGCGCCACAGGCCACACGCGGGGATCCCAGACTGTCAGACGGGGCTGGGTGGCCGCGGGATCAGGCAAATCCCTGAACAACGATTCCGCCGTCATGCGCCAAACAAGTCAGCCAGCGCCACGCCCGGATCCGCCGCCCGCATGAACGCCTCCCCCACCAGAAAGGCGTTGACGCCGGCCGCGCGCATTCTCTGCACATCCTCGCGCGTCAAAATGCCGCTTTCCGTCACCAGCAGGCGATCCGCCGGAACATCCTTGAGCATGGACAGCGTGGTCTCCAGCGACACCTCGAAGGTGCGCAGGTTGCGGTTGTTGATGCCTATCAGCGGGGTTTTGAGTTTGAGGGCGCGCGCCAGCTCGGCCGCGTCATGCACCTCCACCAGCACCGCCATGTCCAGACCGCGGGCCACTGCCTCCAGATCCGCCATCTGGACATCGTCCAGGCAGGACACAATCAGCAGGATGCAGTCCGCCCCGATCGCACGGGACTCGTAGATCTGGTAGGGATCCACCATGAAATCCTTGCGCAGCACCGGCAGCTGGCACGAGGCCCGGGCCTGCTTGAGGTAGTCCACCTGCCCCTGGAAGAACTGCCGGTCCGTCAGCACCGACAGGCAGGCGGCACCATGCTCGGCATAACTTTGCGCAATATCCGCTGGAATGAAATCGGCACGCAGCACCCCCTTGGATGGACTGGCTTTCTTGATCTCGGCGATCACGGCGGCCTGACCGGCATCGACCTTGGTCCGCATGGCCCCCACGAAGTCGCGCGTCAGAACGCGCGACTCGGCATCGGCGCGCATGGCCACCAGCGGCTTGGCGCGCATGGCCGTCGCGATCTCTTCGCGCTTGACGGCAACTATTTTGTTCAGGATGTCGGACATGATGGACTCGCTAGGGGGTTCAGGCTGCCAGGGCACGGGAAATTTCAACCAGTTGCGCGACTCGGGCCTTCGCCGCGCCGGAGTCGAGCGCCACACGGGCGAGCGCGATGCCCGCCCCCATGGTGTCGCAGACATTGGCCGCATACAGCGCCACGCCAGCGTTGAGAATGACGATGTCGCGGGCGGCGCCGGGCTGGTTGTCCAGCACCCCCACCAGCATGGCACGGGACTGCTCGGGTGTTTCCACGCGCAAGGCCCGGTTGCTGATCATGGTCAGGCCGAAGTCCTCGGGGTGGATTTCGTATTCGGTGATCTCGCCGTTCTTGAGCTCGCCCACCAGCGTGGCCGCGCCCAGGCTCACCTCGTCCATGCCGTCCTTGCCATAGACCACCAGCGCATGCTCGGCGCCCAGGCGCTGGAGCGCGCGCACCTGGATGCCCACCAAGTCAGGGTGAAACACCCCCATCAGGATGTTGGGCGCGCCGGCCGGATTGGTCAGCGGCCCCAGAATGTTGAAAATGGTCTTGATGCCGAGCTCGCGGCGCACCGGCGCCACGTTCTTCATGGCGGGGTGGTGATTGGGCGCGAACATGAAGCCCACGCCCACCTGCGCAACGCACTTCGCGATGGCCTCTGGCGAGAGGTTGATGTTGATGCCCAGCGCCTCCATCACATCGGCGCTGCCGCTCTTGCTGCTGACACTGCGGCCGCCGTGCTTGCTGACCTTGGCGCCCGCCGCCGCCGCCACGAACATGGCGCAGGTGGAGATGTTGAAGGTGTGCGAGCCGTCGCCGCCCGTGCCCACGATGTCCACCAGATGCGTTTTGTCGGCCACGTGGACCTTGGTGGAGAACTCGCGCATGACCTGCGCGGCCGCGGTGATTTCGCCAATGGTTTCCTTCTTGACGCGCAGGCCGGTGATCAGGGCTGCCATCAGCACCGGCGACATCTCGCCGCCCATGATGAGGCGCATGATGTGCAGCATCTCGTCGTGGAAAATTTCGCGGTGTTCGATCACGCGCTGCAGCGCCTGCTGCGGGGTGATCTGGCTGCTCTGGGACATGGTGGTGCCTCCTCGATCAATCAATGGGGCGGGCCTGCGGCCGCAGGAAATTCTTCAGCATGGCGTGTCCATGTTCCGTGAGGATGGATTCCGGATGGAACTGCACGCCCTCGATGTCCAGCGTCCTGTGCCGCACGCCCATGATCTCGCCATCATCCGTCCAGGCCGTGATCTTGAGCTCGGGCGGACAGGTGGCCCGCTCGATCGACAGTGAGTGGTAGCGGTTGACCGTGAACTTCTCGGGCAGGCCGGCAAACACCCCTTCCTGCGTGGTGGTGATGACACTGGTCTTTCCGTGCATGAGCGCTTTGGCGCGGATGATCCTGCCGCCAAAGGCCGCGCCAATGCTCTGGTGCCCCAGGCACACGCCGAGGATGGGCAGTTTGCCGGCAAAGTGCCGGATGGCGGCCACGGATATGCCGGCTTCCGCTGGCGAGCAGGGACCGGGCGAGATCACCAGCCGGTCGAGTTGACCGGCCTCCAGGCGCGCCTCGATGTCGTCAATCGTGATTTCGTCGTTACGGTGCACCTCGACCTCGGCACCGAGCTCGCCAAAATACTGCACCAGGTTGTAGGTGAACGAGTCGTAGTTGTCCACCATGAGGAGTCTGGTCTTGTCGCTCATGGCGTCAGTGGCCCCACGTTTTCGGCTTGCGCCGCTGCGCTGTCCCCCGAGGGGGTCTTCGCGCCTTGGAGCGGTCCGACGGTGCTCATTCCAGGCCTTCCTCGACCAGCTCGGAAGCGCGCAGCAAGGCGCGCGCCTTGGCCTCGGTTTCCTGCCACTCCAGCTCGGGCACCGAATCGGCCACCACGCCGGCCGCGGCCTGCACGTACAGCGTGCCGTCCTTGATGATGCCGGTGCGGATGGCGATGGCCACGTCCATGTCGCCGGCGTAGCTCAGATACCCGCAGGCGCCGCCATACAGGCCGCGCTTGGTCGGCTCCAGCTGGTCGATCAGCTCCATCGCATGCACCTTGGGCGCCCCGGTGAGCGTGCCCGCCGGGAAGGTGGCCTTGAGCACGTCCATCGAGGTCATGCCATCCAGGAGCAGGCCTTCGACATTGCTCACGATGTGCATCACATGGCTGTAGCGCTCCACCGCGAACGCCTCTGTCACCTTGACGCTGCCGATCTTCGCGATGCGGCCAATGTCGTTGCGCGCCAGGTCAATCAGCATCACATGCTCGGCGCGCTCCTTCGGATCGTTGATGAGTTCAAGCTCGGCTGCCCGGTCCAGCTCGGGCGTGGCGCCCCGCGGACGGGTACCGGCCAGCGGCCGGATCGTGACTTTCTGCCCTTCGGGCGTTTTCTCCTGGCGCACCAGGATTTCCGGCGAAGCCCCAACCACGTGGAAGTCCCCAAAGTGGTAGTAGTACATGTAGGGCGAGGGATTGAGCGAGCGCAGCGCCCGGTACAGGCTCAGCGGCGACTCGGTGTAGCGCTTGCTGATGCGCTGGCCCACCTGCACCTGCATGAAGTCGCCCGCCGCGATCAGTTCCTTGGCGCGCATCACGGCCGCGATGTAATCTGCCTTGGCAAAGTCACGCTCGGCGGCGAAGGTTTGGGACGGCTTGATCGCCGGCGCGCTGACCGGCTGCTGAAGCTGGTCCTTGAGCTCCCGCAGCCGCTTCTCGGCGCGGGCATAGGCCTCGCTCTGGGCTGGATCGGCGTAAACGATCAGGTACAGCATGCCGGAGAGGTTGTCGATCACGGCCAGCTCTTCGCACTGCAGCAGCAGGATGTCAGGGCAGCCCAGCGTATCCGGCGGACAGGACTGCTCGAGCTTTTTCTCGATGTGGCGCACCGTGTCGTAGCCGAAGTAACCGGCCAGGCCCCCACAAAACCGCGGTAATCCGGGCCTCAGCGCCACCTTGAAACGCTGCTGATAAGCGGAGATGAAGTCCAGCGGATTGGCTTTGGATGTCTCCACGACCACGCCATCCGTCACCACTTCGGTGACCGCCTGCGCGCCGAAGCCGCGCGAACGCACCAGGGTGCGGGCAGGCAGGCCGATGAAGCTGTAGCGCCCAAAACGCTCGCCGCCCACCACGGACTCCAGCAAAAAGCTGTACTTGCCACCCTCCTGGGAGTACGCCAGCTTCAGGTACAGCGACAGGGGTGTTTCAAGATCGGCAAAAGCCTGCGCCATCAGCGGAATGCGGTTGTAGCCTTCCTGGGCCAGACTCTTGAATTCAGGTTCGGTCATCAAGGAATTCGCCTTTGGGGAAATACCAGGCCCGGAGGCCCGGGCGGCAACGGGGTGTGCCGCGTTCATTCAATCAAGCCCTGGCCGCTGGCCAGGACGCGGGTGCACGGGCGATGCCACGCCAATCAGGAACGCACGGAATCTGGCTTGCGCCAGGGCCAGGCTCCCCGGTCGCTGCAACCTGTGATGCTGATGCGGTGAATGAACATGGCCTCAGTGTAGCAAACCCTCGCGCCTCGGACTGCGTGCAACGCCGAACTTGACCAAGCCAAGGCGCCCGCGCCACCAAGGCAAGCCCGGCCTCTTGGCCGGCCCCGCGAGAAGGCCCCGTTTGACGGGCCTTTTCATGTGATTGAGCGGGCGCCAACTCAGGGCATACCCTGAGCCACGCAATCAGGCTATCGACTAGAGTGAAACCAGACATCGTTCGCAACCAGATGCCTCATCCGGTCCCGCGTTTGCAATAGTCCAAGGAAACGGAACATCTCATGAAAACCAGCAACCTGAGAATCGGTACGCGTCTGAGTCTGGCGTTTGGCCTGGTCCTGCTGATCACGTCGTCGATCTCCGCCATCGGTGTCTGGCAGCTGGGTGTCATGAAAACCACCAGCAAGGAAATCGCCACCGGCCATGTGCAGCGCAGCTTGCTGGCCCAGAGCTGGGCCTTGATGATCAACATCAATTGGGTGCGGGCATCGGCCGCGCTGAAAACGGCGGACGCTGTTTATATTGATTCGCTCCAGAAGGACATGGCGGCCACCTCAAAAGCCATCAGCGACAACCAAAAGCAGCTCGAAACCATGCTCCAGGGCGAGCAGGCCAATCAGCTGATGGCCGCCGTGGCCAAAACCCGCACGATTTACGTGAACGCGCGGGCCGAGCTGATCAAACGCCAGAAGGCCGGGGAGAGTATTTCCGAGGCCGTGGATCGTGACTTGCGCCCCTTGGCCGAAACCTATTTGAAGGCCGTGGACGAGGTCAACAAGCATGCGGCCGAAGCCCTGGCCCAGGTGCAGGCCCATGCCGACGCGGCGGCCACCACCAGCCAGCTGGCGCTCGCCGCCGGAGCCGCTGCTTCGGTGGCCATCGGGATACTGCTGGCCGTGCTGGCCACCCGCTCGATCACCCGGCCCATCCAGCAAGCCGTAGGGTCGGCCGAGGCCATCAGCAGCGGCGATCTGGCCCGCGACATCCAGGTGCAAGGCAAGGATGAAACCGCGCGATTGCTGCAGGCCCTGTCCGTGATGAGGAAAAACCTCGCCCGCACCGTGAGCAACGTGCGCCAGAACGCGGAGGGCGTGGCCGCCGCCAGCGCCGAAATCGCCCAGGGCAACCATGACCTGTCCGCCCGCACCGAGCAGCAGGCCAGCGCGCTGCAAGAAACCGCCGCTTCCATGGAGGAACTCAACTCCACCGTGCGGCAAAACGCCGACAACGCCAAACAGGCCAACCAGCTGGCCCAGAGCGCCAGCACCGTGGCCATCCAGGGCGGCGAGGTGGTCAATCAGGTGGTGCAAACCATGCGCGGCATCAACGACTCTTCCAAGAAGATCAGCGACATCATCAGCGTGATCGACGGCATTGCCTTCCAGACCAATATCCTGGCCCTGAACGCGGCAGTGGAAGCGGCCAGAGCGGGTGAACAGGGCCGTGGTTTTGCCGTGGTGGCCTCTGAAGTCAGAAGCCTGGCCGGGCGCAGTGCCGACGCCGCCAAGGAAATCAAGACCCTGATCAACGACAGCGTGCAGCGGGTCGAGCAGGGCACCACCCTGGTCGACCAGGCCGGTGTCACCATGACCGAGGTCGTCACCAGCATCCGCCGCGTCAACGACATCATGGGCGAGATCAGCTCGGCCAGCTCCGAGCAGAGCCAGGGCGTATCCCAGATCGACGAGGCGGTAACGCAGATGGACCAGGCCACGCAGCAGAATTCCGCGCTGGTGGAGGAGATGGCCGCGGCCGCCAGCAGCTTGAAGACCCAGTCCGAGCAGCTGGTGCAGGCGGTCGCGGTGTTCCAGCTCAGTCCGCAGGATGCGCAGGCATTTCAGGGCACGCCGCCGCCCGCCACCCGCGCCAGCACGCTCAAACAGCCGCCTTACAAAGGCTTCGAGCGCCGCCTCATCCCAGCCGCGAAAAGTGCGTCTGCCGCCACTCCCCCGAAACCTGCGCCACAGCTGGATACGGCCCAGCGCGCAAGCCCGAGCGCAAAAACAGCGCCGGCAAGCGCGGGCGGCGACGACGAGTGGACGAGTTTCTGAAACCCGGCTTCAAAACCGGTGCAGGTTTTCGAGTGAATCCGCAAAGCCGTCGGCATCCACGGCTCGCACCGGCTCGCCATGGTTGTAGCCATAGGTCACCAGCAGCACCGGGCAACCCGCGGCACGTGCCGCCTGCGCGTCGTTGCTGGAATCGCCCAGCATCAGCGTGCGCCCAGGCTCGCACACCAGTGCCTCGCAGGTCTTGAGCAGGGGCAGGGGATCGGGCTTCCTGCGCTCAAACGCATCGCCGCCGAAGGTCGCCTCGAAAAACCCATCCAGCCCCTTGGCCAGGAGCAGCGCCTGGGCGAATGCCGTGGGCTTGTTGGTCAGGCACGCCAGCTTCAGGCCCCGGGCCTTGAGCTGGCGCAGTCCCGCAACCACGCCGGGAAAGACCAGGGCATGCCGGCCATTGATGCGCTGGTAATGCTGCTGGTAACTGGCCCAGGCCTTCGGATAAATTTCATTTGCTACTGAATTGATAGCACCCTGCGCGGGCAACACAAGGGCAAGAATGCTTTTTATCAGGTGCTCCGAGCCTTTTCCGATGAGCCGCCCGACCAGCGCGCGCGGCACGGCGGGTAGCCCGAGATCGCCCAGCATGGCGTTGAGCGCCGCGACAAAATCGTCCAGTGTGTCCACCATCGTGCCGTCCAGGTCGACAATGGCTGCATCGAAGTCGGTGTCCAGGTCAAATCGGTTCATGCAATGCCGTGATCCACTGAATCAGCGCATAGGCCGTCAGCGGTTCGCTGTAGAGAAAACCCTGTCCCTTGCCGCAGCCCATCCGCTTCATGAGCGCGGCCTGCTCCGGAGTCTCGATGCCCTCGGCCACCGTGGTCAGGCCCAGGGCCTGGGCCATGCGGATGGTGGCGTCGATCAGCACGCGATGGTAGTCGCTCAACTGTGCCTGGGCGACAAAGGAGCGGTCGATCTTGACGAAATTGACCGGCAGCTCATGCAGGCAGGCCAGCGACGAGTAGCCGGTGCCGAAATCGTCCAGTGACAGCGCAATGCCCAGCGCCCTGATCTCGCGCAGCGTGGCCTGCACCACCTCGTCCTGGGCGGCCAGGCTCTCGGTCACCTCCAGGATCAGCTGGGCGCAGGCCAGCCCGCTGGCGCGCAGCACGTCCAGCACCAGGGCCGCCAGCCCCGGCTGGCGCAGCTGGGCACGCGAGAGGTTCACCGCCACCGTGGGCGGGGACTCGTCTCCCAGAATGGCCTGCATGTTGGCGAATTCGTGGCAGGCGGTCTGCAAAACAAAAAGCCCGATCTGCCCGATCAGGCCGGTGGCCTCGGCCAGGGCAATGAACTCCGCCGGCGACACCAGCCCGCGCTGCGGATGGTTCCAGCGCACCAGCGCCTCCACGCCGGCGAGCTCGCCGCCGGCCAGGTCGACCAGCGGCTGGTAGACCACGAACAACTCTCCCTTGGCCAGGGCCTGGCGCAAATCGTTCTCCAGCGCCACATCGTCCCGCACCCGCTTGCGCATGGCGGGGTCGAACATCACATAGCAGCCCCGGCCCGCGTGCTTGGCCTCGTACATCGCAATGTCGGCGTCGCGCAGCACGCTGTCGGCATCGTCGCCCGCGTGCTCGGAGGTGACAATGCCGATGCTCACGGTCGAATGCACCCGGTGCGGCCCGATGACATAGGGCTGGGCCAGCACATCCAGCAAGCGCCCGGCCACCACCTGCGCGTCCAGGCCGCCCCGGATGTCATCGAGCACCACGACAAACTCGTCGCCCCCAATGCGCGCGGCCATCTGGCTGAAATCGCTGGTCCGGACAAATGCATCGCCGGGACGCAGGCTGTCCCGCAGGCGCTGGGCAATCTGGCGCAGCAATTCGTCGCCCACGCTGTGGCCCAGCGTGTCGTTGACCTGCTTGAAGCGGTCAAAATCCATGAAAAGCACGGCGAAATGGTAGCCGGGCTCCGTGAGCCGGCGCGCCATCAGATTGCAGATGCGGTCCAGCACCACGGCACGGTTGGGCAACTGGGTCAAGCCGTCGGTGCGGGCGGCTTGGCGCAGCTGTTCCTCCAGCGCCTTTTGCGCGTTCATGTCCAGGCAAACGCCCGCCATACGCAGCGGGGTCCCGTCCGGCCGGCGGGTCACCACCGCGCCGCTGAACATCAGCCACTGCCAGTAACCGTCCCGGTGCCTGAGCCGAACCTCCATGCGCAGCTTGATGCGCGGGTCGTCCAGATGCGTCCTGACGCACGCGCGCCAGCCGGCCAGGTCGTCCGGATGGATATGGGCATTCCAGGACTGCGCCGTCATCTCGACCTCGCCATACTGGTAGCCGAACATCTCCAGCAGCCGCTCGTTGCAGAACATGGCGTTCGACACCATGTCCCACTGCCAGGTGCCCAGGGCGGCGCCATCCACCGCCAGCGCCAGCATTTGCTGCTGGGCCCGCGTGTCGGTCAGGTCGGCCTGCACAATGACCCAGGCGCTCAGGGCGCCGGCTTCATCGTGGATGGGCTGGACGTCGGCCTCCACCCACAGCAGGCGCCCGCTCTTGTGGAGCACGCCATGCTCGGCCTTGATGCCCCGCCCCTGCTCCGTGGCCACCCTGAAGCGCTCGACCGCGGCCGGATCGGCCTGATCGACCCGCATCAGCTGCCCAAAGCGCACCCCCACCGCTTCGGCCATGGTGTAGCCATTGATCTGCGTGAAGGCGCGGTTGACCCAGACAATGATGCGCCGGGCATCGGTAATGGCCACGGCATTGGAGGTGCGTTCGGCCACCAGCGCCAGACGTGCCATCTCCTCGGCCTGGACCCGCAGCGTCTTGTGCTGCCGCCTGACGGAGCGCACCAGCGGCTCGGCCACCACGAGCGCCAGGCCCAGCAGCAGCAGCACGGTCAGTAGCGCCGACAGCTTGATCTGCTCAATGGCGCCGCGGGTACGCCGCTGGGCCGCGATCTGCACCTGCTCGACCAGCGCCTGGGATGTCAGCAGGGCCGGCTCCACCTCGGCCTGCAGGCCCTTGATGGCGGCCAGCAATTTGGCGGGGTCATTGCGCTCCAGGTGCCACAGCAGCAACTGGGCCCGGTACCAGAGACGCTCCCGGCTGTTCTGCCAGGCATCCACCGCCTGGCGCAGCGGCGCCGGTGCATCCGGCAGCAGGGCCCCTTGCGACTCCAGCAGCTCTTCGAGCCGGCGCGCCTGTTCCTGCGCCCCGTTAATCGTGGCACCCAGCTCGTCCTGGCGTTTGACCTCGCCCGCGCCCGCCACGGCCATGAAGACCGCCATGGTGCCCATGCGCTGGGTCAGCATGCTCTGGGCGCCCGCAATGCGTATGACTTCCGCGTCCGCCAGGCGCACGGCTTCGGATTTCTCGGCGCGCCAGGCCTGCCATACCGACAGCACCCCGACCAGGACCAGCACCGAATACATCGCCAGGCGAACCCGCCAGTGTGCCGGCGCCGACGCCGGCAGCCTTGGCAAGCCCAGCCATGCGCGCGCACCCGGCAGGTAACGCCAGATGGACCGCCAGCCGGACGTCCCGCCGCCGCCTGCCCGCATGTCCGGTAGCTGCATGACGGGCCGGCTGGATGCCATGTCGTTGGCTAAATCGGGGGCCGGGGGCGCAGGCTCAGGCCGGGCGGGCCAGCGCCGCGCGCATGGCGTCCACCACGGCCTTGTAGTCCGGCTTGCCAAAGATGGCGCTGCCCGCGACAAAGGTGTCCGCGCCGGCATCGGCCACGCGCCGGATGTTGTCGGCCTTGATGCCGCCGTCCACCTCCAGCCGGATATCCTTGCCGCAGGCCTGGATGCGCCGGCGCACGGCTTCGATCTTGCGCAGCGCCGAGTCGATGAAGCCCTGGCCGCCAAAGCCGGGGTTGACGCTCATGATGAGGATCAGGTCGATGTCCTCGATCACCCAGTCCAGCACGTCCAGCGGCTGCGCCGGGTTGAACACCAGTCCGGCCTGGCAGCCCCGGGCCTTGATGGCCTGGATGCTGCGGTGCACGTGGCCGCTGGCGTCGGGGTGAAAACTGATGAGGTCGGCCCCGGCGTCGGCGAAGGCCGCGGCCAGCGCATCCACCGGCTGCACCATCAGGTGCACGTCGATCGGCACCGGCGTGCCGTCGGGTCTTTTGGCGTGCGGCTTCAAGGCCTGGCAAATCATGGGGCCGAACGTGAGGTTGGGCACGTAGTGGTTGTCCATCACGTCGAAGTGAATCCAGTCGCTGCCCGCGGCAATGACATTTTTCACCTCCTCGCCCAGGCGGGCAAAGTCGGCTGACAGGATGGAAGGGGCTATACGGTAGATAGTAGGCATAAAGGGCATTTTCGCAGGTAGGATCAAGGGATGGCCAAGTATCAATTTCGCGTGGAAGTCCTGCCCCGCTTCCTGCCGGAGCAATCGGCCCCGGAACAGGGGCTTTTTGCATTCTCCTACACCATCACCATCACCAACACCGGCGAGGTGACCGCGCAGCTGATTTCGCGCAGCTGGAACGTCAACGACGCCGGCGGCCACACGGAAAAGGTCAAGGGCCTGGGCGTGGTGGGCCAGCAGCCGCTGCTGCGCCCCGGCGAGAGCTTCGAGTACACCAGCGGCACGCGGCTGCGCACCCCCACGGGCACCATGCACGGCAGCTTCTTCTGCGTGGCCGAGGATGGCGAGAGGTTTGACACCGACGTTCCGATGTTCGTGCTCGACGCCCTGAGCGCGGGTGGCGGCACGCGCACCCTGCACTGACACGGCGCCGCGGCCCAGCCATGCACGATCTGCCCTCCCTGCTGGACTCCCTGGATCCGCAGGCCCCGCAAGTCCAGCGCCACCTGTGGCTGATTGCGCTGTTCAACTGGATTCGGGGCGACGGCAGCTCGGCCCCCGCCTGCATCGCCCGCGTCACCCTGTTTCTCGATGCCGTGCAGGTCCGGCCCGACCTCCAGCTGCGCCTGCAGGCCTGGTGGCAAGTCCTGCTCGACAACGTCGACGGCACCACGCTGCTGGCGGACTACGGTTTCGCCCAGCGCCCGGCGTTTGTCAGCGAGCTTTTCGGGCGGCTGGGCCGCAAGATCCTGCCCGCCACCCCGGAAACCCGGGATGCTGCCGAGCTCTTCTCGCTGCTGCTGCCCGACGCGTTTGACGCCGAGTGGCTGGCGCTGCTGGACGCGGCCACCACGCAACGGCTGGCGCACCTGCTGGGGTCGCAGCCCACCGACGCCGGCACGCCATGGCAGCAGATCCTGATCGAAGCCATCACCTATTGCGCCAGCCAGATCCGCGCCACCGGTTTTGCGCCCGAGCTGCGCCTGCGCATGAGCGCGCCGGTGCGCGAGGCCCAGGCCTTTCACACCCTGGCCTCGGACTTTGATGCGGTGCGCGCCGCCCAGCAGCAGGCACCGCGCGACGAAACCGCCGTGGCCGCCGCCGTGCAGCGCTTCAAGGAACAGCTGGACGCCTGCCGCCACGCGGCCTCCAGCGTGTACCCCCATCTGGACGAGCACGGCATTTCGGTGGATATGGTGTTTCGCCTGCGCCAGCTGCGCGAACGGGTGCTGCGCATCCGCGAGCTGCTGGACTGCCTGCTGTCGCCCGCGCCGGCGCTCAGCGCGGCGCAACTGCTGTCGCACCTGGTGCTGATCGGGCAGCAAAACCGCAGCATCCGCGCGCTGATTTCCAGCAACTCCTCGCTGCTGGCGGCCAAGGTCACCGACCGCAGCGCCGAGACCGGCGAGCACTACATCACCCGCACCCATGCCGAATACCGCGACATGCTGCGCAAGGCGGCCGGCGGCGGCGCGGTGATGTCGATCACCACACTGATGAAGTTCATGGTGCTCTCGCTGGGCCTGTCCGCCTTCTGGGGCGGCTTTTTCGCGGGCATGAACTACGCCCTGAGCTTTGTGCTCATCCAGCTGCTGCACTGGACCGTGGCCACCAAGCAGCCGGCCATGACGGCGCCGGCCATGGCCGCCAAACTCAAGGACTTGAGCGCCACGGGCGCGGTGGATGCATTTGTGGACGAGGTAACCCATCTGGTGCGCTCGCAGGTGGCGGCGGTGGTGGGCAATCTGGCCCTGGTCGTGCCCTGCGTGCTGCTCATCAGCGGCGCTCTCTGGCTGCTCTTTGGCCACCCGATGATTGACCAGGCCGAGGCCAGGCACGTCCTGCAGGCCCTCACCCTGTTCGGCCCCACCGTCCTCTTCGCCGCGCTGACCGGCGTGCTGCTGTTTGCCTCCAGCATCATCGCGGGCTGGGCCGAAAACTGGTTTGTGCTGCACCGGCTGGACTCGGCCCTGCGCTACAACCCGCGCATCACAGCCGCGCTGGGCGTTGAGCGGGCTGGCCGCTGGGCCCGCTTCATGCGCGACAACATCTCGGGCCTGGCGGCCAATATTTCGCTCGGACTGATGCTGGGCCTGGTCCCGGCGTTTGCCGCGTTTTTCGGCCTGGGACTGGAGGTGCGGCATGTGACGCTGTCCACCGGCCAGCTGGCGGCGGCAGGCGCGAGCATCGGCCTGGATGCGCTCAAAATGCCGGCCTTGTGGTGGTGCCTGGCGGCTGTGCTGGTCACCGGCGTGCTCAATGTGGGCGTGAGCTTTTACTTGGCCATCCGGCTGGCCTTGCGGGCGCACAACGTCAGCGGCGTCGACCGCGCGCGCATCCGCGCGGCCATCTGGACCCGCGCGCGCAACGAGCCGCTGAGCTTTTTCTGGCCCGCCAGTCAAGCCCCGGAACAGGAAACGACACATGGGTGAATTTGACCTGATCGAACGCTTCTTCAAGCGCCCGGCGCGCGCCGCCGCGCTCGGCGTGGGCGACGATTGCGCCCTGCTGCAGCCCGCCGCCGGCACCCAGTTCGCGATTTCCTGCGACATGCTGGTGGAGGGGCGGCACTTCCTGTCCACCGTGGACCCCGCGACACTCGGCCACAAGGCGCTGGCGGTGAACCTGAGCGACCTGGCCGCCTGTGGCGCCCGCCCGCTGGCCTTCACGCTGGCGCTGGCCCTGCCGCGCGCCGACGAGGCCTGGCTGGGCGCGTTCTCGCGCGGCCTGTTTGCGCTAGCCGACGCGCATGACTGCGAGCTCATCGGCGGCGACACCACGCAGGGGCCGCTCAACATCTGCATCACGGTCTTCGGCGAGGTGCCAGTGGTCGGCGGCAAGAGCCAGGCGCTGCTGCGCTCGGGCGCGCGGCCCGGTGACGATATTTATGTGAGCGGCACGCTGGGCGATGCGCGGCTGGCACTCGAGGTGTTTCGCGGCACGGCCACCGTGCCGGCCGACATTTTTGCGCAGGCCAGGGTGCGCATGGAACAACCGACGCCACGCGTGGCGCTGGGCCTGGCGCTGCGCGGCGTGGCCACGGCGGCAATCGACGTGAGCGACGGCCTGCTCGGCGACCTCGGCCATGTGCTGAAGGCCTCGGGAGTCGGGGCCACGATCGACACCGCGATTGCTATTAATTTAATAGCTTCTCGCACATACCAATCAAGGGCCGGCGATCGATTTGATGCGCCCATTGCGCCCGAGCTGCGGCTCAGCTGCGTGCTCGCCGGCGGCGACGATTACGAACTGGCTTTCACCGCGCCAGCGGCCGTGCGGGATGCGGTGCAAGCCGCGTCCCGCGCCAGCGCCACACCGGTCACCCGCATCGGCCGCATCGAAGCCGCATCGGGCCTGCGGCTGGTCGATGCCGATGGCCAAGCGGTGGCCGGCCGCTTTGCCTCATACGATCACTTCGCCTGAGACCGCGGCGCCGGCCAGCTGCCGGGCCTGTTGCCGAGCCTGTTGCGTCTGGCCGCCATAACCCCAGTCGGTGGCGGGCAGCTCGCGCACGATGACGTAGCTGGCGGGCTCCAGCGGCTGCCCCTCGCCCAGCAGGCGCCGCAGCGCGGCAAAAGCCGCTTCGATGAAAGCCGCTTTCTGCGCCGGCGTGTTGGTCCCGGCCGTGATGCTGATCTCCAGCCAGGCGGTGGGGCGCTGCACGGCGCGCGCGCCGACATGCCAGAGCGCCGCCGGCAACTCTTCGATCATCACGGCCGTCACCTCGGGCCGCTTGGCCAATATGTCCGCCGTGATGGCGGTCAGCTCGCGTGCCAGCTCCTGATAAAGCGCCGGGTTGAGGGGCGGTGAAACTTTCAGTTGCAAGGTGGGCATGGATCAGGCTCCGTCGCGGGGAATGGAAAGAGAATCAGCCGGCGCCGAGCGCCCCCGTGCATGGCGGGCCAGCCGGTGCGCCAGACGTTGTGCGCTGCGGCTGGCGGTGGCCAGCGTGGCCTCGAACGCGGCGTCCGCGCCGCGCCAGAAATCGGCCATCGCCTCCCTGCGCAACTCATGGGCACGGCGCAGCGCCGCATCGTGCAGGGTGTTGAAGTCCTGCGTTCCCGTGGCGCCGCTGTGGGATGGGGTGTTCATGATGCTTTCCTCTCGAAGTGGGTGTGGAGCGAACTTTATTGGCACAAGCAACCCCGCGAAACAGCATAAAAACCAATACGGCTTTGCATTAAATGCAAAACAAGAGCACACTGAGGCCATGCAGCTTCAGCTCGATGACGTCGCCCTGTTCATCCGCATTGCCGAACTCGGCACCCTGTCGGCCGCCGCGCGCGAACGCGATGTGCCGGTCAGCCAGGTCACCCGCTCGCTGGCCCGACTCGAGGCCGCCTGCGGCGTGCGGCTGCTGCATCGCAACACCCACGGCCTGAGCCTGACCGACGAGGGCGACACCTTCCTCGCCCATGGCCGGCGCCTGCTCGACACCACGGCCGAGCTGAACCACGAACTCAGCGGCAAGATCGACGGCCCCAGCGGCTGGGTGCGCATCAGCGTGAGCCCGCTGGTGGCGCAGCTGGTGATTGCGCCCGGCCTCGCCGGCCTGTACCAGCGCCACCCGCAACTGCACATCGACATCTGCGCCGACGACCGCATGGCCGACATGGCGCGCGAGGGCATCGACATCGCCATTCGCACCGGCACGCCCCACAGCGACTTGCTGGTGGCACGGCAGATCGGCACCTATGGCCGCTCGCTTTATGCGGCGCCGGCCTACCTGGCGGCCTTTGGCACGCCACGGCACCCGCACGAGCTGGCGCGGCACCGGCTGATCGGCAACAGCGCCAGCCCCATCCTCAACCGCTGGCCGTATACAGCCGACGGCAAAGAGCAGGAACTGCTGGTGCAGGGCCACACCCGCACCGACAACTCGGCCGTGCTGTCGACCCTGGTGCAGCAAGGCGTGGGCATTGGCCGGCTGATGGACCTGCTGGCGCAGCCGCTGGTCGGCAGCGGCGCGCTCGTGCCCGTGCTGCCGGACCACTTTGCCAGCGCCCGGGTGCCGATCTATGCCGTGATGCTGCAAGAGCGCCACCGCCTGCCCAAGATTCGCGCCTGCATCGACTACTGGGCGCAGTGGCTGGCCGGCATGGCGCCCGCCGCCGCTCCACCATAATCCTGGCATGAACGAGTCCGCGCCTCCTGTCGATCTTGTGCCCCGCCCTCCCGCCCCGGCCCCCGCCATGCAGCGGCCCACGGCCCGCTTCATGCTGGCGCACCCGGCCCATCTGATCGCGCTGGGCTTTGGCTCGGGCCTGAGCCCGAAGGCGCCCGGCACCATCGGCACGCTGTGGGCCTGGCTGGCCTTCCTGGTCTTGCAGCCGTGGATGAACGACATGCGCTGGGCGCTGCTGATGGCCGCCGCGCTGCCGCTGGGCTGGTGGGCCTGCACCGTCACCGCCCGCAACATGGGCGTGAGCGACCCCGGCAGCATCGTGTGGGACGAAATCGTGGCCTTCTGGCTGGTGCTGTGGCTGGTGACGCCCGCCGGCCCCCTGGGGCAGCTGGTGGCCTTCGGCCTGTTTCGCTTCTTCGATGCGGTCAAGCCCGGCCCGGTGGGCTGGGCCGACCAGCTGTTTCACGACAGCTCCGCCGCCGGCACACCCCGCGCCTGGCGCCAGGCTGGCCTGGGGATCCTGTTCGATGACCTGGTGGCGGCGTTCTGCACGCTGCTGGTGATCGCCGCGTGGAGATTCTGGTGATGCCGGACTTGCTATCAAATAAAGAGCTATCCACGCCCGTCCTGGTTGGGCTGCTGGCCGATTTGCTTCAGAAAAAAAAGCTGTACCTGGCCACCGCCGAGAGCTGCACCGGCGGCCTGATCGCCGGCGCCTGCACCGACCTGGCGGGTTCGAGCAACTGGTTCGAGCGCGGCTTCATCACCTACTCGAACGAGGCCAAGACCGAGCTGCTGGGCGTCGATGCCGCGCTGATTGCGCGCCGCGGCGCCGTCAGCGAGCCCGTGGCGCAGGCCATGGCCCAGGGCGCGCTGGCTCACTCGCACGCCCAGGTGGCGGTGGCCGTCACCGGCGTGGCCGGCCCCACCGGCGGCAGCCGGTCCAAGCCGGTGGGCACCGTGTGGTTCGGTTTTGCCGTGCCGGGCCAACTCGTCACCGAAAAAAAACACTTTGAAGGCGACCGCGCCGCCGTGCGCGCCGCCACCGTGCAGCATGCCCTGAGGCGGCTGGCGCAACTGCTCGGGCCGGACAGGGGTGGCGTGCCGGGCTGAGGAAGAACGAAACCTCCCATGAGGACAAGGAGCACAGCATGAACTGGTTTGAAGGCTTCGAGAGCCGGCACTTCGCGGTCAATGGCGTGCAGATCTACGCCCATGTGTCCCTGGGCCTGCCCGCCGGGCGCCCGGCCCTGCTGCTGCTGCACGGCTTTCCGCAAAGCCACGTGATGTGGAACCGCGTGGCGCACCATCTGGCGCAGCACTACTTTGTGGTGATGCCCGATTTGCGCGGCTACGGCGACTCGGCCAAGCCACCGGGCCTGCCCGACCACAGCAACTACAGCAAGCGCGCCCTGGCGCAGGACATGGTGGACGTGATGGACACGCTGGGCGTGCCCCGCTTCCTCCTGTGCGGCCACGACCGGGGCGGGCGCGTGGCGCACCGCCTGGCCCTGGATCACCCGGAGAAAGTCCGGCGCCTGTGCGTGATCGACATCGCGCCCACGCTGGACATGTACAACGCGACCGACATGGCCTTCGCCCGCGCCTACTACCACTGGTTCCACCTGATCCAGCCCTGGCCCTTGCCCGAGACCATGATTGGCGGCAACGCCAAGGCCTACCTGCACGCCAAGCTCGGCGGCTGGGGCTCCAGCGGCCTGGACCATATCGAGCCCGCGGCGCTGGCCGAGTACGAACGCTGCTTTTGCACGCCCGAGGCCATCCACAGCGCCTGCGAGGACTACCGCGCCAGCGCCGGCATCGACCTGGAACATGACCGCGAGAGCCGCGCGCGCGGCGCAAAAATAGCCTGCGACATGCTGGTGCTGTGGGGCGAGCGCGGCGTGGTGAACAAGCTGTTCCAGCCGCTGGCGCTGTGGCAGGCGCAGTGCGCGGGCACGGTGACGGGCCAGGCCCTGCCGGCCGGGCACTTCATTCCGGAGGAATTGCCGCAGCCCACCGCGGCGGCGTTGCTGGATTTTTTCGGGCAGGCCAAATAAGCATTCCGGGCCGCGCTCATGCGGCCGGTCTGCGCCCTAAGCGGACCTCGCGACTTGGAATAGCAGACATCGTGAAGCTAACCGGCCTGCGCGGCTTTTCGCGCAGGTCCGGTTGAGCGCCGGGTTATGCCGGAATGGCAAAGTGATAGACAAAGAATTGTTCATCACGCTTCCAGCCCGCGGATTGATAAAGAGATTGGGCTGCTTCGTTGGTCGTTGCGGTTGATAGCGAGACACGAACAGCCCCCAATGATTTCGCAAAATCAGTAGCAGCGGACATCAGTTTTGAGGCTACGCCTTTCCTGCGGGCTTGCTCATGCACGAAAAGATCATTGAGCACGAACACACGGGCAAGCGATACTGACGAAAAGCTTGGATAGAGTTGGGTGAAGCCAGCAGGTGTATTGCCTTCATGCGCAATGAACAGAACCGACTCACCGTGATTGAAGCGAGCGAGCAAAAATTCTCGCACTGCGGGAATATCACTTGAGCGAGCATAGAACTGACGATAGCCATCAAAGAGCGGAACAAGTGCTTCAATGTCAGATAGGACTGCTTGGCGTACGGTGATATTGCTCATATTTCTCCACAAGAGGCATAACGTTTGAGCTCAGACCGACGGCACGACAGGGCCGGTCGGACTGCAGCGAATGGTTAGCCGCCCACACTCCGCACAATTGTCCGATTTACAGCGACTCATATTCTCGCTTCCGCTGCGCAGTGTATGCCCACCACGGCTTCGGTTCTTCCCCGCTCATGAAGCGC
>JBEIOV010000013.1:0-109805 GCA_040377375.1 Hylemonella sp.
ATCAGCTTGGCGCGCTCTTCGCCCATGGAGGCTTCGACCACCGCACGGCGTGACAGCACGACGTTGTTGCGCTTGCGGTCGAGCTTGATGACCTTGAACTCCATGGTCTTGTTCTCGTACGGAGACAGATCCTTGGTGGGGCGGGTGTCCACCAGCGAGCCGGGCAGGAAGGCGCGGATGCCGTTGACCAGCACGGTCAGGCCGCCCTTGACCTTGCCGCTGGTTGTGCCGGTGACGAATTCGCCGGATTCCAGGGCCTTCTCGAGGCTCATCCAGGAAGCCAGGCGCTTGGCCTTGTCGCGCGACAGGATGGTGTCGCCGTAGCCGTTTTCGATGGCGTCGATGGCCACGGAGACGAAATCGCCAACCTGGACTTCGAGTTCGCCCTTGTCGCTCTTGAATTCCTCGATCGGTACATAGGCCTCGGACTTGAGGCCGGCGTTGACCACCACGAAGCTGTGCTCGATGCGAACCACTTCGGCGGTGATCACTTCACCCGTGCGCATCTCGGAGCGTTTCAGGGATTCTTCAAACAGGTCGGCAAAAGATTCAGACATTTAATTTCCTCAACCGTCACAAGCGTCCGTGGCACAGAGGGCACGGCGTTCCAGCAGCGGAATTGCTACTGTTTTGATAGCTATTGACGGCGGTTTTGTGCGGATGAACCGCGGGTTACGTTGTTGAACCACATGACCGGGCGCTTGTGCTGGCGCGATGAGAGTCGTGTGGACCGGAACAGCCCGTCAAATGATTTTGAAGGGCTGCATGTCCTGCCACCAGCCCAACACCAGATCGACCGATTTTTCAACCGTCAGATCCGAGTTGTCCAGCAACCGGGCATCTTGTGCCGGCCTGAGAGGCGCGACGCTGCGGGACGAGTCCCGGGCATCGCGTGCTTCCAGATCGGCGCGAAGAGAGGGGAGTGTAGCTGAAATTCCCTTTGAAATCAACTGCTTGTAGCGCCGCGCGGCGCGCTCGGCGGCACTGGCCGTCAGAAACACCTTCAGCGGGGCATCGGGGAAGATCACGGTGCCCATGTCGCGTCCATCCGCCACCAGGCCGGGGAGTTGGCGGAAATTGTGCTGGAAATCGACCAAGGCCAGCCGGACTTGGGCCAGGGCGGAGACCCGGGAGGCGTTCATGCCCGCCTCTTCGGTCCGGATGAGCTCGCTCACGTCTTCCCCGTCCAGCAGGACGCGGCCCTGGATAAAACGGATGGGCAGGCGCTTGACCAGGTCGGCAATCGCCGGTTCATGGGCCAGGTCCAGTGCCAAACCGGCTTTGAGGGCGGCGAACGCCGTGATCCGGTAGAGGGAGCCGGAATCCAGAAAATGGTAGCCCAGGCGTTGGGCCAGCACGGCGGCCAGGGTGCCTTTGCCCGACGCGGTCGGCCCGTCCACACAAATCACCGGAATATGGCGGGCGGGCGTCTGCACCACCGAAAACAGGGCTTCAAAGTAGTCGGGAAAGGTCTTGGCAACGCACTTCGGGTCTTCAATTCGCACGGGAAGGTGCGCCGGATTGAAGGCCGCCAGCGAGAAGCACATGGCCACGCGGTGATCGTCGTAGGTGTGGACGCGGGCGGCCTTCCAGCCCGAGCTTGCCCCCGGGTTCGTGGCCACGCCGCTTGGCGTGGCCGGTGGCGTGACGCGGATGAAATCAGCGCCTTCCTCCACCGTGGCGCCGAATTTGCGCAGCTCGGTGGCCATGGCGGCAATGCGGTCGGTTTCCTTGACGCGCCAGCTCGCGATGTTGCGCAAGGTGGTGCTGCCGTCGGCGTACAGGGCCATGACCGCCAGTGTCATGGCGGCATCGGGGATGTGGTTGCAGTCGAGCTCGATGGCCTTGAGTGGCCAGTTTCCGCGGGAAATTTCCAGCCAGTTCGGCCCGCCCGTGACCTGCGCGCCCATCAGGCGGGCGGCGTCAATGAAGCGGATGTCGCCCTGGATCGAATCCTCGCCAACGCCCTCGATGCGAACCGGTACGGCCGCATCGGCCGCGATGGCGCCCAGCGCGATGAAGTAGCTGGCCGAGGAGGCGTCGGCCTCGACGTGCAGCGTGCCTGGCGACTGGTAGCGGCAGCCGGCGGGAATGGTGAAGCGTTGCCAGCCCTCGCGCCGCACCTTGATGCCGAAGCGCGCCAGCAGGTTCAGGGTGATTTCGATATAGGGTTTGGAGATGAGCTCGCCGACGACCTCAATCGTGATGTCGCGTCCTGTCGCCGGGCCGTCCCGCGACTGGATAGTCCCCTCGGGGGGCGGCGAGGATACGCCAGTGCCGGGCGTGGGGGCCCGGCTCATGGCCACCAAGGGCAATGCCATCAGCAGCGCGGTAAGGAACTGGCTCGAGACATCGCCGCGGACCTTGATCGGAGCATTCAGCGTCAAGGCGGGAGTTCCGATCCGCAAGGGCGGGTAGCCCTCGTTGCCGAGGTAGTCGATGCGGCAGCCGAGCTGGCGTAGGGCATCCACCAGGTCGCCGATCGGGCGCTCGTGCATGCGCGGCACGCCCGAGAGCTCGAAGTCGCCACCGAGCACGGCCAGTGCCGCCGTGAGCGGGCGCATGGCCGTGCCGGCATTGCCCATGAAGAATTTGGCCTGGGTCCGCGGCAAGCGGCCGCCCAGGCCGTCGATGACCACCGTGGTGCCGTCTTGCCGCACGCCGCAACCGAGCTGGCGCAGGGCGGCCAGCATGACGCGCGTGTCGTCGGAGTCCAGCACGTCGTGCAGGGTGGTGGCGCCAATGCTCAGGGCGGACAGCAGCAGCACCCGGTTGGAGATGCTTTTGGAGCCGGGCAGGACCACCGGGCCACCGGCGCCGAGCAGCGGCGGAATATCAAGAAACGCTGTGGCGAACATTATTCGGATTCGGATTGCTTGCTGGAGGCCATGCGCCAGTTGGCGCGGGTCCGGCTGGCCTGCTCGATCAGATCCTCCAGCGCCTCGCCGTTGCCGCTGGAGATCATGAGCTCCAGCGCGGCCAGGTTGCGCTGGAAAATTTTGGACTGGGCCAGCAGCTCTTCCCGGTTGGACAGCAGGATGTCGCGCCACACCTTGGGGTCACTGGCCGCGATGCGGGTGAAGTCGCGAAAGCCCGGGCCGGCCAGGGCCAGGTAGTCCGGGCCCCCGGACTGCCCGGTGATCGCGTTGATGAGCGCAAACGAAATCAGGTGCGGCAGGTGGCTGACGGCTGCAAAGGCCGCGTCATGCGACTCGGGCGACATTTGCAGCACGCGGCAGCCCAGCCTCGTCCAGACATCCACCGCCTGCTGCAGCTGATGGGTGAAAGTGCGCTCCGTTGGCGTGAGGATGACCTGCCTGCCGGTGTAAAGGTCCGCGTCGGCGTGCTCGACGCCGGAGACCTCCTTGCCGGCGATCGGGTGGGCCGGCACGAATGCGCCGACCTGGTCGCGCAAGGCGCGGCGACCCGCGTCGATCACGTCGCGCTTGGTGGAGCCCACGTCCATGATGAGCATCCGGGGGGTGACCAGATGCTTGATGGCCTTGAAAGTGGCTTCGGTGGCCGCGACCGGAACCGCAATCAACACAATGTCGGCGCCGGCGACGGCGAGCAGGGCCGAGGGGGCCTCCACGTCGATCACGCCCAGTTGGCGGGCCCGCTCCGTGGTGGAGGGCGACTTGCTGTAGCCGACCACGCGCTTGACCAGTCCGGCGCGCTTGAGCGCCAGCGCGAACGAGCCGCCCATCAGGCCGCAGCCGATCAGACCCAGTTGTTCAAACATAGTTCGCCTTGGGGTTGCCCCGCGGCCTGCAAGGCCAGCGAACGACACGAAGCGCGAGAGCGTGGGGGCCATCACGGTTTTCGCCGCCGGGCCGTCCCAAGGCGAAATGCGGCCCCCCGGGGGGGGCAGCGAACGACACGAAGTGCGAGAGCGTGGGGGCCATCACGGTTTTCGCCGCCGGGTCGTCCCAAGGCGAAATGCGGCCCCCCCGGGGGGCAGCGAACGACACGAAGTGCGAGAGCGTGGGGGCCATATATCTCAGTCGCTGATCGGGTAGGCGCCCAGCACTTTGTAGAAGGCGCACAAACCCCTCAACTCTTCGAGTGCCGCCGCCACATGCGGCTGCGATGGGTGGCCGGCGATGTCGATGTAGAAATAATATTCCCACTGGCCTGACTTGGCGGGGCGTGATTCGAAGCGCGTCATCGAGACGCCGTTGTTCTTCAGCGGCACCAGCAGGTCGTGCACGGCGCCCGGGCGGTTGGGCACCGACACCACCAGGCTGGTGCAGTCGCGGCCGGTGGCCGGCGGCATGGCCAGCGTCTGCGGCAGGCAGATGACGGCAAAGCGCGTGCGGTTGTAGGCCTCGTCCTGGATGGCGTGGGCGACGATGTGCAGCCCGAACTGGGCTGCGGCGCCTTCGCTCGCCAGGCCGGCCCAGGCCGGGTTGGTGGCGGCCAGCCGGGCGCCCTCGGCATTGCTGGAAACGGCGCGGCGCTCGGCGTTGGGCAGGTGCTGGGAGAGCCAGTTCTGGCACTGGGCCAGCGCCTGGGGGTGTGCCATGACGACCTCGATGCCTTCGAGCGAATTTACCTGGCGCAGCAGGTTGTGGCGCACCAGCAGGCTGACCTCGCCCACCACGTGCACGGGCGAGCGCAGGAAGAGATCCAATGAGCGGGCCACCACGCCCTCGGTGGAGTTTTCCATGCCGACCACGCCGAACTGCGCGGTGCCGGCGGCCGTGGCGTGGAACACCTCGTCAAAATTGGCGCAGTAGATCAGCTCGGCGGCGCTGCCGAAGAACTCGATGGCGGCCTGCTCACAAAAAGTGCCTTGCGGCCCGAGCACCGCCACGCGCTGTGGGGCTTCCAGTGCCAGGCAGGCCGACATGATTTCGCGCCAGATGGCGGCGACGTGCTGGTTGAGCAGCGGCCCCTGGTTGCTGTTCTGGATTTTTTCGATGACTTGCGCCACCCTGTCCGGACGGAAAAACGGCGAGCCTTCCCGGCGCTTGATGTCGCCAACCTGTTCGGCCAGGTGCGCCCGCTGGTTGAGCTGCGTCAGCAGTTGCTGGTCCAGGGCATCGATCTGCACGCGCAAGGCCGCGAGCGCATCGGATTGGGTGGGTTGGGTCATCGTGTTCAGGCGTGTTTTTTTTCGAAGTCGCGCATGTAGTCCACCAGCGCCCGCACGCCTTCGAGCGGCATGGCGTTGTAGATGCTGGCGCGCATGCCGCCCACCGACTTGTGCCCCTTGAGCTGGAGCAGGTCGCGCGCGCGCGCGCCGGCCAGGAAGGCCTCGTTGCGCGACTCGTCGCGCAGGAAAAAAGGCACGTTCATGCGCGAGCGGCAGTTCGGGGCGACCCGGTTTTCGTAGAGCCCCGAGCTGTCGATCGCGTCATACAGCAGCCGGGCCTTGGCGATGCTTCTGGCTTCCATGGCGGCCACACCCGTCAATCCGTTCTCGTTTTGTCTTTTGAGCCACTGGAAGACCAGGCCGGCCAGGTAGATGGCATAGGTCGGCGGCGTGTTGTACATCGACTGGTTGTCGGCCACCACCTTGTAGTCGAACGCGCTGGGGCAGATGTCCAGGGCGTGTCCCAGCAGGTCCTCGCGCACCACTACCAGGGTCAGGCCGGCCGGCCCCAGATTTTTCTGGGCGCCGCCGAACGCCAGCCCGACGCGCGACCAGTCGACCGGGCGCGAGGCCACATGGGAGGAAAAATCAAGAACCAGCGGGGCATCGCAGCCCAGGGTTTTCAGATCGGGCAGCTCCTGGAACTCGACGCCGTGAATGGTTTCGTTGGAGCAGATGTGAACGTAGCTGGCATCGGGGCTCAACTTCCAGCTGGCCGGCGCGGGCAGGGTGGTGTATCCATCCGGTTCGCTGCTGGCCGCGATGTTGATGCCGCAGTATTTGCGCGCTTCCTTTTGCGACTTCTGGCTCCAGCTGCCGGTGACGACAAAGTCCACCGTGCCGGCCCGCGAGAGGTTGAGCGGCACGATGGCGTTTTCCGCCAGGCCGCCGCCCTGCATGAACAAAATCCTGAAGTGCTCCGGCACCGCCAGCAGTTCGCGCAGGTCGGCTTGCGCCTGCTGGTAGATGGAGATGAATTCCCGCCCGCGATGGCTCATTTCCATCACGCTCATGCCGCAGCCGTGCCAGTCCAGCATTTCGCCGGCGGCCTGGACCAGGACCTCCTGTGCAATGGCGGCCGGACCCGGCGAGAAATTGTAGGGGCGTTTCATCAGAATTTATATGTAAAAGAGCAGCTCCGCCCTTGTGAAACGGACGCAAGCAGCTATTAAAAATATAGCAAATCAGGTGCTGGGCGCGGTGTCTTCCCCGTCGCTGGCCTCGCTCTCGGGCGGGTTGGCATCATTCTCGACAATGCGCTGCAGGCCGCTGAGCTTGGCGCCCTCATCGAGTCCGATCAGGGTGACGCCCTGGGTGGCGCGGCCGAGCTCGCGGATTTCGGCGACGCGCGTGCGCACCAGCACGCCCTTGTCGGTGATCAGCATGATTTCGTCATCCACGTGCACCAGGGTGGCCGCGACCACCTTGCCGTTGCGCTCGGACTGGGTGATGGCGATCATGCCCTTGGTGCCGCGCCCGTGGCGCGTGTATTCGGTGATGCTGGTGCGCTTGCCAAAACCGTTCTCGGTGGCGGTCAGCACGCTTTGCTGCTCGTCCTCGGCCACCAGCATGGCGATCACGCTCTGGGTGTCCTCCAGCATCATGCCGCGCACGCCGCGCGCGTTGCGACCCATGGGGCGCACGTCGTTCTCGTCAAAGCGCACCGCCTTGCCGCCGTCGCTGAACAGCATCACATCGTGCTGGCCGTCGGTCAGCGCCGCGCCGATCAGGAAGTCGCCCGGGTCCAGATCGACGGCGATGATGCCGGCCTTGCGCGGGTTGCTGAATTCGTCCAGCGTGGTCTTCTTGACCGTGCCCATGCGGGTGGCCATGAACACATACTGGTCGGCCGGGAAGGTGCGTTTTTCGCCGGTCAGCGGCAGCACCACGGTGATTTTCTCGCCCTCTTGCAGCGGGAACATGTTGACGATGGGGCGCCCGCGCGAACCGCGCGAGCCCTGCGGCACTTCCCACACCTTGAGCCAGTACAGACGGCCCCGGTTGGAGAAGCACAGGATGTAGTCGTGCGTGTTGGCGATGAAGAGCTGGTCGACCCAGTCGTCATCCTTGGTGGCGGTGGCCTGCTTGCCGCGCCCGCCGCGCTTCTGGGCGCGGTATTCGCCCAGCGGCTGGCTCTTGATGTAGCCGCTGTGGCTGAGCGTCACCACCATGTCGGTGGGGGTGATCAGGTCCTCGGTGCTCAGGTCAAACGAGCTGTGTTCCACCAGGCTGCGCCGTGCGCCCAGCTTGGTCTGGCCGAACTCCTGCTTGATGGTGCCGAGCTCCTCGCTGATGATGACGGAGACGCGCTGCGGCTTGGCCAGGATGTCGAGCAGATCCTCGATCTCGGCCATCACCTCCTTGTACTCGGCCACGATCTTGTCCTGCTCCAGCCCGGTCAGGCGCTGCAGGCGCATCTGCAAAATTTCCTGGGCCTGGGTGTCGGACAGGCGGTACAGGCCGTCGCTGCCCATGCCGTAAATTTTTTCCAGGCCGTCCGGGCGGTAGTCGTCGGCATTGATCACGCCGCCGTCCGTGCGGGTGCGGGTGAGCATCTCGCGCACCAGCTTGCTGTCCCAGGGCTTGGCCATCAGCTCGACCTTGGCCACCGGCGGCGTGGGGGCATTGCGGATGAGGGCGATGAACTCGTCAATATTGGCCAGCGCCACGGCCAGGCCCTCGAGCACGTGGCCGCGCTCGCGCGCCTTGCGCAAGGTGAACACGGTGCGGCGCGTGACCACTTCGCGGCGGTGCTCAAGAAAGACCTCGATCAGATCCTTGAGGTTGCACAACTTGGGCTGGCCATTGATCAGCGCCACCATGTTGATGCCGAAGGTGTCCTGCAGCTGGGTCTGCTTGTACAGGTTGTTGAGCACCACCTCGGGCACTTCGCCGCGCTTGAGCTCGATCACCAGGCGCATGCCGGACTTGTCGCTCTCGTCCTGGATGTGGCTGATGCCCTCGATCTTTTTCTCATGCACCAGCTCGGCCATGCGCTCCTGCAGCGTCTTCTTGTTGACCTGGTAGGGCAGCTCGTCCACGATGATGGCCTGGCGCTGGCCCTTGTCGATGTCCTCGAAGTGGCACTTGGCGCGCATCACCACCTTGCCGCGTCCGGTGCGGTAGCCGTCCTTCACGCCGTTGATGCCGTAGATGATGCCGGCCGTGGGAAAGTCGGGCGCCGGGATGATCTCCATCAATTCTTCGATCGAGGCTTGCGGGTTGCGCAGCATGTGCAGGCAGGCGTCCACCACCTCATTCAGGTTGTGGGGCGGAATATTGGTGGCCATGCCCACGGCAATGCCGGCCGAGCCATTGACCAGCAGATTGGGTATCTTGCTCGGCAACACCAGCGGTTCTTTTTCGCTGCCGTCGTAATTGGGCCCGAAATCGACGGTTTCCTTGTCGATGTCGCCCAGCATCTCGTGGGCGATCTTGGCCAGGCGGATTTCCGTGTAACGCATGGCGGCGGCGTTGTCGCCATCGACCGAACCGAAGTTGCCCTGGCCGTCCACCAGCATGTGGCGCAGCGAGAAATCCTGCGCCATGCGCACAATGGTGTCGTACACCGCGCTGTCGCCGTGCGGGTGGTATTTACCGATCACGTCGCCCACGATACGGGCCGACTTCTTGTAAGGCCGGTTCCAGTCGTTGCTGAGCTCGTGCATGGCAAACAGCACGCGCCGGTGCACCGGTTTCAAGCCGTCCCGCGCATCGGGCAGGGCGCGACCCACGATCACGCTCATGGCGTAATCAAGGTAGCTGCGCCGCATTTCCTCTTCAAGGCTGATGGGCAGGGTTTCTTTGGCGAACTGGGTCATGACGGGGGATTTACAGCGAGTGGAACCTGATTTTACGGGCAAGAGGCTGTCGCGAAGTCGCAACACATGCCTGCCAACGGGCTATTGTCATGAGGTGACCGCTATGATTAGGCCTTGCGCCGCAACTTGCGTGTGGCACAATGAGCCCAACGTTTTAAGTGGTGGTCATCATTTAGAGCGTCCGTTTAATAATTATCGCAGCGATGCTGCGGCTTTTCCCCCAAGAGGACAACCATGAAAAAACTGAATAAAGTGGCACTGTTGATTGCAGCCGCAGCACTTGCTAGCGTTGCGAGCGCCCAGACTGTTGACAACTGGCGCAATGCCAATGGCGATGCCTGGACGAGTGGTGCCGGCTTGTGCTGGCGCGATGCCAACTGGACACCCGCCACGGCGGCCAAGGATTGCGATGGCGCCATTGTTCCGGCCGCGCCCATGGCTGTTCCCGCTGCGCCTGCGCCAGCTCCCGCTCCCGCTCCTGCTCCCAAGGCCGCGACGCCTCCTCCTCCCCCTCCTGCCGCCACCAAGGTGACGTACGCCGCTGACGCCTTCTTCGACTTCGACAAGTCGGTGCTCAAGCCCGAAGGCAAGGCCAAGCTGGACGATCTGGTCGGCAAGGTCAAGGGCATCAACCTGGAAGTCATCATCGCCGTCGGCCATACCGACTCCGTGGGTACCGATCCCTACAACCAGAAACTGTCGGTTCGCCGCTCTGAAGCCGTCAAGGCCTATCTCGTGTCCAAGGGCATCGAGAAAAACCGCGTGTACACCGAAGGCAAGGGCGAGAAGCAGCCTGTGGCCGACAACAAGACCGGTGAAGGCCGCGCCAAGAACCGCCGCGTGGAAATCGAAGTGGTCGGTACCCGCGCCAACAAGTAATTGGCCCCAAGCGCCAAGAAGTGATCTTCACGGATCGCTTCAAGAAAACCCCGCTTCGGCGGGGTTTTTTGTCTTCGGCCGCTACGCTTAACTTCACTGCGCGAAGTTAGCCTACGACGCAACCCATAAACGGGTTGTGTTTTTTCGTTTGCCGAATCGCTTGCCTGATAATCGGGCCATGACTTCTACATTGAATGCCGACCCGGCCGAGCTGGCCAAATTCTCCGACCTGGCCCACCGCTGGTGGGACCCGCAAAGCGAGTTCCGCCCCCTGCACCAGATCAACCCCCTGCGGCTGGACTGGATCAACGGCCTGTGCCCCCTGTCTGGCCAGAACGTGCTGGACGTGGGCTGTGGCGGCGGCATTCTGGCCGATGCCATGGCGCGCAAGGGCGCGCAGGTGCTGGGCATCGATCTGTCCACCAAGGCGCTCAAGGTGGCGCAGCTCCATGCGCTGGAAGTGCAAACCCCCCATGTGGCGTACCGTGAGGTCAGCGCGGAGGCGCTGGCGCAGCAGCAGCCTGGTTGCTTTGATGCGGTGACCTGCATGGAAATGCTGGAACACGTGCCCGATCCGGCTTCGGTCGTGCGCGCCTGCGCCACCCTGGTCAAACCCGGCGGCTGGGTGTTTTTCTCTACGCTCAACCGCAATCCCAAGTCCTTCCTGTTCGCGGTGGTGGGTGCCGAATACCTGCTCAATCTGCTGCCGCGCGGCACCCATGACTACGCCAGGATGATTCGCCCCAGCGAACTGGCCCGCTATTGCCGCGACGCCGGCCTGGAGCTGCGCCACACGCGCGGCATGGAATACAACCCGCTGACCCGGCGCTACTGGCTCAGCGCCGATACCAGTGTGAACTACCTGTTTGCGCTGAAAAAACCCTTGGCGGGGCTCCGATGAGCGTGTTTTCCGGTATTGAGGCGGTTTTGTTCGATCTGGATGGCACACTGATCGACAGTGCGCCCGATCTGGGGGCCGCCGCCGACAAGATGAGGACGGACCGTGGCCTGGCCTCCCTGGGGCTGGAGGCCTACCGCCCCATGGCGGGCGCCGGGGCCCGCGGCATGATTGGCGTGGCTTTTGGCCTGACGCCGGCGCACGCTGACTTTGCGGCCCTGCGCGAGGAGTTTTTTGCGAATTACGAAAACTGCCTGACGCAGCGCACCTTGGCGTTCGAGGGCGTGGCCGGGCTGATTGACCAGTTGCTGGGACAGCAGCTGGCCTGGGGCGTGGTGACCAACAAGGCCGCGCGCTTTACCGAACCGCTGACCCGTGCCATGCCCCTGTTCGCGACCGCCCGGGCCATTGTGAGCGGCGACACCACGGCGCATGCCAAACCCCACCCCGAACCGCTGTTCGAGGCGGCCCGGCGCTTGGGGCTGGCACCCCGGCGCTGTCTGTACGTGGGGGATGACGAGCGGGACATCGTGGCGGGTCTGGCCGCCGGCATGGGCACCGTGGCCGCCACCTATGGCTACCTGGGCCAGAAATCCGATATTTCCAGCTGGGGCGCGCATGCCGCGATAAATTCCCCGGCCGAGCTCTTGCAATTGCTCATCCGGGCCTAAAATAGAAAACTTGGGGCTGCACTGGTTTCGACGTGGGTTCGGACGCGCAGCAGGGCATGTCGAGCTGAATGCGCTCGTAAAACAGATTCAAAAAAACTAACTGCAAACGACGAACGTTTCGCACTCGCCGCTTAATCGCGCGTGAGCCTCACAACAGCAAGCCGATAGGCTGGGCAAGGGTGGCGCAAGCTGTCCAGGCTGTGGGGTAATTTCATTCGGCTGGGTCTGCCTTGGGTAACTTAGGGCGGGCCGAGAAAATAGGTTGCTGGCGTTTTGCATAGCGTGCCACTGCGCGATGCAAGAGGCGAGACTCAAATCAGACGGCTACACATGTAGAACTGTTCGAAGAAGGCTTGCGGACGCGGGTTCAATTCCCGCCAGCTCCACCATACCCCGAAAGGCCAACCTTCACTGGTTGGCCTTTTTTTGCCTGTTTCCCTTGTGCCAGCGCGCCACGGGGCTTGGCTAGAATGAAACCATTGCCGCTTCATTCAAAACCTGGCGCACGCCATCATCCGGTGCCTTATGTCCAAAAAATACGATTATTTGCTCAGCGCCTGTCTTCTTGCCGGCAGCTTGCTGATCGGCGGCTGTGCCACCTTGGCGAGCAGCACCGACACGCAGGGGGAAGACTTCGAAAGAATCCAGAAACAGCTGCTGGGGGACTTGCCGATCCCCAGGGGAGCGCGCCTGCTTAATGACCAATCCATCATTCTGGGGGGCGGCAACAGCTGGGCCGGGCGCATCGTCATGTCGGTTTCCGAGACGCCGACGGAAACCTTTTCCTTTTTCCGCGACCAGTACCCGACGGCCGGCTGGACCCTGGTGTCTTCCACCAAGGCGAAAAACAGCATTCTGGTCTTCCTCAAGCAGGACCGCACGGCCACCGTCGAAATAGCGGAGGGATCGGGCCTGGGGGCAAAATCAAACATCACCCTGACCATCGCGCCCCGCAGCACCGTCGCCGCCCCGCCCCCGCCCCCGCAAAAGTAGAGGCCGCGCTGACGGCCGGGCCATGCGGGCCGGCATGTCCGGCCGCAGCGTCGATGCGCTCTTCGCCACGTGCCACAAGGCGCTGTGTTTCAAAATCCGGTGCGCGCTTGTTCCGCCGCTTCAAAAGCCATCGGCGCTGCCGGTTCTCGGTAGATCGCCTCGATCGATTTCCGGTTCGCGCCGAGCACCTCGACCAGTCGCGGGTCGAAGTGCTTGCCACTGTGCGCGGCGATATGCGACAAGGCATCGTCCAGCGTCCAGGCCTGCTTGTAGTAGCTGGGGCTCACCAGTGCATCCAGCACATCGGCCAGCGCCGCGATGCGGCCCCCGATGCTGATCTGCTCTCCCGCCAGGCCGCGCGGGTAGCCCGAGCCGTCCCAGCGCTCGTGATGCTCGAGCGCGATCACGGCGCCGAGCTGGTGAACCCGCGTGTTCGAGCCTGACAGCAGATCGAAACCCAGCCGGGCATGCGTTTTCATGATCACCCATTCCTCCTCGCTGAGCGGGCCCGGCTTGGTCAACAGCTGCTCCGCAAGTTGGACTTTGCCGACGTCATGCAGCGCCGCGGCCTGGCGCATGAATTCGACGTCGCGCCCGGACATGTCCAGCCGCGACGCGAGCAGCGCGGCCAGCTCGCCGACGCGGCTGGCGTGACTGTCCGGCTCCTGCATCCGCCGCTCGATCGTCCGGCCCAGGAGGTCGATGGTTGCCCGCTGGGCACTCTCGATCTCCTCGCGCATGAGCAGGTTGTCGTAGGTGATCGCGACACTGGAGGAGAAGATCCCCAGCAGTTCGATGGCGCTGGTGGCGACGGGCTCCGGAAACACCATGTAGATCACGTTTTCGTTGCCTGACCTGGTGCGGTAGTAGCCGACGTAGTGCCGCTGGCCGTGGTGGCTTGCTTTTTCGGCCAGTGCCCGGGTCAGCGCATCGCGCACTTGCGCCGGCAGACTGCTGATTTCCTCATTCACGAGCAGCCGCGCATAGGAGCCGGTGGCGGCCAGGACCGTGACCTGCCCCTCCACGGAGGAGGCGGTGTAGGTGCTCAGGCGGCTGGCGTAAAGCCCTTCGCCGTTGAGGTCGAGCAGGTAGTTGAGCTGATCCAGCACGGCCGACGCAAACGTGCGCAAATTGTTCGAATCGGACACCTGCGTGATGGCTTCAATCGAGCGCCGCAGCCCGGCCCGGGCATGCTCGATGCGCATCAGGTCGCGGTAGCCGCGCAGGCCCGCGTAAAAAACCGTGATCAGCTTGCGCCGCGTCAACTCGGTTTTTTCCTTGTAGTCGTTGATGTCGTAGTCCCGGATGACGCGCTCTTCCGGCGCCTGGCCGGCCTGGCCGGTGCGCAGCACGATGCGCACGTTGAGGTTGTGCAGGTCTTCGCGGATGTGGCGCGCCAGCTCCAGGCCGGCATGCTCGTTCTCCATCACGACGTCCAGCAGGATCAGCGCAATGTCATCGCGCTGCGCCAAAAGAGCCCGGGCCTCGTCCGCGCTGTAGCAGTGCAGGAAATGCAGTGGCCGCCGGTCCATGACAAACCCGGCCATCACCAGCTTGGTGACCTCGTGGACCGTCGGCTCGTCGTCGACGATCAGGACGTTCCAGGGCGCGAGGTCCGGCGCCAGTTCCGGCTCGGGGGTCTCGTCAGCGAAAACCAGTTCATTGGACATGGCCGTGGCTCTTTCCGTGCTGGGTCAGCACCGCGGGACGAGTTTACGGGATAGGCGGCCCCGGCCCATGGCGTGCATCTTTGCGGCGCCCGGGCCGGCGGGAGGCTTTGCGATACTCGGGGCATGCAGTTGCAAGACATTCTTTTTTCCCAGGGTTTTGGCACGCGCCGCGTCTGCGCCGGCCTGATTCAACAGGGTCGGGTCCAGGTTTATGAGGAAAACAAGGCTCCAACCCCCGTCGAATGTACGCAGGCAGCTATGGAATTTGTAGCGGAAGGCCTGCGCTTTCGGGTCCAGGGCGTGGACTGGCCCTATCACGACAAGGCCTACCTGATGCTGCACAAGCCGGCGGGAACCGAGTGCTCGCAAAAGCCCTCCACCTACCCCAGCATCTACACCCTGCTGCCGTCGCCCTTGCGCTTGCGCCCGCAAAAGGGCGCCGTGCAGGGGGTGCAGGCCGTGGGCCGGCTAGACCAGGACACCACCGGGCTGCTGCTGCTGACGGACGACGGCAAGTTCATCCACCGCATGAGTTCGCCGCGACACCATGTGCCCAAGATTTACGAGGTGACGCTCAAGCACCCGCTGGACGAGAGCCAGGTGAACAAGCTGCTCGCGGGCGTGGTGCTGGACGATGATCCCAGGCCCGTGCGCGCGGCCGCGTGCGAGGCAGTGGACAGCCATCACCTGCGCCTCACGCTGACCGAAGGCAAGTACCACCAGGTCAAGCGCATGGTGGCCGCGGTCGGCAACCGGGTGGAAGGGCTGCACCGCTCGCAGATCGGCGGCCTGCGTTTGCCGGATGATCTGGCGCCGGGCCAGTGGCGCTGGCTCAGCGCGGCCGATCTGGACAGCATCGCCGCCTGAGGCCCGGTCCCGCCGGGGCTAAGGCAGCTTGGCTAGGAAGTCGGCAATCAGCCGGGTGGTCTGGGCGGCCTGGTCGCGCTGCGGCGAGTGGCCGCAGGACGCCAGTGCGGCGCGCTCGATCTGCGTGGCAGGCAAGTCGATCTGCTCGATCTGCCGCATCGTGCCATAGGGGTCGTCCACGCCCTGGATCGCCAGCACCGGCGCGCCGATGCGGCGGCAGTCCGACCGGATGTCGAAGCTGCGAAAGTCGGGGCTGAGCCAGACGTCGTTCCATTGCCAGAAGGCGCAGTCCACATCGGCGTGGTAGCGCGCCAGCCGCTGGCGCAGCTCGCCCTGTTCGAACGCCGCGCGCGCCTGCTCGATCGACTCGATGGAAATCTCCTCCACCATCACATGCGGCGCCATCGCGATGCAGGCCTGCACCGCAAAGCGGCTGGCGTGGAGCAGGGCGATGCTGGCGCCATCGGAGTGGCCCAGCAGCACCGGCTGGTCGATCTGCAAGCGCGCCAGCAGCGCGGGCAGGACGACCCAGGCTTGCTCGTGCATGTAGTCGGGCGCCAGCCGGCCGCTGCGCCGGCCCTGGGTCACCGCCGGCGCCGCCCGAACGTCGGGTATCGCATCGGACTGGCCATAACCGCGCCGCGAATACACCCAGCCCGCGCGGCCGCTGGCACGGCAGACCTCGGCCGGCCAGTGCCGCCACATCGCGACCGAGCCCAGGCCTTCGTGCAGGAACACGATGGGCGAGCGCGTTTCGTGGGGCGCGGCGGCAATGTGCTGGATTTCCAGCTTGATGCCGTTGATCTCGATCAAATCCATGGTGACGATATTACGGGATGCGGCGCACGGGGGCAGGGCGGCCGTTACACTTGAAGACTCTTTGAAAAGTGGCCTGTTGTGAAGCTTTTTCCCCATTTTCTTCTTGCGGTGGCGGCTTGCCTGGCTGGTGCGCTGCCTGCCGCCGCCGGGGCCCAGGCCAGGCCGATTTTTGTGCTCAATTCGCTGGACGCCAGCGTCAGCGTCATCAATCCGGACACCTGGAAGGAGGTCAAGCGCATTGCCACCGGCAAGGAGCCGCACCACCTGTATCTCACGCCCGACGAGAAGTCGCTCATCATCGCCAATGCCCTGAGCGATTCGCTGACCTTCGTGGACCCCAAAACCGCTGAGGTGCAGCGCACCGTGCGCGGCATTCTCGACCCCTACCAGCTGCGCTTCTCGCCCGACATGAAGTGGTTTGTCACGGCCGGCAACCGGCTCAACCATGTGGATATCTACCACTGGGATGGCAGCGGCCTGGCGCTGGCCAAGCGCATTGCCACCGGCAAGACGCCCAGCCACATCTGGATCGACAGCAAAAGCAGCGTGGTCTACGCCACCATGCAGGACAGCGATGAACTGGTGATGATCGACCTGGTGAGCCAGACGCTCAAATGGCGCGGCAAGACCGGCGCCCTGCCGGCCGACGTCTTCGGCACGCCGGACGACCGGTTCCTCCTGATCGGCCTGACCGGCGGTGATGGCGTCGAGGTGTACGACGTGACCGGTCCCGAGCCGAAACTGGTCAAGAAGATCAAGACCGGCGATGGCGCGCACGCCTTCCGCGGCGCCGGCGACAAGCGCCATGTGTTCGTCAGCAACCGGGTGGCCGACACCATCAGCAAGATCGATTACCAGACCATGACCGTGGTGGACAACTACCCGGCGCCCAGCGGGCCGGACTGCATGGAGCTGTCGGCCGACGGGAAATTCATTTATGTGGCCTCGCGCTGGGCCAAAAAACTCAGCGTGATCGACACCACGACACGCCAGGTGGTGCGCCAGGTCAAGGTCGGCAAATCGCCGCATGGCGTCTGGACACTGGATCATGCGCCGCGCCAGTAAGCCGCCCCCGGCGCTGCGATTTGCTATTATTTTAATAGCATTCTACGCACATTCCGCGGGGGCTTGGGCCGGAAAAGGCTGCGAGAAACCGCTGTACCTGACGTTTGACACCGGCCATATGGCGGTCGCGCCGCTGGTGGCCGAGGTGCTCCAGCGGCAACAGGTCAGGGTCACCTTCTTTGCCGCCAACGAGGCCACCAAGGTGGGCGATGGCAGCCTGGGGCCGCATTGGGCGCCCTGGTGGCGCGCGCGCGCGGCCGAAGGCCATGAGTTTGCCTCCCATACCTACGACCACGTCTACTGGCGCGGCGATGTGCCCGGTGCCGAGCCGCGCTTTCGCGTGCGGCCCTCGGCCGGGGCTCAGGAAGGGCGCGAGATGACGTGGGATGCGAAGCAATACTGCGAGCAGATCAGGGCCGCATCCGCCCGGCTGCAAGAGATCACGGGCAAAAAACCCTTGCCGCTGTTTCGCGCCCCCGGCGGCAAAACCTCGCCCCAGCTGCTGGCCGTGGCGAAAACGTGCGGCTTTGAGCACGTGGGCTGGTCGGCCGCCGGTTTTCTGGGTGACGAGTTGCCCAGCGAGAAGTTCAGCAATGACGCCTTGCTCAAAAAGGCGCTGCGCGATATCAAGGCGGGTGACATCCTGATGGCGCACCTGGGCATCTGGTCGCGCAAGGACGCCTGGGCACCGGCCGTGCTGGAGCCGCTGATCGTCGGGCTCAAGGAGCGCGGTTTTTGTTTCGAGACACTGCGCGATCATCCGGCCTACCGGGGCTGGATCGCAGCCGGTGGCAAGTAGCGGCGGTGCGGACACCATGGACGATGTGGCCAATGCTTTCGCTGCCGTGCAGCAGTGGCTGTTTGAGGCGCTGATCCGGCCGCTGGCTTTTGCGATCGGGCTGGGCAACCGGCTGGAGGACGCGTATGACGCGACCGGCTGGCTGCTGGTGGGCCTGCTGCAGCTCGTGGTGCTGGCGGGACTCATCGGGCCGCTGCAGCGCTGGCGGCCGGTGGAGGCCGTCACCGACCGGGCCACGGTGCGCACCGACATCCTCTATACCCTGATCCACCGGCTCGGCTTGTTCCGGCTGGTGCTGTTTTTCACGCTGGTTCCCTTGTTCGACGATCTGTTCGGCCTGCTGCGCGTGGCCGGCCTGGGGACCTTCCATCTCGATGACCTGTGGCCCGGCGTCACCGATCAGGCCCTGGCCAGCCTGCTGATCTACCTTCTGGTGCTGGACTTTCTCGACTACTGGATTCACCGCGGCCAGCACCAGCTCGAATGGTGGTGGCGCCTGCACTCGCTGCACCATGCGCAGCGCCAGATGACGATGTGGAGCGACAACCGCAACCACCTGCTCGACGACCTCATCCGTGATGTGATCGTGGTGGTGGTGGCGCAGCTCATCGGCGTGGCGCCCGGCCAGTTCGTCGCCATCGTGGCCTTCACCCAGCTCAGCGAGAGCCTGCAGCATGCCAATCTGCGGCTGTGGTTCGGCCGCTGGGGCGAGCGCCTGTGGATCAGCCCGCGCTTTCACCGCCGGCACCACAGCATCGGCATCGGACATGAATCGCCGGTGCGGCCGAAGACGAGCGCCGCCGGGCCGTCCCCAGGCGCGAGGGCCCCCTCGGGGGGCAGCGAGGACACGCCAGTGCCGAGCGTGGGGGCCGGCATGAGCGCCGCCGGGCCGTCCCCAGGCGCGAGCACCCCCTCGGGGTCGGTCAGGCTCGGTGGACACAACTTTGGCGTGCTGCTGCCCTGGTGGGACATGCTGTTCGGCACGGCCGATTTCGAACTGCGTTATGACCCCACCGGCGTGCGCGACCAGGTGGAGCAGGGCCGCGACTATGGGCATGGTTTCTGGTCCCAGCAGTGGCAGGGGTTCAAGCGGCTCTTTGGCCGCGCGTAAGCGGCCAACTCCAGTTCCCGCCGCGCGTCAGCGGCCAATGACTTTGTTCCTGCCACAGGCGTGAGCAGGGCTCGCTCCCGTTCGCATCGCGACGCCTGTTCTGGTGCATCCCAGCGACCCAGCCCGGTCTTTGCCCAGGCTGGCCCGGGAGGGTATGCTTGGCGCATGAACCAGTTCCTTGACTCCTTTTGGCGCGCCGTGGTGTATTGCCTGCGTCCGAGGGTGATTGCGCTGTCGTTCCTGCCCTTGCTGCTGCTGGTGGCGCTGTCGCTCGGGCTGGGGTATTTCTATTGGGAGCCCGCGGTGGACTGGGTGCGCGAGATGCTGGAAGCCTCGGCACTTCTCAACAACGTGTGGTCCTGGCTGCAGGGCATTGGCGCGGGCGGCCTCAAGGCCGTGGTGGCGCCCTTGATCGTGATCTTTGCCGTCACGCCGCTCATCGTGGTGCTGTCCCTGCTGGTCGTGGCGGTGCTGATGACGCCGGCCCTGGTATCCCTGGTGGCCGAGCGGCGCTTTCCCCGCCTGGAGCGCAAGCGCGGCGGCTCCCTGATCCTCAGCATTTTCTGGTCGCTGGGGTCGACGCTGCTGGCCTTGATCGCGTTGCTGGTTTCGGTGCCGCTCTGGCTGGTGCCGCCGCTGATCCTGGTGCTGCCGCCGCTGATCTGGGGCTGGCTGACCTACCGTGTGATGGCGTTTGACGCGCTGGCGGACCATGCCAGCGATGATGAGCGGCGCGAGATTTTCCGCCGGCACCGGGGCTGGCTGCTGGGCATTGGCGTGCTCAGCGGCTATGTGGGGGCGGCGCCCAGCCTGGTGTGGGCCTCCGGGGCGCTGTTTGCCGCCGCCTTCGTGATCCTGGCGCCGCTTGCGATCTGGATCTACACCCTGGTGTTCGCATTTTCATCGCTGTGGTTTGCGCATTATTGCCTGGGTGCGCTGCAAGCCCTGCGCGCCGAGTCCGCCCCCCTGGCGGGCGCCGCGGTACCGCCGGCGCCTGAACCGTTAGCATTGCCGGATGACACAAGTTCCGATTCCCAACCCGGCGTCTGAGGCCCAAGAGCGTGGTGGCCCTGACATCGGGCTCATCATCATCGGGGATGAAATCCTCTCGGGCAAACGCGCGGACAAGCACATGCCCAAACTCATCGAGCTGCTGCAGGCGCGCGGCCTGCAGCTCGCTTATGCCGACTATGTGGGCGATTCGCCCGAACGCATCACGGCAACCCTGGCGCGGGCATTCGCATCCGGCGACGTGGTGTTTTCGTGCGGCGGCATTGGCGCCACGCCGGATGACCATACCCGCCAGTGCGCGGCCGGGGCATTGGGCGTCGGGCTGGCGCTGCACCCCCAGGCCGAGACCCTGATACGCGAACGCATGCGGGATCTGGCGCGCGAGCAGGGCACGGTGTACGAGGCGGATCGTGCCGACAACATCCACCGGCTCAACATGGGCGTGTTTCCGCTGGGGGCGAGCATCATTCCCAACCCCTACAACAAGATCCCGGGCTTCAGCTGCACCGCGCCTGCCCGCGGGGCGCCCTTGGGCGGCGGTGACCCACGCAAAGTGGGCGCGCGTGGGGGCACCATTCATTTCGTGCCCGGTTTTCCCGTGATGGCGTGGCCCATGATGGAGTGGGTGCTTGATACCCATTACCGGCATCTGTTCCGCACGGCGGCCTGGATGGAAAAATCGGTCATCGTGTATGGCGCGATGGAAGCGGCCCTGACCCCGCTGATGGAGACGATAGAGCGCCTTCACGCGGGCATCAAGGTGTTCAGTCTGCCCAGCGTTGACCATCCGCAGCACGGACGGCACATTGAACTGGGCATCAAGGGCGAGCCCGCCGCCGTGGCCCGGGCCTATCCCGTTCTGCTGGCCGGATTGCATGAATTCAAAGTCACGCTCGGTCCCGAATTGGTGCGAAACCAATGATGCACCAATAGAATGCATCCGTAATTTATGCACTTAATAGGTGCATTGCGTTTTGACTTTATGCCGCGGGCAAAATTGCTTTCCGCCAAAAACAGGGCCAACTCAAGGCAAAATACCGAGTTCGCAGAATTGCCTTGGCATTGGCTTTGGCACAAAAACTGCATTCAGAGCATCTAGATTTTTTAGCAACCATCCAACCAGGAGAATTTGATGGCCAAGACCGTCGCAGACGTGATGAAGATGGTGAAGGAAAACGAAGTCAAGTTTGTTGATTTCCGCTTTTCCGACACCCGCGGCAAGGAACAGCACGTGACCGTGCCTGTGTCGCACTTTGATGAAGACAAGTTCACCTCGGGCCATGCATTCGACGGTTCGTCCATCGCGGGCTGGAAGGGCATCGAAGCCTCCGACATGCAGTTGATGCCTGACCCCAACACGGCCAACATCGACCCCTTCTTCGAAGAGACCACCCTGTTCATGAGCTGCGACGTGATCGAGCCGGGCGACGGCAAGGCCTACGACCGCGACCCGCGTTCCATCGCCAAGCGTGCCGAAGCCTATCTGAAGGCGTCCGGCCTGGGCGACGCCGCCTACTTCGGACCCGAGCCCGAGTTTTTCATCTTCGACGGCGTGCGCTGGAAGAATGAAATGAGCGGCGCTTCCTTCGAGATCGATGAATACGAAGCCCCCTGGAATTCCAACGCCAAGCTCGAGGGCGGCAACCGCGGCCACCGTCCCACCGTCAAGGGCGGCTATTTCCCCGTGCCCCCGGTCGACAGCACGCAGGACCTGCGCGCGGAAATCTCCCTGATCCTCGAATCGCTGGGCATCCCGGTTGAAGTGTTCCACCACGAAGTGGCGGGCGCCGGCCAGAACGAAATCGGCACCAAGTTCAGCACGCTGGTGCAGCGCGCCGACTGGACCATCCTGCTCAAGTATGTGGTGCACAACGTGGCCAATGCCTACGGCAAGACCGCCACCTTCATGCCCAAGCCGCTGGTGGGTGACAACGGCTCCGGCATGCACGTGCACCAGTCCGTCTGGAAGGACGGCAAGAACCTGTTTGCCGGCGACGGTTATGCCGGCCTGTCCGACTTCGCGCTCTACTACATCGGCGGCATCATCAAGCATGCCCGCGCCCTGAATGCCATCACCAACCCCGGCACCAACAGCTACAAGCGCCTGGTGCCCGGCTTCGAGGCACCCGTGAAGCTGGCCTACTCGGCCCGCAACCGCTCGGCGTCGATCCGCATTCCGTACGTGGCCAACCCCAAGGGCCGCCGCATCGAAGCGCGGTTCCCCGATCCGCTGGCCAACCCCTACCTGGCTTTCTCGGCCCTGCTGATGGCCGGTCTGGACGGCGTGGAGAACAAGATTCATCCGGGCGAAGCGGCTTCCAAGGACCTGTACCACCTGCCGCCGGAAGAGGATGCCAAAGTCCCGACCGTGTGCCACAGCCTGGATCAAGCGCTGGAGTACCTCGACAAGGGCCGTTCGTTCCTGACCAAGGGCGGCGTGTTCACCGACAGCATGCTCGATGCCTACATCGAGCTCAAGATGCAGGAAGTCACGCGCTTTCGCATGGCGGTTCACCCGGTCGAGTACGACATGTACTACTCCCTGTAATGGGATGGGGCAGGACGCCCGGACTGTAATTTATTACAGTGTGTAGCGGAAAAAGGACGGCGCAAGCCGTCCTTTTTCTTTGTGGGTACCGCGGAAATTTTGCATTTCCCCGGGATGGCGTCATACTGACAAACCGTCCCAGCATTTTCCGATGCGCGGAGATCGTCCCATGAAACACCTTTTACTCATTCCCTTGGTCGCCACATTTTTCGTGGCAAACAGCTTTTCTCAGGAGCGCATCTACCGGTGCGGCAACGAGTACACCAACTCGGTATCCGCGGCCCAGGCCAAGGACTGCAAGCTGATGGCTGGCGGTAACGTGACCGTGGTGCAGGGCACACGCCCGACCGCGGCGGCTCCCGTGCGTGTGGCGGCTGCAACGCAGGCCGGGCAGCGCGTTGAGGCGGGTGAGCAGCGCGCGCGGGATTCGGATGCGCGCCAGATCCTGGAGTCCGAACTCAAGAAGGCCGAAGCCCGCCACGGCGAGATGCTCAAGGAATACAACAACGGCGAGCCCGAAAAGCGCGGGGATGAAGCGCGCAACTACCAGAAGTATTTGGACCGGGTGGCCGAGCTCAAGGCCAGCCTGGCACGCAATGAAAGCGACATGGCCGGCATTCGCCGTGAATTGGGACGCGTTACTGCGTCAAAATAGGCGGCTTGAAAAAACCAATTTCTCCTGCTGCACGCTTTCAGTCATTTGATCTGCTGGCCACGCTGGTTGCGGTTGTGCACAGCGACGGCGCCGTGCTGTTTGCCAATTCCGCGCTCGAGGATGCGCTGGGGACATCGCGCAGAACGATTGAAGGCTCGTCCTTCCCGGACAGTTTTACCGAGCCGCATATCCTGAAAAATGCCCTGGAGGGGGCCGGCAGCAACGAGTTTGCCGCATTGCGCTATGACGCCTGGCTCAAGCGGCTGAACCGCGATGCGCTGCCGGTGCACGTGATCGTGACGCAGACCGAGAAACCGGACGAGATCATTGTCGAGTTGCTGCCGCTGGAGAAGCAGGCCCGCCAGGAACGCGAAGAGCGGCTGATGGACCAGGCCCAGGCCAACAAGGAACTGATCCGCAATCTGGCGCATGAAATCAAGAATCCGCTCGGCGGCATCCGGGGGGCGGCCCAGTTGCTGCAAATGGAGATGGAGTCGCGCGAACTCACGGAGTACACCCAGGTCATCATTCATGAGGCAGACCGCTTGCAGACCCTGGTGGACCGGCTGCTCGCGCCGCACCGGCGGCCCCATGTGGTGGGGGATGTCAATATCCACGAGGTGTGCGAGCGCGTGCGTTCGCTGATCCTGGCCGAGTTCCCCAAGGGCCTGCGCGTGGTGCGCGACTACGACACCTCGGTTCCCGAGTTCCGCGGAGATCGGGAGCAACTGATCCAGACGGTTCTCAACATCGCCCACAACGCCTGCCAGGCGCTGGCCGAGCAAATCGCGGCGGGGACCGCGCGCCTGGCTTTTCGCACCCGGATCGCACGGCAGGTCACATTTGGCAAGCAGCGCTACCGGCTGGCATTGGAATTGCATGTGATTGACAACGGGCCTGGTGTACCAGACTCGATCAAGGACCGTATTTTCTATCCGCTGGTGTCGGGCAGGGAGGGCGGCTCCGGGCTGGGGCTGACGCTGGCGCAAACCTTTGTTCAGCAGCATCATGGCCTGATCGAGTGCGACAGTGAACCAGGCCGCACGGATTTCAAAATTTTGATACCGCTGCCGTGACAGGATCACGGCGGCAAGACCAGAGGTAATGCAACACATGAAGCCGATTTGGATCGTAGACGATGATCAGTCCATACGCTTCGTTCTGGAGAAGGCGCTGTTGCGTGAAAACCTTCCCACCCGCAGCTTCACCAATACCAGGGATGTGCTCGCGGCGCTGGACAATTCGGACGATGAAGAAGGCCCGCAAATCCTGGTGAGCGACATCCGCATGCCGGGCGGCTCGGGCCTGGACCTGCTGGACAAGGTCAAGGCCAAGTACCCCGGCCTGCCCGTGATCATCATGACGGCGTTCTCGGACCTGGACAGCGCGGTGTCGGCGTTTCAGGGCGGGGCGTTTGAATACCTGCCCAAGCCGTTCGACCTGCCCAAGGCGGTCGAGCTGATCCGCCGCGCGGTCGAGGAAAGCCAGCGCGAGGAAGTGGCGGAAGAGCGCATGGCGGAAGCCCCGGAGATGCTGGGCCAGGCGCCGGCCATGCAGGATGTGTTCCGCGCGATTGGCCGCCTGAGCCAGAGCAACGTGACGGTCCTGATCACCGGTGAATCAGGCTCGGGCAAGGAGCTGGTGGCGCGCGCGCTGCACAAGCATTCGCCGCGCGCCAACGGACCGTTCGTGGCCATCAACACCGCCGCCATCCCGAAGGATTTGCTGGAGTCCGAACTGTTCGGCCATGAGCGCGGCGCCTTCACCGGCGCGCAGACCATGCGCCGGGGCCGCTTCGAGCAGGCCGAAGGCGGCACGCTGTTTCTCGATGAAATCGGCGACATGCCGTTTGATTTGCAGACCCGCCTGCTGCGCGTGCTCAGCGATGGCCATTTCTACCGGGTGGGCGGGCACAGCGCCGTCAAGGCCCATGTGCGCGTGATCGCCGCCACCCACCAGGATCTGGAGCAGCGCGTCAAGGAAGGAATTTTCCGGGAGGATTTGTTCCACCGGCTCAATGTCATCCGTTTGCGTCTGCCGGCCTTGCGCGAGCGCAAGGAGGACATACCAATGCTCACCCGGCATTTCCTGCAGCAAAGCGCGCAGCAGCTCGGCGTGGAACCCAAGCGGATTTCCGATGCGGCGCTGGTGTGGCTGGGCAACTTCAGCTTCCCCGGCAACGTGCGCCAGCTCGAGAACGTTTGCCACTGGCTGACCGTGATGGCCCCGGCCCAGGTGATCGAACCCAAGGACCTGCCGCCCGAGGTGGGCGTGGCGTCCGGCGAGGCGGGCACCACGGCCCAGGGCACTGTGCCAGCGGCAGCGGAGCCTGGGGCTGGCGCGGCTTCCGGCGCGGCGCTCAAGGCGGCGGATGACGCCGCTGCCATCCTGCTGCCGCAGAGCCAGGGCAATGGATGGGAACCCGGGCTGGAGGCCGAGGCGGTAGCCCTGCTGGCCAGCGGGCGGCATGATGTGTGGGACGAGCTCACACGCCGCTTCGAGCGCCAGCTCATTCTCACTGCGCTGGCCAGCACCAAGGGCCGCCGCATCGAAGCCGCCCAGAAGCTCGGCATTGGCCGCAACACCATTACGCGCAAGATCCAGGAGCTGGGCCTGGAATAAAACCGGCCCTAGCCTGGCCCGGCGTCCGTGATTTCCAGCACCACCGGGGCGTGATCGCTGGGCCGCTCATTCTTGCGCGGTGCCTTGTCGATGACGCAGGATGTCGCCAGGGGCTTGAGGGGGGCGCTGACCAGGATGTGGTCGATGCGCAGCCCCTGGTTGCGGCGAAAGGCGAAGTTGCGATAGTCCCACCACGAGTAGCTTTTTTCGGGGTGCTCGAACAGGCGGAACGCATCGTGCAGGCCCAGGGCGATCAGGGCGCGCAGGTGGTAGCGCTCCTCCTCGGTGCAATGGATCGTGTCCTTCAGGCCCACCGGGTCCCATACGTCGGCATCGTCAAAGGTGATGTTGTAGTCGCCCATGAGCACCAGCTTCGGGTGCGTGGCCAGTTCCTGGCGAACCCAGTCGCGCAAGCCCTTGAGCCAGCTCATCTTGTACTCGAACTTGTCCGAGCCCGGCTCCTGCCCGTTGGGAAAGTAGGCGCCGATGACACGGATGCCATCGACATTGGCGCTGATGACCCGCGCCATGTCGTCGGCAAAGCCCGGGATGTTTTTCACCACCTCGGTGGCCGGCGTGCGCGACAGCAGGGCCACGCCGTTGTAGGTCTTCTGCCCGAAACACTGGGCGCAATAGCCGGCCTGCGCGAAGGCATCAAACGGGAACTTGTCGTCGGTCAGCTTGAGTTCCTGCAGCGCCAGCACATCCACTGGGTTGGAGGCAAGCCAGTCCAGCACCTGGGGCAGGCGCACCGTGAGCGAGTTGATGTTCCAGGTCGCAAGTTTCATTTATTTTTCAATGCTGTTTCAGGCTCCAGGCCTTATGGAACGGTCGCAGGCAGCTATCAAATATGTAGCGCCGCCAAGGCGCCGACCATCAGGCCGAGCGCTCCCGCGCCAAACATGGCGTACTCCAGCCACTTTTTCTTGGTCAGCAGGGCAATGGCCGCCAGCGCGATGCAGACCTGCAGCACGGTGGTGGCTTGCGCCCAGCGATGGTGCTGGTGCATTTGTTCATCGCTGCGCTTGTCCCACTGGGTGGCGTCGGCTTCCAGCTTGTCGGCCACGGCCTTGATCTCGGTTTTTTCCTTCTCGTAGCGGTCGATCTTGGCCTGGTACTTGGCCTTGTCGTCCTCGCGCGCCGTCAGGTCGCGCGACACTTCGGCCAGCGACTGCTTGGTGCTCTTGGCCTGGAAGTAATTCCATTGGTTGGACGCCTCGGTTTTCTTGATGGCCGCGTTGTTCTTGAACAGGCCGGCATTGGCCTGCGTGGCGCCGCCCATGTAGGAAAAAATGGCACCGACGGTGGCGATGATGGCTGTGAACATGGCAATCTGGTTGATCATGCCGCCGCCCCCATGGCCACCCTGTTGCGCGTGCTCAAGTTCGTGGTCATGCGGGCCGTGCACGTGAAATCCGCCTTCGGACATATCAGCTTCCTTGTGTTCGTGTGTAGGTGACAAAACTGAAATTCAAACCGGTGGACGAGACCTGGCGCTCGCGTGCCGTCTCGTGCCACTGTGGCCCGAATTGTGGCGCATAAGCGTCTCCGTCATATGACGCTTCTATTTCAGTGACGACGGCCGTCGTGGCCAGCGGCAGGGCCTGGGCATAGATGTCGGCGCCGCCGATGACCCAGGCGTCGCTGTCCGATGGGCACAGGCCCATGGCCTCGGGCAGGGAATGGGCCACGCTGGCGCCGTGCGCCTGCCAGTCGGGCTGGCGCGTGACCACCACGTTCAGGCGCCCTGGAAGCGGGCGGAATCTGGGCGGCAGCGAATCCCAGGTCTTGCGCCCCATGATGACCGGGCAGCCCAGCGTGGTGCGCTTGAAGTGCGCCAGGTCTTCCGGCAGGTGCCAGGGCATGGTGTTGTTCTGGCCGATCACGCCGTTGGCAGCGCGGGCCAAGATCAGGTGCAATTTCATCTCAGTTGCTCCAACGCACTTTGCGCGATCCGTGACGCATGAAACGGTCCGCCGGGGAACGCCGTGGAACCGGCTTTGCCGGGCCACTGGCGTTGCCCCCTGCAAGGGGGGTGGCGTAGCGACACGCAGTGCGCGAAGCCTGGGGGTGTTTCATCTCATACCGCCACCGGTGCCTTGATGGCCGGATGGCACTGGTAGTCCAGCACCTCGAAGTCCTCGTACGCGTAGTCGAAGATCGACGCCGGCCGGCGCTTGATGTTCAGTGTCGGGTAGGGGTAGGGCGCGCGGCTCAGCTGCAGCGCCACCTGTTCGGCGTGGTTGCTGTAGATGTGGCAGTCGCCGCCGGTCCAGATGAAATCGCCCACGGCCAGGTCGCACTGCTGCGCCACCATGTGAGTGAGCAGCGCGTAGCTGGCGATGTTGAAGGGCACGCCAAGGAAGATGTCGGCGCTGCGCTGGTAGAGCTGGCAGCTCAGGCGCCCCGGCTCACCCGCTACCGGCGAGGGGGCCACGTAGAACTGGAAGAACGCATGGCAGGGCATCAGCGCCATCTTGGAGAGGTCCGCCACGTTCCAGGCGCTCACGATGATGCGGCGCGAATCGGGGTTGCTCTTGAGCGTCTTGATGACCTCGGCAATCTGGTCGATGTGGCTGCCGTCGGGCGTGGGCCAGCTGCGCCACTGCACGCCATAGACCGGCCCGAGATCGCCGTCCGGCTTGGCCCATTCGTCCCAGATGCTGACACCGCGCTCCTTGAGCCAGTTGTTGTTGGAGGAGCCCGTGAGGAACCACAGCAACTCCTGGATGATGGAGCGCAGGTGCACCTTCTTGGTGGTGACCAGCGGAAAGCCCTCGTTCAGGTCAAAGCGCATCTGGTAGCCGAACACGCTTTTCGTGCCGGTGCCGGTGCGGTCGGCCTTGAACACGCCGTGGCTGTCCACATGGCGCATGAAGTCTTCGTATTGGGAGCGGGGGGGGTGGGTGGTCATAACTATGTGATTTTCCTACAAGTCAGGGCGGACTCAGAAACGAGGTGGTTTACGCCGTAACCTGGGTGCGAAGGCGATATAGTGCAGGCAACGTCACGCCACTTTCTCGAAAGGCTTGTCCATGGCTATCGGTTGGCTTTCCGTATTGCAGATGGTTCCCTGGGGCGATGTCATCAGCAATGCGCCCAAGGTGGCCGAGGCAGCGAAGAAGCTGTGGAACGCCGTCGCCAAGAAGTCCCCCGCGGCGGAGATGGCCGCTTCCGATGCGCAGCCGGCGGCGTCGCCGCAAGCGCAAGCCGTCGCCTCGCTCCAGGCGCAACTCGCCGCGGTGGAGGCTGCCGCGGCTGAGCTTCACGGCCAGATGCTCGCGTCCTCGGAACTGATCAAGGTCCTCGCGGAACAGAACACCCAGCTGATCCAGCGCATCGAAACCAACCGGGTCCGGCTTGTCTGGCTGGCAGCCGTCACTGTCGTTAGCGCCATCGTCGCGCTGGCCGGCCTGGTTTTGACGCTCGTGCGCTGAGCACGCTGGCCGTGCCTGCCTGTCGGCGTGCATTCACCGCGGCGCATGTTCAAGAAAATACCCATGTGGCTTTCGATCGGGCTGATCGTCGTCGCAACCTTGGCCGCGAACGTGTACCTGCGGGACATGAAGACGGCGTATGCACGGGTCGGTGCGAAGAGCCACGTCGTGCCCTCGCCCCTTGGCGACATCGAATACACGCAAGGTGGGTCAGGTCCCGATGTTCTGGTGATCCACGGCAGCGGAGGCGGCTACGATCAGGGCGAGCTGCTGGCGCAGAACGTGCTGGGCGAGCGCTTCCACTGGATTGCGCCTTCGCGCTTTGGCTATCTGCGCTCGACCTTGCGCCAAGGGATGACCTGGGACGACCAGGCGCATGCCTATTCGCATCTGCTCGATCACCTGGGTGTCAAAAGAGTTGCGGTCGTGGCCATTTCCCATGGCGGGCCTTCGGCGCTGCTCTTTGCCGTGTTGCATCCCGAGCGCGTGTCTTCGTTGACGCTGATCTCGTGCGGAGTGGCCGCGGCATCCACGATGGACCAGGCGCAGGCCAACCAGAAGGGCGATATGCTGGTGGGCCTCTTCAAGCATGACGCGGCCTACTGGGCCATGAGCAGGGTGCTCAGGAAGCAGCTCATGGGATTGATGGGCGCCAACGATGCCGTCATTGCCGGGTTCACTCCCGCGCAGCGGGAATGGGTTGACCGCCTCATCGATGAGATGAATCCCGTTGCGCCGAGATCCGCCGGTGTGGTTTTCGATAACAGGACTGCCTTGCCGGGTGCGAGGATTGCCGCGATCCGGGCGCCGACGCTGGTCGTTCACGCCGAAGATGACACGCTGCAGCTTTTTCACAATGCGGCCTTTGCCGCGGCCACGATTCCAGACGCCAGGCTCATGCGTTTTGCGCATGGGGGACATCTTCTCATGGTGGTCGAGCAGGAGAAAATCGGCGCCGCGGTGCAAAAGCACGTCAGTGAGCACATGGGAAAGTAGTCCGCGCCAACCACTTGATGGAGACCTGTCTTGGACGCACGCTTCAAGCGCCGCCTCGGCGAGGGGTGATCGGAGTGGGACCCGCGATAAACTGGCGGCGAGTCGGATTTTTTCTCCGAGGGGCTTGACCTGGAGTGCACTCTAGCATTTCCAATGAACTCATGCGGACCACGGGAACATGCTTTTCGATGGCATTTTTCCTGGCTCGCATGAACCATTGAAACTTCCCAAGGAGCCAGAAAATGAGTGCCCTCGAAAACAAGCAACTGCTGCAAGATGTTTTTTCCGAACTCGCCAAAGGCAACGGCAAGCCCTTCGTTGACAGTTGGGCGGATGATTTCTGCTGGACCGCGACCGGAACCACCAAATGGTCGAAGACCTACTCCGGCAAGCAAGCCGTGCTTGACGAGCTGATGAAGCCGCTGTTCGCCCAGTTTGCGGATCACTATACGAATACCGCGCATCGCTTCATAGCGGAAGATGATTTTGTCGTGGTCGAGTGCCGCGGCCGCGTGATGACCAAGGCGGGCATCCCGTATAACAATACCTACTGTTATGTCTGCCGTCTGGCCGATGGCAAACTGCGCGAATTGACCGAGTACTTCGATACCGAGCTGGTCACAGCGGCACTGGGAGGACATGTTGCCTGACAGGTTTCAAATCGGCGAGCTCGCCGCCCGCACCGGGCGCAGTGTTCACGCCATTCGCTGGTATGAGTCGCAAGGGCTGATACCCGGCGTGCTGCGCGACGATGGCGGCCGGCGTGTCTACAGCGAGCTTCACCTCAGCTGGCTCGATCTGATGGAGCGGTTGCGGCGCACCGGCATGTCCATCGCCGACATGCGTGAATACACCGCGCTCGTCAAGCAGGGCAGTGCAACGCTGAAGCAAAGGCAGCAGCTTTTGTTGGCGCACCGCGAAAAGGTCGAGGCGACGATTGCGGAGTGGACGCAGGCGATGAACCTGCTCGACGGCAAGATCGATTTCTACACGGCGTGGGTCAGCACCGGGAAGCGGCCCGCCGCAAGCCCGCAAACGACATCGGCCAAGGCGCCCGGGCGGACGCGGCAAGGGACGCCGCGCCGCCTGGCTTCGCGTGATGCATCACAGGAGAAACCATGATCCCCTTGAATGACCTGCTCCTTTTTGCCGGGGCGGCCTTGCTGTTGGTCCTCACGCCGGGGCCCAACATGATCTACCTGATTTCCCGCTCCATCTGCCAGGGCCGAAGCGCGGGGGTGGTCTCGCTGCTTGGCGTCATCGGCGGCTTCATCGTCCATATGCTGGCGGCAGGCATCGGCTTGTCGGCCATTTTTCTGGCCGTGCCCCTGGCCTACGACATGCTCAAGTGGGCCGGTGCCGCCTACTTGCTGTGGCTGGCGTGGCAGGCGGTCAGACCGGGTGCGCGCTCACCCTTCGAACCCAGGGCGTTGCCACCTGAATCGCCGCGCAGGCTGTTCATGATGGGCTTTCTGACCAATGTGCTCAATCCAAAGGTCGCGGTGTTTTACCTGTCGCTCTTTCCCCAGTTCATCGCTCCGGAGCGCGGCTCGGTCCTGGTCCAGAGCCTCGTGCTCGGTGCCACGCAGATTGCGGTGAGCTTCGCGGTCAATCTCCTGATTGCCCTTTCGGCAGCAGGCATTGCCGCGTGGTTTGCGCGCAATCCCCTGTGGCTGGCGGTACAGCGCTACCTGATGGGTTTTGTCCTGGCCGCCCTGGCGGTGCGGCTGGCGCTGGAGCAGCGGCGGACTGCATAATGATCCCGATCACTTCGAGGCATTTCCAGACATGTTGAAAAAACCGGAAGACATCGCGGAGAAACTTCTTGGCGTGCCCTATGAATCACTGGACGAGCGCTCCAAGAAGGTGGCACGCCATATTGCCGGGCGCAAGCACATTGCAAGAAACACCGAAAAGGAGTTTGATGCAGGGACCACCCTGGGTCAGCGCGCGGCGGATGCGGTTGCGACTTTCGGCGGCTCCTGGACGTTCATTCTTATCTTCGCAGCAGTCCTGGTCGTCTGGGTGGGCTTGAATTCGTTCATCCTCGTCAAGTACGACAAGATTTTCGATCCCTACCCTTATATCCTGCTCAACCTGTTTCTCTCCATGCTGGCCGCCATTCAGGCGCCGATCATCTTGATGTCGCAGAACAGGCAGGCGGAAAAAGATCGGCTCAATGCGGAACACGACTACGAAGTCAATCTGAAGGCCGAACTCGAAATCATGCTGCTGCACGAGAAAGTGGACTTGTTGAGAGAAGTCCAGTGGGGTGAACTATTGGCGATCCAGAAGGAACAGCTCAGCTTGCTTGCGGCTCTGATAGACAAGAAAACCGTGGCGCAATAGTGGCGCAATAAGGTCCGGCTCCAGGCGCGCGCTTCACCCGGACGCGCCAGATGCGGCGCTCCGGGTCTTTGCCGCAGCGCCGCGCCTCATGGCGCTGATGCGGCCGCTGCTTGCGCGGCGGCGAGCGCCGCATCCCTGGCCCGCGCCCGCGCCACTGCGGGACGGGCATTCACCCGGTCCATATAGGCCTTGATCACGGGTAGCTCCGGCACCAGCTTGAACATCGTGGTCCACGTCAGCGCCGTGCCCCACAGCACGTCGGCGGCGCTGAAGCGCTCACCCAGCAGGTAAGGGCCCTGGGCCAGCTGATCGGTCAGCGTCTTGAACATGGTGTCAAAGTCGCCGTAGGGCGATGTTCCGGGCGGCGCCGGTTCACGTTTCATGGCCCGGTCGACCAGCGCCGGCTCAAAGCACGAACCGTAGAACGCCAGCCACCGCAAGTAGGGACCGCGCAGCGGGTCACCAATGGCCGGGGCCAGGCCTGCCTCGGGGTAAAGATCGGCCAGATACAGGAAGACCGCGACCTGTTCGGTGACCAGTGCGTCGCCGTGCCGGATGGCGGGCACCTTGCCCATGGGGTTGATGGCCAGATAGGCCGGCTGGCGCTGTTCGCCGGCCTTCATGTTGAGCACGTGCAACTGGTAATCGGCCCCCAGCTCCTCGAGCAGGATCAGCGCGCCGGCGGATCGCGTGTTGGGGGAGTGGAACAGGGTGACCTGGCGGGATGCATTCATGAGGCGCTTTCTTTCTTGAGACGGTGCCGTTCGGCCTTCAGACACGCAGCACGCGATTCGGGTTCATGAGATTGTGCGGGTCCAGCGCCTGCTTGATGGCGCGCATCATGCCCAGCGCCACCGGCGACTTGTGGTGCTCGAGTTTTCCCACCTTGAGGCTACCCACGCCGTGTTCGGCCGAGATGGAGCCGCCGAACTGGTCGACCGAGTCGTACACCAGCGTGTTGACGCCTTCTTCCTGCGCGTTGAGGAAGGCCGCCGCATCGCCCCCCTCGGGCGCCTGCACGTTGTAGTGCAGGTTGCCGTCGCCCAGGTGGCCGTAGTTGACCAGGCGCGCGCCGGGGAAGGATTTTTGCAGCAGCGCATCGGTCACGCGCACGAATTCGGGGATGCGTGACACCGCGATCGAGATGTCGTGCTTGATGTTCAGGCCCTCTTCGGCCTGCGCCAGAGGAATGCTCTCGCGGATGTGCCACAGCGCGCGCGCCTGGGTGATGCTCTCGGCCACCACCGCGTCCGTCACGCAGCCCTGTTCCATGGCGGCCTCCAGCAGGCGCTCGAACTGCTCGCGCGCATGGGCTTCGGACTCGTGGTCCGAGTTTTCCAGCACCACGCAATAAGGCGTGTCCTGGTACAGCGGCACGCGCTGCTGCGGGAAATGCCTGGCGACCAGGCTCAACGCGAACTGGCCCATCACCTCGAAGCCGGTCAGGCCCGAGCTCAAATAACGGTGCGCCAGGCCCAGCAGCTGCACCGCGGCGTCCAGCGAGGGCACGGCGGCCAGCGCCGTGAGTTGTGATTTGGGTAGCGGGTAGAGCTTCATGGTGGCGGCGGTGATCACGCCCAGCGTGCCCTCCGAGCCAATGAACAGATCGCGCAGGTCGTAGCCTGTGTTGTCCTTGCGCAGGCCACTCAAGCCGTTCCACACCTCGCCTTGCGCGGTGACGACTTCCAGCCCCAGGCACAGGTCGCGCGTGTTGCCAAAGCGCACCACCTGCGTGCCGCCGGCATTCGTCCCGAGGTTGCCGCCGATGGTGCAGCTGCCCTCCGAGGCCAGGCTCAGGGGAAACAGAAACCCCGCCTGTTCGGACGCTTCCTGCACGTTTTGCAGCACGCAGCCGGCATCCACCGTGATGGTCAGGTTGGCGGCGTCGAGCACGCGCACGCGGTTCATGCGCTGCAGGCTGAGCACGACCTGGGTGCCGCTGGCGTCGGGCGTGGAGCCCACCACCATGCCGGTATTGCCGCCTTGCGGCACGATGCTCACGTGCGCGGCGGCGCAGGCCTTGACCACGGCGGCCACCTCGGGCGTGGCGCCCGGGCGCACCACGGCTAGAGCTTTGCCGCGTTCGCGCTTGCGCCAGTCCAGCTCCCAGGCGCTCAGGTCGGTGGCCGGGTCGTCGTGGGTCAGTACGTTGGAGGCGCCGACGATGCGGCGCAGCGATTCAAGCAGTTCGTTGCGGGTGTTCACGGTGTCTGGGGTTCGGGTGAGGGGGTGACGGTATTTTTCGCGTTCTTGAGGCGTAGGCGCACATGCAGGACGCAGGCGCAAAACAGGGTCAGGCACAGCAGCACCTCCAGCAGTGCCAGATAGTTGCCGGGCGGGCGGTCGCCGCTGGCGCGCACCACGCCTTCGGTGAAATACAGCCACACCAGCAGGCTGAGCCAGCGATAGGTGTACATGCGGTTTTTCAGCAGGCCGGCCAGCGGAATGCACAGCGGCAGCACCTTGAGCACCAGCCAGGAGCCGCCGGGGCGCAGGGGGGCGAGAAACAGCTCCCAGGCCAGTCCGAGCGCGATCAGCCCGAGCAGGCTGGCCACCGCGAGGAGGCGGGTCAGGTGGATATTGTTGTCTTTTTGCTTCATGGCAGTGGCATCATAGCGGCCATGAGCCTGTCCCCGCGCCTTGAAGACCTGTTGAAGAATCTGTCGTCCTTTCCCTGGCGCAACACGGCGCTGACCCTGCGCGAGCGCTTCCGGGAGGACCGGCTGGGCCTGTCGGCCAGCAGCCTGACCTTCACCACGACGATTGCACTGGTGCCGTTTTTCACGGTGGCGCTGGCCGTGTTCACGGCTTTCCCCATGTTCGCCAAGCTGCAGGACGTGCTGCAGAAGTGGCTGATTGAGAGCCTGATTCCCGACAACATCGCGCGCCAGGTTCTGGGCTACCTCACGCAATTCGCGGGCAAGGCCAGCAAGCTGGGGGTGGCGGGCGTGGCGGTCCTGTTCGGCACCGCGCTGGCCCTGATCCTGACGATCGACCGCACCCTCAACGGCATCTGGCGGGTGCGCCGGCCGCGCCCGCTGGGACAGCGCGTGCTGATCTACTGGGTTGCCATCACGCTGGGGCCGCTGCTGCTGGGCGCGAGCCTGACCATGACGTCCTATGTGATTTCGGCCTCCAAAGGCGTGGTCGGCACCATGCCCGGCGGGGTGCGGCTGCTGCTCGATGTGCTGGAGTTCCTGCTGGTCGCCGGCGGCATGGCCGCGATGTACCACTACGTGCCCAACACGCAGGTGAAGTGGGGCCACGCCTGGGCCGGCGGGATTTTTGTTTCGGCCGGCATCGAGGTGGCCAAGAAGGTGCTGGCCATTTACCTGAGCCTGATACCCACGTACTCCGTGCTGTACGGCGCGTTTGCCACCGTGCCGATCCTGCTGGTGTGGATTTACGTGGCCTGGGTGATCGTGCTGCTCGGCGCGGTGATTGCCGCCTATTTGCCCAGCCTGATGATGGGCGTGGTGCGGCGCGGCGGCACGCAGGGCTGGCAGTTCCAGCTGGCGCTCGAGGTGCTGCAGCAGCTGCACCGCGTGCGCGCCACCACGGACAAGGGCCTGGGCGTGTCGCGCCTGGCGCAGGCGCTGCAGGTGGATGCGCTGCAACTGGCGCCCGTGCTCGAAACGCTGGCCGCGCTGGACTGGGTGCAGCAGCTCAGCGAGGAGCATCAAGTCGAGGAAGCCCGCTACGTGCTGCTGGCCGATCCGGACACCACGCTGCTGGCGCCGCTCATGCAGCAGCTGCTGCTGGAGCGTGGCGCTTCCATGGGAAATTTATGGGAAAACGGCCGCTTTTCCTCACTGATGTTGCGTGAGGCGCTATAAAATAAGTAGCAACTCTCGCAGGCCTTGCCGGGCTGCGGCCGAGCCGCCCGCTGCTGGCCTCGCCCATGATGCCCAGCACGGTCAGGCCGGTGGCGCCGTGGTCCAGGTAGAAATCGACCATGCGCTCGGTGCTGCCCAAATCGAGCGCGCCGCTGTCGGTGAAGGGGGTCACGGCAATCAGGTACACGCCGGTGGCGCAGGCATCCGGTTTCTTCAAAATCGACTCCAGAGCAGCAGCAGGCTAAAACCTGATCTTGCCGGTCCAGATGTCCTTGTACATCACCCAGTCGCCCATGAAGCTCAAGAGCGGGCGCTTGAAGGAGGCCGGCCTGTTCTTCTCGAAGCCGAAGTGGCCGACCCAGGCAAAACCGTAGCCGCACAGCAGGCCGTACAGCAGGTATTTCGGCTGGCCGGTGAACAGCAGCAGGGCCAGGCAGACCAGTGCCAGACTGGAGCCGACGAAGTGCAGGCGGCGGCAGGTGCGGTTGCTGTGCTCGCTCAGATAAAAGGGGTAGAACTCGGCAAACGTTTTCAGGTGCCGGGGATCGCTGGCAGAAGCGGGTGGACTCGTCATGGTGTGTCTCCTGGGGTGAGGAATGTATTTTTATGAGCCGGATGATACGGCGACAAAGGGCGCCTGCAAAAAGCCCCGGAAGCGCGCGCGGCCACCGCGCGTGGGCGCTTCGCTCAGCCGGTAGTGCGGCAAGCGCTGCAGAAAGCGCCCGATGGCAATGCGCCCCTCCAGCCGGGCCAGGCTCAGGCCGGCGCACTGGTGAATGCCGAAGCCGAAGGCCAGGTGCTTGTTGCTGGCGCGCGAAAGAATCAACTGGTCGGGATCGGCAAACTGCGCCGGGTCGCGGTTGGCCGCGCCGATGCACAGCGTGACCAGCGCGCCGGCGGGCAGGGCCACGCCGCCCACCTCGCAGGCTTGCAAGGCACGCCGGTTGCCCAGCTGGTTGGATGACTCGAAACGCAGGAACTCATCGACGGCCAGGATCAAATCGGCCTCCAGACCTTTTGCATCGGTCGCAGAGCGCTTCAATTTTGATAGCAATTCCGACTTGGCTTGCGGCCACTCCTGCAGCGCCACCAGCGCGTTGCCGATCAGGTTGGTGGTGGTTTCGTGCCCGGCGTTGAGGATGAAGACGCAGTTGTGCAGCAGCTCGGCCTCGCTCAAGGGCTCGGCACCGGGCGTCCCGTGCGAGCCGCTTCCTTCAGCTTGAATCAGGCGCGTCAGCACATCGTGCTCCGGATCGCCCGGGTTTTGGCGCCGCTCGGCCACCAGGTCCTTGAGGTAGGCCGTGAAACCGGTCACGGCGCGGTTGCCCAAGGCCTGCTGCTCGGGCGTCAGGCGCGGCTCCAGCGCGCCCAGGATCGCCAGCGACCGGCCGCGCAGCGGGCCGCGATCGGCGTGCGGCACGCCCAGCAGGTTGCCGATGATCTCCAGCGGAATGGCCGAGGCGAAATCCGCGATCAGGTCGCCCCCGCCCTGCCGTTCGATCTGGTCGAGCAGGCGGTCCACCAGCGCCACCAGGCCCGGCGTCATGTCGGCGATGGCGCGGCGTGTCAGCGCGCCCATGAGAGTCAAGCGCACCCGCGTGTGCAGCGGCGGGTCGTTGAACACCAGGCTGGTGGTGTGGTGCTCGAACAGCGGCGCGGGATGCGCGGCGTCAAAGGGCGGCGTGTTGAACTTCGGCGCGAATTCCACCTTCTTGTCGGAACTGAAGGTCTGCGCATCGCGGTACACCGCCACCAGATCGGCATGGCGCGTGAGGAACCAGGACCCATCGGGCATGCGCCGCACCGGCTCGTTCTCGCGCAGCGCGGCATAGACCGGGTAGGGGTTGGCGTAGAAGTCGGCGGGCAGATCGCGCAGGTCAAAACCGGCGGCGATCTCGCGCGCCCGTTGCGCGGACATGGGCGGGGTGATGGCGAACGGCAGGGCCTCGGGCATGGGGTGATTTTGGCATCCGCCGCTCTCGCTGCCCGTAGTGACTAACCCTGCGCGGCGGGCTATAGTGCCGGCAACGCATCTGCGCGTGCAAGTGTCATGATCTTCCGATTGGCCGCCGACGCGGTCCTCCTGTTGCACCTGGCGTTCATCCTGTTCACGCTTGCGGGTGCTGCCATCGCGACGCGCTGGCGCTGGATTCCGCTGGTTCATCTGCCAGCGGCGGCATGGGGTTTCTTCGTTGAGCTCACCGGTCGCATCTGCCCGCTCACCTACCTGGAGAACGACCTTCGCATCAAGGCCGGCCAATCGGGCTACACAGAGAGCTTCATCGAGCACTATCTGCTGGCCGTCATCTACCCTGCCGGCCTTACCCGGGGCGTGCAGTTCGCGCTTGCCGCGGTGGTCGTCATCATCAATGTCGCCATCTACGGCTGGCTGTTCCACAAGCGGCGTGTGTCGCATGGACGAAATGCCTAGGTCCTTCCTTCCCGGATGCCCTCCCGGCCAGCAAGAAACTGACGGAAAAGCCTGGCCGTCGGGGCACTCGCTTTTCAGAAGAAAATGAAGGCTGCTTTCAGGTCTTGAGAAAACCCCGGATCGCGAACGGCGTGTCGCCCGCGGTGTGCTCGTCTGCCCTGTCAAACCTCAGGTGTTCACCCATGTTCATTGGCCATTTCGGCGTTGGATTCGGCGCCAAATCAATTGCCCCCCGCATGTCCCTGGGCTCGCTGTTCCTGGCTGCCCAGTTCATCGACTTGCTGTGGCCGACGTTCCTGCTGCTCGGCGTCGAGCGTGTCCGGATCGCGCCCGGCGCGACGGCGGTCACGCCGCTGGTCTTCGAGCATTACCCGTTCTCCCACAGCCTGCTGGCCGTACTGGGCTGGGCTGTCCTGATGGGCGGCGTCTACTGGCTGCTCAAGCGCGACCGGCGTGGTGCCGCCGTGTTCGGCGCGCTCGTGCTGAGCCACTGGGTCCTGGACCTGTTCGTGCATCAGCCGGACTTGCCGATCGTGCCCTGGAGCAGCACGGTGGTCGGCTTGAGTGCCTGGTCGTCGCTGCTGCTCACGCTGGCGCTGGAGGTGCCGCTGTTTGTGCTGGGTGCGTGGTTTTATGTTCGTTCCACCGTGGCCGTGGATTCGACCGGAAAATGGGGACTCGTCGGCCTGCTTCTTTTCCTGTTCGTCATTCATGCGGGCAATCTGTTCGGTACTCCGCCGCCCAGCACCCAGGCGATCGCCTGGGTGGGGCAGCTGCAGTGGCTGCTGGTGCTGTGGGGCTACTGGGTGGACCGGCATCGGCGCAGCTCGAACCGCGCCTGACCCGGCCCCTGGCCGCAAACCCCCTATCATGAAAGCGGCGGACCTGGAATTTGTCCATTACGTTGTTGAATACTTCAAATGACCCCTCTATCCACAGACTTCACAAGCAGGCTCGGCATCGAGCATCCCATTGTTCTGGGGCCGATGAATGGCGCCTCCACTCCGGAGCTGGCGGCCGCCGTCAGCAATGCCGGCGGACTCGGCTCTTATGCGGCGGCGCTGCTCTCCCCCGCGGCCATCCTGGACGGCGTGCAAAAAATCCGGTCGCTGACCTCCAAGCCCTTTAACGTCAACCTCTTCATCCTCGGCAAGCCGAGTCCGGACCCGGCCGAAATCACCCGGGCGCAAGATCTGCTGGCTCCCTTTCGCGCGGCACTCGATCTGGGCCCGGCATCGATGCCGGAGAAGTTTTGCGAGGACTTCGGGTTGCAGCTGAAGGCGCTGTTAAAGGCCGCGCCCCCGGTGGTCAGCTTCACATTCGGCATCCTGGACCAGGACGTGGTTTCACAATTCAAGCGTGCCGGCTGTCGGGTCATCGGCACGGCCACGACGGCGGCCGAGGCGCTCGCATGGGAAAAAGCAGGCGCCGACTTCATTTGCGCGCAGGGCGCGGAAGCGGGCGGTCACCGGGGCACCTTCATGGGCGACATCGAGCAGTCCTGCATCGGCCTCATGGCGCTGATCCCCCAGGTGACGGCAGCGGTTGCCGTGCCGGTCATCGCCGCCGGCGGCATGATGGACGGCCGGGGCATTGCCTCATCGCTGGTGTTGGGCGCGCAGGCCGCCCAGCTGGGCACCGCTTTTCTGTCCTGCCCGGAGTGCCCGATCCCGCCGGCATGGAAAAAGGCCCTGTTGACGGCCAAGGACGACAGCACGCGACTGACCCGGACTTTCAGTGGAAGGCACGCGCGCGGCATTGTGAACGAGTTCATGGAGCAGATGCGCGCGCACGAGCAGGATGTGCCGCCTTACCCCATTCAGAACGCGCTGACCGGGCCCATCAGGCAAGCCGCCGCAAAACTCGGCCGGCCTGAGTTCATCTCCCTTTGGGCGGGACAGGGCGCCGGCATGTCGCGGACGATGGCGGCGGCGGACCTGGTGGCCACGCTGGCGGCGGAACTGAAGTCGGCGCTGTCCGGCATGTCCGGGCGGCGCGCACGCTGACGGCCGCGGCCGACCTCAGGTCTTGAGGAAATCCCGGATGGCGAACAGCACGCCATCGGGCGCCTCGGTCATGAGCGCGTGGCCGGCATCGAGCAGCACCACCCGGGCCTGCGCGGCCTTGTCCACCAGCGACTGCGCCGCCTTGGGCTGGGTCATCTGGTCCAGGCGGCCCAGGATGAAGAGGGTGGGGGCCTGCACCTGCGCCATGGCGGCCTCGCCGTTGCGGTAGTCGTCGCAGGCCTTGAAGCCGGTGTAAAACACATTGACCGCCGGGTTGCTGGCCAGCACGCGCTTCATCAGCGCGCGCGCGCCGCCGTACAGCCAGGTGCCCGGGCCCAGCGCGGAAGGCGGCGGCGCCAGTGTCGAATGCGAAAAGGTGTTGACCATGTCGATGGCCTTGAGCGGCTGGTTCAGCGAGCTGTCCAGCAGCGCGGGCGACACCTTCATCGGGTAGGCCGTGCCCACCATCACCAGGTGGCAAACGCGCTGCGGCGCGCGCGCCGCGGTTTCCAGCGCAATCAGCGAGCCCAGGCTGTGGCCCACCAGCGCGGCTTGCTGCACGCCGGCCGCATCGAGCAGGGCGATGACGAACCGCGCCGCCTCTTCCACGCTGGTCGGTGGCGCGCCCGCGCTGCGGCAGTGGCCCGGCAGGTCCACGGCCAGCACGTTCCAGCCGTGGTGGGCCAGGTAGCGGCTCTGCAGGATCCAGACGCTGTGGTCGTTGAGCACGCCGTGGATCATGACCACGGTGGGCTTGGCCGGATCAAACGCCTTGCCGCCGGTGTAGCAATAGGTCTTGGCGCCGTTGACGATCAACTCCATGATGATGTTTCCAGTTCGTGAATGGACGGTTTGCCTGCATGCCGGACCCCCTTCCAGCGGCCACCGCGGAACCGGCTTCGCCGGGCCGCTGGTGGCGTCCCCCTCGGGGGGAAGACGGCCGCAGGCCGGCACAGGGGGGTCATGTTCTCTCCGCCACCTTGAGCGCGCGCTTGAGGTCATCGATCAGATCGTCCGGGTCTTCCAGCCCGATCGACAGGCGAATCGTGCCCTGCGTGATGCCGCCGCTGGCCAGGGCCTCGTCGCTCATGCGGAAATGCGTGGTGCTGGCCGGGTGGATCACCAGGCTGCGGCAGTCGCCCACATTGGCCAGGTGGCTGAAGACCTTGAGCGCCTCGATGAATTTCTTGCCCTGCTCCCGGTTGCCCTTGAGGTCGAAGCTGAAGACCGAACCGGCGCCGCGCGGCAGCAGCTTTTGCGCCAGCGCATGGCTGGGGTGGCTTTGCAGCAGCGGGTGGCCCACGCGCGCCACGAAAGAATGGCTGGCCAGGAAGGCCACCACCTTCTCGGTGTTGCTCATGTGGCGCGCCATGCGCAGCGGCAGCGTCTCGATGCCCTGCAGGATGAGCCAGGCGGTGTGCGGGCTCATGCAGGCACCGAAGTCGCGCAGGCCCTCGCGGCGCGCGCGCAGCAAAAAGGCCCCCACGGTCGATTCCTCGGTGAACACCATGTTGTGAAAGCCCTCGTAGGCCTGGCTGAGCTCGGCGAACTTGCCCGAGGCGTCCCAGTCGAAGCTGCCGCCATCCACCACCACGCCGCCGATCACCGTGCCGTGGCCGCTGAGGAACTTGGTGGCCGAGTGGTAGACCAGGTCGGCGCCGTGGTTGAAAGGCTTGATGAGCCAGGGCGAGGTCAGGGTGGAGTCCACCAGCAGCGGCACGCCGGCCTCGTGCGCGATGGCGGAGACGGTGGGTATGTCCAGCACGTCCAATCCGGGGTTGCCCACGGTTTCGCCGAAAAACAGTTTGGTCTCGGGCCGCACGGCGGCGCGCCAGCCGTCAATGTCGCCGGGCTTGACGAAGGTGGTTTCGATGCCGAAACGGCGCAGCGTGTAGTGCAGCAGGTTCTGCGAGCCGCCGTAGAGCGCCGTGCTGGCGACGATGTGCGAGCCCGCGCCCATCAAGGTGGCAATGCTCAGGTGCAGCGCGGCCTGGCCGCTGGCGGTGCTGATGGCGCCAATGCCGCCTTCCAGCGCCGCCACGCGCTGCTCCAGCACCGCGTTGGTCGGGTTGCTGATGCGCGAATAGACATGGCCGGCGCGCTCCAGGTTGAACAGTGCGGCGGCGTGGTCGCTGGACTCGAACACGAAGGAGGTGGTGAGGTGGATCGGCACGGCGCGCGCGCCGGTGGCGGGGTCGGGGGCGGCACCGGCGTGCAGGGCCAGGGTGTCGAAGCCGGGGTCGGAATAGCCGGGCATGGGGGTCTCCGCTGGGTTGGCAATCAGTGGCCCGGGCCCCGCCGGTGCGGCACCGGCTTGACCCGCAGCCGGGTTACAGGTTGAATGATGCCATTGTGGGCTATATTTCAAGCCATAAGAGTCATTTGCGAGTCACGAGGAGAACACCATGAAAGTCAGCGACATCCTGCGCGTCAAGGGCAACACCCTGTACACCGTCACGCCGGACGAACCCCTGTCCCATGCGCTGGAGGCCATGGCCGGCAAGGACATCGGCTCGCTGGTGGTCATGGAGCATGGCGATCTGGTGGGCATGCTGACCTTTCGCGAGGTGATCCAGACCCTGGTGAAAAACGGCGGCACGATCGGCCCGACCCGGGTGCGCACCGCCATGGACGATGCGCCGCTGACCTGCACCATGGAGACCGATCTGGACGAGGTGCGCCGCATGATGCTGGACCGCCATGCGCGCTACATGCCGGTGATGGACAAGAAGATGCTCATGGGCGTCATCAGCTTCTACGACGTGGCCAAGACCGTGGTGGACAGCCAGAACTTCGAGAACAAGATGCTCAAGGCCTATATCCGGGACTGGCCGGAAGAAGACGGCGCGCCACAGACCGTGCTCTAGGCATGCCCTAGCCTTCGCTGGCGTGGATCATGTCGCGCACGCGCGGGTAGATCTGCTGGTTCCACTTGCGGCCGCTGAACACCCCGTAGTGCCCCACGCCGGTCTGGATGTGGTGGGTTTTCAGGTAGGGGCGGATGCTGGCGCACAGGTCCTGGGCGGCGACCGTTTGTCCCACCGAGCAGATGTCGTCCCGCTCGCCTTCAACCGTCATCAGCGCCGTGCGCCGGATGGCCTTGGGGTTGACCAGGCGGTCCCTGTACCTGAGCTTGCCCAGCGCCAGGTCGTAGGTCTGAAACACTTTCTCCACTGTTTCCAGGTAGAACTCGGCGGCCAGGTCGTTCACGGCCAGGTACTCGTCGTAGAAAACGCGAATGGCGTTGGCCTTGTCCAGGTCGCCGTCCACCAGGTGCTGGTACAGGTCCTGAAACGATTTTTTGTGGCGCTCCAGGTTCATGCCCAAAAAGGCACTGAGCTGCACAAAACCGGGGTACACGCGGCGCATGTAGCCTTGATGGGGCAGGGGCACGTGGCTGATCAGGTTTTTCTCGAACCACTCGATGGGTTTGCTGGTGGCCAGTTTGTTGACCTCCGTGGGGTTGACGCGGCAGTCCACCGGTCCGGCCATCAGGGTCAGGCTGAGCGGCTGGGCCGGGTGGTCATCCTCGGCCATGATCGCGGCGGCGGCCAGGGCCGCCACGCAGGGCTGGCAAACGGCCACCACATGGCTGCCCGGGCCCACGGCCTGCACAAAGCGCATCATGTGCTCGATGTAATCGTCCAGGCCAAAGGGGCCGTGGCGCAGCGCCACATCGCGGGCGTTGTGCCAGTCCGTGATATAGACATCGTGGTCCTGCAGCAGCGTGCGCGCGGTTTCCCGCAACAGCGTGGCAAAGTGGCCGGACAAGGGGGCGACCAGCAGCACGGGCGGTTGGTAGGGTAGGTCGGCGGGCGTGTCCTTTCTGAAGCGCAGCAGCGTGCCAAAGGGTGTGCTGGCGATGATTTCCTCCGACACGGCCAGCTCGAGCTCGCCAACCTTGACCGACCCAATGCCATAGGCGGGGCGCGTGTGGGTGAGCCGCATGCGCGAGAGCACTTCCAGGGAGGCCGACAGTTTTCGGAACAGGCTGCCTTCCGTTTTGTTCAGCCAGAAGGCCGCGCTGCCGCTCTGGGCCAGCAGGCGAAACGGCGAGGTCAGGTCAGACTGGGTTTGGTAGGCCTGATAGAGCATGGTTTTTCCTGACTTGTGCGGGGCTTGTGGCACCGATGGTGGAGGACAGGCAAGTTACGGGCCAGTCTGGCGCGTCGCGAAGGGGCTGGCACAACCCTTGCGGAAGGCCAATCCATTTCCAGCTTCGAGGAGTGACCCATGGGCAAAGCCATACTGACGATCAGTAGCAAGAACTATGGCGCCTGGGCCCTGCGCGGATGGCTGATGACCAGGCTGGCCGGGCTGGCATTCACGGAACATGTGATTCCGCCCGACGATCCGGCCATGAAGGCGGAGATGCTGCTGTTGTCTTCGAGCATGCTGGTGCCCTCGCTCCAGCACGACGGGGTGAAGGTCTGGGATACCCTGGCCATTGCGGAATACCTCAACGAAATCAAGCCCAAGGCGCAACTGCTGCCGGCCGACATCAAGGCGCGCGCGCACTGCCGCGCCGTGTGCGGCGAGATGCACTCGGGGTTCGCGTCGCTGCGTTCGTCGCTGCCGATGAACATCAAGGCGCACTTCCCGGGCTTCAAGATCTGGTCGCGGGCGCAAGGGGATATCGACCGCGTGCTCGACATCTGGCGCGACTGCCTGGCCTCCTACGGCGGCCCCTACCTCTTTGGCAAGCAGCCCGGGATGGCCGACGCGATGTACGCGCCGGTGGTCACCCGGTTCCTGACCTATGACGTGGCCCTTGACAAGGTCTGCGCCGCCTACTGCAAGCGCATCATGGCCTTGCCCGCCATGCAGGAATGGGTGGCCGCGGCGCAACAGGAACCTGACGAAATCGACGAGCTTGACGCGGAGTTTTAGTTCCACTCCCGAAGCGGCCTGTGGCCGCCTCCCCCTCAAGGGGGCGCCGACAGCGGCCCGGCAAAGCCGGTTCCGCGGCGGCCCCGTGAATTCATCTCAGTTCTGCGGCCAGGGTGTCGGATCGGGAATCGGGCAGACCGGGTCCACGTCGATGGACTTGAAATCGGCGGGCGAGACGATTTCCAGGTATTCCATGTCGGGTGAGTAGTCAAAAAGATAATGGCGTATGCCGGGGCGCTGGTGCACCACGTCACCGGCCTGGACCAGGGTTTCCTTGTCTTCATACATGAAACGGGCCCAGCCCTTGGTCATGATCACAATTTGAAAATCCGCCTCATGTCGGTGCCAGCCGGTGCCTGTTTCTGGTGCCATGTTGGCCCTGACAAGGTGCGCAATCACCTTTCCGTTGGTGGCTTCGGCGATGCCGAGATCCCGGTACAAAAAGAAGTCGCGCAAGCCACCGGAGACGAAAGAGGTGTCGCCTGGCTTGACGTGGGAGAACTTGGTGGAAGTACGGTCCAGCATAAAGGCTCCTTTTCGGTAAACAACAGAATGTTGCGACACAGCAAGGCAAGCAGAAACTGTTCCAGCAGCGGGGCGACCGCGCTGAATTCTTCGAAGCCCGGGGTCTGGGATAATCCGCATCCATGAGCGGCAATACCTTTGGAAATCTTTTTGCGGTCACCAACTTTGGCGAATCCCATGGGCCGGCGATCGGCTGCGTGATCGACGGCTGCCCGCCGGGCATGCAGTTGAGCGAGGCCGACATCCAGCCCGATCTGGACCGGCGCCGTCCCGGCACCAGCCGCTTTGTGACGCAGCGCAACGAAGCCGACGCGGTGGAAATCCTCTCGGGCGTCTATGAGGGCAGGACCACCGGCACGCCGATCTGCCTGCTGATCAAGAACACCGACCAGCGCAGCAAGGACTATGGCAACATCCTGCAGACCTTCCGCCCGGGGCACGCCGACTACACCTACTGGCACAAGTACGGCATCCGCGACCCGCGCGGCGGTGGCCGCTCCTCCGCGCGGCTGACCGCGCCCATGGTGGCCGCTGCCGCCGTGGCCAAGAAGTGGCTCAAGGCCCGGTACGGCACGGTGTTTCGCGGCTGCATGACGCAGCTCGGCGAGCTGCCGGTCGCCTTCGAATCCTGGGACCATGTGCCCCACAACCCGTTTTTTGCCCCGGTGGCCGATGTGTCCTTGCTGGAGGCCTACCTGGATACCTTGCGCAAGGCGGGCGACTCCTGCGGCGCGCGCATCCGCGTGAGCGCCTCCAATGTGCCCGTGGGCCTGGGCGAGCCGCTGTACGACAAGCTGGATGCGGATATTGCCTTTGCCATGATGGGCATCAATGCGGTCAAGGGCGTGGAGATCGGCGCCGGCTTTGCCAGTGTCAGCCAGCGCGGCAGCACGCATGGTGACGCGCTGTCGCCGCAGGGTTTCAAGTCCAACAACGCCGGCGGTGTTTTGGGCGGCATCAGCACCGGACAGGACCTGGAAGTGTCCATCGCCATCAAGCCGACAAGCTCCATTTCCACGCCGCGCGAGTCGATCGATCTCAACGGCGCGCCGACCGAGGTCGTGACCAAGGGCCGCCATGACCCCTGTGTCGGCATCCGCGCCACGCCCATCGCCGAGGCCATGCTGGCCCTGGTGCTGATGGAGCATGCGCTGCGCCAGCGTGCCCAGTGCGGCGACGTGCGGGTGGCGACGCCCGATATCGAAGCCGGCCATCGGCGATGAGCGCTCAGGCTGTCGTGCCGGTCCGGTCCGGCTTGGCTTGCCCGGCAGGTTGAACCCGCCGTGACGCGGCGCCGCCATCTGGTTCCCTTTGCGGCGCTCTCCGCCAGCTACTTCGCGCACATCGGTTTTTTCAATCCCTACCTGCCGCTGTGGCTCAAGGACATGGGGTTTGGCATTTTTGCCATCAGCCTGCTGACCTCGCTGCAGGCGGCCACGCGGCTGTTCGCGCCCTATGGCTGGGGCTGGTTGAGCGATCACACGGGCGAGCGCGTCAGGCTGCTGCGCTATGGCGCCACGGCCGCGCTGCTGATCTCCTGCGGGCTGTGGCTGGATTGGGGTGTCTGGTGGCTGGCGGCGGTGCTGCTGCTCATGTTCACCCACACCAGTTCCATGATGCCCATGAGCGAGGCCGCCATGGCGCATCTCGTCAGCAGGGATGGCGCGTTCGATGCCAAGCGCTATGGCCGGGTGCGTCTGTGGGGCTCGCTCGGTTTTCTGGTCACGGTCTTTCTGGCCGGGGCCTGGTTCGAGCACTTCGGCATGAGGCATTTCCCGGCCTGGACCGGGCTGACCCTGCTGGCCGTGGTGTTGAGCGTGTGGTCGCTGCCCGATCTGAAGGAAAGCGTGCCGCTGCACGAGAAGAAGGTGCCAGTGCTGCCCATCCTGCGGCAAGGGCCCGTGCAGTGGTTTTTCGCGGCGATGTTTTTCCATGTGCTGTCGCACATCGGCATCTACGTTTTCTTTTCGCTCTATCTGGATGCGCTGGGCTACAGCAAGACCATGATCGGCCTGCTTTGGGCCGTGTCGGTGATCGTCGAGATCGGCTGGTTTTTCACCCAGGGCCGCTGGCTGCCGCTGCTCAGCCTGACCGGCTGGCTGGTGCTGTGCGGGGCGGCCATGGTGCTGCGCATGGGGCTGACGGCCAGCAGCGCGGCGGTGTTGCCCCTGCTGCTGCTGGCGCAGGCGCTGCACGCGCTGACCTTCGCCGCGCATCATTCGGTGTGCATTGCCCTGCTGTCGCACCACTTTCCGGGCCGTTTGCGCGGACGCGGGCAGGCACTCTACACCGTGATCGGCTATGGCTTGTCGGGCGTGCTGGGCGGAATTCTCGGCGGAATGTTGAGCACAAAATATGGGTTGGCCAGCGTCTATTGGGCGTCGATAGCTACAAGTTTGATAGCAACTGGATGCGCCTTCCAGGTCTGGCGGCACCAGCATCCGGTGGCGCGCGCGTAGCGCTTGTCCCGGGCCGCGGTCGATGCGGCGGGCGGGCCTGTTCCTTCAGCGCGTCAGGCGCTCATGCACCCAGTGCGCGGCGGCCAGCAGCCGGTGGTCCTGGCCCTGGCGGCCCACCAGCTGCAGCCCCACGGGCAGGCCCTTCGCGCCGGTGGTGAAAGGCAGGTGCACGCAGGGCAGTCCCAGCAGTGACCAGCTGCGGCAAAACAGCGGGTCGCCGGTGGCGGCCAGCCCCAGGGGCGCCTCGCCGGTGGCGCTGGGGGTGAGCAGCACATCGTGCCGCTCGAACAGCGTGTCGATGCGCAGCCGCCAGTGCGCCACCCGCGCCAGGTTGGCCGCGTGGGTGGCGCCGCAGATCGCCATGCCTTCATCGAGCAAGGCCACCAGGCGTTCGCTCAAACGAGCGCGGTGGCGCAGCCGCTCATGGCTCAGGGCGTGCGCCATCTCGAAGGCCATCACCTCCTTTTGCAGCGGAATCAGCGCCGCAAAGTCGGATGACAGGGACACGTCCTGGCAGACATCGGCTTGCGTTGCCAGTGCGCGCAAGGCCAGTTCCCAGGCCCGCTGCGTGTCCTCATCGGCCTGCGGCCAGGCCGGGCTTGGGACCAGCCCGACGCGCGGGACGGCGGGCACGCTCCAGCCCGACAGGCGCGCGTCGCCCGTGAGCACGGCGCCCAGCAGGGCGACGTCGCGCACGCTGCGGCCAAAGCCGCCGACCACGTCCAGCGTCTGCGACAGGCTCTTGACGCCCGCGCCGCTGACCCGGCCGTGGCTGGGCTTGTAGCCCACCACGCCGCAGTAGGCTGCGGGCCGGATGATGGAGCCGGCCGTCTGCGTGCCCAGGGCCAGCGGCAGCATGCGATCGGCCACGGCCGCGGCCGATCCGCTGGACGAGCCGCCCGGGGTGTGGGCCAGGTGATGCGGGTTGCGCGTCGGCCCGGGCTGGAAGTAGGCGAACTCGGTGGTCACGGTCTTGCCCAGCAGCACGGCCCCGGCCTCGCGGCACAGGGCCACCGATGCGGCATCGGCCCGCGGGCGCTGGCCCGCATAGATGGCAGAGCCGTAGGCAGTGGCCAGGTCCGCCGTGTCGAACAGGTCCTTCACGCCCAGCGGCAGGCCGTGCAGCGGGCCGCGCACCGGACCGGCATCGAGTGCGCGCGCCTGCGCCAGCGCCGCATCGGGATCGGTCTGCACAAAGGCGTGAATTTCGCCATCGCGCTCGCCGATGCGCTCCAGGCAGGCACGCATCAGATCTTCGGATTTGAGTTCGCGCCGGGCCAGCAGCCCGGCGGCTTGCCAGGCGTCAAGCTCAAGCAGCTTGGAGGGTTTCATGACCGGGGCAGTGTCGCACGATAATCTGCTGGCTGCCGCAAGCCGGCAATCCACCGATAAACAGAAAACCGGACCATGAGCAACAACAAGAAATTCGGACTGGCCGGGGTCATGGGCTGGCCCGTGTCCCACTCCCGTTCTCCCACGCTGCACAACTACTGGATCAGGCAGTACGGCTTGACCGGGGCCTATGTCCTGCTGCCGGTCGAACCGGGCAATTTGCCCGCGGCCTTGAAGGGCCTGAGTGCCCTGGGGTTCGCGGGCTGCAATGTGACCATTCCGCACAAGGTGGCCGCCATGCAGTTGATGGACCGGGTCGACCCCATGGCCCGCCGCATGGGCGCCATCAACACCATCGTGGTTGAGCAAGACGGCAGCTTGAGCGGCTTCAACAACGACGGTTTTGGCTTTATCCAGAGCCTGCTCGATGCCCAGCCCGACTGGCGTGCCGATGCCGGTCCGGTCACGGTGCTGGGTGCGGGCGGCGCGGCGCGTGCCGTGGTGGTCAGTCTGGCCGAGCGCGGCGCCAGGGAAATCAGGCTGTGCAACCGCTCGCTGGAGAAGGCGCAGGACCTGGCCCGGGAGTTTGGCGCACCGGTGCGTGCCATGGCCTGGGAAGACCGGCATGAAGCACTCGCCGATGTGGCCTTGCTCGTCAACACCACCAACCAGGGCATGGCGGGGCAGAGTCCGCTCGATCTCTCGCTGGAGCGCCTGCCGCGGCAGGCGCTGGTGTCCGATGTGATCTACATTCCGATGGAAACCCCGCTGCTGGCGGCGGCCCGCCAGCGCGGCAACCCGACGGTCAACGGCCTGGGCATGCTCTTGCACCAGGCCCGGCCCGCTTTCAAGGCCTGGTTTGGCGTCATGCCGGACATCACGCCGGAGCTGCGGCGGGCCGTCGAAGCCACGTTCTGACGGGCTCGGGGCCTGAGCGGCTCAGTCGAGCTTGATGCCTTTCTTGGCGATCAGGTTGCCGTAGAGGGCGGTGTCGTTCCTGATGCGCAGGGCCAGGGCGCTGGCCGATGTGTCTTCCACCTTCCAGCCTTGCTGGAACAGCTTTTGCGTGATCTCCGGCGAACGCAGGATTTTTCCGAGCTCGCTGTTGAGGCGGGCCTGGTGCGCCGCCGGCATTTTGGCCGGCGCCATCACGGCGTTCCAGACCTCGATGTTGACGCCCTTGGCATCGATTTCCTGCATGGAAGGCAGTTCAGGCATCAGCGAACTGCGCGCCGATGAGGTCACGGCGATCGCCTGCAGCTTGCCGGACTGCACCAGCGGCATGACGGTGGAGCCCGGCAGCAGCGTCATGTGGATTTGCCCGCCCAGCATGGCGTTGAGGATGGCGGGGCCGCCGGCAAAGGGGACATGCAGCGGGTTGAGTCCCAGGCTTTCCTTGACGAGTTCCATGCCCAGGTGTCCGCCCGAGCCGGCGCCGATGGAGCCGTAGGCGAGCTTGTCGCCGCTGGCGCGCACCTGCTTGATGTAGTCGGCTGTCGTCATGGGCGTGGCGGGCTTGGGGACCACCCAGACCAGGGGCGCGCTGCCGATGAGGGCGATCGGCGCGAGGTCCTTCAGGGGATCGTAGGGCAGCTTGGCGTAGAGGAATTTCGAGCTGGTCAGGGGACCGTTTCCGATTACGCCGATGGTGTGGCCGTCGTCGGCCTTGGCGGTGATGTCGGCGCCGATGTTGCCGCTGGCGCCGGGTTTGTTTTCCACAATCACCGGCTGGCCCAGTGCCCTGGACAGCGGCTCGGCCAGCAGTCGGGCCTGAACGTCGGGCGAGGAGCCGCTGGGGTAGCCCACCACGATGCGGATGGCCTTGCCGGGCCAGGTGTCCGGGCCCTGGGCACTGGCCGCCAGCGGCAGCAGCGCGAGGCCGAGGACGGCGCCGGTGAGGAAGGATCGTTTTTTGATTGTCATGCTGAGTCTCCTGGATGAAACGATTGAAACAAATGCGCGCGCGCAGGTGGCCGCAAGGCCCGCGGACTGCCCAGCTCGTCCTGGCGGACCTGGCTGATCAGTTCGAAGAACGCGGGGGGTGATGCCGCCGTGGCGATGGGCGAGAGTGTACGGACGATCTCGTGGGTGGCGGTCTGGAGGGCGGCGCGCTCCATGCCCTGGAGCATGAGGACGCAGTCCGTGCCCGGGCTGGAGGATGGGGCGGGCGCCGCGGTGTTGGCGATCGGGAAAGCGGCCGAGGTCTGGGCCGTGCCCCACTGGGCGCAGACGATAGCGGCCTGCTGCACCAGCCACTGCAGCAGCGCATCCATCCGCGCGCCCATGGCGGCGGCATCGCTTCTCAGGTGCACGGTGGCCAGCTGCGTGGCGCTGGAGGGGCCATGGCTGCCCGAGAGCGTGCAGGGCAGCCGCAGGAAGTCGCGCAGTTCAGCGCGCATGCGCGCCGACCATGGCGTGGGGTGGTTGAACACCTCGTGGTAGGCCGCGCTGTCAAGCGCATCCAGGGACGCGAGCCAGTAGCAGGTGAAATAGCGCGGGGCTTGACCGCGCGGGCCGTCATGCGAGCGATAGCGCCGGGCCTCGATGAAGCCGGGCAGGCCCACGCGCTCGGGCACATGCTCGAAGGTGTGCCATGTTTCGTACTCCGGCTGCAGCGGCGCGCTGCTGATGCTGTTCCACAGGGCCAGGAAGGCCCGGGCGGCGGAATGTGTCATGCGGCGTGCGGCGGCTGGGTGGTTTCGGTGCCGGGCTGGACCATGACCTTGGTCGCTGTTCTGCTGCGCGCCAGCGCGAAGCCCTCGCGTGCCTGCGACAGCGGCAGCCGGTGCGTGATCATGTGGCGCAAGGTGTCCTGCTGGCTGCGCATGAAATCCACCACCTCGGGCCAGGCTTTCTCGGGGGCGCGGTAGGAGCCGCGGATCTGCTGGTGCTGGCGCACCAGTGCCGTCAGATCAATGGCCACCGGCGCGGCATGGATGCCGGTGATCACGAGGACGCCATGCGTCTTGAGCGCCCGCAGCGCGGGAGCGATCACCGCGGCGGCGCCCGTGGCTTCGATCACCACATCGAACTGGCCTTGGCTCAGGTAAGGCGCCAGGCCCTGTTCCATGCCCTGGCCGGCGAAGTCGATGAGGTCGTCAAAGCCCATGCGGCGCAGCACGGCCAGCCGTGCCGCATCGCCCTGGCCGGCCACCACCACCTGGCGGGCGCCGGCATGCCGGGCAAAGAGGGCAATGCCCTGGCCGATGTTGCCCGGCCCCAGCACCAGCACGCGGTCGCCGCGCTGCACGCCGCCGGTGCGCACGGCCTCATGGCTGACGGTCAGCGGCTCGGTCAGGGCGGCGATTTCGGCATCCACACCCGCGGGGATCACGACGCAATTGCGCGCCGGCACCAGCACCCAGGGCGCAAAACCGCCATCGCGCGTGACGCCAATGCCGCGCCGCGTGACGCAGGCATCGGGCTGCTGCGCCAGGCAGGCCTCGCACCGCCCGCACACGACCGAGGGCCGCACGGCCACCAGTTGCCGCAGCGGCAAGCCTTCGACACCCGGGCCGCAGGCAACGACCTCGCCGCTGAACTCGTGGCCGACGGTCACGGGCAGCGAGGCTGCCACGAAATGGTAGCTGGGGGTCCATTCGTCAATGTGCAGATCGGTGCCGCACACGCCGGTGGATTTCACCCGCAGCAGCACTTCGCCGGCGCCGGGCGCGGCAGGCGTGTCGACGTCCTGGAGTGTCAGGCCGGGGCCAAGGCTGAGCTTGCGCAGGGATTGCATGGTGCGGGGCGGGTGTCTCGAAAAGACATGCTGGAACAAGAAGGTGCGCAGAGTGTCAGTGGCATCGATATATACGTCAAAGACTAGTTTTGTATAAATTACATATGTTTAAAATATGCTTTTACCAGGGGTGAACCATGGAGTTGCGGCACCTGCGCTATTTCGTCACCGTGGCCGAGCAGGGCAGCGTGAGCCGCGCGGCGCAAAAACTGTTCATCGCGCAGCCACCGCTGTCGGCCCAGATCCGGCAACTGGAAGAAGAAGTGGGTGCCAGGCTGTTCGTGCGTCAGCCGCGCGGTGTGCGGCTGACGCAGGCGGGCGAGTCCTTTCTGGAGGATGCCCGCGCGATCCTGGCGCGCGCGCAGCAGGCCAGCGTGCGTGCCCGCGAGCGGCAGGCCGGGCAGCGTGCCACCCTGCGCCTGGGGCTGGTGCCCTCGACCACCCACTCCGTGCTGCCGGGTCTTTTGAAGCGCTTGCGCGTGGCCGATATGGCCGTCAGCATGGAGGTGCGGGAAATGATCACCTCGCACCAGTTGCTGGCGCTGCGCAATGACGAGATCGACCTGGGCCTGGCGCGCCCGGGCGAGGGCGGCATGCCCGCAGAGATGATTGCCGTCATCGACGATCCGTACTGCCTGGCCCTGCCGCCGGACAGCCCGCTGGCCGCGAGCAGAACGCCCCTGGCGCTGCGGCTCGCCGCGCACGAGCATTTCGTGAGCTTTTCGCGCCACCAGGACGCCGATTACTTTGATCGCACGGCCGCGCTGTGCATGGAGGCGGGCTTCACGCCCGACATCCGCCACGAGGCCGGCCAGTTCGTCAATGTGCTGGCCCTGGTGTCCTGCGGCCTGGGCGTGGCCATCGTGCCGGCCTCGTTTGCCACCCTGCCGCTGGGCCGGGTGGTGTTTCGCCGCCTGCAAGCTTCGCGCTTTCAGAGCCGGCTGGGCATTCTGCGCGGACCGCGGCAGCCGCAGGACGACTGGTCGGCGCGCATCGTGGCGCTGGCGGTGCAAGAACTCGAGGGCCTGGGGCGCCGGCTGTCATCGAGCCTGGATTGAACCGGCGGCAAGCCGCCGCTGCCCTGGTGTCCTGGTCCTGCGGGTCGGATCAGCTTGCGCAACGCCAGCATTGCCGTGATGTGACCGGAGGGCAAGGCTGCCCCGATAATCACGGTCAGCGATGCTTTGCAAAGCCTGCGTGCGGTGGAAGCGGTAGGCCACTCCATCGACACGGGAAGTACCATTGCGCTGCACGATTCGAACTGAAAGACTGATCATGAAAACTGCCCTTGTCCTCAACGGCCCCAACCTCAACCTGCTGGGCACGCGCGAGCCTGCTGTTTATGGCTCGCAAACCCTGGCCGATGTGCAGGCGCTGTGCGAGCGCGCCTGTGCCGCGAATGGCTTGCAGCTCGATTTTCGCCAGAGCAACCATGAAGGCGAGCTGGTGGACTGGATTCATGAGGCGGGCCGGGCCCAGGCCGCAGGCCAGCTGGCCGGCGTCATTCTCAACGCCGGCGCCTACACCCACACCAGCATTGCGCTGCATGATGCGATCAAGGGCACGGGTGTGACCCTGATCGAGCTGCACATCAGCAACGTCCACGCGCGCGAGGCCTTTCGCCATCATTCCTACATCTCGCCCGCGGCCAAGGCGGTGATGGCCGGTTTCGGCGTGAACGGCTACGCACTGGCCGTGGCGGGGCTGGCGCAACTCGCCGCCTGAGTTCAAACCGGTCATCCAAGCGCTGTCGCCGGGACTGGATTGGAAATGACTTTGTCCCGGCCGCTTGAAATCAGGGAAGACGAGGTGACGATCACCGCCATCCGCGCCCAAGGCGCCGGTGGCCAGAACGTCAACAAGGTCTCCAGCGCAGTGCACCTGCGTTTTGACATCAAGGCATCCTCCCTGCCCGACGGCGTGAAGGAGCGGCTGCTGGCGCTACGCGACAGCCGCATCACGCAGGATGGCGTGCTGGTGCTCAAGGCACAGCAGCATCGCAGCCAGGACATGAACCGGCTCGATGCCCTGGCCCGGCTGCATGAGCTCGTCAGCAGCGTGGCCGAGCCACCCCGTGTGCGGCGCGCCACCAAACCCAGCTACGGCTCCAGGCAGCGGCGGCTCGAAGGCAAGAGCCAGCGTTCGCAAACCAAGGCCACGCGGGGCCGCGTGCGGGAGTCTTGAACGCGCCGCTGCCGGGATGTCAACAGAACCTGGTGCTGACGCAGACAGGAGGCCCCGGCGAGTTCAACGTGGTGACCGTGGTCGAGTGGGCAAGCACCCAGGCGATAGTTGCGGCCCAGGACGTCATGCAGAAGAGATACGCGGAAGAAGGCTTTGATCCGGCGGCATTCATGCGCAGGCTGGGGGTGCGGGCCGATTTGGGGCTTTACAACAGCGCCTGATGGCCGCCTCCCTTGCCGTCAACGCGGCAACGTCACTGTCGCCACTAGGCCGCCCGTCGCGCCGTTTCTCAGGTTCAGTTGTCCCTGAAGCCGTCGCGCGATGTCGCTGGCAATCGAGAGTCCCAGGCCCACGCCGCCGCTGTTGCGGTTGCGCGAGCCCTCCACGCGGTAAAACGGGGCCAGCACCTTGTCGAGTTCGGCCTCAGCGATGCCCGGGCCACTGTCGCTGACCTCGATGCGGACATGGTCTGTCGCATCGACGTAGCGGATGTCGGCGCTGCCGCCGTAACGCACCGCGTTGTCCACGAGGTTGCTGACGCAGCGGCGCAGTGCCGAGGCCTGGGTGCGCAGCGGCGCGCAGGGCCGGGCGGGGTCAGCGTCCAGCACGCGCACGGCATGCCCGCAGGCCAGATGGTCATCGGCCAGGCTGTGCAGCAGGGAGCCCAGGTCCAGCAACACCAAAGGCTCGGGGTCTGCCGCGCCCCGCAGGTAGTCCAGCGTGGCGGTGATCATGGTGTCCATCTCGAGGATGTCCTGTCCGAAACGCCGCCGCTGTTCTGCGTCGGCCAGGCTTTCGGCGCGCAGTGCCAGGCGCGTCAGGGGCGTGCGCAGGTCATGCGACACCGCCGCCACGAAGCGGTCGCGCTCGCTGAGCTGGCGGCAAATTTTCGCTTGCATCTGGTTGAAGACGCGCGTGGTTTCGCGACACTCGTCCGTGCCTTCCTCCACCAGAGGCGGGCCATGGATGTCTTGCCCGAGTTCGCGTGCGGCGGTGGCCAGGCGCAGCATCGGCTGCGACAGCCAGCGGGCGCCAATCCAGGCCGCCAGCATCAGGGCGGCCAGCCGGACGCCAACGTCCAGCCACAAGCCGGGATGAAAAAAAGGGGGTGATCCGGGCGGTTGATCTGGTTCCGGACCCGGCGGCAGCTCGTCGAAGAGCAGCGGCTCCATCATCTCGTCCGGCGGCAGTCCTGGCCCGGGCCCAAACATGTCCGGACCCAGTTCGAACATCAGCTTGAGTGCCAGCACATGGCTGGCCAGCACCACCACGAACAGCAACAGCGTCAGACGGCCAAACAGCGTGCGCGGCACCAGCCGCGCCCGGACCCACGCGGTCAGCCGCGCCACGCCATGCGTCCCTGGACCGAACGCGCATTGAGCATGTAGCCCATGCCGCGCACGGTTTTGATCATGCACAGTCCATCCGGCGCCCGGGCCAGCTTCTGGCGCAGGCGCGAGACCAGCAAGTCAATGCTGCGCCCAGCCGAGTCCGTGGCGTGGCCGTGTGCCTGCTCCATCAACTGGTCGCGGCTGAGCAGTCGGCGCGGTGTGTGCAGGAAGGTGACCAGCAAGCGGAACTCGGCGTTGGACAGCGCCACCACCAGGCCGTCGGGCGAATGCAGGCAGTGGTTCTCGCGGTGCAACTCCCAGCCATCAAAACAGATCACATCGCTGCGCGCATGGGCAGCGGGGCTGTCATGCGGAGTCGTGGTGCGACGCAAAACCGACTGGATGCGCGCCACCAGCTCGCGCGGCTCGAAGGGTTTGCTCACGTAGTCGTCGGCGCCGTTTTCCAGCCCCAACACGCGGTCATAGGGGTTGGAGCGTGCGGTCAGCATGATGATGGGCAAAAGCGATTGCCGCCGCACCTCGCGCGTCAGCACCAAGCCATCTGCCCCCGGCAGCATCACATCGAGCACCACCAGATCAATCGCATGCTGGGTCAGCTGGCGGTGCATGCTGGCACCGTCGCCGGCGACATGGGCCGTATAACCGTAGGGGGTCAGGTACTCCGCCAACAGGGTGGTGATGTCTTCGTCATCGTCAACGATCAATATCTGTGTCTGTGAGGTCATGGCAGGCGGATGAAACCGGAAAGTGTAGGCCAGCCATCCGCACTTGAACGCTCAGCGGCGGCGTTTGTCGCGCCCTTTGCAAGCTCTTTACATTTCATGCGTATCGGCCCTGGTACAAAGAAGAAAAACAGCGTTTACATAGGGGCGATGCGCTTGCCGCTCGCCCGCGCGGTGCCACTGCTCCACTCATGTTGGAAGGACGGCGGACCATGGCCCAAGACGATGCTGGGTTGGCGTGCCGGCAAGCCGTGCGCCCCACGTCTTGCCCACCTGGACGGCATGTCAGGCGATCTCGCTGATGGCCAGTTTGCCGGCGGCCAGGGCGAGCGCCGCGTACGCGGCCACGCTGCTCGCGGCGGCCACGGAAGATGCGGCATCCCTGACTTTGGAAGCAGCAGCCGAGACATCGTCCTCGATGCGCTGGACCATGTCGCTGGCCCGGTCGCTCACCGCCTGAATGACTTCGACTGGCATATGGCTCACCGCCTGGATGACCTCGTTTGCCGCCCCGCTAGCCGATTGGCCGGTGTTCACGAGCTCTTGCGCCAGCGCCGACAGGTCTGTGTACAGGTCCGTGATGCCATTCTTGGCGCCGTCAATCGCTGCGCCGATCGCGCCATAACCCGCTTGGGCGGCATCGCCCAGCTTTTTCAGGCTCTCGGCGCTGAATGAGCAGATGGCGCTGACCGATTCGCCGGCGGCATCGGCGAGACCCGCAACCGAGACCACTGCTGGGTCGCGGGCCGTGGCGTTGCTGCCGGAACTGTCCTGGCTGGTCCGGAGGGCCGTGGCGGACGGCATGGCGGAAGAAACTGGATCGATATTTCTCACGATAATCTCCCGGGGGGTGATTGAAGGCTGAGTGAACATTATGCGTGTAAATATATTGAAAGTCATTTTCAAACCTGAAAAACACCACGGCTTTAAATTATCGATGGATGGCGTTTACATAGTGCAAATACCCATATATAAAACATATAAAAACTTTGCAAAATAAATGACAACCGGACATTTATCTGATTTATTGATACAAAGCTGCAATATATATACATATTTCTGGTACATATTCAAATTGTCAGATGAATGAATGGCCTTCGACCGGCTTTTGGGTTTGGCATCGAAGGGGCATCCATCCGGCTTGGGGCAGTTCTTGCGAGGCCGGCGCGCAAGTGCTGCATCAGTTCGCCGAAGCGCGCATCTGCGGGGGTCGGCCCAGCAACTTGGTCTTGAGTGCCGGATCGGCCGGCTTGTCACCCAGCCAGATGTTGAGCAGCGCGTTGTAGAACGCGATGTCGCGCAGCGGCTCGGTGAGCGGCTTCCTGTTCAGTTCAATCACGGTGCCGGTGCCGGGCACCCAGTCCAGGGTCAGTGTGTCGCCCTTGCGCAGGCCCTTGGGCTGGCTGGCGATGGCCTTGCCCAGCTGCAACATGTGGCCAGCGGTCTTGGCCGGCATGTCGCCGCCATCGGTGGTCGCGAAACTCATGACGGCTTCATTGAAATCCTCGCTGCTCACGTCACGCAGCATGGCGATGGCCAGGCGCCGCGGCCCATCGGTGGCCAGCACATCCTGGGCGGTTCCCTTTCGGTCCAGCAGGTAGAGTCCCATCGCATAGACCTTGAAGATAAGGCGAAAGCTGATGCCGGCGCCATTGAGCTTGAGGCTCTTGCCGGCGACCAGCGCCGAGTCGTCGAGCGTTATGCCGTCCACGTCGATTGCAGCCATCGCGGGTGCGCAGGCCACGGCCCAGGCAGCGGCAGCCAGTGTTATCCGGAATCTGAATTTCATGTTTTTTCTCCTTGCGCGATCCCGCCATGCCTGCCGGAACCGTGCCAATAAAGTTGCTGGGGGAAGGTTTTCCATGGGACGCTCCCGCTGCTACCAGACGGACAAGGTGCTGTTCAGCACACGCTGCAGCCAGTTGCGCGTGGTGCTGTCCGATACATCGCCCTGGCCGACGACTTCGAGACGGGCGTTGACCACGTCGTTCGACATGATGATGTTGCCTTCCTTGAAGTCCTTGGGGTCCACGATGCCGGAGAAGCGCATGGTGCTGACGCCGCCATTGAGCGACAGGCTTCGCTCGCCGGCCACCAGCAGGTTGCCGTTGGCCAGCACGTTGATGACCGAGGCGGCCAACTGCCCGGTGAAGCTGCTGTCGTTCTTGGCGGTCCCGTTGCCTTTGAAGCTGTTGCTGCCGGATGCCGTTGCATCCTGATTCAGCAGCCCGCTGATCAGGCTGTAAGGCGAACTGGAGGAGCCGGGTCCCTTGGAGGCCAGCGCGCTTTCGCGGCTCGTTTCGGTCTTGACCGTATTGCTCGCGCTCAGGCTTTCGGAGATGTCCACCTTCAGGGTGTCGCCAATGCTGTGCGGCTTTCGCCGCCCCGAGAAGAGGGAGGTCATGCCCGGCTGGAACAGCGAGCCGGTGCTCACGCGCTCCACCGAGGCGGGGCGCGGGATGGGCAGTGCCGTCACCGGCCCCTGGACAATCGTGCTCGGCGTGCTCGACGTGCTGGCGCAGCCCGTCACCAGGCTGGCGCATAACGCGGCGCAAACCATGATGCCGCGCGGGCCACGACCACTCCCTGTGGTGGGGGGCAGATTGTCCGCCATGTACTTGTTCATGATTTTTCTTCCTGGGTTGATTGGGTGGGGGCTCAGTTCACGACGCCGGTGATCAGGGCGGCGACCACGGGCGCCAGCTTGTCGCGCGTGCTCGCCCATTTGCTGGCCCCGAAAGCGGGGGCCAGTTCGTAGTTGCTGGTCGACAGCACCCGCCCTTTCGCGGTTTGCAGGGTCAGCGCCGCCGTGCTCACGTAAGACTGGTAACGGTCGCCGAGCGGAGGCATGCCCCAGTCGATGTAGGCGCTGTACTTCAGCCAGACACCGCACTTCTCCATCGCGACCATGCCTTCGTACACCCGGCTTTCGATCTGGTGAGTGCGCAGCGCCGCCTGCAGGGCCGGCACGACGTCGGCCACTTGGGCCTGCGGGTTGAACTCGATGCACAGTTCCTTGAACGGCTCATGGGCGTGGTGCACGGTATGGCTGGCCTCGCCTGGGCTGGATGCGATCGCCATGCTGGCGAGCCCGCCCGTGGCCTTGACGAACTCCCAGACGGGCGCGGGGCTGAAGATGGAACAGCCCGACTGGGACAGGCCGACCAGCATCGCCAGGACGATGATGCGTTGACGCGCCGGCATGCTGTGCATCCTGAGAGCCCCGCGTCTTGTACACCTGCGCGACATGTCAGACGATCTCGCTGATGAGTTGCTTGCCGGCGGTCACGCCCAGCGCCAGGTACGCGGCCGTGCTGCTTGCCGCGGAGCTGATGCCGTCGGCCACGGAAGACGCGGCATCACTGATGGCGTCAGCTGCGGCCGAAACATCGTCCTCGATGGTCTGCACGACTTCGCTGGCCGTATCACCAATGGCGTCGACAACTTCGCTGGCCGTATCGCTCACTGCCTGGACTGCGTCGCCAAGGGCGTCCACGCCCTCCTGCGCAAGCGTCGACAGGTCTGTGTACAGATCCGTGATGCCATCCTGGACGCTGTCAATCGCCGCGCCGATGGCCTCGCCGGTGCCGCTCAGAGCATCGCCGAGCGCGTCATAACCGGTCTCGACGGCTTCGCCCAGCATTTCCAGGCTTTCGGCGCTGAACGAACAGATGGCGCTGACCGAGTCGCCGGCTGCCTCGGCCAGACCGACCACCGAGGCGACGGCCGGGCCGTAGGCACTGGCGTTGATGTCGTAGCTGTCCTGGCTGGCCCTGGTTGAGGTGGTGGACGGTATATATGAGGAAGTCGAATTGATAATGCTCACAATAATCTCCTGAAGAGTGGTTGAGGGGTGAATGAATATTAGGTTCGCCAATAAATGGATAACCCTTTATTAATCGGCATAAAACCTATTACTTTAGATGCTGGAAAAACAATATTTACATAATCAAGAAGTTAATATTTAAAACGGGTGAAAACTTTACTGTTCATGCCGTTTCCGGACATGCATTTGATTTATTGATACATATTTGAAATAAATATAAATAAGGTGGATACATATTCACATTGGCGGGCTGCCGGCGGTCGGATTTTTGGGCTGGCATCCAGGGGGATCCATCCCGGGGCCGGGGTTCCTCGGGTGAATCAGGCGTCGGCGCGGTGGAAGGCGGCCCCTTGGCCGCCGGCCGGCTTTTCTTTTGGCTTTTGTCTGAAGGGGAGCGATGCAGGGCATCCCGGGGCAGATGGACGGCAGTCACATGAAGCTGCACGCGGGGTGAACGGCCGGGGGCGTTCACAACGCCATGCGCAAAGTCCGGAGTCTTTCGAAGTTCTTCTACACTTGCGGCGATGGAACAAACAGTACATTCCGCTGGTTCAAAGGCTTCCGCCAAGAAGGGGGCGCGCACCAACGATCCGGCGCGCACGATGGCCGACATCATTGAAGTGGCCACCCGGGAGTTCTCGGAAAAGGGTCTGGCGGGTGCCCGCATTGACGACATCGCGCAGGCCATGCAAACCAGCAAGCGCATGATTTACTACTATTTCGGTAGCAAGGAAGGCCTGTATGTCGCGGTTCTCGAGGAGGCCTACCGCCGCATCCGGCAAATCGAAACAGAACTCCACCTGGAGGACCTGACGCCCGAAGATGCACTGCGCAAGCTGGTGGGTTTTACCGTCGACTACCAGTTGGCCAATCCCGACTTCGTCCGCCTGGTGATGAACGAGAACATCCATCGCGGCGAGTTCCTGGCCCAGAGCAAGACCATCCACAAGCTCAATGTTCCGGTCATTGACGCCGTGCGCAAGGTCTATGAACGTGGCGTCAAGGCCGGTGTTTTCCGCACCGGCATCGATGCCGTGGACTTGCACATGTCCATCAGCGCCCTTTGCTTCTTCAACGTGTCCAACCGCCACACGTTCTCGCTGATCTTCAAGCGCGATCTGGAGTCGCCGACGGCCGTTGTCGCCCGGCGCGACAGCATCATCGAGATGGTGGTGCGTTTTGTGCGGAAATGAATGACCCGGTGGGCGCTGGCGTGAAAGCGCCATGGCGCAGGTCCAGGGTTTTCACCTATCAAAGAACTAACTAGTTCGTACATAATTCTCCGTGACGGATCGATAGAAAAAAGAAATTCGCGTCCTTCGCGTCCTTTGGGGCCTGCAAGGACGAGTGCCGGAGACAACGATGATTGACAAACTGGTTGACGCCTACTGCCGCCTGCTGTGCGCGGTCATGGTGGTGTGCCTGGCCCTGATGGTGGTGATGGTGTTTGGCAATGTGGTGCTGCGTTATGGCTTCAATTCCGGCATTGCCGTGTCCGACGAAGTCTCGCGCTGGCTGTTCGTGTGGATGACGTTTCTGGGCGCCATCGTGGCGCTGCGCGAACACGGGCATCTGGGCACCGACATGCTGGTCGGCCATCTGGGCGTGGCCGGCAAGAAAACCTGTCTCGTGCTGAGCCACCTGCTCATGCTGTTTTGCTGCTGGCTGCTCTTCAAGGGCTCGCTTGACCAGACCCGCATCAACTGGGATGTGAGCGGCGCCACCACCGGTGCCTCGGTGGCCATCTTCTACGCCAGCGGCATCGCCTTCAGCGTGTCTGCCGCCGTGCTCATTGCGCTGGAATTGTTCAAGGTGCTGAGCGGGCGCCTCAAGGAGGTTGAGCTCGTCATGGTGCGCGAATCCGAAGAAGTTCCGCATGGCGACAGCGGCGCGCACTGAAGCGATCTGGACCACCCGCCATGACCATCGCCATCTTCCTGGGTTCCCTGCTTGCCGCCATGGCGCTGGGCATTCCCATTGCCTTTTCCCTGCTGCTCTGTGGTGCCGCCCTCATGTGGCACCTCGACATGTTCGATGCGCAAATCCTGGCGCAAAACGTCGTCAACGGCGCCGACAGCTTTCCGCTGCTGGCCGTGCCGTTTTTCATGCTCGCCGGCGAGGTCATGAACGTCGGCGGACTGTCCCGGCGCATCGTCAATTTCGCGCTCGCCCTGGTGGGTCACATCAAAGGGGGGCTGGGCTACGTCACCATCGTGGCCGCCTGCCTGATGGCGGCATTGTCGGGCTCGGCCGTGGCCGATGCGGCCGCGCTCACGGCCTTGTTGCTGCCCATGATGGTGGCGGCCGGCCATGACAAGGCGCGCTCGGCCGGCCTGATTGCCTCGGCCGGCATCATCGCCCCCATCATTCCGCCGTCCATCGGATTTGTGATCTTTGGCGTGGCGGCCAACGTGTCCATCACCAAGCTTTTCATGGCCGGCATCTTCCCGGGCCTGATGCTGGGCGCCGCGTTGTGGCTCACCTGGTGGCTGCTGGTGCGCAAGGAGAAGATTCAGCCACCTGCACGCAAAAGCCGGGCGGAAGTCCTCACTGCCCTGCGGCAAGCCGCCTGGGCGCTGGTGCTGCCCGTGATCGTGGTGGTGGGCCTCAAGATGGGGGTGTTCACCCCGACGGAAGCCGCCGTGGTGGCCGCGGTGTACGCGCTGTTCGTGACCATGGTGATCTACCGCGAGCTGCGCTTCTCGCAGCTCTACGCTGTTTTTGTGTCGGCCGCCAAGACCACGGCCGTGATCATGTTCCTGGTGGCCGCCGCCATGGTCTCGGCCTGGCTGATCACGGTGGCCGATCTGCCGTCCAAGGTGATCGGCCTGCTGCAGCCTTTCCTGGACAGTCCGAAGCTCCTGATGCTGGCCATCATGGTGCTGGTGATGATCGTGGGCACGGCCATGGACATGACGCCCACCATCCTGATCATGACGCCGGTGCTGATGCCGGTGGTCAAGGCCGCGGGCATCGACCCGGTGTATTTCGGCGTGCTCTTCATCATCAACAACGCCATTGGACTGATCACGCCGCCGGTGGGCACCGTGCTCAACACGGTGGCCGGCGTGGGCAAGCTGCGCATGGATGAGGTGACGCGCGGCGTGGTGCCTTTCATGATTGCCCAATTCGCGGTGATGTTCCTGATGGTGCTGTTCCCGCAGCTGGTCATGGTGCCGGCGCGCTGGTTCTATTGAGCGTCATGCCAGGGCCGGTGCGCGATACGGTACGCCGCGCACCAGCCTGCTTGTGTCCGTGCGTGCCTGACTCCGTTCTTCCATAAATCCAGGAGATATCCATGAAACGTCTGTTGATCAAATCCACCATCGCCGCCATGGCCCTCGCTGCCATGGGAATGGCCGGCGCCCAGGACATCAAGGAGCGCGTCCTCAAGCTGTCGCTGCAAAATCCAAAGGGCCATCCATTGGCCACCGGTGCCGAGAAGTTTGCCGAACTGGTGGCGGCCAAGAGCGGCGGCAAGATGAAAATCAATGTGTTCGCCGGCGGCGTGCTGGGCGGCGATGCCGCCAATGTGTCCGCGCTGCAGGGCGGCACCATCGAGATCGTGGTGCTCAACTCCGGCATCCTGGCCTCGCAAGCCAAGGAATTCGCGGTGTACGACTTTCCCTTCCTGTTCGCCAACGGGCAGGAAGCCGATGCCGTGGTCGACGGCCCGTTCGGCAAGGCCATGCACGCCAAGCTCAACGACAAGGGCATTGTGGGCCTGGCCTACTGGGAGCTGGGTTTTCGCAACATCACCAACAGCAAACGCCCCCTCACCAAGGTGGAGGACATCGCCGGCCTGAAGCTGCGCGTGATCCCCAACGCCATCAATGTGGACTGGGTCAAGGCGCTGGACGCCAACCCCACGCCGCTGGCTTTCCCCGAGGTGTACGCCGCGCTGGAGCAAAAAGCCATTGACGGCCAGGAAAACCCGGTCAGCGTGATTCTGGCCAACAAGTTCGCCGAAGTGCAAAAGTACCTGGCCATCACCAACCACCAGTACAACCCCCAGTCGATGATCTTCAGCAGGAAGATCTGGGACACGCTGAGCGCGGACGAGAAGAAGGTGCTGCAGGACAGCGCGGTCGAAGCCGGCAAGTACCAGCGCCAGGTGTCGCGCGAGGCATCGGCCAGCACCATCGACGCCCTGAAGAAGGCCGGCATGCAGGTCAGCGAGTTTTCTCCCGCCGAAGTCGCCAAGCTGCGCGACCGGATGAAGCCGGTGATCGCCAAGCACGCCGCCATCGTGGGCGAGGCCACCGTCAAGGATTTGCAGGCCGAACTGGCCAAGGTCCGCAAGTAATCAGGCCGGTCCCGGGCGACCCCAGGGGGCCCGGGCCAGGCCCCGCAGGGATTTGACTCATGAATGCAACCGTCCTGGAATCCTCCGGCGCGTCGCCCCGCGCAGGGGCGCCCCCGCCGCGCAAGGTGCTGGTGGGGCTGATCGGTGCCGGCATCCAGCGCTCGCTCAGCCCGGCCATGCATGAGGAAGAGGCCCGTCAGCAAGGGCTGCAGCTGCATTACCAGCTGATTGACCTTGACAGCACGGGCAGCGGCATCGAGGCCTTGCCCACGCTGCTGGCGGCAATGCGCATCATGGGTTTTTCCGGCTTGAACATCACCTATCCCTGCAAGCAGGCGGTGATTCCCCTGCTCGACGAGCTGTCCGAAGAGGCAAGCGCCATGGGGGCGGTCAACACCATCGTCCAGCGCGATGGACGGCTGGTCGGCCACAACACCGATGGCTCGGGCTGGAGCTGGGGTTTCCGGCGCGCGCTGCCGCAAGCCGACCTGGGCCGCGTGGTGCTGCTCGGTGCCGGGGGCGCCGGCTCGGCCATTGCCCATGCCGTGCTGCGCCTGAATGCCCGCCATCTGGTGCTGGTGGACAGCGATGCCGCGCGGGCAGCCGCCCTGGCCCACGGCATGAACCAGTTGTACGGCGCCGGGCGCGCCAGTTCGAACGCGGATGTTGCCGCCGCGCTTGCCGGCGCGAGCGGCCTGATCCATGCCACGCCCACCGGCATGGACAAGCTGCCCGGCATGCCCTTGCCCGGGCATTTGCTGCGGCCTGACCTGTGGGTCGCCGAGATTGTTTATTTCCCGCTGGAAACCGCGCTGCTCAAGGCCGCCCGCGCCCGCGGCTGCGCCACCGTGGATGGCGGCACCATGGCCGTGGGGCAGGCGATCGGCGCGTTTGAACTGTTTACCGGCCTGCAGGCCGACCCGGCACGCGTGGAGGCGCATTTCCGGCGCCTGGTCGCGCAGCGGAGCTGACATATCCAAGGAGCATGACATGACGATTGCACGCGAAACCATCCCCGACAGCGCCAATCCGCTGGGCCTGGCCGGCATCGAGTTCATCGAGTACGCCACCAATCGTCCGCAGGCCCTGGGCCAGGTGCTCGAGATGATGGGCTTTCGGCCGGTGGCCCGGCATCGCTCGCGCGAGGTGCTGCTGTACCGGCAGGGCGCGATGAACATCATCATCAATGCCCATGTCAGCGACCGACCCAGCAGCCTGCAGCCGACCGACAAGCCCGTGATCGCGGCCATCGCCCTGCGCGTGCGGGATGCGGCCGCGGCCTACCGGCATGTGCTGGACCGCGGCGCCTGGGCCGTGCCCACGCATGTGGCGGTGATGGAGCTCAATATCCCGGCCATTCACGGCGTGGGTTCGAGCCGCATCTATTTTGTCGATCGCCACGAGGAATTCTCCATCTATGACGTCGACTTCGTGCCGATCCCCACGGTGGACCAGCAGCCGCCCGCGCTGGCGAGCCTGCACTGGTTCGGCGTGGTGCAGTACATCGGCACCGACCGCATGGAGGACTGGACCGAGTTCTACCGCGAGTTGTTCGGTTTCGAGGCGCTGCCCGACCAGCAGCGCTTTGGCATCATGCCCAAGGGGCGCATCCTGCAAAGCCCCTGCCGCGGCTTTTACCTGCAGCTGATCGAGCCGGAGCCGGGCATTCTGGAGGTGGACGGCGACGAGACCCTGCAGCGCCTGGGCCTGGGCGCGCGCGACGTGCCCGCGGCGGTGGCGGCGCTGCGCGAACGCGGTGTCCAGTTCGTCGAAGCCGCGGGCCCGCGGCGCGGCGACCTGGGGGCGCTGACCGCCAGTTGGCTCGGCGGCGTGGCGTTCGAGCTGGTGCACGACGAGCGAAGCTGAGGAGCCTGTCATGACGCAACGACTGGGCAATTTCGACGACTTCGGGATGGACACGATCTCGCTGGCGGGCACGCTGGCGGCCAAGCTGCAAGCCGTGCGCGAGGCGGGTTTCACGCAGATCATGCTCAACGCGCGCGATATCGTGGGCCATGCCGAAGGGCTGGAGGCGGCGCTGGCGCTGGTGCGCGGCAGCGGCCTGCGCGTGACGGGTTTTCAGGTGCTGCGCGATTTCGAGGGCCTGTCGGGGCACCTGCACGACTACAAGATCGACATCGCCAAGTCCATGCTCGAGATGTGCCAGGCCCTTGGCGCCAAGGTGCTGCTGGTGTGCTCGTCCACCAGCGTGCATGCCAGCGAGGATCTGGACGCGCTGGCGCGCGACCTGCGCAAGCTGGCCATGCTGGCGGTGCCGCTGGGCATCAAAATCGCCTACGAAGGCTTGTCCTGGGGCCGTACCGTCAATGAGTTCACCAGCGCCTGGGACGTGGTGTGCCGCGCCGATGCGCCCAACCTGGGCATTGGCATTGATTCCTTCCATGCCTTTGCGATGAAGACCGCGCTCGAAGAGCTGGAGATGCTCGACCCGGAGAAGATTTTTCTGGTGCAGCTGGCCGACTTCATGTGGCAGGACATCCGCTCGGTGGAGGAGCGCATCAGCACGGCGCGCCACTTCCGCGTGTTTCCCGGCGAGGGCGTGCACAGCGCGCAGGTGGCCGAGCTGGTGATGCGCCTGGATGCGCTGGGCTACCGCGGCGACTACAGCTTCGAGGTCTTCAACGACGACTACCAGCAAATCCCGCTGCCGGTGGTGGCGCAGCGCGCCCGCCGTTCGGCCGAATGGTTGGGCGAGGAGGTGCTGCGCCGCTCGGTGCCGCTGCCCAACCAGATCCAGCTCAGGCGCCGCCCTGTTCCGTAATTTATGATTTTTTGAGCTGCAGCCCTTGATGCATGGGCGCAATCAGCTATGAAAAATATAGCAATTATCCGGCGGATGTTCAGCCCTCGAGCGCACGCTTGGGGTCACGGCTGCAAGGATTTTCAAGATGTCATAGCATGAGCCCATGACTACCTCTCTCAAGATTGATTTTGTGTCCGACGTCTCCTGCCCCTGGTGCGCCATTGGCCTGGGCGCGCTCGAGCAAGCCCTGGCCCGCGTTGGCGACGACGTGACGGCCGAGCTGCACTTTCAGCCCTTCGAACTCAACCCCCAGATGCCGCCGGGCGGGCAGGACGTGACCGAGCACCTCACGGAAAAATACGGCTCCACGCCCGAGCAGCAGGCGCAAAGCCGCGAAGCCATCCGCCAGCGCGGTGCGGCGGTGGGTTTCACCTTTCGCAAGGAAGGGCGCGGTCGCATCTACAACACCTTTGACGCGCACCGCCTGCTGCACTGGGCCGGGCTCGAGGGCCGCGGCCGCCAGCCCCTGCTGAAAAAAGCGCTGCTGGCCGCCTACTTCACCCACGGCCAAAGCCCGGAGGACCCTGAGGTGCTGGTGCAAGCCGCGACGCAGGCGGGCCTGGACCCCGAGCGCGCGCGCGCCATCCTGGCCGGCGACGACTATGCCGGGGAAGTGCGCGAGCGCGAGCAGTTCTACCTGAACGCCGGCATCCATTCCGTGCCCGCCATCATCATCAATGAGCGGCACCTGATCTCGGGCGGGCAGCCGGTGGAGGTCTTCGAGCAGGCCTTGAGGAAAATCTCCGCCGACATGGCCGCGTAGCGCTCGGCACTACTTGCCGCTGAGCGGAATCGGGGTGGCGCGCTCCACCGGCACCGCGGTCACGCTGTTTTGCGGCGAGCCCTCGATCAGGCGATCCGAGTAGGTGAGGTAGACCAGGGTGTTGCGCGCCTTGTCCACCATGCGCACGATGCGGATTTTCTTGAACACCAGCGAAATCCGCTCGTTGAACACTTCCTCCTGCACGGGCAGCGGTTTGGCGAACGTGATGGGTCCCACCTGGCGGCAGGCAATCGCCGCTTCCGAGCGGTCCTCGGCCACGCCCAGGGCGCCCTTGATGCCGCCGGTCTTGGCGCGCGAGACATAGCAGGTGACGCCGCCCACCCTGGGGTCGTCGTGCGCGTCCACCACGATCTTGTGGTCCGGCCCGATGAACTTGAACACCGTATCGACCTGGCCGATGGATTCGGCCTGCGCCGCCACGGCAAGCGACAGCAGCGTCGCCACAAGCAGCTTCTTCATGAGGATTCCTTGTTGTAAAGTGGTCAGGGTACACGTTTGCGCCGGCGGGCGGCATGGAACAGGCTATAACAGCAGCCATGAGCTACACATTGACCCTCCATGCCGGCGACGAGGCCAGCGACCGGGAGCGCCGTGCCGCCGAGCAGCGCTTTCGCGTTGCCCTGGAAGCCACGCTGGGCGATGCCAGCCTAGTGCTGCCCGTCCATGCCGCCTACCTGAAGATACTGGCTGCCCACGGCGACACGCCGTCGCCCGAGGCACTGACCGATGCCGAGCGCGAAGTGTTCGAGCAGTGGCAGGCGGCCGAGTCGGCGGCCTTGACGGCCGCCTTGGGGCCGCACCGCTACATGGGCGATGCGCAGTTCGAGATTGGGGCCTGAAGACGCCTTGTCCCGCGTGCCGCAGGAGCGCAACCTGCATGGCCGCCCTGGCTTACGCCGAAAGCCAGCTGCCGGGCAGGTCTTGCGCGGCCGGGCTGGCGGGCAGCTCTATCCAGAAAGTGCTGCCATGGCCTTCCTTGCTTTCAAGGCCCATGCTGCCTCCCATCTGGCCCACCAGTTGCCGTGTGATCACCAGGCCGATGCCGGTTCCTTCGACCGGGCCCCTTTCGGCGCCCAGCCGGTTGAAGGGCTGGAACAGCAAGGCCTGCTTGTCGGGGCTGATGCCCAGCCCGGTGTCGGTCACCGAGAACCTGATCCGGCCCGTTGCGCCGGCATGGCAGAAAACGGTGACCTGCCCGTTTTCCCGGTTGTACTTGATGGCGTTCGAAATCAGGTTGTTCAGCGCCTGGAGCAGGCGGCGGCGATCAGCGATGACATGGTGTGCCATGCAGTCGTCATGAAAGGACAGGCGGATCTTGCGGGCCTGTGCCGCGCGGATGTGCTGGGTGCGGCATATCGCCATGATCTCGGCCGGGGCAAAGCTTTCGATGCGCACGTCCACGTTGCCGGACTCGATGCGCGCCAGATCGAGGATGTCGTTGACCAGCGCCAGCAGATGGTCGCCGGCCTGCTTGATTTCCTGGATGTGGCCAGTGACGTCGGGAGGGATGTCCTCGCGCAAGTCCATGAGTTGGGCATAACCGAGGATCGCGTTGAGCGGGGTGCGCAGCTCGTGGCTCATGCTGGCAAGAAATTCACTCTTGGCGCGGTTGGCGCTCTCGGCCTGCTGCCGCGCGTGATCGAGTTCCGTGGTCTGTGCGTTGAGTTCCCGGGTCGTGCCGTCGAGCTGCCGCAGAAGTTCACGGGCCTGGCGCACGGCAGCGCCGGTACGCTTGCGCAGCGTTTCGATGGCGATGCCGGTGATGGAGATGTAGATGCCGACGAAATACATCGTCGCGGCGATGGTCAGGTACTCGGTCAAGGGGGCCAGCCGCTGCTGCGACAGGGCCAGCCATGCCACGTAGGCGAGATAGGTGGCGATGACGACATGGTTGAAGTAGAACGCGCGCCGAAACCCGTAGCCGACCTGATCGCTCACGCGAACCAGCAGGAAAAAAGCCAGCAGCAGCTGGGCGCCAGACACATGGTGCAGGACCACCAGCCACGCCACGACATCCAGATGCAGAAAGAGCAGGGTCAGCCGGGAGCCGCCCACACGGTCATGGAGCAGCCGCGTGACGATCAGGCTGCCCAGGCTGTAGGCCAGGTTGAAACCGAGGACGATCAGGAAACCCCGCGTGGGAAACGGTGTCGCAAGACTCAGGTCGTAGAAGAAGACGACGACGCTCATCAGCGCGAAGCCGACAATGCGCATCAGCGGAATCTGGAGAGCATTGAGCCGGTAGGCGCGCCTGTTCTTGTCGCGTCGTATCTCTTGGGCGTCAAACGTGAACGCCGGCACGGATGGCCCGAAGGACGTTGGCCTGTCGTCGGCGCCGGGCGATGACTCAATTGGTTTGGACATGCTGCTGTGCTGCGTGCCGACAGTGAATGCCTGATCGTTCCACTTCAATCATGAAGGCAGTATAGCTGTGGGGGGTCTTTGCCCCTGGGGTCCGCATGATATGGTGGGGCCCGAACTCGGGTGGCCTGTTGCCTTCGTGCCGGCCGATTTTGAAAACAACGGTTTGACTCCCCTCATGAAACGCATTTTTTTCCTCTGGCTGATCGCCCTGCTGGCCTGGCCGCTCGCTGCGCAGCCGGTTTCCTTTGGGCTCTTCGGCGATACGCCCTACAGCCGCTGGGAGCGCGAGCACTTGCCCGATCTGATGGCGGAGATGGACCGCGAAGCGCTGGCGTTCGTGGTGCACGACGGCGACATCAAGAGCGGCTCCAGCGTCTGCAGCGACGAGGTGCTGCGCGACATGCTCGGCGTTTTCCAGGCCTCGCGGCACCCGCTGGTTTATGTTCCCGGCGACAACGAATGGACCGACTGCCATCGCAAGAACAATGGCGGCTACGACCCGCTGGAGCGCCTGGGCAAGTTGCGCGAGCTGTTTTTCGCGGGGGACGTGGCGCTGGGCCAGCGCCCGATGCCGCTGCAGCGCCAGAGCCGGGACCCGGCCTTTGCCAGCTACCGGGAGAACGTGCGCTGGGAGGCGGGCGGTGTCCTGTTTGTCGGCCTCAACCTGCCGGGCAGCGGCAACAACTACCACGGCACGGCCCGCAGTGGCGGCCCGGCGGCGGAATTCATCGAGCGCGCCGCGGCCAACCGGGCCTGGCTGGACCAGGCCTTTGCGCTGGCGCACGCCAAAAAACTGGCCGGCATCCTGATCGTGATCCAGGCCAATCCCGAATTCGAGGCGGCCAGCGCCGGCAATCCCAAACCCGGCTACCGCGATTTCCTGGCGCAGCTGCGCGCCCGGACGCAGGCCTTCGCCGCTCCGGTGGTGCTGGTGCATGGCGACTCGCATCACCAGCAGATCGACCAGCCCCTGCTCGATGCGGCAGGCAGGGAGGTGCTGAAGAACTTCACGCGCGTGGAAACCTTCGGCTCCCCCTTCATGGGCTGGATCAAGGGCACGGCGGATGCGTCCGACCCGCAGGTCTTCAGGTTTTCCCCGCGTCCCTGGCGCGCGCCGCCAGCGCCGAACTGAAGCGCGCAGCAAGGGCTTCGGCCCTTCGCCAAGCTCAGGGCAGGCCAAGCTCAGCCCGAACGGGGGAACTTGTTCCGCATGGCCCTAATTCGTGGCGCCCTGGCCTTGCGACTGGCTCTGGCCCTGCGACTGGGTTTGTTCTTGTGTCGGGGCGGGGCCAGCGGGCTGACTGGCCTGCTTGTCGCCGGACACCGGCTCCACGGTGACCCCCACGGACAGCGTGTGGCTGGCGCCGCCATGGATGATGCCGCGTATCGGCGACACATCAGCGAAGTCCCGACCGGTCGCCAGCGTCACATAGTCTTCCCCCGGCGAGTGCCAGCCGCAGCGGTTGTTGGTGGGGTCCAGGTCGCACCAGCGCGCGTCCGGCGGCAGATCAGGCACATACACCGCGACCCAGGCGTGCGAGGCGTCGCTGCCCGTGAGCTTGACCGTGCCGGGTGCCGGCTGGGTGAGCAAATAGCCGCTGACATAACGCGCCGGGATGCCCATGGCGCGCAGGCACGCAATCATGATGTGGGCGAAATCCTGGCATACCCCCTTGCGCTGGGCCAGCGCCTCCAGTGCCGGCGTGTTGACTTCGGTGCTCTGGCTCTCGTAGGTGAAGTCCTCATGAATGCGCCGCATCAGGTCCTGCGCGGCGGCCAGCACGCCGCTGCCCGCTGCAAAACTGGGGCGCGCATAGGCTGCGAACTCAGGGTGCCGGGGACAGAAGGGCGAGGCAAATGCAAACTCGGTGGCCGCATCGAAACGGCCGCCCGACTGGTAGCGCATGAGCTCCCTGGTTTGCTCCCAGCCGATGCTGCTGTCGGGCACGGGCTGGCTTGAGGTGGCGACCACGCTGCGCGCCACCACTTCAAGTGCCGTGTGAGGCGTCTGCAGCGAAAAAAAACAGCGGGCGTTGCCGAATACGTCCACGGTTTGCCTGATCTGGGCGGGTGTCGGGCTGATGCGCAGCGAATGGCTCAGCAACTGCTGGTGGCGGGTGTTGAGCGGCTGCAGATAGGCCATGTGCTGCGCAATTTCCACGGCAGGCACATAGTCGTACCGGGTTTCGTGGGTGACTTGCAGCTTCATCAGGTACTCACGCTCTGTTGGGTTTCGCCGGAGTGGGTGAAGTAGGTGGTGCTGATCTCGTCCGACACGTTGAAGGCCGCTGCCGTGCATTGCCGCAGCAAGTCGTTCAGGGCAAAGTAATAGACGGGTTCAGTGTCCGGCGAGGTGCTGCCGGGCAGGGTTTCGCACAATTGCTCCAGGCCCCAGCTCATGGGGTCGGGCACCCGCAGGGCCAGGGCGCCGGGTTCATCGGGCGCGCTGTCGACCAGCTTGGCGAGCCGGGAGCGCAGCGTGTGGGCCACCCAGGCGAGGGAGCGGGGGTTGTCGCGGTCGAGCACCAGCAAGTCGATCAGGGCGGCCACGTCGCGGCTTTGCTGGTATTGCGCGTGAAAGGTGATGGTGCTGTCAAACAGCGAAATCATGGCTTCGAAGCCCCCATCCGTGTGCACCGAGCCGGTCTCGAAACCGCGCGCCAGCGAGGAAGCCAGAAAACCCAGGCGCTCGATGTGGCGGCCGATGCTCAGCAGGCGCCAGCCGTCGTCGCGGGTCATGCGGTCGGTCTGCGCGCCGGTGATGGCGGCCATGTGGTTGCTGGTGTTTTCCAGCATGCGCAGGGCCTCCAGCAGCGAATAGTCGCCGTCCCTGGCGTGCTCGGTGCAGCAGGCGGACAATTCCTCCTCGGCCTGCACGATCACGCGCCAGTGTTCTTGCGACAGCCGCTCGCGCACGGTGGACCCCGCCATTCTGAGCGCGCGCAGGTTGTAGCCGACGCTGGTGGCGCCGTCGGTGCTGCCCAGGCTGGCAATCAGCGAGCGCTCGAAGACACGGCGCGCCTGGGCGGGCGATGGCACGCCCGGCAGCACCAGGGTATTGGCAACGGCCATCTTGCCCAGCCACGCCAGCAGGGGCGGGGTCGATTGCTCTTCCCCGTTGAGGCATTCCAGCGTCAGGTGGGCCAGCCGGACCGCATTCTCGGTGCGTTCGGTGTAGCGGCCCAGCCAGAAAAGATTTTCCGCCGCCCGGCTGGTCACCAGCCGTTTGCGCTGCGCCAGCGAGCTCGGCGTCATGTGAGGCTGCAGCAGGGTGGTGCGGTCCACTTCGCCGCTGGTCAGCGCCCAGACGTCCGCGCTGCTGCCACCACGCTGCATGGAGGCAATGTCCGCCGTTCCGCCGGCAACGCGCGCCAGCCCGCCAGGCAGCACACGCCAGGACTGCGGACCGTCCGATACGGCAAACACCCGCAGCATGACCGCGCGCGGCACCACCCGTCCATGGGCGCCGCCTGCGCCGGCGCCTGGCGCGCACGCCTGCCAGGTCGGCATCTGCGACAAGGGCACATAGGCCTGGACCGTGTGTTCCTCGTTCTGCCGCACAATGCGCCCGGCCCATTCATCGAGCTCGCGCGGCGACAGGGAGCGGCCCAGCACGGCATCAAAACTGCCATGGATGGGCGAATCGGGGTAGGTGGGCTTGATGGCGCAGTCGCGCAGTTCGGTCAAGGCCTCTTCCATGGCCGAGCGCTCGCCGCACCACCAGGTGGGCAGGGCGGGCAGATGCAGTTCCTCACCCAGCAGGTGGCGCGACAGGGCCGGCAAAAAGCCCAGCAGGGCGGGCGACTCCAGAAAGGCCGAGCCCGGCGCGTTGGCCACCAGCACATGGCCGGCGCGGATGGCCTGCAGCAGGCCGGGCACGCCCAGGGTGGAGTCGGAGCGCAGCTCCAGCGGGTCCAGGTACTGATCGTCCACCCGCTTGAGCAGGCCGTGCACCGGCACCAGCCCCTTGAGCGTCTTGAGGTACAGGTGTTCGTCGCGCACGATCAGGTCGTTGCCCTCGACCAGGGTCAAGCCCAGGTAGCGCGCCAGATAGGCGTGCTCGAAATAGGTTTCGTTGTAGGGGCCCGGGGTGAGCAGCGCCAGGTGCGAGTCCTGCCCGGCCGGACTCATCTGCTTGAGGCTGTCCACCAGCGCGCGGTAGGTGCCGGCCAGGCGCTGCACGCGCATGGCCTGGAACGCCTGGGGAAACTGGCTGGAGATGGCCAGCCGGTTTTCCAGCAGATAACCCAGGCCGGACGGCGCCTGGCAACGCTGGCCGACCACCCACCAGTTGCCATCCGGTCCACGCGCCAGATCGAAGGCGGCAATGTGCAGATGGGTGCCGCCCACGGGCGTGGCCCCATGCATGGCCCGCAGGTAGCCAGGGTGCCCCTGCACCAGGGCGGGTGGCAACAAGCCCTTGGCCAGCAACTGCTGCGGCCCGTAAACGTCGGCCATCACCCGCTCCAGCAGCCGCATGCGCTGCATGACGCCGGCCTCAATCTGTTGCCAGCTGTCGGGCTCGATGATCAGGGGGAACAGGTCCAGCGACCAGGGGCGCTGGGGCCCGTTCTCGTCGGCATACACGTTGTAGGTGACGCCGTTGTCGCGGATCTGGCGCTCCAGGCTGAGCGCGCGCTGGTTCAGGTCAAGCGCCCCGTCGTCCGCAAGGTGTTCGAAAAACTGACCCCAAGCCCCCGTCAGATGGTCCGGGTCCGCTGTTGAAGGGCTGGCATCGGGAGCCGTGGCACCCCGCAGTTCGTCGAAGTGGCCAGCGGCCGCCGTCGAGGCCAGGGCAATGGCCAGCACGTTGGCTTGCCCGGGGGAACCCGCGGCGAGGGGGGAGGGGGTTACGTCTTTCACTGGGTCAGAGTATGCCAGTGCAGGCCTCGTTATTTTGGCCGGGCAGGGCCATGCGGCAAGGCGCATGGCAAACGCGCCACACCGGCACAACACCCCGGCGCTTCTGTTTTATACGGCCGCTCGCATTGGCATGCACCTTGCATCACATCTTGGATACAAGAATGAATGCTTTGAAATGGTGCAATCCGTGACCCCTGTCCAGGTGCAAGTCCGATCCCTGCCGCCCGGCCAGGCTTCGCAGCCATGGCCAGCGCGTTTTGGCAGGCCTGTGCAGGGCCGGGTCAAGGGGATGCGGATGAGCCCGTGCCGGGTAACCGGGGGCTCGTCCGGCGCATCGGTGTGGCCCGCCGCCCGTGCCGCGACGGTGCAGGGCCTGCTCGATGCTGGTGCATGCCGAAACCGTGCCGTGCTGGCCTCTTCCTTTCCCGTCCGTGCCAGTCCTGCTGCGCGCGAGCCCCGCCCGGCTGGACGCCCACGGCGCCTGGCGATTCAGCCGGGGCGCGGTGCCCCATTCCCTTTACCACCTAGCAGGAGAGTTCCATGAACACGGTTACCCATTCATCGCCGCCCATCGCCGCCGCATCGCGCCGTCAGCTTTTGCAGGCCGGTGCCGCCAGCGCGGCGCTGGCCGTTCTGGGCGCGCCCGCGATCGTGCGAGCCCAGGGCGGTCCGAAGATCCGTGTCGGCTACTGGCCGATCGCGGCCGGCCTGCCGTTCTACGCAGCCATCGAGCTGGGCTACTTCAAGGAAGCCGGGCTGGACGTGGAAGCGCTCAAGTTCGCCGGCGCCCAGCAGGTGATGGAGGCCGTGCTGTCCGGCCGCTCCGACGGCACCGCCAACGGCACCGGCTCGGCCAACATCGCCATCGGCGAGCTGGCCCAGCCCGGCACCTTCAAGATCTTCTGCGCCAACCCGAGCAATGTGAAGAATGTGCTTGATGAGGTCATCGTGCCGGTGGCCAGCCCGGCCAAGGTGATGGCCGACCTGAAGGGCAAACGCGTCGGTTCCGGCCCCGGCATCCAGAACGTGACCCTGGCCAAGACCATCCTCGAGCGCGGCGGTGCCCTTGGCGCCACCGTGGTCGAGCTGCCGATCGGCCAGCATGTGGCCGCGCTGGCCGCCGGCCAGATCGATGCCGCCTACACGCTGGAGCCCACCGGCACCATCGGCCGCATGAACGGCACCACGCGCGTGCTCGAGGCCGGCGTGATCTCGAAATACGTACTCGGTGACAACATGGCGCCGTGGTTCGGCGGCTCGGCCTCGCTGTCCTCGGACTTCATCAAGAAGAACCCCGACGCCGCGAAGAAGTTTGTGGCCGCCTACGGCAAGGGCGTGGCTTACGTGCGCAGCAAACCGGTCGAGGCGCGCCAGTACCTCAAGGGCTACACGCCGATCGAGGGCGCGCTGACCGCCGAGGTCCCGCTGGCGGCCTACACCATGTACAACGAGTTCAAGCCGGCTGATGTCGCGCACTTCCAGAAGTTCTTCGACCTGTTCTCCGACAAGGGCATCTTCAGTTCGCGTCTCATGGTGGACTCGATGCTCTACAAGGGTTGAACGTGATGGATGGCATCTCCTCCGTGACGGCAGCGCCGGCCAAACCCTGGGCGCCGCCGGCCGGTGTGCCGGCCGCGGTGGTGCAGCGCACGCCGGCGCTGGACCGGGCCTTGCCCTTCATCGGCCCGGTGGTGCTGTTCATCGTCTGGGACCTCGTGGTGCGCCTGGGCTTCATCAAGCCCATCCTGCTGCCGCCGCCGCTCGATGCGCTGGGGGCCCTCGTCAACGGCCTGGCCGGCGGTCCGCTGCTGAAGGACTTTGCCGTCACGGTCTGGCGCACGGTGCAGGCCTTCATGATCGCCGCCGCCGTCGGCATGCCGCTCGGCGTGCTGCTGGGCAGCAACGAGCGCGCCTACCGCAGCGTCGAGTTCCTGATCGACTTCTTCCGCTCCACACCGTCCTCGGCGCTGATTCCGCTGTTCCTGATGATCTTCGGGGTGTCCGACATCAACAAGGTGGCGATCGCCGCTTTCGGCGCCTTGCTGATCGTGGTCTTCAACAGCGCCTACGGCGTCATCAACGCGCGCAAGCAGCGCGTGATGGCGGCCAGGGTCATGGGCGCTTCGCGCTGGCAGGTGTTCAAGGACGTGCTGATCTGGGAGAGCCTGCAGCCGAGTTTTGTCGGCCTGCGTTCGGCCGTGTCCATGGCACTGGTCATCGTGATCGTCGCCGAGATGTTCATCGGCGCCGACAGCGGGTTGGGCAACCGCATCATCAACTCGCAACAGGTCATGAACGTGAAGGACATGTACGCATCCATCCTGGCCGCCGGCGCGCTCGGCTACGCGCTCAACATCTTTTTCCTGCTGCTCGAACGCCGCATTGTTCACTGGAGTGGAAGGTGAAGATGACTCCCCCCCGTAGCGGCCTGGCGGCCGCCTCCCCCTCAAGGGGGCGACACCAGCGGTCCGGCGAAGCCGGTTCCGCGGTGTCCCCCGAACGTAGCCTTGGGAGCTCGATATGTCTGCTGTATTAAATGCGCCTGTTGTCGCCGACGTGCCGGTGCCGGCCTTCCAGCCGGGTCCGGCCGGCACGCACATCACGATTCGCGGCCTGACCAAATATTTTGCCGGTTGGCCGCTGTACGAGGACTTCAACCTTGACATCCCGAAACACAAGATCGTCTCGGTGTTCGGCCCCAACGGCTGTGGCAAGTCCACGCTGATCAACATGATCGCCGGGCTGGTGCCGATCGACGCGGGCGAGATCCTGTTCGACGGCAAATCGCTGAAAGACATCAAGATCGGCTACGTGTTCCAGAACTACCGCGAGGCGATGTTTCCCTGGATGCGCACCATCGACAACATCGCCTACCCGCTCAAGCTCGAAGGCAAGTCCAAGGCCGAGGTGGACCGGCGCATGGCCGAACTGGTCGCGTCCTTCGATGTCAAGTTCGACCTCAACCGTTTTCCCTATGAACTCTCGGGCGGCCAGCAGCAGACCGCCTCCATCATGCGGGCGCTGGCCAACAACCCCGAGGTGCTGTTCCTGGACGAGCCGTTCTCTGCGCTCGATTTCGAGATGACACTGTTCATCCGCGAAAAGCTGCAGGAGGTCTTCATGCAGACCGGCACCACCATGCTGCTGGTCTCGCACGACCTGGAGGAAGCGGTGTACCTGGCCGACCAGGTGCTGCTGCTGACCAAGCGGCCCACGCGCGTGGCCGAGATTTTGCCCTACGGCGACGCCCGGCCGCGCACCGTGGACACGCTGTCCGAGCCCAGTTTCGTGAGCACCAAGAAACGCAGCCTGGAGATCTTCCAGCGCGAGGTGAGGCGCTGACCATGACCGAGCTCGAAGTCCTGAGCTACGTGAAAGCCAGCGCCGCGGCACTGGGTCTGCCGCTGGACGATGCGCGCGCGCTGCGCGTTGCGGCCCATCTGCAGCGCACCGCCGCCATGGCACAGCTGCTGGAGCAGGTGCCGCTGGCCGCGAGCGACGAGTTGGCCGAAATTTATTGCCCCGATCGGCCTCCAGCCATTGATGGTATTGCGTAGGAAGCTATGAAAAACATAGCAACTCATCACGCCTTGCGCTCGTTCGAGCTGGCCCGTGCCATTGCGGCCGGCGAGCTCAGCGCGGGCGAGGCGCTGGAGGCCAGCATCGCGCGCATCGAGGCGACCGACGGCCGGGTCAATGCCTTCACCGGCAAGAGTTATGCGCGGGCCCGCGCCGAGGCCGCGGCGGTGGACGCCCGGCGCGCGCGCGGCCAGGCGCTGCCGCCGCTGGCCGGCGTGCCGTATGCGGTCAAGAACCTGTTCGACATCGAAGGCGAGGTGACGCTGGCGGGATCGAAGATCAACCGCGGTGATGCACCGGCGCAAGAGGATGCCTTCCTGGTGCGGCGCATGCAGGCGGCCGGCGCCGTGCTGGTGGGCTCGCTCAACATGGACGAGTACGCCTATGGTTTCACCACCGAAAACACGCACTACGGCCCGTGCCGCAACCCACATGCGCTCACGCGCATCGCGGGCGGCTCCTCGGGCGGCTCGGGCGCGGCGGTGGCAGCCGGCCAGGTGCCGCTTGCGCTGGGCTCGGACACCAATGGCTCGATCCGCGTGCCGTCCTCGCTGTGCGGGGTCTGGGGCCTGAAACCCACCTTCGGCCGGCTGTCGCGGCATGGCAGTTATCCCTTCGTGCACAGCATCGACCATCTGGGTCCCTTCGCCGACTCGCTCGACGGCCTGGCGCTGGCCTATGACGCGCTGCAGGGGCCGGATGCGCGCGACCCGGGCTGCCACGCGACGCGGGTGCAGCCCGTGACCGGCGTGCTGGCGCAGGGCATCGAGGGCCTGCGCATCGGCCTTCTGGGCGGCTACTTTGACGACAACGCCACGCCCCCGGCGCGCCAGGCCGCGCAGGCCGCCGCGCGCGCGCTCGGCGCCAGCGGGCAGGTCGAATGGCCCGATCCGGTGCTGGCCCGCGCCGCGGCCTTCATCGTCAGCGCCAGCGAGGGCGGCAGCCTGCACCTGGACGACTTGCGCACGCGCGCCGAGGACTTCGAGCCGCTCTCGGTGGACCGCTTCATCGCGGGCGCGCTGCAGCCCGCCGCCTGGTACCTGCGGGCCCAGCGCTTTCGCCGCGTCTACCGCGACCAGGTCAATGCCCTGTTCCGGCAGTGGGACGTGCTGCTGGCGCCGGCCACGCCGGTCAGCGCGCCATTGATCGGCACCGAATGGCTGGACATCAACGGCCAGCAGCAGCCCTGCCGCCCCGCCCTGGGGCTGCTGACCCAGCCGATTTCCTTTGCCGGCTGCCCGGTGGTGGCCGCGCCGCTGTGGCCGCAGGACACGGGCGGCCTGCCCATCGGCGTGCAGGTGATCGCCGCGCCCTGGCGCGAAGACCTGGCCCTGCGCGCGGCACTGGTGCTGCAGCAGTCCGGCTTGGCCCATTTGAAACCTGTGGAGTTGTAAATGGATATCAACCTGCCCGATGTGCTGGCCGAGGTCGCGGCGGCTTTCGAGCGCTACGAACAGGCGCTGGTGGGCAACGACGTGGCCGTGCTGGACGAGCTGTTCTGGAATAGCCCGCACACGCTGCGCTACGGCGCCACCGAGAACCTCTACGGCTACGACGCCATTCGCGCGTTCCGCGCCGCGCGGCCCGCGCAGGGCCTGGCGCGCACGCTGCTCAAGACCGTCATCACCACTTACGGCCGCGACTTCGCCACGGCCAATGTCGAATTCCAGCGCGCTGGCAGCGCGAAGACCGGCCGCCAGAGCCAGACCTGGCTGCGCACGCCTCAGGGCTGGCGCGTGGTCGCGGCCCACGTGAGCCTGTTCATGCCGCCTGATTCATGAGCCTGCCCGCATCCATCCCGCTTTGAGTTCCCCGCAGTACTTCTTCAACTTAACCCACGGAGAGAGACCCATGAGCATCAAAAATTTCAACCGCCGCGATTCACTCAAATCCCTGGCCGCCCTCGGCGCCGCCGGCACGCTGGGCGCGTTCGGCGAACTCGCCTGGGCGCAAAAGCCGATCACGGTCGGTGTCATCTATGTCGGCCCGCGCGACGACTACGGCTACAACCAGGCCCAGGCCCAGGCCGCGGCCGAGCTCAAGAAGATGCCCGGCGTGAAAGTGGTGGAGGAAGAGAATGTGCCCGAAACCGCCGCCGTGCAGAAAACCATGACCGGCATGATCGCGCAGGACGGCGCCGCGCTGGTGATTCCCACCTCGTACGGCTATTTCGATCCGCACATTCTGGCGGTGGCGCCCAAGTTTCCCGAGGTGCGCTTTGCCCACTGCGGCGGGCTGTGGACCGAGGGCAAGCACCCCAAGAACGTCGGCAGCTTCTTTGGCTACATCGACGAATGCCAGTACCTCAACGGCGTGATCGCCGGCCACATGAGCAAGAGCGGCAAGCTCGGCTTCATCGCGGCCAAGCCGATCCCGCAGGTGCTGCGCAACATCAATGCCTTCACCATGGGCGCGCGTTCCGTCAAACCCGGCATCACCACCAGCGTGATCTTCACCGGCGACTGGTCGATGCCGGTCAAGGAAGCCGAGGCCACCAACAGCCTGGCCGACCAGGGCGTGGATGTCTTCACCATGCACGTGGACGGCCCCAAGGTCATCGTCGAGACCGCGGCCAAGCGCGGCAAGATGGTGTGCGGCTACCACGCCAGCCAGGCCAAGCTCGCGCCCAATGCCTACCTCACCGGCGCCGAGTGGAACTGGCTCACCGCCTACACCACCTTCGTCGAGGCGGCGCGCAGCGGCAAGCCGCACCCCAACTTCCTGCGCGGCGGGCTGAAGGAAGGCTACGTCAGGATGTCGGCCTACGGCCCCATGGTGACGGCGGCGGCCAAGAAAAATGCCGACGACACCAAGGCCAGGATGATCGCCGGCAGCTTCGACATCTTCAAGGGCCCGCTCAAGGACAACAAGGGCAATACGGTGATTGCCGGCGGCAAGTCCTACAAGCAGACCGACCTTGAACTGGAGAAGATGAACTATCTGGTCGAAGGCGTCATCGGCAGCATATGAGAAGCCCCCTGAGTCGGGGCCGCAAGGGGGCACGGCCAGAGTCCGCGCCTCTTCGGGCCGTCCAGACCGACACAGGTCGGTCTGGAGCCGCGGCCCTCAGCCCCCGGAGGGGGACGCCACCAGTGGCCCGGCGAAGCTGGTTCCGCGGTGGCCCGCGCATGGAGGTTTTTCATGCGTTGTGGATTCCGTATGGCTCTCAATAGGTAATGGAAGCTGAAAGGGCAGGCTTTTTTATGCGCTCCGCTTTGAAGGAATTCTTGCTGCCATGCGCGGCCATCATCGCTGCGTTGCTGCTGTTCGGCCTGTTCGTCTGGTTTGCCGGCGTCAACCCGGTGGATGTGTGGGTGCTGCTGTTCAAGGGTGCCTTCGGCGACTGGTATTCGTGGCAGAACACGCTGCAGCGCGCCGCGCCTCTGATGCTCACGGCCCTGTGCGTGGCGATCCCGGCGCGCGCCGGGCTGGTCATCATCGGCGGCGAGGGCGCGTTGGTACTGGGCGGGCTGGCCAGCGCCAGCCTGGCGCAGGCCTTGCCGCTGCCGGCCAACATCGCGGGCACGGTGCTGGTGTGCTTGGCGGCGGCGCTAACCGGAGCGCTGTGGATTGCATTGGCCGGGTGGCTGCGCCAATACCGCGGCATCAACGAGACCATCAGCAGCCTGCTGCTGGCCTATGTGGCCATCGGACTGTTCAAGCATCTGGTGGAAGGACCGCTGCGCGACCCCGCCAGCCTGAACAAACCGTCCACTCATGCGCTGGCCGAGGGGCTGCGCATCAGCGGCATCGCCGGATCCGACGTGCACTGGGGCCTGGTGCTGGGCGTGCTGGCCTGCTTGGCGGCGGGGCTGTGGCTGCGGCTCACGCCCTCGGGTTTTGCGGTGCGCGTGGTCGGCGGCAATCCGCGTGCGGCCCAGCTGGTGGGCCTGCCGGCCTCCAGGCTGATTCTGCTGGCCTGTGCGCTGGGGGGCGCCTGCGCGGGCCTGGCCGGCGCGGTGGAAATCGCCGCCGTGCACACCAGTGCCAACACCGCGCTGATCGCCGGCTATGGCTATGCGGGGATTCTCGTGTCGTTCATTGCGCGCCACCATCCGCTCGCCGTGATCCCGGTGGCCATCCTCTTCGGCGGCTTCGGCGCGGCCGGCAGCCTGCTACAGCGCCGCCTGGGCCTGCCCGATGCTTCGGTGCTGCTGCTGCAGGGCATCGCCTTCGTGTTGATCCTGGCCAGCGAGGCCCTGCGCGACACGGACTGGAAGGCCGTGTGGGCGCGCCTGACCCGAACGGCCGGCCCCAGCCCGGCGCAGATGGCGATGGGAGACAAATTGTCATGAGCGCAGCGCAGAACCGCTTCAAGCAAGCGAAAGCCCCCTCGGGGGGCAGCGAGGACACGCAGTGCCGAGCGTGGGGGTGTCATGACTTCTGATCAGATACTCATCTTTCTCACGGGCATCGTCGGCGGGGCGCTGCGCGTGGGCGTGCCCTTTCTTTTCGTGAGCCTGGGCGAATGCCTGACGGAAAAATCCGGGCGCATCAACCTGGGCCTGGAGGGCGTGCTGGTGCTGTCGGCCATGGCGGCGTTCGGCGGCTCCTACCTGAGCGGCTCGCCCTGGGTGGGCGTGCTGGCGGCGGCGGCGGCCGGCGCGCTCCTGGCCACGCTGCATGGCGTGCTGTGCTCGCTGCCGCGCGTCAACGACATTGCCACGGGCATCGCGCTCATGCTGCTGGGCATGGGCCTGGCGTTTTACCTGGGCAAGCCGCTGATTCAGCCGCAGGCGGCGCAGTTGCCGGCCATTGCCCTGGGCGAGTGGAGCAGTTCGGCGGCGGTGCGCTCGGCGCTGCAGATCAACGCGCTGGTGCCCATCGGTGTCGCGATCGCGGTGGCGCTGTGGTGGGCGTTTGCCAACACGCGCGCCGGCCTACTGGTGCGCATGGCCGGCGACTCGGCCCATGCGACGCGGGCGCTGGGCTACTCGGTGTCCGGCATCCGCATCGCCGCCACGGCCGCGGGCGGTTTGATCGCCGGCCTGGGCGGCGCTTCGCTCACCCTGTTCTATCCGGGCAGCTGGAACGAGGGCATCTCCAGCGGCCAGGGCCTGATCGCGGTGGCGCTGGTGATCTTCGCGCGCTGGAGCCCGCTGCGCTGCATCGGCGCGGCCCTGCTGTTCGGCGGCGCCGGCGCCATCGGTCCGGCCCTGCAGTCGGTCGGCATCGGCTGGGGCTACCACCTGTTCAACATCGTTCCCTACGTGCTCACCCTGCTGATCCTGGTGATCACCTGCCGTCCCGGCAGCGTGGTCAGCGGCAGGCCCGGCGAGCTTTCTTCCAACACACAGTAAAGAACAGGAGGCCAGACATGACGGGATTGGGCGGACTCAACAAATCGGCGCATGGCGTGGTGCTGGGCCTGGTGCAGCTGCAGCTGCCCGTGGTCAAGACAGAGGCCGACCTGGCGGCGCAGACGCGGCGCATCTGCGAGATGGTGGCCAAGGCGCGACGCAACCAGTCGGGCATGGACCTGGTGGTCTTTCCCGAGTATTCGCTGCATGGCCTGTCGATGGATATCAACCCGGAGATCATGTGCTCGCTCGACGGTCCCGAGGTGGCGGCGTTCAAGCAGGCCTGCGTCGCCAACACCATCTGGGGCTGCTTCTCGATCATGGAAGCCAATCCGGGGGGGATGCCCTACAACAGCGGCCTGATCATCGACGACACGGGGGCGATCAGGCTCTACTACCGCAAGCTCCACCCCTGGGTGCCGGTGGAGCCCTGGGAGCCGGGCAACCTGGGCGTGCCGGTGTGCGATGGCCCCAACGGCTGCAAGATCGCCCTCATTATCTGCCACGACGGCATGTTCCCCGAGATGGCGCGCGAGGCCGCGTACAAGGGCGCCGAGATCATCATCCGCACGGCAGGCTATACCGCGCCGATCCGCCACGCGTGGAAGATCACCAACCAGGCCAACGCCTTCTGCAACCTGGCCTATACCGCCAACGTCTGCATGTGCGGCAGCGACGGCAGCTTCGACTCGATGGGCGAGGGCATGTTCTGCAACTTCGACGGCACGGTGCTGGTCGAGGGCAGCGGGCGCCCCGACGAGATCATCACCTGCGAGCTGCGGCCCGACCTGGTGCGCGAGGCGCGCACGGGCTGGGGCGTGGAAAACAACATCTACCAGATCTACCACCGCGGTTATGTGGCGGTGAAGGGCGGCGCGCAGGATTGTCCCTACACCTACATGCACGACATGGCCGCGGGGCGCTACCAGTTGCCCTGGCCGGTTGACGTGACCGACGGCACCGGCTGCGGCTTCGAAGCGCCCACGCGCAGCTACCAGGGGCCGCAGCCGCATGCGCTGGTGCCGGGGACGGCGGCTGCGCCGGTCAGGAAGGCCGCTTGACCATGGAACGTTTTATCCAAGCCGCGCCCTACGCCTGGCCCTACAACGGCGACCTGCGCCCGGCCAACACCGCGCTGGTGGTGATCGACATGCAGACCGACTTCTGCGGCGTGGGCGGTTACGTGGACAAGATGGGCTACGACATCTCGCTTACCCGCGCGCCGATAGAACCGCTCCAGAAACTGATGGCCGCCATGCGCCAGGCCGGCTACATGCTGATCCACACGCGCGAAGGCCATCGCCCGGACCTGTCCGACCTGCCGGCCAACAAGCGCTGGCGCTCCCGCCAGATCGGCACCGGCGGCATCGGCATCGGCGACGCCGGGCCGATGGGTCGCATCCTGGTGCGCGGCGAGCCGGGCTGGAACATCATTCCCGAACTGGCGCCGTTGCCCGGCGAGGTGGTGATCGACAAGCCCGGCAAGGGCTCGTTCTGCGCCACCGACCTGGAGCTGATCCTGCGCACGCGCGGCATCGAGAACCTGATCCTCACCGGCATCACCACCGACGTGTGCGTGCACACCACGATGCGCGAGGCCAACGACCGCGGCTTCGAATGCCTGCTGCTGTCGGACTGCACCGCGGCCACCGATGCCGGCAACCACCTGGCGGCGCTGAAGATGATCACCATGCAAGGCGGTGTGTTCGGCGCGCATGCGCCCTCGCAAGCTGTGCTCGACGCCATCGGCTGAAGGAGCGGACGCATATGCGCATCGATCCCATTTCTCCGGCCACCGGTGCCATGGCGCTGGAAACCTATGCGCTGACCAAGCGCTTCGGTAGTTTCACGGCGCTCGACCATGTGGACCTGAAAGTCGCACCCGGCACGGTGCATGCGCTGCTGGGCGAGAACGGCGCGGGCAAGAGCACGCTGGTCAAGTGCATCGCCGGCTTTCACCGGCCCGAAGAGGGCAGCATGCTCATCGATGGGCGCGAGCAGGAGATCGCCAACCCCGTGGTGGCGCGCGCCTCGGGCATCGGCATGGTCTACCAGCATTTCACGCTGGCGCCGGGCATGACGGTGGCGGAGAACCTGCTGCTGGCCGGCGGCAAGACGCCCGCGCTGATCGACTGGAAGGCCAAGCGCGCCGAACTCGAAAATTTCCTCGCCTCCACGCCGTTTCGGCTGGACCTGGACGTGCGGCCCTCGGAACTCGCGGCCGGCGAAAAGCAGAAGCTCGAGCTGCTCAAGCAGCTCTACCTCAAGCCGCGCCTGTTGATCCTCGACGAACCGACCTCGGTGCTCACCCCGCAGGAAGCCGACGAAGTGCTGGGCCATGTGCGCGAGTTCACCCGCGGCGGGCTGTGCACGGTGCTGCTGATCACGCACAAGTTCCGCGAAGTGATGGCCTATGCCGACGACGTGACGGTGCTGCGCCGGGGCCGGGCGGTGCATCACTGCGCCGTGGCGTCCACCAGCCCCGGGCTGCTGGCGCAGGCGATGGTGGGCGACGCGGCCGCGGCCCGCGCGGATGATCAGAATTCAGAAGGAAATATGCCTCCAGCCCTTATGGATCGGGCGCAAGAAGCTATTAATTCAATAGCATCTTCAGCGCCGCTGGAAGTCCGCGGCCTGCAGGTCATGGGCGACCGCGGCACCCTGGCCGTGCGCGCCTTGAGCCTGTCGGTTGCCGCGGGCGAGATCCTGGGCATCGCCGGCGTTTCCGGCAACGGCCAGCGCGAACTGGTCGAAGCCCTGGTGGGCCAGCGCGAGCGCGCGGCCGGCGACGTGACGGTGCTGGGCCAGCCCTATGTCGCGCGGCGCGAGGAGAACCACCGCCTGAAAGTGCGCAGCCTGCCCGAGGAACCGCTGCGCAACGCCTGCGTCGGCGATCTGAGCGTGGCCGAGAACATGGCGCTGCGCGACTTCGACCGTGCGCCGCTGTGCCAGGGCGGGCGCCTGCGCTTCGGGCAGTGGCGCAGCCGCGCCCGCGACTGGATCGCCGGCTACGGCATCAAGACGCAGGGCGAGAACGCGCCCATCCGCAGCCTCTCGGGCGGCAATGTGCAGCGCGCCGTGCTCGCGCGCGAGCTGGCCGGCCAGATCAATGTGCTGATCGCGGCCAACCCGGTGTTCGGCCTGGACTTCGCCGCCGTGAAGGAAATCCACGCGCGCCTGCGTGGCGTGCGTGACCGCGGCGGCGCCGTGCTGCTGATCAGCGAAGACCTGGACGAATTGCTGGAGCTGGCCGACCGCATCGTTGTCATGAGCGAGGGGCGCATCGTGTTCGAAACCCCGGCCGCCAGCGCCGAGCGGCAGGTGCTGGGGGCGCACATGGGGGGTGGGGGATGAACTCCCCCCCGATGCGCCTGCGGCGCCCGGTGCTCACTGCCAGAGGCCGTGGCTCTTCGGCCTGTCCCATCCTGCGCAGGCAGGATGGGAGCCGCAGTCCTCAGCCCCTCAGGGGGCAACACCAGCGGCCCGGCAAAGCCGGTTCCGCGGTGTTCCTGGCATGGATCGTTTCGCGTCACCGAAAGTACCTCACACCATGAAGATCGAGGCCCAACCATTTACCTATGAGTTCGAGCCCGCGCGCACCGCGCTGGTCATCATCGACATGCAGCGCGACTTCATCGAGCCCGGTGGCTTTGGCGAGACGCTGGGCAACGACGTATCGCTGCTGTCCGCCATCGTGCCGGCCTGCCAGGCCGTGCTGGCGGCCTGGCGCCGCGCCGGCGGGCTGGTCGTGCACACGCGCGAGGCGCACCGGAGCGACCTGTCCGATTGCCCGCCCGCCAAGCGCAACCGCGGCAATCCGGCGCTGCGCATCGGAGACGAGGGCCCGATGGGCCGCATCCTGGTCAGCGGCGAGCCCGGCAACCAGATCATTGCCGAGCTCGCGCCCCTGCCCGGTGAGATCGTGCTGGACAAGCCGGGCAAGGGCGCCTTCTATGCCACGGGCTTGCACGAGCTGCTGCAGGCCCGTGGCATCAGCCACCTCGTCTTCATGGGCGTGACCACCGAGGTGTGCGTGCAGACCTCCATGCGCGAGGCCAACGACCGCGGCTCCGATTGCCTGCTGCTGGAAGACTGCACCGAGAGCTACTTCCCCGCTTTCAAGGCGGCCGCTGTGGAGATGATGCGCGCCCAAGGCGCCATCGTCGGCTGGACGGCCACCAGCGGCCAGCTGCTGCCGGCGCTGCAACGCTGCTAGAGTCCCGCCATGCACACCGCCGCCCGTCGCCCCGCCGCCCATGCCGATGCGCCCGTGCACCGCTCGCGCGCCGACGAGGTGTACGAGCAGCTCAAGCGCGACGTGGCCGAATTCAAGCTCGTGCCCGGCGACCGCTTCACCGAAACCGAGCTGAGCGAGCGGCTGGGCGTGTCGCGCACGCCGGTGCGCCAGGCGCTGTTCCGCCTGCAGCAGGAGGGTTATGTCGAGGTGCTGTTTCGCAGCGGCTGGCGCGTGCTGCCGTTCGACTTCGACCAGTTCGAGCAGCTCTACGACCTGCGCATGGTGCTGGAGACCACGGCGGCGCAGCGCCTGTGCGCCGACAGCCAATGGGTGGACCGCGAGCTGATCGAGCAGCTGGCGGCGATCTGGCTGGTGCCCGTGGCCGAGCGCAGCACCGACGGTGCCCAGGTCGCGCAATGGGACGAGGCTTTCCACTGCGCCCTGGTCGCCGCGGCGGGCAACCGCGAGATGGCGCGCGTGCACCGGGACGTGACGGACCGCATCCGCACCATTCGCCGGCTGGACTTCACCAAGCAAGCGCGCATTGACGCCACCTACGACGAGCACGCCAAGATCCTGAAGGCCATCCAGCGCAAGCGCGGCGACCAGGCCGCGATGCTGCTGCGCGCCCACATCGAGACCAGCCAGGTCGAGGTGCGAAAGATCACGCTGCACCAGGTGCACCTGGCCCGCCAGGGTGGCAAGGCCACGGCTCGGTAGCGCCGGCGGGCGTTCGCCCTCTTCAGGCCGCTGGAGCCCATTCGCGCTTACCAAATCGTCAACGGCGCCGGACCGTCGTACTGGGCGCTGAACTCGAACGCGCTGCCTTCGAAGACAAGGTCCGGCACGTCGATGTTGCACCACACCGCGCCGCTGTAGATGCCGGTGACCGCGACCAGGCTCATCTGGATGCTCTCTTGTAGTGGTGCTGAAACCGGGGTTTGCAGCGCCACGGGCAACTCGTAGCTGTTGCCATTGAAGCTGCTGACGGGGCTTTGAATTTCGACATAAGTCGTGACATATTCGCCGCCAGCGCTGTATACCAGCTCAAACACGAAGCAGTAGTCGCTGCTGGCCTGCCAGCTGAGAAGGATGGAAGGCTGAAGAGGCGAGGGCGGGGAGGAGGGCGGGGACGAGGGCGGCGGGCCATCCGCGGGTGTCCACGGCCCGAGCGTGATGCAGGCGCTGGCCGGGCTGGCAACCGAGGTCGCGGCGTTCAAGTCCGAGCTGAAGCCGCCCTGGTCGTCAAACGGCAGCGCGTAGGCGCGCCCGCCAATGGTGACACTGGGGTCGTGCAGGAAATCGGCAAAGGCGCTCCAGGTGCCGCCGCCGGCGTAAAACTGCGAGAAGGTCAGCAAATCGAGGGGGGTAGGCCGTATGTCCAGCGGCGAGCTGACAGTGAAACCGGACACCGGCGCGCCGGACGGGATGGACACTGTCATCGGTATGTTGGCAATCCGGAACGAGGCCATGTCCATCTGGTCAGCCAATCCCGCCGTGGTACTCGCGCTCAAGGCGACTTCGGCGGTGGTGGCCGGGCTGTTGGGGGTGATCGTGCCCTGCCGGAACTGCCAGGTGGTCGCGTAGCCGCGTGCCAGGGCCGTGACGATCACGTTTTCAATCGCTCCCAGTACCGTGCTGCTGCTGCCGCTCGGCATGAAGGGCTGTTGCTGGGTGTTGTCGGCGAACACGCCGCTGGCACCAAACACCATCAGCGACGGCGGTGCGTAGTACATCAAGCCCTGGGCCGGCGCCCACCATTGGGGGGGCGGCGGCACGGCGGTGCCGAAGGGCGTTGTTTTGCCGGCGGATGCGTTGGTGCTGAAAAACGGGTAGTAGAGGTTGTAGACCTCGCTGCTGCCGCCGGTGAACTGCAGCACGGTGTAGGTGTTGCTGTTGCCATTGATGTCGGTGATGCCGCTGATCTGCACCACGTTGCCGGTGTAGGTGTGGTCGCCGCCATTGTTTTGCTCGACCAGCAGGGTGTTCGGGTTTTGCATGCACCAGGTAAAAAAATCGTCAAGGGCCTGGTCGAAGTAGGTGGCCAGCGCAGTGGCAGGCGGGGTAATGAAAAACAGCTGTACCGTGCCGCTGCTGGCGGTGAAGGGGTTGGTGGCGGCGGTGCTGCTCATCACCACCGTGCTGCCCGTTGGCCAACCGGGCAGGCGACCGACCGTGGTGCCGGCCGGAATCAGCGGGCCACTGACCGGCATGCCCACGCTCAGGCTGCCATTGGTTGGCGGCGTGGGAGGACTGCCTGCCGCAGGCCCGGTGATGGTGAACGTGGCTTGCCAGGCGCCCGGGGTGCCAGAGGTGGCGATGCTTCCTTCGAGGGCAGTGGCCCCGAGCTGGCTGCCGATGACATCACTGGGGTTGAGCAGGCGGTAGGGTGTGGATGCGTCGCTGCCCTGCGGAAACACGCAATCGGCAAAAGGGGCCAGCGGGCCCACGGCCATCGCCAGGAAATTGCTGATCAGGGTCTGGCGGTCGAGTGTGGCCACGATGCCCGAGCCGGCGCTGAAATTGGGGTCGTTGGGCGTCACCTGCAGGGTGATCGGAATGCCCAGCTGATCGACCTGGGTGGTGTCGATGTTCAGCTTGTTCGGCGCGGCACCGGCGGTGGTGCCGGTGAGCGCAAACTCGACGAAGTCATAGAAAAAATCCGCAATGCCCGCCGTGGGGCCGCTGATGGCGGCGCCCGCCAGACCGACGGCCGTCGGCGAGCTGCTGATGTAAATGCGCGCCGAGGGAATCTGGACGCTGGAGTCAACCTGGATGGAGCCGCCAGCGGTCACCAGGTCGGCCAGCGTGAACGAGGGGGCCAGGGTGCCTGGCGGTGATATCGGCGTGGCGATGCCAGTGGCGGGAGCGATGTTCCATGCGGTGTTGATGGTTTCCTGGGTAAGGAACAAATAGAGTTCGTCATTGCGCAAGCCCGACGAGGTGCTGTTTTGCTGGGTGTTGTTGACGATGCTGAAGGTGACGTAGCTAGGCATATGGACCTCGATGAAAAGGGGGTGATGCAGACAAAGCCTCAAGGCCCGCCACGGTTTTGGCGAACCAGTTCTGCTGGAAACCAGGGGCCGCGCTGGGCCAGACAATGCCGCGCTGGCAGTGACTGGCATCCGGGCCGCGCATCATGATGGGCATGCCCTCAAAGCACCCGATTGAGCATGGTGACCTGGGTCTGCAGCAGGCCGTCGATGCAGATCACCGTTTCCAGCGGCTGGTGTTCGTCCCACATCACACCGCAGTTGTATTGAAGCGGGGTTCCGTTGACCTTTTGCTGGTAGGTCGTGACGCCTCCGCCAACGCCCTGCACCCCTATGCCCCAGTGGTCCCAGCCGTACCAGCTGCTGGACTTCATGACCATGGTGTAGACCGGGGCGCCGGCATCGGGCAAAACGGCATGCCCATTCAGCGTCGCGGTGAGCTTCATCAGGGCCACGCGGCAGGCGGTTTGGGCCGACGCATCGCCGCCCAACGCATTGGCAAAGTTGGCGCTCAACGTGGCGTGATAGGGCACCGTCTGGGGAAAGATCATGTCGGTGGTGGCAAAAAAATCGGCATTCAAAGCGGTGGGCACGCGTTGGACGTTGAACACAAAAGCGCCCTCGTCCGACGTGTAGATGGTGGTGGCGGCATAGGGGTCGTCCGCGTTGACATACTCACCGTTCAACGCCCAGCCCCAGCACGCGGCGTTGACGAAGGGCGCCTGGTCCGAGGTCGGCACGGTGGCTCCGTTGCGTGGATGCGCTCCATGGGCGGGGGCCAGCAGGTTGCGTTGGGGGTCGGTGAGGTAGTAGGGCATGGGCTTCTCCGTCGGGGGTGTCGCTGCGAATGGCGGTTGCCATCTCGCTGGGTAAATTGTCAGCGCCGGCCCGGGCGTTGGCGATTACAGCCCATTACAGGCGGCCAAGACCGGGCGTACAAGGGGCAACACCGCTTGACGACGGCGAAGCCGGTCATATCATTGATATTGCGGTCGATTCGATGAAGTTTGCTAGACAAGGTGCATCAAGCCACAGAGCGAGGGTTCTTGTCAGAAGCGCGTGATGATGAGAAAGGGGGGCAGGCTCTTGGCTATTCTGAGAAATCGCGCCACGCAGCGCAAAATCTATCTGCGAACACACCATGTGTTTGGGCGAGGCCGTTCGGCTGACACCCTGCTGGAAAATCCGGACGCATCACAATTGCATGCGTCGATTCGCTGGACCGGGAAGACCTGGGAGTTGCGCGACCACAGTCGCAATGGCACCTTGTTCGATGGTGCGCTACTCTCCCATGCCAAGGGACTTGAATTGCGAGTGGGCAGCGTCATCGGATTCGGGCGCGATGGCGGTTCCGCCTGGTTGGTTGAAGACCTGTCTTCACCCTCCAATCTGTTGTGGCCGCTGGGCCACGACGAGCAGCCCATCATCCTGGGTCACTCCAACTTGCTGCCGCATGGACAAGCCGCTGAATTGTCGATTCACCGCAGTGAAAAAGGCCAATGGATTTGCACAGCTCCGCAGGGCAGCTGGGTGCTGGAGGACGGTGACGAGGTTCGTTTTGCCGGCAAGGCTTGGTGCTTCATTTTGATGGCCGAAGTCGTCTCCACCATGGAGGGCATGATCGGCGGCAGCGGGCCCTTGAGTCGATCTCGACCGACGCTGTTCTTCAGGGTGAGTCTGGATGAAGAGCATGTGTGGCTGAAACTGGATGACGCCGATTGCCATCTCGACTTTGGCGAGCGTTCGCACCACTATGCGTTGCTGACATTGGCGCGCTTGAGGCTGGCCGATGCGCAGCGCCATCTGGACAGTCATGCCCAGGGTTGGATCGAGTTGGGGCGATTGGCCAAGATGCTGGGCATCGATCCGGGCCACTTGAATATTCAGATCTTTCGGATGCGCAAGCAACTCGCGCTGTCGGTGCCCTGCGGCGCGCATGTACCTGAACTGATTGAACGTCGCCGCGGGTCCTTGCGTTTTGGCAATTTGCGCTTTCGGATCATGCGCGGGGTCCAACTGGAAGCTACGTTCGATCCGCTGACCTCGGATGGTCAGGCCTGCTCTGAAGACGCTCTTGTGGTCTGACCCGGCGTCACATCTTCATGACCCGGGGGCCCCATGTACGGCTTTCCCGTGGGCGTGTCTGGCTACCAGTCGCTTGGTTTGTTGGGGCAAGGTGCGTCAGGCCAAGTCTTCAAGGCCAGACAACGCAGCACGGGCCAGTTTGTCGCCGTAAAAATCCCCAACCTGGCCTCCCTGCGCGACCCTGCCGCGAGTCGACGCGTGCAACAACGCTTGCATCAGGAGACCCGGGTGCTGGCGATGCTGCAGCATTCCCACGTGGTGAGGCTGGTCGACAAAGGCATGGCGGAGGGTGGAATGCTTTTTACGGTTCTTGAGTTCCTTCCGGGAGAAACGCTCAGGGATTTTCTGCTGCGCAGCGGCAAATTGCCTTTGCTGGAGACCATTGGTCTGATGGCACAGCTGCTTGACGCCTTGGCCTTCCTGCACATGCGCCATATCGTGCATCGCGACCTGAAGCCTGAAAACGTCATGGTGATGTCCACTGGCACGGCATTGCACGTCAAAGTGCTTGACTTCGGGCTTGCAAGCTACCAGGGTGAACCACTTTTCATGATGGGTGCCGAGGGCACACCCGCTTACTGCGCGCCGGAGCAACTGCGGGGCGAGCTGTGCGTCCCGGCGACGGATATTTATGCCTGGGCCTTGATGTTTGTCGAATGCTTGAGCGCCAGACCCTGTGTTCAAGGTGCCAATTTCAACGAAGTGCTGCGCCAGCAACTGAGCGCGTCGGCCATCGTCTTGCCTGACGAGTTGACCGGACATGCACTGGGGGCGCTGCTGCAACGGGCCTTGCAAAAGGACGTTCGACAGCGCACCGCCGATGCGGCGGGCCTGTACGCCGAACTGGCGCAGTGTCTGAAGCAACTGCACGGCGGCCACCAGGCGCCGCCTGCGGAAGTGCCGGCGCTCGCCCGTATCGCGGCGGCTGGCTCTTCGGCGCAAGTGACGCTGGACAATATGCAGGCCGAGGCCGGGGTGTTGAACGAGGCGCATGTTCTTGTCATTTTGTGTGTCGGCTTGCGCCTGTACCCCGAGAAAAATTCGTCGCTGGCCCTGCCTGACTTGCAGGGAATTCGGGAGCAACAGATGCGATGGTGCGCCAACGCGGTACAAGATGGGCGGGGGCGCAGCGTTGGGGTTTTGGGCGACTGCATGCTGTTTTATTTTGACCAGGGGGCGAGCAGTGCGCAGAACCTGCATCAGGCCGCGATGGTCGCATTGGATTTGCGCAAGCGGGTGCAGCGAAGAAGGCGATTGCTGGAGATACAGCATGGTGTTCATGTTGAGCTATCTGGCGGGATCCATAGGGTAGCGCTTGCGTCTCGCAGTGACGTCTCCAGCAGGAATCAAGGAGCCAACGTCGCGCTGCACTTGAACAGCCTGGCCGAGCCGGGGGAGATTCTGGTCAGTCAAGACGCTCACCCCGAGCTTGCAGCCAGCATGTTGCTGGAGCAGCGCCTCGGCGCAGCCAGCGCGTCCCATGACGAGCGCGAAGTGGTGTTCAGGCTGCTGGCTGATCAGGCTGTCTGAGCCGGTGAACACGTGGCCTCAAAGCATCAGACGTTCGATCTGCTCGACCGGATACCTGCGCCAGCGCCGGTTCAGGGTTTCCTTGGGGCTGGTGTTGCGCGCGTGCACGCGGGCCACGTACAGGTGCTGCTCGGGGTTGATCGCGATGCGCTTGCTCCGTGGCGCCCAGACAAAGGCATTGTCCTCGCCCACGTTGAGATCGGCGAAGGGCGCGCTGCGCCAAAAATCCTTCCGGTAGCAAAGGGTACCGCCACACACCCAGGGTGTGCGCCCATCGTACACATATTGCCAGGCACGGCGCGAGCCGGGTGCGTAGAAGAAAACCTTGTCCAGGCCGCAGATGTCGGCCCCTTGATCCTGCAAGGCCCTAACCTGCGAGCTGAGCCAGCCCGGCGCCATCCAGTCGTCGTCGTCCCAGTGCGCGATCAGCTCGCCGCGCGCCAGCTCACAGGCCATGTTGCGCTTGGCACCGATGGTCGATTTGCGATCCAGCCGCAAGTAGCGAATGCTCTCGTGCTGCGGGATCAGGTCGGCCACGCTGTCACGCCCGTCGTCGAGCACGATCAGTTCGCGCGGGCTGTAGTCTTGTGCCAGAAAGTTCCGGATCGCCTGCGGCACAAAGTCGCGCCGATCCGCAGTGGGCATGATGCATGACACCAGCGGTGGAATCGGCTGGGCGGGTGGCGCTGCCGCGGCCGGAAAGTAGAAGTCGTGATCGCGCCGCAGGCACTCTGGTGGCGGCACCCGGGTCCAGGCGTTCTGCTGCAGGTGGTGGCCTTCCTTGAACTTCCAGGTGTTGCCGTGGTGGCGCACATAGATGCACAGCGCACGCCCCGAGATGCGGCACAAACGGGCGCCGCCGCGCAGGGTTTTCTGCAAGAACTCGGCGTCCTCGCGCAAAGAGGTGGCGGGATAGTGCCCGTGACGCTCCCACAGGCTGCGCCGAAAGACCAATGTGCCGCCGCTGACGTTTTCCACAAAAAGGCGGCGAAACAAGGTCCGGCTGCAAGCCCAGAACTCAGCCTGTTGGCGCGCCATGAACAGCATGTCGTTGAGGCCGGTGATGTCCGCGATATTGTGCAGGATGGGCGCCGCTTGCCGGCTCAGGCGTTGCTCGCCATACCAGTCGTCGTCGTCCCAGTGCGCGATCAGCTCGCCCTGGGCCAGGCGCACCGCCTCATTGCGCTTGGCGCCAATGCTGGTCTTGGGCGGCATGCGGACGCAGCGGATCCGCGCGTCGCCAATGTCCGCGGGCAGGTCGCTGTCATCCTCATACACGATGATGAGCTCCAGCGCCGGATAGTCCTGGCGCTGGAAGTAGCGAATCGATTGCGCCACAAACTCAGGCCGGGCGCGCGTCGGCATGATGCAGCTCAGCAGCGGCGATGCCATTGCATGCGACGGCAACTGCGGCTGGGCCAAAACGTTGGGAAGCGGCACAAGGATGCGCATGCGCTCAGGCACCGCAAAGAAGCGGCACTGGTCTCCGGCGCAATGTCCGTGGTAGGGCGGGGGCTGATGCTGCGCCTCGCTGCGCCAGGCGCAAAACCGGTCCTGGTACAGATGCTTGTTGGTCTCGAGCAAGTTGTCCTGCGTCTGCGACTGCAATGGGCACGGCAATGCCCGGAGCACGAAAGCGCCCTTGGCCCATACTCCGCGAAAACCGGCCCGCGCGGCGCGTATGTTGTAGTCCATCTCCCAGCAGGGGCCTTGGGTGTAGGCGGTGTCGGCAGCGCCGATCGCGGCCACCACCTCGTTCTTCACCACATAACAAAAGTCGGCCAGGCTGTGCAGCGGCTCCAGCGGCATGCAGGCCTCGCCAAAACGCGCCGCCAGCGCATCGGCCTGGTCCCACAAGGATTCCTGCGCGGTGCCGCACAGCGGCGCCACGGCTTGTTCATTCCAGCCGCGGTTGGTGGAGGGGCCGGCCAGGCCATGGGTGGGATCGCAGTCCAGCGCGGCCAGGAGCAACTCCAGCCAGCCGGGGGTGACCCGAGCGCCGTTTTCCAGAAAAACATAGACATCAGCCGGCACGCTCACCAGCCGGTTGAAGCAAGCGGCTGCGCCTTGCTGCCAGGGGCCAGGCAACTGGGCGATGGCCGGATAGGCACCGAGCTGCTCTTGCAGCGCCTGCGCCAGGGCTCCGTCAGCCGGGTCAGGCAGCAATCGCAGCGCAAAGGGCAGCGGCGTGTTTTCGAAAATACTGGTCAGCGTGGCGGACAAGACTTGTGCATCCGGCTGCGCGTACGCCACCACATGCACGCCGATCAGTATCTGGCGGTCTTGCGCGGCGGGCATTCACCATTCCTCATGGCTGGCCACCAGGCCAGAGCCCAGCAACATCTCAAGCTCGCGCCAGGGGCTGCCCGGTGCCTCGTCACCCCAGTCGCTCACCGCGTCCACCAGTTGTTCCAGTGCCACCGGCTGGGCCTGCACAGCGCGGTAAAAGCGCGGGTAGCACAGCAGCAGCTCATCCACGCAGGCACGAATCAGGGCTTCCCGGCGCGCCAGCTCGGGGGCATGGAAGGATACATACAGCGTGGGCAGCCCAAAACGCTTGAGTCGGCGCCACAAGCCGGGAATCACGGCATACTCTCCGCCCTCGATGTCCATCTTGATGAAGTTGCAGTCATCAATGGCATTGAGTTCCAGAAAGCGCTCCAGATCCATGCCCTGGACTTCGCTACAGGGCTGGTTGATGACGCCGGGTGCCGAGAACATGCCCGACATGCTGTCGCCGAAATGGCTTTGCTGGCCAAAATAAAGCCCTCCCACGTAGAGCTGCAGCGGGCCGCTCTCGGGGCCAATGCCATAGGGGTGGAGCTTGATTTTGCGGTGCAGGGAAGGATTGGCGCTGACATTGGCGGCCAGTTCAGCGAAGGCCACCGGGTCCGGCTCGAGTGCATGCGCGCAGCCCGAGAGCGCCGCTCCGTACAGGACGGTGGGTCCAATCCAGGCGCCCATGTCGATGTAGGAGCAAGCCGGCCGTAAAAACCGGTGAAACACCTCAAAGGTCTGCGGTTCCCACAAGCCAGTGCCCACGCGGCTCCAGAACGCGCGCCGCGCATCGTCCGACCGCACCCGAAAGGCGCGATGGTGCACGAACACGCTCAGTTCGTGCTGCCTGCTCGCGCCGCTGACGGTCCGCAAGTTGTCGGTTTGCATGGCCACTCCGATTCACCGACTACCAACTCGTCAACGGAGCCGGGCCGGAGGAAGTGGCACTGAACTCAAACGCATTGCCTTCGAAGATGAAGCCCGGCACATTGATCTTGCACCACACGGCGCCGGCATACGCGCCGCTGCCGGGCGCCAGGCGCATCTCGATTCGCACGTTTTGCTTGAGCGAGTCCTGCGTTTGCAGCAGCAGCGGCATGAAGTAGTTGTTGCCGTAAAAGTTGGTCTTCTTGCTGCGTATTTCACACATCATGGTCACGTAGTTGCCGCCGGTGCTGTACACCAGCAGGAAGATGAATTGGTAGTCGGCGCTGGCCTGCCAGAAAAGCCGCACCGTGCTGCCCGGAACCGTTTGCGGCGCGGGGATGGCCCGCGCCGGATAGATGTTGACCACGCCGGCGCCGTTTGCATACAGGGAGCTGATGGGCACGTCCTGCACCGGCGAGGTGCTTTGCAGGGGAATGCCCGCGGCGCTCACGGGCGTGCTGGTGGAAAGCGGCACATCGACCAGGGGCGGCACCTGCTGCGCCAGCGTGGAATGCCTGGTCGCGCGCCAGCCATCGCAGTTGAAGACATAACCGCCGGTCTCGACGATCACGCTGGGCACCTGTATGCCCATGCCACAAGATGGCACCAACTGCAATTGGATGAGGTTTTCACCCGGCAATTGGGGTGAGCTCTGCAGGCGGTGCACGGTGTTCAGATGATCGAGGCACACCTCCAGTCCCCAGGTGATGCCCGCCAGCCCGAACACGCCCGCGCCGTCGTAGTTGACCTGCTGCTGTTCGCGCCCAGGGCCGCCGCTCGTGGATGCGGGCAAGTGAGCCACATCGCCCAGCAACATCCCCCCGGGGTTGGCGTTGGCGGCAATGAAGTCCACGCCCGACATGAGTTCCTTCATCACCACCCGCGCGCCCGCGGGCCCCTGCGTCGCCACGCCCCCTTGCTGTACCAGCGCGAAGTTGTACACCTCCTTGGTGGCCAGCGGATCAATGTCGTAAGGTGGGCTTTGCAGGGTGGGCGAGGAAACGCCCAAAATGGTGCCAAAGACAAACACCCAGTCCAGCCACTGGTCGTCCGCGGCCATGCGCTGCAGCGCCGCAATGGCCAGTTGCACATCGTCCATTTGATAGGCGCCGGCCGCGCCGCGAAAAAAGAACTCGGGCGCCATGAAGACTTTGAGCGTGTCCCCGGGAGGTATCGGTGGGGACTGCCGCGGTAGCGCGTCGCGCGCGGTTTCCATGGCGCGAAGCATCAGATCGCAACGCGCTTCGATATCGAGCTGCGGGTTGTTCAGCCCAAGGTAGGTCTGGGAGCCGTTGGAATTCAACTGCGGCGTGGTGTCGAGCACGTAGCCGATGAACTGGACGTTGGTGTAAGGCATGAGAGTCTCTCCTGTGAATAAACAGTTGTCGGCTCACCTGAACAGCGGTACCAGCCCGTAGGTGAACTTGATGATGTGGTTGACGTAGACATTGATCGGCCGCGTCTCGAATTGGCTCACCAGCACCGCATTGGATTGGTCCTGGCCGGGCACCGGTCCGCCGGTGGTCAGCGTGCTGGTGATGCTGGGGGCCCCGGCCGCCGTGCCGCTGGGCGAGGTGGCCGAGGGGGCCGGCGCGCTGCTGTAGGTGTGCTCGTGGGTCTCCATGGCGAAGGACTGGGTTGAGCCCACCCCATTGCGCAGCCCTTGGCCACCGGGTGGCGTGCTGCGCGTGCCGATGTCGGGATCGTTTTGCGTGCCCGTGCCATTGCCGCGCAGGAAATAACCGCGGTAGTCGGGGATCAGAAACTGACCGCCGCTACCGCCGTAGACATAACCCAGCACCGCGAACAGCTCGGGGTAGTCATGGCTTGACAGCGATCGGCCATTGCAGAACATCCAGCCCCAGGCCTCCAGCGGGTCGGTGGTGTAGTCTTGCGCCGTCACGGTCACGGGGGGGCTGGCGCTGTCAGGCGTGCCCAAGGCGCCCGCAAACGCCATCACGGAGCCGACCGGCAGGTCACCAAAACCTGGACGTACAAAAAAAGGGTTGGCCAGGCCGGGCATCATCATGGCGCGGCACTCCCGATGACGACGGTGTTGGGCTCGGTGCTCGTACCGGACTCGTCGAGTACCTGCATGGCCGTGGGCACCACCACCTCCCAGCACGGTCCGACGCGTTGAATCGCGTGGTGCCTGGGTTCAGCATGCTTGATGTCATCAACCAGGGCGATATCGCCGGGGTTGACCGGCGCCAGCCGGTCATTGGACATCCACAGCATGCCCGACGAATAGAAGTACAAAAAGGCCATCACATGCGCTGGCTGCACTGGCAGCAGGACGCGCACCTGGTCGGCTTGCAAGAAACTGGCAAACAGCGTGTCGTCGTCATCCGCCAGGCTGCCCAGTTCCAGCTCGGCGCCACCGGCACCCAGGCCCGGGCTGGCGTAGAAGCTGTAGACCATCTCGTTCCATTCCAGTACTTCGTCGAAGAACTGCAGGTAGCGTGGCTCGTTGACGGCGAATTCCGATGGAGGGGAAAGCAAGGCGCCACTGGGTGGCGTGCCGGTCAGTGTCAGCAGGTGCTCCAGCAGCAAGCGCAAGCAGGCATTCTTCAACTCGCGTTGTTCAATCTGCCGGTTCGCCAGCGGCGAGCGGGTTGATGCGCGAGATGGAGCACCGCTATCGGCGCGCGCGTAGTAGGCAGTGAGTTGCTCCTGGTAGGCGCGCATGATGCTGGCGTAGGTGCTGATGCGCCACTGGTCCATGCAGCGCGCCGAAGGCGCGCAGGTGATTTCCACGTTGACTTGCACCTGTATGTCGCTGGGCGGCGACAGACTGGGCGGGTAGTCGAGCACCGACACCGGCACGCTGTCATCCTCGCCATCAAGGGGGGCCGCGCCCGACGCCGCGGTGGGGCTGAAGGTCTGCCGCCCCACCAGCACCACGGGCGCCGGCAGGCCGGCGGGCGTGCTGACGTAGTTGACAAAGGCGCTGGTGGCGCAGTAGCCCGCTGGAACGGCGATTTGCTTTTCCTCGCCATTGCGCAAGGTGGCCGAGGCGAAACGTTGCGCCAGCGGCGCGGGTTCCAGGTCCAGCACGCCGTAGTAGGCGCCCAGTCGGGCATAGTTGCGCGGCCCGATGTCTTCAAATGTGGCGATGCCGAGGCGCAGCGGAGGGACCGGCTTGATGAAATCCTGCCCGGCCAGCGCCTGCTCGTGCGCGATGAAGCTGGCCGCGGGCTTGCACACCATGAACTCCAGCATCAACCGCTGGCCATAGTTGACCACGCAGGCCTCGTACACCTTGTTGAGCCAGCGAAACACGGCCCGCATGCTGTGCGTGCCCGCCGTGTTGTCGATCAGGCTGACCACCGAATCCTCGGTCTGGCTCATGGTGCTGCTGGAACGTGTCAGGCTCACGCTGCGGCTGATGCGGTTGACGGTCTTGTTCAGGATGTCGCGCGCGAAACGGGTGCTGTCGTCCAGGCCTGGCGTGGCGCCCGGTTGCACGGTCCTGCTCCAGGAACCATCCAGCGTGGCCTGGGTGGGAGGGCCATAGCTGCTGGTGAACTTGTTGTACTGGTTGGTTTCGGTGGCCTCGGCCACGGTCTTGCGCGATTCTTCCTGCAGGTTGCTGCGTTCGTCCGCGGCATCGTTTTGCAGAATCTGCATCTCGGCCGTGGTTTGCTTTTGCTCGTCGAGCTGGCGGTGGGTGCGCTTGTGCGTCACCTCCCGGCGCTCGCCGCGCATCACGTTCTCGATCCGTGCAATTTCGCCGCTCTGGTAGCGCAGCAGGCGCTGGCGCACCATCTGCAGGTCGCCAATGGCATAGGGCTCAATCCAGCCCAACGGCGCTGGCGGCGGGGAAGCGCCCTGCGCCTGCGCCGGGGGCAGGGGAAACACTTGCGCGCTGAGCACGATCGTGGCCGTGAACAGCTCGGCAAGCTGCTGCGCAGTGAAGTGGATATGTACCGGGGGGGAGCGGTCCACGCCGGCGCTGTCGGCGTAAGGCTGCAAGGCCACCTCGATCAGGTGGGCCAGCAGCAGCGCACGGGCGAGGTCGTCCAGCAGCGCGGTGTCATAGCCCAGGATGACAATCAGGGCAAAGTAGCTCTGCCAGACGCGGTCCAGCTCATAGGCGTAGGCGCTGGAATCGAAATAGTCCCAGGTCAGCGCGTAGCGCGACAGCAATAACGTTATTTTCTCACTGGCCCTTGCCAGCCATTCCGACGGGTTGTCCCCAGGCTTGGGCAGATGATCAAAGAAATGCGGAAATTGGCTGATCGGTCCCGCGAGCACGTGCATGCCTTGCACAAAGTCGCCCTGGTAGGGAGTGTCGCCATCAATGAATTGCAGGGCCAATGCCTGCGCTGCCTCGCGGCTGTGATTGCGTGCGCCAGCCAGATCATCGAAAAACGTGCTTGAGGGGGGGCTGGCGCTGACGTATTGGACAAAGCCATACAGCAGATCGGCGGCGCTCACCTTGGGCCAGCGCCGCACATAGACATAGGGAAAAAGCTCATCGGGATGGGTGGTGATGATGGGGATGGGCTCGACCGGATCGCCGGGGCGATCCGGCTCGATGGGGGACGGGTCAGGCGGCCAGGGGCCGGGCGGCGGAACAGGTCCGCGCGCGGGACAGGCCGCCATGATGCCCTCGAAGTGGTGGTCGTCGCTCTGGCCCCTCATCCCGTAGTGGATGTCGGCAAAGATGGCGGTGCAGGCGACGCCGTTGATATGCACCGGCGTTTGTTGCTTCAGGTAGCCCAGCACATAACAGCCAGAGCGAAATTTGAACTCAAAGAGCTTCGGCGACCGCAGTCTCGTGATGGTGACGAAATGACTTTCCGACGGACCGGACTTGCAGGACACACAGGCGCAGGAAGGAATGTCGTCGCCGGGATCGCGATTGATGGTGATGTCGAAGACCAGACCGCCATTCATGGCGGTCCAGCTTCTTTTGACCATTTCGTTCACTGTGGGCTACCTTCGAGGGCTGCGTGACCAGCAGAGCCGATGCGCGGCCTCCAATTGGACGCACACCAGCGCTGGGCGCGTTAGCACATCACGATGTTTTCGAGATTGAATTCAAAGGGAGTGGAGTTGGCGCCCGGCCCACCGCCCGTCATCACGATGTCGGCGCTCTGGATTCCCAGCAAGGACAGTTCGGTGTTGATGCTGGAGATGATGGCCGAGTTCATGACCTGGCCTTGCACGATTTGCGAAGCCACGCCGATCCAGATGGTCGGCTTGAATTCAAACACCGCCTTTTGCTGCGGGGCAATCGAGGTCTTGATCGCCAGCAGGTTGCCGGCCTTGTAGATGCTGGCATTGATGGCGCCCATGGCCAGGCTGTTGAGAACCTGCACCTCCTTGGAGCTGGTGCCGCTGCCTGCCGCCACCAGCCGATCGCCGGAGGTGGTCAATGCCATCTGGAACAGCTGGCCGTTCTGGGCGTCCAGTTGCGGCGTGTAATTGCCATAGCTGTCGCTGGCCCCCACCTGCATGGTCATGGGAAAGGTGAAGGGGTGGTTGTCGCCCTGGCCGCAGTATTGGATGACCTGCCAAGCCACGGCCAGTTCGTCGAAATTCGTCGCGACGTTCTTTTGAAAGATGACGATCTCCGAGTTGTTCGCGTCGTTCGAGTTGTTGATGAAGTTAAGTGCGATATCCATGAAGTCTCTCCTGGTGGTGAAAATGATGGCAACGCACCATGCGTTGCCTGTTTGCCATCGTTGCCCTATTGCCCCGGCGGCGAACCTTGCGTGTTCAGACCCGGCTTGCGCCGTCAGGCCGGAACGATGTTTTCGAGATTGAATTCATAGGGCGCCGAGTCCTCTCCTGGACCGCCGCCCGTCATCACAATGTCGGCGCTCATGAGGCCGATCAGCGAGAGTTCGGTGTTGATGCTCGACAGCACGGCCGAGTTGATGCCCGTGCCCTGCAACACCTCCGAGACCACACCGATCCACAGCACGGGCTTGTATTGAAAGACCGCCTTTTGTCCGGGTGCCACCGCGGTCTTGAGACCCATCAATTGCCCGCTCTTGAAAAGGCAGACATCGACCGCCCCCATGCCCATGCCGTTGAGCACATCGAGTTCGCCGCTCGCGCTGGCCGGCCCGGTTTGCAGCAATCGTCGCGACCCCGTCGGAGTCGAAATGAGCTTGAGCAACTGGCCGTTTTGCGCGGCCACGCGGGGCGAGTAATTTCCGTACTCATCCCTTACCGCCACCTCATAACCCGCCGGATACACAAACGGGTGCGTGCAATCGCGCCCACAGTAGCGGATCACCTTCCAGGCCACGGCCGGCGACGCCATGGTGGTGAGCACGTTTTTCTGATAGATCACCACCTCGGACTTGTTGCCGTCCTCGGAATGGTTGACAAATCGCAGCTTGATATCCATGGCGCCTCCTACCGTGGTGGAATGTGTTCGGGAGCACGGCGGCAGGCGCTCAATGCACTGGCGCAAGAATGCGGTCGGGGACTTTGTCGCGTGATGCGCGGCGGCAAGAGCTGACTTGACATGGGGCCTCCTGGTAGCGTGTTTTTTGTTTTGACCGCCGCGGTTTTTCGCGGCAGTGGTGCTACTTTAGGAACGGCATGGGCCCCGAGCAATTACAGGGCATTACAGAGACGCCGGGACGCGGGTGCCCCATGTTCAATGGACGGGTGGATTTGCTCGGGGGATTGATGTAACCTTGCCGTTCGTGCGGAGTTTGAAAAGCCACCGGCCACGCCATCCCGCAGGCCGGCATGTCATCCGGCGCTTTTGCGGGATGCGTCAAAGCTGAGTTTCATGGAGGAACCGATGAGTGCATCCACATCGTCTTCATCGTCTTTGAAAGTGCTTGTCGTTGTCGTCCTCGTCGGCACGCTGATTGCCGGGCTATGGTGGTTCCTCGACGATCGAGAAAAATGGCCGCGCGGTGAGGCGCTTGGCGTCGCACTGCGCTCCATGATCGACAAGCCGAACCCGGATCAGGCGCTCGTTGCCAAGGCAATCCTGGACAACTACCTTGAAACCAGGGAGAACGCCTCTCGATGGAGCGGCATCTATTGGGGCTTTACCTTTGCCGCCGCGGCGCTTAGCGCGCTGGCGGCGCTCGTGCTGAAACTCGAGACGCTCACCAGGAACGAGGGGGCGAAAAAGGACTTCGCGGCCCTTTTCTCCGTGACGGCCGCGCTGCTGATTACGATCTCCACCAGCGGCGACTTCCAGCGGAAATGGCAGGCCAATCGCATCGCGGCCGCGGAACTTGAGCGCACAGGGTATGACTTCCTCGAAAAGGACGGTGCGGACGCGCGGTCTTACCTGGCATCCGTCGGGCAAACCCTGCTTCGGCGCCACATGGCGATTGTCGGTAGCTCGGATCAACGAAGGCCGGCATCCGATGCAAGCAAACCTCCATCCCAGGGCAAATAGCGTTGCGTCCCTGACATTTCCTTGACGCGGAGTTGCTATCAAAAGAGAAGCGGTCTGCGCAGGTTTTACGAGGGCTGGAGGCCAAATACGCTAATAATTTCGGAGGAATGCCCATGGTGCATTTGGTGGAGACCGCCGGCCAGCGGGTTGATCAAGCAGCGGGTCTTTCCTGGACCTTGAGCAGCTTTTCCACGTGCACCCGCCCGGCCGGACTGGCCAGCAAAACCAGCGCCACCCCCGCCTTGACCACATGGTCATCGGGCGGATTGAACAACCATTGGCCATGCTCATGCGTGGCCATGAGGATGTAGTCCCTTGACCTGGGAACCAGTTGAGCCAGTGGCGTGGCGGGAAAGCCGGCGGGAACAACCACCTCTTCCATCCGCAGCCCCTCATCGCTGAGCAACATCTGGTCCATGAAATTAACCACGCGCGGGCGCACCATGGCCGAGGCAATGCGCATGCCGCCGGTGAAGTCGGGCGAGACGATCTCATCCGCGCCGACGCGGCGCGCCTTGTTGGCGTTGCGAATGTCATGCAGGCGGGCCACCACCCGCGCCCTGGGATTGAGCAGCTTGACCGACAGCGACACCATGAGGTTGTGGCTGTCGTCCCCCGTCACGGCAAACACCCCGGCGGCGGCCATGACCCCTGCCCTGCGCAGGGCGTCATCGTCGGCCGCGTCATCATGGAGGTACAGCGCGCGCGGCTGGTGCTCCAGCCAGCGGCTGAGCGCCGCATCATCGCTTTCGATGATCACCAGCGGGCGCTTGGTCTTGATCAGCTCCATGGCCACGTTCGTGCCGACGCGGCCAATGCCGCAAACGATGTAGTGGCCGGTGAGCCTGGTGATTTCCTTTTCCATGCGTTTTTTCCTCAGGGCGGTGTTGAGATCGGATTCGAGGAGCAAAGCCACAAAGCTGGAAAACAGGTAGCTCATCGTGCCAATGCCGATCACGGCAATGAACACGGTGAACAGGCGACCCATGGGATGGTGGCTCAGATCAACCGTCTCACCAAAGCCGATGGTGGCCACGGTGATGAAGGTCATGTAGAAGCTGTCAATCCATGTGGCCGACGGACGCCCGATGTACATGTAGCCCAGCGTGCCGGTCACATGAACCAGCAGCATCAGCGCGGCACCATAAACCAGCCCCGTGAAGTGCGCATCCCGCAAGATATTTTTCAAACGGCTTCCCACAAGGACGTTGTTGATGCGCCAAATTGTAGCCAGCAGGACCGCACGGTCCGCGTTGTGAATGAAGTGGTTTCTTCGGTGAATGCTGGCCGCGGGCTGGCCTGCAGCAGGTGCGTGGCGAAGGAATGCCGCAAGGTGTGGACGGAAACCGGCTTGTGGATGCCGGCCATGGGCAGCGTGCGCTTGAGGGCGCGCTGCAGCCGCTCCTGAAACAGGTGGTGACGGCGTTCAATGCCGCTACGTGGATCCACCGACAAGGTGGGCGACGGAAACACCCAGTGCCAGGCCCAGGTCTGCCCGGCGCGCGGGTACTTGGCATCCAGGGCATACGGCAGGTAGACGCCAGGCCGCTGCGCGGCACGATCGACTTCCCACAGCGCACGCGAGCGCGCCAATTGCGTCTGCAGCGGATCCACGAGGGAGCGGGGCAGCATGACCACGCGGTCCTTGCTGCCCTTGCCCTCGCGTACCACGATGGCGTGGCGCGCAAAGTCCACATCCTTGACGCGCAGGCTCAGGCATTCCATCAGCCGCATGCCCGTGCCATAGAGCAAGCGGGCCAGCAAACCGGTTTCACCCTCCATCAAGTCCAGCAGGCGCTGCACCTCCGGCACGGTGAGCACGGCAGGAATACGGCGCATGGGGACAGGGCGGCCGATCTCGTCCAGCCACGGCAGGTTCTGGCCCAGCACCTCCTTGTAGAGAAAAAGCAGGGCACTGAGCGCTTGTCGGTGCGTGGACGGCGCGACCTTGCGCTCGTTGGCCAGCATGGTCAGGAAGGCCTCCACTTCAAGCTTGCCCATTTCGCGCGGATGCCGCACGCCGTGATACCGGATGAACCAGCGCACCCAGTACAGATAGGTCTGCTCCGTGCGCAGGCTGTAGTGCAGATAGCGCAGCCGCTCGCGAAGTTGATCGAGGAGCCGGATTGCCCGTAGCGGCGGACGGGCTGGCGTGTTGCGTGGTTTTGTGGAGTATTGGATACTGTCCATATGTACAGTATCTTTAAAATGCCCAGTCAAATCAATAGGTTCTGGCCTTTGTCCGAAAATAGAAGAAGGGCATGCCGCCATGTTATTGCGCGCATTTGTGGGTTTTTACGGTTTGTTCATAGCCCGAAATCCGGGCATGATGGCGGGAAATTTCTTTATAAAACAGCGACTTAGCTGCATAAGGGGTGGAGCACACGATGAACATCCGGCCATGTTATTACGCACTTTTGCGATCTAAATCACGTTAGCCGTCCAAGAAATGAAGTGCGAAATGACAGCAAGCAGCAAGTGCCAAAGTTGCGGGATGCCGCTCAAGGCTGATCCGAAAGGCGGCGGAACAAATGCAGACGGCTCATTGAGCAAAGAGTATTGCAGCTACTGTTACGTTAACGGGGAATTTGTAAATCCCGACATGACAATGGAAAAGATGAAGACCTTGGTGGTGGAAAAACTTCAGGAGAGAGGATTTCCGAAGTTTGTGGCCAAGTTTTTCTCCAGCGGGCTTGGACGGCTTAAGCGGTGGCAGTAGGAGCATGAATCCGGCAAAG